>NZ_VCHX02000153.1 GCF_005768555.2 Streptomyces sporangiiformans
AGGAAACCCGCACGCTGTACCAACACCGGGCCGTACGCCCCCGCGGCGACGGGCGGACGCACCGGCACACGACCCCGACCCACACACCACCCCACCACCCCACCACCCCACCCAGCGGCAGCGACAACGCGGAGCGACTAGCCCTCTGCCACCACCACCGCCGAAGCCACCCCCGCGTCATGGCTCAGCGACACATGCCACGACCGCACCCCCAGCTCGGCAGCCCGCGCCGCCACCGTCCCGCGTACGCGCAACCGCGGCTGCCCACTGTCCTCGACGTACACCTCCGCGTCGGTCCAGTGCAGCCCACCAGGCGCCCCGAGCGCCTTGGCCACCGCCTCCTTCGCGGCGAACCGGGCCGCGAGCGAGGCGAATCCGCGCCGCTCCCCGCTGGGCAGCAGCAACTCGCGCTCCAGGAAAAGCCGTTCGGCCAGTCCGGGTGTCCGCTCCAGCGACGCCCGGAACCGATCGATCTCGGCAACGTCGATCCCCACCCCAATGATCACAAGGCCACTCTCACTCCACCAGTCACCAGGTCACTCCACCGTCACCAGGTCACTCCACCGTCACCGACTTCGCCAGATTCCGCGGCTGATCCACCTCGTTCCCCCGAGCCGTGGCCAGCTCGCAGGCGAAGACCTGCAACGGCACGGTGGTCACCAGGGGCTGAAGAAGCGTCGGCGTCGCGGGAACACGGATCAGATGGTCCGCGTACGGAACGACCGTCTCGTCGCCCTCCTCCGCGATCACGATCGTCCTGGCTCCCCGCGCCCGGATCTCCTGAATGTTCGACACGATCTTGTCGTGCAGCACCGACCTCCCCCGCGGCGACGGCACGACGACGACCACCGGCAGATCCTCCTCGATCAACGCGATCGGCCCGTGCTTCAACTCCCCCGCCGCGAACCCCTCGGCGTGCATGTACGCGAGTTCCTTGAGCTTCAGCGCGCCCTCCAGCGCGACCGGATACCCCACGTGCCGCCCCAGGAACAGCACCGTGCCCTTGCCGGCGAGCGACCGCGCCAGCTCCCGCACCGGCTCCATCGTCTCCAGCACCCGCTGGACCGCACCGGAGATCTCCGCCAGGTCCCGGACGACGGCCCTGATCTCGTCCCCCCACTTGGTGCCCCGCACCTGGCCCAGATACAGGGCCACCAGGTAGCAGGCCACGAGCTGTGTCAGAAACGCCTTGGTGGAGGCCACCGCGACCTCGGGCCCCGCACGCGTGTAGAGCACCGCGTCCGACTCGCGTGGAATCGTCGAACCGTTGGTGTTGCAGATCGCCAGCACCCTGGAGCCCTGCTCTCGTGCGTGCCGCAACGCCATCAGCGTGTCCATGGTCTCGCCGGACTGCGAGATGGCGATCACCAGCGACCGCGGATCCAGAATCGGATCCCGGTACCGGAACTCGCTCGCCAGCTCCACCTCGCACGGAATCCGCGTCCAGTGCTCGATCGCGTACTTGGCGATCAGCCCGGCGTGAAAGGCCGTCCCGCACGCCACGACGACGACCTTGTCGACCTCCCGCAGCACTCCGGGAGGAATCCGCACCTCATCGAGCGTCAGTGACCCGGCCGGATCGATCCGCCCGAGCAACGTATCGGCGACGGCCTTGGGCTGCTCGGCGATCTCCTTGAGCATGAAGTAGTCATAGCCGCCCATTTCGGCCGCCGAGGCGTCCCAGTCGACGTGGTACGACCGCACCTCGGCCGGCCGCCCGTCGAAGCCGGTGACCGTCACGCCGTCCCGGCGCAACTCCACCACCTGGTCCTGCCCCAGCTCGATCGCCGACCGCGTGTGCGCGATGAACGCGGCGACGTCCGAGGCGAGAAAGGACTCGCCGTCTCCCACGCCCACCACCAGCGGCGAGTTCCGCCGCGCCCCCACCACCACATCCGGCTCATCGGCGTGTACGGCCACCAGCGTGAAGGCCCCCTCCAGCCGCCGGCACACCAGCCGCATCGCCTCGGCCGGATCGGCGCACGCCGAGTACTCCTCGGCCAGCAGATGCGCGACGACCTCGGTGTCCGTCTCGGAGGCGAGCGTGTGCCCCCGCTCCGCCAACTCGGCTCGCAGACAGGCGAAGTTCTCGATGATCCCGTTGTGCACGACGGCCACGCGCCCCGCGTTGTCGAGATGCGGATGCGCGTTGGCGTCGGTCGGCCCGCCGTGCGTGGCCCACCGCGTGTGCCCGATCCCGGTGGTCCCGGTCGGCAACGGCCGGTCGCCCAGCTCCTTCTCCAGGTTGGCCAGCTTCCCGGCCTTCTTCGCCGCGGCCATCCCTCCGTCGGCCAGGATCGCGACGCCGGCCGAGTCGTACCCCCGGTACTCCAGCCGTTTCAGTCCGGCCATCACCACGTCGAGCGCCGCCTGCGCCCCCACGTAACCCACGATTCCGCACATGCGGGCAGCCTACGGCGCACCCTCGCCGTCCGCCCCTCACCCGCACTCGCTCCTCAGCCCTCCGCCCCCGTACCTCTGCCCCCAGCGCCGCACTTCTGACCCTGGAGCCCCAGCCGGCCCTCAGCCTCTAGCGCCCCCGCTCGACGCGCTCGATCGCCTCCTGTACGAGCTCCAGGTACTCCACTTCCTCGCAGCGCGGTTTGCTGCCCATCTCGTACAGGTCGATGCAGTCGTAGAGGTACTCCCCCAGGTCCTCGTCCGGCAGATCGGCGGCCAGTTCGCTGCACACACGGCCCTCCACATCCACCGCCGGGCCTCCGACCCCGACCCCGACCCCGACCTGCCCCCCGGCTCCGGCCACGGCACGGGCTCGGGCTCGGGCCCCGATCCTCACCCCGGGTCTGTGTCTGCCCACAAATCCACGCATACGGGAACGAACGGACATGGCCACTCCCAACCCCCAACGCTCCAGGAGGCGGCTCGCTCCCGGATGGCGGGAGGGACGCTATCCCCGCCTGACCTCCAGGTCTAGACCTCGGGACGCGTGTAGAACGCACAGACGTGACGGACCCCACCCGTCGCCTCCGCGGTACTCCCGTAACAATGGACTGTGATCTCTTCGGTCTCCTCGTTGCCGCGGAGCGCCCACCGGTCCAGGCCGGAGGCGACTCCCTACGTCGACCTCACCCGTGCCGAGTGGAGCGCGCTGCGCGAGAAGACGCCGCTCCCGCTGACCGCCGAGGAGGTCGAGAAGCTGCGCGGCCTGGGGGATGTCATCGACCTCGACGAGGTACGGGACATCTACCTGCCGCTGTCCCGGCTGCTGAATCTGTACGTCGGGGCCACCGACGGCCTCCGGAGCGCCCTCAACACGTTCCTGGGCGAGCAGGGCTCCCAGTCCGGCACCCCGTTCGTCATAGGGGTCGCGGGTTCCGTGGCGGTCGGCAAGTCGACCGTCGCCCGTCTCCTGCAGGCACTGCTGTCCCGCTGGCCCGAGCACCCGCGCGTGGAGCTGGTCACCACGGACGGCTTCCTGCTGCCCACCAAGGAGCTCCAGGACCGCGGCCTGCTGTCCCGCAAGGGCTTCCCCGAGTCGTACGACCGGCGGGCCCTGACCCGCTTCGTCGCGGACATCAAGGCCGGCAAGGACGAGGTGACCGCGCCCGTCTACTCGCACCTCATCTACGACATCGTGCCGGGCCAACTGCTCACCGTGCGCCGCCCCGACATCCTGATCGTCGAGGGCCTGAACGTCCTGCAGCCCGCCCTCCCGGGCAAGGACGGCCGCACCCGCGTCGGCCTCGCCGACTACTTCGACTTCAGCGTGTACGTCGACGCCCGGCCTGAGGACATCGAGCGCTGGTACCTGAATCGTTTCCGCAAACTCCGCGAGACGGCCTTCCAGAACCCGTCCTCGTACTTCCGCAAGTACACCCAGGTCTCCGAGGAGGAGGCGCTCGACTACGCCCGCACGACCTGGCGCACCATCAACAAGCCCAACCTCCTGGAGAACGTGGCCCCCACGCGCGGGCGCGCCGCCCTTGTCCTGCGCAAGGGCCCCGACCACAAAGTGCAGCGCCTGAGCCTGCGCAAGCTGTAGAAGACAGAAGAGAGACAGCTGTGCTCCACCTACGTCTGATCACCCCGGCCGACACGACGGACGAGGTGGTGCGCCTGATCGAGAAGACGGTCGGCACCGCCCACCTCGTGGTGCTGCCGGGCGCGGCCCACAACCCACCGGGTGACGTGGTGATGTGCGACGTCGCACGCGAGGCGGGCGACGAACTGCTCGCCGAACTCAGGGCGCTGGGCCTCGGCGAGGGCGGATCGATCGCTGTCGAGAACATCGACCTGTCGCTGTCGAAGCGCGCCGAGAAGGCGAAGGAGGACGCGCCGGGCGAAGGCGCGGACGCGGTGCTGTGGGAGCAGCTGGCGGACGCGACCCACGAGGAGTCGACGCTCTCCATCACGTACGTCGCGTTCCTCACGCTCGCCACGATGATCGCGGCCTGCGGCGTGGTCCTCGACAACGCGATCCTGATCGTGGGCGCGATGGCGGTCGGCCCGGAGTTCGGTCCGCTGGCCGGGATATGCACGGCACTGGTGCGGCGCGCCCCGCGGCTGGCGCTGCGCTCGCTGACGGCGCTGCTGGTGGGCTTCGCCATCGCCATGGCGGTGACGGTCGTCTTCAGCCTCTTCATGGACTCGATCGACCTCTTCAGCCAGGATCTGCTGAACGGCGATCGGCCCAACACGGCCTTCATCTACGCCCCCGACTGGTTCTCCTTCATCGTGGCCGCCCTCGCGGGCATCGCCGGCACGCTCTCGCTGACGTCGGCCAAATCGGGTGCGCTGGTCGGGGTCGCGATCTCCGTGACGACCGTCCCGGCAGCCGCCAACGCGGCGGTGGCCCTGAGCTACGGCGACACGAAACAGACCTGGGGCTCCACCGAGCAACTGCTCCTGAACTTGCTGGGCATCGTCCTCGCCGGCACGCTCACCCTGCTCGCCCAGAAGCTGCACTGGGCCAAGCAGCGTGAACGCACCGCCAAGAAACTCAAGGTGTAGGAGCCAGGTCCGCGGGGCCTAGCCCAGCGCGGACTTCACCACGTCCGCCAGCCGCCCGGCGACCGACCTCGCCTGGTCGAGGTCCGCGGCCTCGACCATCACGCGCACCAGCGGCTCGGTGCCCGACGGGCGCAGCAACACCCGCCCCGTGGAACCGAGTTCGCGCTCGGCCTCGGCGACCGCGGCCGCCAGCTCGGTGGAGGTCTTCACTCGCGACCGGTCGACGTCGGGCACGTTGATCAGCACCTGCGGCAGCCGCTCCATGACGGACGCGAGGTCCTGGAGCGTACGCCCCGTCTGGGCGACCCGCGCCGCAAGGAGCAGGCCGGTCAGCGTGCCGTCGCCGGTGGTCGCGTGGTCGAGGATGATCACGTGCCCGGACTGCTCGCCGCCGAGCGCGTAGTCGTGCTCCTTCATCTCCTCCAGCACGTAACGGTCGCCGACCGCCGTCTGGACCAGCGACAGCCCCTCGCGCTCCATGGCCAGCTTGAAGCCCAGGTTGGACATGACGGTCGCGACGACGGTGTCGGAGCGCAGCGCGGAGCGCTCCCGCATCGCCAGCGCGAGGACGGCCAGGATCTGGTCCCCGTCGACCTCGGTGCCCGTGTGGTCCACGGCGAGGCAGCGGTCGGCGTCGCCGTCGTGCGCGATGCCCAGGTCGGCGCCGTGCTCGACGACGGCGGCCTTCAGCAGGTCCAGGTGCGTGGAGCCGCACCCGTCGTTGATGTTCAGGCCGTCCGGCTCGGCACCGATGGTGACGACCTGGGCGCCCGCCCGTTCGAAGGCCTCGGGCGAGACCCGGGCGGCCGCGCCGTGCGCCTCGTCGAGGACGACCTTGATCCCGTCGAGGCGGTTCGGCAGCACACCGGTCAGATGCGCGACGTACTGGTCGGCGCCCTCGTCGTAGGACCGCACGCGGCCGACCCCGCCACCCGTCGGGCGGTCCCAGGGAGCTCCGGTGCGGTGCTCCTCGTACACGCCCTCGATCTTGTTCTCCAGTTCGTCCGCGAGCTTGTGGCCGCCGCGCGCGAAGAACTTGATGCCGTTGTCGGGCATGGCGTTGTGGCTGGCGGAGAGCATCACGCCGAGGTCGGCGCCGAGCGCGCCGGTGAGGTACGCCACGGCGGGCGTCGGCAGCACGCCGACGCGCAGGACGTCCACGCCCGCGCTGGCGAGGCCGGCGACCACGGCGGCCTCCAGGAACTCCCCGGACGCCCGCGGGTCCCGCCCGACCACCGCCGTGGGCCGGTGACCCTCGAAGGTGCCCGCCTCGGCCAGTACGTGCGCCGCCGCGACGGACAGGCCGAGCGCCAGCTCAGCCGTCAGGTCCGCGTTGGCGACACCGCGCACGCCGTCCGTGCCGAAGAGTCGTCCCACTGGTGTCCTCCGAACATGTTCAGAAATTGCGGCTCATGCCGAGTGTCCAGGTGTGCCTCAGCCAGGTATATCCCCCGGGCCTCATTCCCAGACTGTCGAAATCATGCGAATCGGTGGCATAAGACCGTGAATCGGTGGCGTAAGGCCCTGATAAGTGCCACCCGCCGTAAACGAACGCCCCGGCGGCACAGGGATGTGCCGCCGGGGCGATGCTGCGTACAGGCAGCGAGAGCAACTAAGCGCACTCGTCGAAGTCCGGTACGGTACCGCGCCCCGAAGGGGCGCGGGGAACTGCGCGACCAGCCACAACGGACCCGCAGTGGATAACCGGCCTCCGAGCGGAGCGTTAGCGCTTGCTGTACTGCGGGGCCTTGCGGGCCTTCTTCAGACCGGCCTTCTTGCGCTCGACCGCACGGTCGTCGCGACGGAGGAAGCCGGCCTTCTTCAGGGCGCCGCGGTTGTTGTCCACGTCCGCCTCGTTCAGGGCGCGGGCCACACCGAGGCGCAGGGCGCCGGCCTGGCCGGAGACACCGCCACCCGCGATGCGGGCGACGACGTCGTAGCGGCCCTCGAGCTCGAGCACCTTGAAGGGCTCGTTGACTTCCTGCTGGTGCACCTTGTTGGGGAAGTAGTCCTCAAGGGTGCGACCGTTGATCTTCCACTTGCCGGTGCCCGGGACGATCCGGACGCGGGCGATGGCGTTCTTGCGACGGCCCAGTCCGGCGGCCGGCTGCGGCTCACCGAAGCGGGAGGCAAGGGACTCCGAGGTGTACTCGCCCTCGACGGGGACCTCGGACTCGGTGGTGTACTGCTCGATGTCGACCAGCTCAGTCTCTTCGACCGGCTGCTCAGCGGTGGTCTCGGCCACGATTCTCCTCAGATTCTCTTCTGGTCTTAGGGGTGGCCGGACTTACTGCGCGACCTGGGTGATCTCGAACGGGACCGGCTGCTGAGCGGCGTGCGGGTGGTTCTCGCCCGCGTACACCTTCAGCTTCGAGAGCATCTGACGGCCCAGGGAGTTCTTCGGGAGCATGCCCTTGACGGCCTTCTCGACCGCTTTCTCGGGGTTCTTGTCCAGCAGCTCGTCGTAGCGGACGGAGCGCAGACCACCCGGGTACCCGGAGTGGCGGTAGGCCATCTTCTGGGTCCGCTTGTTGCCGGACAGGTGCACCTTGTCCGCGTTGATGATGATGACGAAGTCACCAGCGTCGACGTGCGGGGCGTAGATCGGCTTGTGCTTGCCCCGCAGAAGGGTGGCGGCGGTGGTCGCCAGACGCCCGAGAACGACGTCCCGGGCATCGATGACGTGCCACTGGCGAGTGATGTCGCCGGGCTTGGGGCTGTACGTACGCACGGTTCGTAGCCTTCGCTTCTGCAGTGAATGGGTCCTGACAAGGCCACCACGGACGATCACGACAGCCCTGACCGCACGGCGGCGACGCAACCGCATGCAGATCGCTGGTCATCGGTCCCGGTGGACCGGTGTAAGGGCCCCTCACGTGAGAATGAGCAAGCCAATACACATAACGAACAGCAACAATAGCTTCGGAGCCCTGTACGGGTCAAAACGGCTGACAGCAGGGCCGACGGGGGGTGACGGTGGAGCCCTCTGCCGGGCTGGGAACGGGGCGGCGCTCGCGTCCTCATGTCACGCCTGGGGCTCAAGTGGTGCGCGAGGCGGACGATTACACGTGTTGTCCCGACTAAGATGCGCCCCATGAGCTTTGGGCAGGGGGGACCCCAGTGGGGTCCCGGGGGATCGGGTTCTCAGCCGCCGCAGTGGGGACGCCAGACCCCGGACTGGGCGGCGCTCGCCGAGGCGTCCGAGTCGCGCAACCGGCGCCGCAGGCTGCTGCTGGTCGGCGGCGGCGCGCTCGCCACGGTCGCGATCGGCGCGGCCGTCGCCGTGGCCGTGGTCTCGGCCGACGGGAACGGCCAGGCGTCGAACAAGCCTGCCTCCGACCTCCCCGCGAGCACGGACATCCCGCCGGACACCACGGGCCCCGGCCCGTCGTTCGCGGAGACCTCGGCGCCTCCCCCGCTGGACCCGAAGGACTTCGTCTCCAGCGCGAAGAAGGACACGGCTCCGCTCAGCCCGGAGACCCTCTTCCCCGGTACGCGGCTGACGATGGGCGAGACCGTCTACAAGAAGGGCGCGGTCGCGTCCACGAAGAACTGCGCGTCGGCTGCCCAGGGCACGCTCGGGGCGGTTCTCACCAAGAACGACTGCGACCGCCTCATGCGCGTCACCTACTCCCTGGACGGCGTGGCGGTGACGGTCGGCGTGGCCGTCTTCGAGACCGAGGCCAAGGCGACCAAGGCGAAGAACGACGCCGACAACAAGAGCGTCGTCCAGTCGCTGTCGGGGTCCGGCGTCCCCGACTTCTGCCGCTCGGCGATCTGCCGCTCGACGACCAACTCGTACGGGCGCTACGCCTACTTCACGGTCGCCGGCTTCACCGACGGCAAGGACGTCGTACCGAAGGACTCCAAGGTCTTCACCACGGGTGACGACCTCGGCGAGTTCACCTTCCGCCAGATCCGCCGCCGCGGCGAGGCCCAGGCGTCAGCAGCGGCGAACCAGTAGGCGGTGCACCCCACAGGCGGGTGCACCCCACGGGCGGGCCATGGGCGCTGCAACCCGCAGGCTCCACCCCCCAGACGCTGCACCCGACAGGCGACCGCCCGCCCCTCCCCGCCTCGGCCGTCGCGCGGCCTCTCGCCGAGGCCGCGTGGATCTGGTCCCCGAGTCGGCTGTTCGAGCAGGCAGAATCTCGGCAGGGGATGTCTAGCAGGGGCGGAAAAGAATGCGTATGCGAGGGCGAGTCCAGCTCATAGGGGCCGGAGTCTCCGGCGCCCTGCTCGCCCCGCTCACGCTGTGGGCGACCCGGTCCGGGGACGCCAGGCTGAAATCCCGGCTCGTCCCGACGGACCTGGGCGAGCGGGACCCAGAGGCGACGCCCGCCGCGCGCCGGGTGTACGCGATGCTGGCCGGCCTCGAGAACGACGCGCGCCGCGGCAGGGCGACCCGCACCGTGATCGGCCAGCACGTCGAACTGCACAACGAGCGGTACAACCCGGAGTACGGCGACTACCGGGGCACCAAGCAGCCCGGCTACTACTACGGCAAGGCCCGCGACATCACCGGCCATCTCCCCGGTTTCGTGGAGGTGGACCTCGGCCCCGGCTACCACGAGCAGGGCTGGGCGGTGGGCGAGACGCGCTCGTACTCGCGCTCGTCGTGGCCGGGCTGCCGCCCGCACTGGGGGTACGCCGATGACGCGGTGGACCTGGCCGTCGGAGTGTGGGCGGGGCTGCCGCGCCCGGAGGACGGCTCGTACAACCCCTCCGGCACCCGCCAGGACTGCTCGTCGGGCACGGAAGTGAGCCTGCCGCACAACGGCGGCGGACCGGCGGGCATCGTCGGCTTCTCCTTCCACCAGCCCTACCCGGGCAGCCCCGTCAAGGGCTACGAACAGACGCTGCGCCACAACTCGCCGGGCGCGCAGGACTCCGGCTGGTTCGCCCGCGTGGTCACCCAGGGCAGCGCCGAGCACAAGGACCTGCTGTACGACCTCGGCTATCTCGCCGACCACCTCCAGTACCTCTCCGAGCGCGGAGTGCCGGTACTGCTGCGCCCGTACCACGAGATGAACACGGCCGCCGACAAGGACGGTTTCTGGTGGGCGGCGCAGGACCCGGCGGCGTACCGGAAGCTCTGGCGGATCACCTACGACTACCTCGTCGGCAGCCGTGGCCTGCACAACCTGATCTTCGTCTGGACACCCAACTCCTGGGACGGCCACTTCGGACTGGAGCCGTGGAAGTACTACCCCGGCGAGCGGTACGTCGACATCGTGGGCGTCGACGACTACAGCGACACCCCCTCCCGCCCCTTCCGCGGCGAGCGCTGGACCGAGTTCTGGTACCGCGGCCTGGAGCAGTACAGGAAGCCCCGCGTCATGGCCGAGTCCTTCCACGTACCACTTAATTCCGATCAAAAGCGAACACTTTCCAAGACGCCCTGGGTCCTGTGGACGGTGTGGGGTCAATCACTCACATACGACAACATCTCTTCGCCGCGCGGCAAGAACACCCCTGCCGACATGAAGCGGACATACAGCTCTCCGCAGGTCATCACGGGTAGCGACGGCGGTAAGTCGGGATTTGACTGGCGATCACTAAACAAGACCTGACGTGGTTACCTTTCAAACACAACTTGCTCACAACTGTTTGTTCGCGCACACAACCGTGGCAGGATTCGTCTACCTGTACGGCCGGGGTTGAAAGACGCCCGGGGGGGCATCTGAGCTGGCCGTGACGCCGAAGAAGACGTCGAGGGGCAATCCGCAAGGCCCGGGGTGGGGCAGTCGTTCGACGCGACGTCATGTCGCGTTTCCCAACTTCCGTGCACGGCTTGCCGCTCGGCGCCGCCGATCTCACGGAAGAGCCTGTAGCCGACATGGCATCGACACTGGTCGACGGGGGTGCCTCACACTCCCGGCACAACGCGAAGCTCGCGAAGCGCACCGCGGCATGGAGGCCAGGGATCCTGCCGTTCCTGATTCCGTTGGTGATCCTGCTCTTCTTCAGCCTGTGGTCCTACACGCCCACCGACTCGCCGCTCGCCTGGCTGATCACCATCGCCTGGGCCCTGCCGGTGCCCGGCGTGCTCGTCTCCGTGCAGGGCTTCATCCTGATCCGCCGCCGGGCCCGCAAGACCCACCTGATGACCCCGCCCGCCCCGGTGGAGCAGGACTTCCTGATCGTGCTCGTCCCCACCATCGGCCGGCACGACACCTATCCCGCCCTGGAGCGGTCCGTCCTCTCGTACGTGGAGCACCTCCCGAAGTGGTTCCCGTACATGCGCGTGGACGTCCTCACCGAGGAGGGCTGCGAGGCCACCGAGCGGATCGACACGCTGGCCGCCAGTCACCCGCTGATCCGCGTGGTCACGGTCCCGAAGGCCTACCAGACCAAGAACGGCACCCGCTTCAAGGCCCGCGCCAACAACTACGCCCACGAGCTGCGCATCGACGAGGGCGAGGCCCTGGAGAACGTCTGGGTGCTGCACATGGACGACGACACCGGTGTCGGCCCCGACACCGCCGCGTCCCTCTCCCAGTTCATCAACCGCCAGCGCCGCGCGACCCCCGACGAGGTCAAGCACATGGCCCAGGGCATCCTCACCTACCCGCGGGAGAACGCGGTGAGCCTGTTCACCTGGTTCGCCGACGCCATTCGTCCCGCCGACGACATCGCGCGCTTCCGCGCCTTCACCGGCCTCGGCACCCCCGCCGCGGGCGTGCACGGTGAGCTGCTGGTGCTGCGGGCCTCCATCGAGGCCGAGATCGGGTGGGACTTCGGCCCCAAGGAGATCGTCGAGGACGCCCGGCTCGCGCTGACCTTCTGCCGCCGCTACCCGGGCCGCAGCGACTGGTTCAACGGCCGCTGCTACGGCGCCTCACCGGCCAACGCCAAGGACTTCATCAAGCAGCGCGAACGCTGGGCCTGGGGCCTGGTCGCCCTCTGCTTCAACCGCAAGGTGCCGCTGCGCTACCGCTGGTTCCTCACGATCTGCGTCACCAGCTGGATCCTGGGACCCCTGCAGCACGTCGGCGCCATCCTGATCATGGGGTGGCTCATCGGCGACCTCAACACCTCTCCCGTGACCCAGTCCGTCGTCGTGCTGTGGTCCATCAGCTTCGCGTACGTCATCTGGGCGTACTGGGAAGGACTGCGGCTCAACGCGATCGCCTCGGCGAACGGCAGGCGCAAGTGGTGGGAGCCGTTCGCGGTCCTCCTCATGCTGCCGCTGTTCTCCCTCCTCGAAGGACTCGGCGGATTCAAGGGCTTCCTGAAGTTCCTGCGCC
Organism: Streptomyces sporangiiformans; assembly: GCF_005768555.2. Lineage (GTDB taxonomy): Bacteria > Actinomycetota > Actinomycetes > Streptomycetales > Streptomycetaceae > Streptomyces > Streptomyces sporangiiformans. The sequence goes on from NZ_VCHX02000153.1 coordinate 12,222, forward strand.
GCGAGGAGAACAAGTTCGTCGTCATCGCCAAGCCCGCCTGACCCGGAAGAGATCCCGACTCCCATGAAACGCGCCCGACTTCCTCTGCTCGCCGTGTTCCCCGTTGTCGTCATCTCCTCCGTGGTCGCCGTTCCCTTCGTCGTCGGCGACCACCCGCTGCGCTGGGAATCAGGCTCGGCCATCCCGCGTCTCGTACTCAACGGCGATGACGGCGGGCCGTCCGCCGGCTCACCGGAGCGCGACGGCACGACCGCGTCGGGCGGATCGTCGTCACCCACCACGGGCACCGCCAAGGTCGACAAGGTGGACAAGGAGTGGAAGAAGGGCATGCCGCAGTGGGGCGTGCAGGTGTACTGGGAGGACAACCCCGACCACTCCCTGAAGTACGTCGAGAAGCAGGCCCGGCTGCACGCCGACTACCTGGTCGGCCTCCACGCCAACTCCGTCAGCGTGACCTTCCCGTTCTACACGGGCAACCGCTCCTCGACGAAGATCGCCCACGGCGACAAGACCCCGACCCCCGAGCGCCTCGGCCATGTGCTGCGGATCTTCCACGAGGCCGGGCTGCGCACCACCGTCCGGCCCCTCATGGACGAGAAGTCCCTCGACCCTCCGACCGGCTGGCGCGGAAACATCAAACCCGCAGGCCGGGGCGCGTGGTTCGCCTCCTACCAGAAGTTCCTGACCCCGTATCTGAAGGTCGCGGAGAACGAGAAGGCGACCACCTTCGTCATCGGCACCGAGCTGAACTCCATGGAGGGAGACGCCCACTGGGACGGGCTCGTGGACGATGCCGAGAAGCTCTTCGGCGGCGAGGTCGCGTACGACTCGAACTGGGACGCGTACGTCCAGGGCCCCGTCAACATGCCCGTCAACCACCTCGGTGTCGATGCCTACTTCCCGGTCGAGGCCGACGACGACGCGTCGGTGGACACCCTCGTCAAGGGATGGCAGAAGTGGCTGGACCGGAAGGCCACCGGTCCGCTGCCGAAGATCACCCTCGCCGAGGCCGGCATCGGCGCGATGAACGGCGCGTACGACGCTCCCGGCGACTTCTACACCAAGCGGACCGTCAACCCGCAGGTGCAGGCGAACTGGTACACCGCTGTCTGCCGGGTCGTCCGGGAGCGAAAGATGTCCGGCGTGTACTGGTGGTCGATCTACTTCGACGACAACCCGAACACCAAGCCCAACGACAAGAAGCAGTCCCGGCTCGACTTCGCCGGACGGCCCAAGACGGAGAAGGCCGTCAAGGCCTGTTTCACCTCAAACTACGCCGGGCCGGGCAACGCGGCCTCGCCCTGACGCAGTTTCCCTGATCCCCCTGACGCAGTTCCTCTGACGCAGTTCCCCTCCCCCACACCACCCACCCGAGCGATGGAGCACCCCCACGCGCCACTCTCCATCTAGTCCCGCGACACAAGGCGGACACGACAATGACTGAAGCGATCCTTCTCGTCGGCGGTCAGGGCACCCGGCTGCGGCCCCTGACCAGTCACACGCCCAAGCCGCTGCTGCCGGTGGCCGGGGTGCCGTTCCTCACGCACCAACTGGCCCGCGCGGCGGCCGCAGGGGTCACCCGGATCGTTTTCGCGACCTCCTACCTGGCGGAACTCTTCGAGGAGGAGTTCGGGGACGGCGCCGGTCTCGGCCTGGAACTGGAGTACGTCACCGAGGAGACGGCACTCGGCACCGGCGGAGCCATCCGGAACGCCGCCGAGCGGCTGCGCAGCGGCCCCGACGAGCCGGTGCTGGTGTTCAACGGCGACATCCTCTCCGGCGTGGACATCGCCGCCCTGCGGGACGGTCACCGCGCCTCGGGAGCGGATGTCACCCTGCATCTGAAGCGGGTGGCCGATCCCCGTGCGTTCGGCCTGGTCCCCACCGACGCCGAGGGCCGCGTCCAGGCGTTCCTGGAGAAGCCCCAGACCCCCGAAGAGATCATCACCGACCAGATCAACGCGGGCTGCTACGTCTTCACCCGATCCGTGCTCGACCGTATCCCGGCCGGCCGAGTCGTCTCCGTGGAGCGCGAGACCTTCCCCGAACTGCTGGCGTCGGGCGCGCATCTGCGCGGAGTCGTCGACGACAGCTACTGGCTCGACCTGGGCACTCCCGCCGCGTTCGTCCAGGGCTCGGCCGACCTCGTGCGCGGCCGGGTCACCTCCCCGGCGCTGCCCGGCCCGGTGGGCGACGCCCTGGTACTGCCCGGTGCCCAGGTGCACCGCGACGCCCTGCTCAGCGGGGGCACGGTCGTGGCCGACGGGGCAGTGGTCGGCGAAGGAGCGGTCGTCGAGGGCAGCGTGGTGCTGGCCGGCGCCGTGATCGCCGCCCGGGCCAGCGTGCATGCCTCCGTCGTGGGACGGCACGCCCGCATCGGTGAGGGCAGTGTCCTGGACGCCGTGGTCGTCGGCGACCACGCCGAGGTGGCGGAGGGCAACGAACTCCCCGCCGGCCTGCGCATCGCCTGCGGCGCCGTCCTGCCCGCCCACGGCGTCCGGATATCGGCATCACCGCGGCCCTGCACAGCGCAGGACCTCGCGCACTCCGGAGCACCCCATGCGTCGCCGGCCGCCCGCTGACCACCCGGGCCCCGACGGCCATGGGCAGCAGCCGTACGTGCAGACGTATGGGGAGACGTATGGGGAGACGTACGCGGAGCCGCACGAGGGGCAGGAACAGTACGGGCAGGAACAGTACGGGCAGGAACAGTACGGGCAGGAACAGTACGGGCAGGGACAGTACGGGCAGCACGGCTACCAGCAACAGCCGTACCCGCAACAGCCGTACGGACAGCACAGTTACGGGCAGCAGGGCTACGCACAGCAGCAGGGCTACCCCCAACAGCCGTACCGGCAGCAAGGCTACGGACAGCAGCAGTACAGCCGTCCGCCCGTGCCGCAGCAGTACGTCGGCCAGATCGCCCCGAGGCAGCCCCAGCACCACCCCTACGAGCCGTACGCCCCCGAGCCCATCGACGGCGGTATCCCGGGCCGTGTCCGAAGGCCGGAACCGGAACCGGAACCGGCACCGGCACCGGCACCAAGACCGGAACCGCCTCCGGAGCCCGCACCCATGCGGACCCGCTTCGGGGCCGTCGACGGCCTGCGCGGACTCGCCATCCTCTCCGTGCTGCTCTACCACACCAACTGGTTCAGCAGCGGTCTGTTCGGCGTGGACGCCTTCTTCGTCCTCTCCGGCTTTCTCACCACGCTCGTCCTCACCCGCGAGGTGGAGCGCACCGGCCGTATCCGCATCGGCCGCTTCTACCGCCGCCGTTTCAAGCGGCTGCTGCCGGGCCTGCTGGTGACCCTCGCCCTGGTCGTGGCGGTCTCCCGTCTCACCAGCCCGCCGAAGGAGGCCCGCGTCATCTCGGAGCAGGCGCTCGGGGCGCTCCTTCAGGTCGGCAACTGGGCCCAGATCGCCCGCGGTGACGCGTACTCGGACCACCACGTCGGGACCGTACAGCCGCTGTCCGCCCTGTGGTCGCTGAGCCTGACCGAGCAGTTCTATGTGGTGTGGCCGCTGGTCCTCGTCGTGTCCTTCGCCGTCTTCCGCAGACACGTGCTGCCGGTCGCGGTGCTCACGGTGCTGATCTGCGGCGCCTCGGCACTGGTCGCGCCGGTGCTGTGGAGGCGCGGCGTCCACGACGCCGACTACCTGTACCTGGCGACGCACACCCGCGCCGTGGCCTTCATGGCGGGCGCGGCGGCCGCGTTCGTCGTGTACCTGGTGCAGCGGCGGGCGCACCGGAGCGGGCGGCGCCAGGCCAAGGGCGGCTTCGCGTACCACCTCGCCTCGCTCACCGCGATCGCGTCCCTGGCCGGGGTGATCTACCTCAGCGTCGAGGTGAGCACCTACCACGACCCCCGGCTCTACAAGGGCGGACTGGCGGTCATCGCCTTCCTGATCGCGCTGACGGCCGCCTGCCTCAGCACGGACCGCGGCCCGCTGGCCCGAGTGCTCCAGATGAAGCCGCTGATGGAGATCGGCCAGATCTCGTACAGCATGTACCTGTTGCACCTGCCGGTGTACTGGCTGCTGTTGATGCTCTCCCCCGACCTCAAGCCCTACGCGCTGTTCATCCTGGGTACCGGACTCACCTGGCTGGCCGCGATGATCATGCACTACACCCTTGAGCGGAGCCGAGCGCGCGACTGGCGGCCGATCACGGCGGTCCCGCTGTTCGCCGCGGCCTCCCTGGCCATCGCGGCGGGCGCGCACCAGCTGCAGCGGTAACCGTCCGCCGCGCACAGCGGGCGCACAGCGGCCGAGAGCGGCTGCGCCGGGCAGAGCCTGTCAGCAGAAGTCTCAGCAGCAGCCCGTGGGCGGCAGCGTCCGCTTGTTCCGTGCCTCCTTGTTCCGCGCGGCCAGCAACTCGTCCGGCGGGTAGCCGACCTCCTCCAACGTCAGCCCGTGCGGCCGTACGACATGCACGGCGGAGTCCCGGACGCCGACGGCCAGCACCTTCCCGGGCCAGTCGGGGGCCCGATGCCCGTCCCCCACGAACAACAGCGCCCCGATCAGCGACCGCACCATGTTGTGGCAGAACGCATCGGCGCGCACCGTGGCGGTGATGATCCCGTCGGCACCCTTGCTCAGGCTCAGCTCCTGCAGCGTACGAATCGTCGTCGCGCCCTCCCGCTTCTTGCAGTAGGCCGCGAAGTCGTGCTCCCCGACGAGGGCTTGGGCCGCCTCGTTCATGGCGTCGACGTCGAGGGGCCAGTCGTGCCAGAGGACGTGGCCCCGCAGGAGAGGGTCGACGCCGCCCGGGTTGTCGGTGACGCGGTAGGCGTATCGCCGCCAGATCGCGGAGAACCGCGCGTTGAACCCGCTGGGTGCCTCCCTCAGGGCCCACACCCGTACGTCCTTGGGCAGCCGCCCGGCCAGCCGTTTGAGCAGCTTCCCCCGGTGCTCCGCCCACAGCCCCTGAGGCAGATCGACGTGCGCGACCTGCCCCCGGGCATGCACCCCGGCATCGGTCCGCCCGGCAACGGTCAGCTCGTACGTGGTGTCCCTCGACCGCGTCACCGTACGCAGGGCGTCCTCGACTTCCCCCTGTACGGTCCGCCGCCCCCCGGCCTGCTTGGCCCACCCGGAGAACTCGCTCCCGTCATACGAAAGATCGAGCCGCACCCGTACGAACCCGGGCTGCACTTCGTCACTCACACCTAGATCCTCTCAGGACTCGGGGACACGAAAGCGGGCCCGCCCCGAAGGGCGGACCCGCTCAACGCAAGGCGAAACCTCAGGCGTCCTTGGACTCGCCCTCGGCGTCGGCCGGCTTCGCGTCCTCGACCTCTTCGGCAGCCTCGGTGGCCTCCGGAGCGTCCTTCGTGAGCACGTCCTCCTTCTTGAGGGCGTCCTCCTTCACGGCACGCTTGGTCGCAGCCTCGGCCTCACCCGTGGCCTGCTGCGCCACGGTCAGCGCCTCCACCAGCTCGATGACCGCCATGGGCGCGTTGTCGCCCCGACGGTTACCGATCTTGGTGATACGGGTGTAGCCGCCCGGACGGTTCTCGTACCGCGGGCCGATCTCGGTGAAGAGCGTGTGGACGACGCTCTTGTCCGTGATGACCTGGAGCACCTGACGGCGGTTGTGAAGGTCGCCCTTCTTCGCCTTGGTGACCAGACGCTCGGCGTACGGCCGCAGACGGCGGGCCTTCGCCTCGGTGGTGGTGATACGGCCGTGCTCGAACAGCGCCTTCGCGAGGTTCGCGAGGAGCAGCTTCTCGTGCGCGGCGCTGCCGCCCAGACGGGCACCCTTGGTGGGCTTCGGCATGGTGTTTCTCCTAGGTGTCTGCCCCGGCCGTATCAGGTACCGGGGTCAGTATCCGAGCAGGCGGTCGCCTGTCGGAGACCCCGCGCCCCATAGGGGCGCGGGGAACTGCGCGACCAGCCACAACGGTCCCGCAGCCAAGAACCGGCGTCGGTCCCGAGCTCTTAGTACTGCTCGGTCTCGACGAACCCGGCGTCCGCGTCGTCGTCCGCGCCAAAGGCGTCGGCCGCCGCGGTCGGGTCGAATCCGGGCGGGCTGTCCTTCAGGGCCAGGCCCATACCGGCCAGCTTCGCCTTGACCTCGTCGATCGACTTCGCACCGAAGTTACGAATGTCGAGCAGGTCGGCCTCAGAGCGAGCCACGAGCTCACCCACGGAGTGGATGCCCTCACGCTTGAGGCAGTTGTACGACCGAACGGTGAGCTCGAGCTCCTCGATCGGAAGCGCCAGATCGGCAGCGAGCGCGGCGTCCGTCGGGGACGGACCCATGTCGATGCCCTCGGCGTCGATGTTGAGCTCGCGGGCGAGCCCGAACAGCTCGACCAGCGTCTTACCGGCGGAAGCCATGGCGTCACGCGGACGCATGGCCTGCTTGGTCTCGACGTCGACGATCAGCTTGTCGAAGTCGGTGCGCTGCTCGACACGCGTGGCCTCGACCTTGTACGTGACCTTGAGCACCGGCGAGTAGATGGAGTCGACCGGGATACGCCCGATCTCCTGGCCCACCTGCTTGTTCTGCACCGCGGAGACGTAACCGCGGCCGCGCTCGACCGTCAGCTCCATCTCCAGCTTGCCCTTGCCGTTGAGCGTGGCGAGGACGAGGTCGGGGTTGTGCACCTCGACACCGGCCGGCGGCGCGATGTCGGCGGCGGTGACGAGACCCGGCCCCTGCTTGCGCAGGTACATCACGACAGGCTCGTCGTGCTCACTGCTCACGACGAGCTGCTTGATGTTGAGGATCAGGTCGGTGACGTCCTCCTTGACGCCCGGCACGGTGGTGAACTCGTGCAGAACGCCGTCGATGCGGATGGACGTGACCGCCGCACCCGGAATCGAGGAGAGGAGCGTACGACGCAGGGAGTTGCCGAGGGTGTAACCGAAGCCCGGCTCCAGCGGCTCGATCACGAACCGGGAGCGGAACTCGTCGACGACCTCTTCGGTCAACGAGGGACGCTGAGCGATCAGCATGTGTGGATCAGATCCTTCATTCGTGGGCGCCCGCTATTTGACGCCCGACGGAACCCGCACGGTCACCCGGCGGGGTACTGCAAGGGTACGGGCGATACGGCTCATATAAAGAGCCGTACCGCCCGAAAACCTCAAACCAAGCGTCCGTACGTCAGACGCGACGGCGCTTGGGCGGACGGCAGCCGTTGTGCGGGGTGGGCGTGACGTCCTGGATGGAGCCGACCTCGAGACCGGTCGCCTGCAGCGAACGGATGGCCGTCTCGCGACCCGAGCCCGGGCCCTTCACGAAGACGTCGACCTTGCGCATGCCGTGCTCCTGCGCGCGACGGGCAGCCGACTCGGCAGCCATCTGCGCGGCGAAGGGGGTGGACTTGCGCGAGCCCTTGAAGCCGACGTGGCCGGCGGAGGCCCAGGAGATCACGTTGCCGGTCGGGTCCGTGATCGAAACGATGGTGTTGTTGAACGTGCTCTTGATGTGCGCGTGGCCGTGAGCGACGTTCTTCTTTTCCTTGCGGCGCACCTTCTTGGTAGCGCCCTGACGACCCTTGGGGGGCATGTCTTTACTCCTACAGGGAGGTGGTCGGTCCTACAGCGAAGACCGCTGATGAAGCGTGGTCCGCTGCGGACTACTTCTTGCCCGGCTTCTTCTTACCGGCGATGGCGCGACGCGGGCCCTTGCGGGTGCGGGCGTTGGTGCTGGTGCGCTGACCGTGGACGGGCAGGCCACGACGGTGACGCAGGCCCTGGTAGCAGCCGATCTCCACCTTGCGGCGGATGTCGGCCTGAACCTCACGACGGAGGTCACCCTCGGTCTTGATGTTGTTGTCCACGTACTCGCGGATCTTGACCAGCTCCTCCTCGGAGAGGTCGCGAACGCGGGTGTTCGGGTTGACGCCGGTCTCGGCCAGCGTCTTCTGCGAGAGAGTCCGGCCGATGCCGAACACATAGGTGAGGGCGACCTCCACGCGCTTCTCGCGCGGGATGTCAACACCGGAAACGCGTGCCATTCAATGGCTCCAGTTGTCGTTCGGAGGTCTTCCGCAGAACCGGCTCCCAGCCGCCGTATGAGGTACGAACTGGGTCCCCGGCCTCCGACCGGGGGTGTCGGATCCCTGTGAACAGTGGATCCGGGCTCTGCGTATGAACATGTACTGCTTGCGTCGCGCGAAGAATCTGCGGATGCAGAAGGTGGGTCGTGCGTCAGCCCTGGCGCTGCTTGTGGCGCGGGTTGTCGCAGATGACCATGACCCGGCCGTGACGGCGGATCACCCTGCACTTGTCGCAGATCTTCTTGACGCTCGGCTTGACCTTCATTGGGTGAGGTTCTCCGGGTCAGTGCCACCACCCCGCCGAAGCGGAGTGCGGGCAAGATCTACTTGTATCGGTAGACGATCCGGCCACGCGTCAGGTCGTACGGAGACAACTCCACCACGACCCGGTCGTCAGGGAGGATGCGGATGTAGTGCATGCGCATCTTGCCGCTGATATGTGCCAGGACCTGGTGGCCGTTCTGGAGCTCGACCTTGAACATGGCGTTCGGAAGAGACTCGACGACAGTGCCCTCGATCTCGATGGCACCTTGCTTCTTGGCCACGCTTCGCCCTTCGAATCGACTACCTTGAGCGACTCAGCGTTACCGCATGCAGACATGCGAATACACGAGAGTCGACGAGTCAGTCTACGTCAGGGCCCTCGGAAAGACGAATCGAGAAAGACTGCCCCGCATCGGAGATCATCATGCGGCGCACCGAAACCGGCACCCGACGGACAGCCCACACTCGGCCAACTTGACCTTGCCCCCGTCCGGCACCCGACCAGCCCTCGACACCCGCCATCGCGGGCCGGCGCCCAGGGCGCCACACAAGCCTCGAAAAGCTGCGCAGACCAACCCCGACGCCGCCCTCGCGGGCTCGGCGCCCAGAGCGCCCCACAAGCTTCGAACAGCTACGCCGGCCTCCGACCAGCCGTCGCCGCCCCGGCCACCGTCAGGCCAGTGGGTCCGGCGCGGCCGTGACCCCGTACTCCGCGAGCTTGGCCTTGCCGCCGTCCGGAGCCGTCAGTACCAGGGGACCGGCCTCCGTCAGCGCCACCGAGTGCTCCCAGTGGGACGACCACGAACCGTCCGTGGTGATGACCGTCCAGTCGTCCGAGAGGACCTCGGTCTTCGGGGTGCCCAGGGACACCATGGGCTCGATGGCCAGGCAGAAGCCGGGCACCAGCTTCGGCCCCTTACCCCGCCGCCGCTCGACGTAGTTCAGCAGGTGCGGGTCCATGTGCATCTCCGTGCCGATGCCGTGGCCGCCGTAGTCCTCGATGATCCCGTACCGGCCGCCGCCCTGCTTGGGCTGGCGGCGGATGTACGTCTCGATGGCACGCGACACGTCGACCAGCCGGTTGCCCTGCTTCATCGCCGCGATGCCCGCCCACATCGACTCCTCGGTCACCCGGGAGAGCTCGATCAGCTCCGGGGCGTGGCCGCTGCCCACGAACGCGGTGTACGCGGCGTCACCGTGCCACCCGTCCACGATGGCGCCCGCGTCGATGGAGATGATGTCGCCGTCCTTGAGGACGACGTCCTCGCTCGGGATGCCGTGCACGACGACCTCGTTCGCGGAGGTGCAGATCGTGGCGGGAAAGCCTCCGTACCCCAGGAAGTTCGACTTCGCCCCGTGCTCGTCCAGCACCTTGCGGGCGACCTCGTCCAGGTCCTTGGTCGTGGCCCCCGGCACCGCCGCTTCCCGCGTCGCCTTGTGGATGGCGGCGACGACAAGGCCCGCCTCACGCATCTTGGCGATCTGCTCGGGGGACTTTATCTGCACCATGAGGGCCTGCGCTCTCCGTCTTTTCTGCCGAAGCCCGGCGGGTTCTCAGCCGAAGGTTCGGCTACGTCAACAACTCGGTCGTGTACAAAGCGTCGCGTACAAAGCTACGTACACAACAGTACGGCCGCGGCACCCGTCACGGGCACCGCGGCCGAACAGCGGGACAACCGGGCCGCAAGGCCCTAGGCGTCGTCCCGGTCGTCCTCGTCATCCTTGCGCTGGAGCGCTTCCATCGCACGCTTGGTGACCTCGTCCACCTTGCCGAGCGCCGAGATCGTCACGACCAGACCCTGCGCCCGGTAGTAGTCGATGATCGGCTCGGTCTGCGTGTGGTAGACCTCCAGCCGCTTACGGACGGTCTCCTCGGTGTCGTCGTCCCGCTGGTACAGCTCGCCGCCACAGACGTCACAGACGCCCTTCTTCTTCGGCGGGCTGTACGACTCGTGGAAGACGTGGCTCGAGTCCTTGCGGCAGATGCGGCGGCCGGCGATGCGCTTGACCACCTCGCCCTCGGGGACCTCCAGGTCCAGGACCGCGTCCAGCTCCACCCCGTCGGCCTTCAGCGCCTGGTCCAGCGACTCGGCCTGCGAGACATTGCGCGGGAAGCCGTCCAGCAGGAAGCCGTTCGCGGCGTCCGGCTGCTCCATACGGTCCCGGGCCATGCCGATCGTGACCTCGTCCGGTACCAGGTTCCCCGCGTCCATGTAGGACTTGGCAAGTTTGCCGAGTTCCGTCTTCTGGTTGATGTTGGACCGGAAGAGGTCGCCCGTGGAGATGTGCGGGATCGACAGGTTCTTGGCAAGAAACGCAGCCTGCGTTCCCTTGCCGGCACCGGGCGGCCCGACGAGGACGATTCGCATCAGCGGAGGAACCCTTCGTAATTGCGCTGCTGGAGCTGGCTCTCGATCTGCTTCACCGTCTCCAGACCCACACCCACGATGATGAGGATGCTGGTTCCACCGAACGGGAAGTTCTGGTTTGCTCCGAAACCGACCAACGCCATCGTCGGCACGAGAGCGATCAGACCCAAGTACAGCGAACCCGGCCAGGTGATCCGGTTGAGTACGTATCCCAAGTACTCAGCGGTCGGCCGGCCAGCCCGGATGCCCGGGATGAAGCCACCATACTTCTTCATGTTGTCCGCGACTTCCTCGGGGTTGAACGAGATGGCCACGTAGAAGAAGGCGAAGAACACGATCAGTACGAAGTACGTGCTGATGTAAATCGGATGGTCACCCTTGGTGAGATTCTGCTCGATCCAGGTCTTCCAGCCGGAGTTCCCACCCGCGAACTGCGCGATCAGCGCCGGGATGTAGAGCAGCGACGAGGCGAAGATCACAGGGATGATGCCCGCCTGGTTGACCTTCAGCGGAATGTACGTGGACGTGCCGCCGTAGGAGCGGCGGCCGATCATCCGCTTCGCGTACTGGACCGGGATGCGGCGCTGTGCCTGCTCGACGAAGACCACCAGGCCGACCATCACGAGGCCGACCGCGATCACGGTGCCGAACTCGATCCAGCCGTCCGCGAGGTCGCCCTGCTGCTTGATGGCCCACAGCGCGGACGGGAAGGTGGCGGCGATCGAGATGAACATCAGGATCGACATGCCGTTGCCGATGCCGCGGTCGGTGATGAGCTCACCGAGCCACATCACGAGAGCGGTACCCGACGTCATCGTGATGACCATCGTGATCGTCACGAAGATCGACTGGTCAGGCACGATCTGGGTGGCGACCGGGCAGCCCTGGAACAGCGCGCCGCTGCGAGCGGTGGCCACCAGGCCGGTGCCCTGGAGGATGGCCAACGCCACCGTCAGGTAACGGGTGTACTGCGTGATCTTCGCCGTACCGGCCTGGCCCTCCTTCTTGAGGGCTTCCAGACGCGGGATCACCACGGTCAGCAGCTGCAGAATGATGCTCGCCGTGATGTACGGCATGATGCCGAGCGCGAAGACCGTGATCTGCAGCAGCGCGCCACCACTGAACATGTTGACCAGGCCCAGCAGGCCCTGGCTCGCGTTGGCGTTGTCGATACAGGTCTGGACGTTCTTGTAGTCGACGCCCGGGATCGGGATATGCGTACCGATCCGGTAGACCACGATGATGCCGAGCGTGAAGAGCAGCTTCTTGCGCAGGTCGGGCGTCTTGAACGCCCGGGCGAACGCGGTGAGCACGGTGCCTCCTGCGACCCCCGCGCAACTGCGTCAGAGGTGACGGTCTTGAGGTTCGACGAATAAGTAACGGACAGCTAACTAACAGCCAAAAGCCGTCCAGAGTTCCCCCGTGGGTACGCCGGCCGGCCCCGGGGCGGAGCCCCGCATGGAACAGAGCAACAGTGCTCGCCACCATACCGGCGAGAAGGGGCACCTTGGAACGACCAACCGGGGATGCCCCATTTGTGGGGCATCCCCGGTCGGGATCGCTCAAGTCATCGAGACGTCCGGAGTATTCAGACGAGCTCGGTGACGGTACCGCCGGCGGCGGTGATCTTCTCCTTGGCGGAGCCGGAGACGGCGTCGACCGTCACCTGCAGCGCCACGGAGAGCTCGCCCTGGCCGAGGACCTTGACGAGGCTGTTCTTGCGAACAGCGCCCTTGGCGACCAGATCGGCCACCGTGACCTCGCCACCCTCGGGGTAGAGAGCGGCCAGCTTGTCGAGGTTCACGACCTGGTACTCGGTCTTGAACGGGTTCTTGAAGCCCTTCAGCTTCGGGAGACGCATGTGGAGGGGCATCTGCCCGCCCTCGAAGCGCTCCGGAACCTGGTAACGGGCCTTCGTGCCCTTGGTACCACGACCGGCCGTCTTACCCTTCGACGCCTCACCACGACCGACACGGGTCTTGGCGGTCTTGGCGCCCGGGGCGGGACGGAGGTTGTGGATCTTGAGCGGGTTGTTCTCCGCCATGATCAGTCGACCTCCTCGACCGTCACGAGGTGGCGGACGGTGTGCACCATGCCGCGGAACTCGGGGCGGTCCTCCTTGACGACCACGTCGTTGACCCGCTTCAGGCCAAGCGAACGCAGGGTGTCGCGGTGGTTCTGCTTGCTGCCGATGTACGACTTCGTCTGCGTGATCTTGAGCTGAGCCATTACGCAGCACCAGCCCCGGCACGCGCACGCAGCAGAGCCGCGGGAGCGACGTCCTCGAGGGGCAGACCGCGGCGGGCCGCGATCTCCTCGGGACGCTGCAGACCCTTCAGGGCCTCCACGGTCGCGTGCACGATGTTGATCGCGTTGGACGAGCCGAGCGACTTCGACAGGATGTCGTGAACGCCGGCGCACTCGAGCACAGCACGCACCGGGCCACCGGCGATAACGCCGGTACCGGGGGAAGCAGGCTTGAGCAGGACGACGCCCGCGGCCTTCTCGCCCGTGATCGGGTGCGGGATGGTGCCCTGGATACGGGGGACCTTGAAGAAGTGCTTCTTGGCCTCCTCAACACCCTTGGCGATGGCGGCCGGCACCTCCTTGGCCTTGCCGTAACCGACACCCACGGTGCCGTCACCGTCGCCCACCACGACCAGCGCGGTGAAGCTGAAGCGACGACCACCCTTCACAACCTTGGCGACGCGGTTGATCGCGACAACGCGCTCAACGTATGCGGTCTTCTCGGCGGCAGCTGCGCCGCCGTCACGGCCCTTCCGGTCCCGCCGCTCGCCGCCACCGGCACCGCCACCGCGGCGCTGGGGTCCAGCCATTGGAATTACCTCTCTCTGTTTCCGCTAGCTCTACGGCAGGCTCAGAACTTGAGCCCGGCTTCGCGGGCGGCGTCCGCCAGGGCGGCGATGCGCCCGGCGTACTGGTTGCCACCACGGTCGAACACGACGGCCTCGACACCGGCAGCCTTGGCACGCTCGGCGACCAGGGCGCCGACCTGCTTGGCCTGCGCGGACTTGTCGCCCTCGCCGCTGCGGATCGTGGTGTCCAGGGTCGACGCCGACGCCAGGGTGTGACCCTTGATGTCGTCGATGACCTGGGCCACGATGTGGCGGTTCGAGCGCGTCACGACCAGACGAGGACGCGTCGCCGAACCCGAGACCTTCTTACGGATCCGGATGTGGCGGCGCTTGATGGCGGCACGCTTGTAAGCGTCGCCCTTAGCGATCTTCGTACCGTATGCCATGGCTTACTTACCCGCCTTTCCGACCTTGCGGCGGATGACTTCGCCCTCGTACTTGACACCCTTGGCCTTGTACGGGTCGGGCTTGCGGAGCTTGCGGATGTTGGCCGCGACCTCGCCGACCTTCTGCTTGTCGATGCCCTCGACCGAGAAACGGGTGGGAGCCTCGACCTTGAAGGTGATGCCCTCGGGGGCCTCGACCAGGATCGGGTGGCTGTAGCCGAGCGAGAACTCCAGGTTGGAGCCCTTCGCCAGCACGCGGTAACCGACACCGCTGATCTCGAGCTTCTTCACGTAACCCTGGGTCACGCCGGTGATCATGTTCGCCACCAGCGTGCGGGACAGGCCGTGCAGGGCCTTGTTCTGACGCTCGTCGTTGGGGCGGGTGACGCTGAGAACGCCGTCCTCACCCTTAACGACCTCGATCGGCGCGGCAACGGTGTGGGACAGGGTGCCCTTGGGGCCCTTCACCTCGACCGTACGGCCATCGATGGTGACGTCCACGCCGGCGGGAACCGCGATAGGGAGCTTGCCAATGCGCGACATAGCTGTTTCCTCCGTTCCCTTCCGCTACCAGACGTAGGCGAGGACTTCTCCGCCTACGCCCTTCTTGCCGGCCTGCTTGTCGGTGAGGAGCCCGTGGGACGTGGAGATGATCGCCACGCCCAGGCCGCCGAGCACCTTCGGCAGGTTGGTGGACTTCGCGTACACCCGGAGACCGGGCTTGGAGATCCGCTTGATGCCCGCGATGGAGCGCTCACGGTTGGGGCCGAACTTCAGCTCCAGGACGAGGTTCTTGCCGACCTCGGCGTCCTCGACCTTCCAGCCCGTGATGAAGCCCTCCTGCTGGAGGATCTCCGCGATGTGCGACTTGATCTTGCTGTGCGGCATGGCCACGGAGTCGTGGTACGCCGAGTTCGCGTTACGCAGACGCGTCAGCATGTCTGCGATCGGATCAGTCATGGTCATAAATTGGCCTTCGGCCTCTCTCGCCGGGGTTTCCTGGTGCGCCATCCCTCTCCCCGATCCGAGACGGGACGGGTGCGGCGCGGTGGACCTACGGCGTAGTAAGTCGTACGGGCGTCAGGCGCCCAACCCTCCAAGCCTAAGCCATGGAAGGGTGGGCTCCTGACCGAACCCTTTACTTACCGAGAGCCTCTGAAATCCCTGATTGAGGGGATTACCAGGAGCTCTTGGTCACGCCCGGCAGCTCGCCACGGTGAGCCATCTCACGAAGGCACACGCGGCACAGGCCGAACTTGCGGTACACGGAGTGGGGACGGCCGCAACGCTGGCAGCGCGTGTAGCCACGCACGCCGAACTTGGGCTTGCGAGCAGCCTTCGCGATCAGAGCCTTCTTCGCCATCTCGCTCACGCCTCCTTGAAGGGGAAGCCGAGGTGACGAAGGAGCGCGCGGCCCTCAGCGTCGTTGGTCGCCGTGGTGACCACGGTGATGTCCATACCCCGGACGCGGTCGATCTTGTCCTGGTCGATCTCGTGGAACATGACCTGCTCCGTGAGACCGAAGGTGTAGTTGCCACGGCCGTCGAACTGCTTGGGGGACAGACCACGGAAGTCGCGGATGCGCGGCAGCGCGAGCGACAGGGTGCGGTCCAGGAACTCCCACATGCGGTCGCCACGGAGCGTGACGTGGGCACCGATCGGCTGGCCCTCACGCAGCTTGAACTGCGCGATGGACTTGCGGGCCTTGGTGACGGCCGGCTTCTGACCGGTGATCGTGGTGAGGTCGCGGATGGCGCCCTCGATCAGCTTGGAGTCGCGGGCGGCGTCGCCCACACCCATGTTGACCACGATCTTGACGAGACCGGGGATCTGCATGACGTTCTCGTACTTGAACTCGTCACGCAGCTTTCCCGCGATCTCCTCACGGTACTTCTGCTTCAGACGCGGGCTGGTGGTGGTCGTCATCAGATGTCCTCACCCGTCCGCTTGGCAACGCGGATCTTGTTGCCTTCGTCGTCGAAGCGGTAACCGACGCGGGTCACGACCTTGTTGCCGTCCTTCTCCACGACCAGCTGGACGTTGGAGACGTGGATCGGCGCCTCGGTGGTGACGATGCCGCCGGCCTGCGAACCGCGAGCCGTCGGACCGGCCTTGGTGTGCTTCTTGACCCGGTTGACACCCTCGACCAGGACACGCTCGTCGCGCGGGTAAGCGGCAATGACCTTGCCCTGCTTGCCCTTGTCCTTACCGGTGATGACCTGGACCAGGTCGCCCTTCTTGATCTTCATGCTTACAGCACCTCCGGCGCGAGCGAGATGATCTTCATGAACTTCTTCTCGCGCAGCTCACGGCCTACCGGGCCGAAGATACGGGTGCCGCGAGGGTCGCCGTCGTTCTTCAGAATGACGGCGGCGTTCTCGTCGAAGCGGATGTACGAGCCGTCCGGACGGCGGCGCTCCTTGACGGTGCGAACGATGACCGCCTTGACGACGTCACCCTTCTTCACGTTGCCACCGGGGATCGCGTCCTTGACGGTGGCGACGATGACGTCACCGATACCCGCGTAGCGGCGACCGGAGCCACCGAGCACACGGATGCAAAGGATCTCCTTCGCACCAGTGTTGTCGGCGACACGCAGCCGCGACTCCTGCTGGATCACGTCTATCTCCTGTTTGTCTGCCGGTTCCCGCAGGGACCTCTTCGGGCCGAACCTGCGAGCCTGGCGGAACCGTCCTGCGGGTTGCTCCCGCAGGAATTACTTGGCCTCTTGAGACGGAAAACCTGCGCTGGGGGCAGAGCCCCCAGCGAGGGGCAGCGGGGGCAAAACCCCCGCTTGATTACTTCGCCTTCTCGAGGATCTCGACGACGCGCCAGCGCTTCGTCGCGGAGAGCGGCCGGGTCTCCATGAGGAGGACACGGTCGCCGACACCGGCGGCGTTCTGCTCGTCGTGCGCCTTGAGCTTGTTCGTACGGCGGATGACCTTGCCGTACAGCGCGTGCTTGACGCGGTCCTCGACGGCGACGACGACGGTCTTGTCCATCTTGTCGCTGACGACCAGACCCTCACGGGTCTTGCGGAAGCCGCGCCCGGCCTTCGTCTCTTCAGTCACGTTGCTCTCGCTCATCAGGCGCTCTCCACCGTCTCGATGCCCAGCTCGCGCTCACGCATCAGGGTGTAGATCCGCGCGATGTCCTTACGGACCGCCTTCAGACGGCCGTGGTTCTCGAGCTGACCGGTCGCCGCCTGGAAGCGGAGGTTGAACAGCTCTTCCTTGGCCTCGCGAAGCTTCGCCAGAAGCTCCTCGTTGCCCAGCTCGCGCAGCTCGGACGCCTTGGTACCGGCCGACATCACGCTTCACCTGCCTCGCGCCGGACAATGCGGCACTTCATCGGAAGCTTGTGAGCAGCGCGGGTAAGCGCCTCACGCGCAATCTTCTCGTTCGGGTAGGACAGCTCGAACATCACCCGACCGGGCTTGACGTTCGCGACCCACCACTCGGGGGAGCCCTTACCGGAACCCATGCGGGTCTCGGCGGGCTTCTTCGTGAGGGGGCGGTCCGGGTAGATGTTGATCCAGACCTTGCCGCCACGCTTGATGTGACGGGTCATCGCGATACGAGCGGCCTCGATCTGACGGTTCGTCACGTACGCCGGGGTGATCGCCTGGATGCCGTACTCGCCGAATGCGACCTCAGTACCACCCTTGGCCATACCACTGCGCTTGGGGTGGTGCTGCTTGCGGTGCTTGACCCTACGAGGGATCAGCATGTCGGTCAGGCCTCCGTTCCAGTGCTCTCAGCCGGAGCGGCAGCGGCGGCGGGAGCCTCGGCCTTGGGGGCCTCGGCAGCCGGCGCGGACTGCTGCTGCGGCTTGCGACCGCGACCGCCACGCTCGCCACCGCGGCCACCACGGGCCGGGCGGTCAGCGCCACCACGGGCCGGGCGGTTGCCGGCGCGGGCAGCGGCGTTCTCGGCGCGGACCTCGGCGATGTTCTTGACGTCGCCCTTGTAGATCCAGACCTTCACACCGATGCGGCCGAAGGTCGTCTTGGCCTCGAAGAAGCCGTAGTCGACGTTCGCGCGGAGCGTGTGCAGGGGCACGCGGCCCTCGCGGTAGAACTCCGAGCGGGACATCTCGGCGCCGCCGAGACGGCCACCACACTGGATCTTGATGCCCTTGGCGCCCGCCTTCATCGCCGACTGCATGCTCTTACGCATGGCGCGGCGGAAGGAGACACGCGAGGACAGCTGCTCGGCAACGGCCTGGGCCACCAGCTGAGCGTCGGTCTCGGGGTTCTTGACCTCGAGGATGTTCAGCTGGACCTGCTTGCCCGTGAGCTTCTCGAGGTCACCGCGGATGCGGTCGGCCTCGGCGCCACGGCGGCCGATGACGATGCCGGGACGAGCGGTGTGGATGTCCACCCGCACGCGGTCACGGGTGCGCTCGATCTCCACCTTCGAGATACCGGCGCGCTCCATGCCGGACGTCATCATCCGACGGATGGCGACGTCTTCCTTGACGTAGTCCTTGTACAGCTTGTCGGCGTACCAACGCGACTTGAAGTCGGTCGTGACACCGAGCCGGAACCCATGCGGGTTAACCTTCTGGCCCATTACCGGGTTCCTTCCTTGCTGCTGACGACCACGGTGATGTGGCTGGTCCGCTTGCGGATCCGGTAGGCGCGGCCCTGGGCACGCGGACGGAACCGCTTCAGGGTCGGGCCCTCGTCGACGTACGCCTCGGAGATGTAAAGGCTGTCGGCGTCGGTGTGGTCGTAGTTGTGCGCGGCGTTGGCAATGGCGCTGTCCAGCACCTTGCCGACCGGCTCGCTCGCGGCCTGCGGGGCGAAACGCAGGACCGCCTGAGCCTCCGTGGCGTCCATGCCACGGATGAGGTCCACCACTCGGCGGGCCTTCATGGGCGTGACGCGGATGTACCGCGCCTGGGCCCTGGCTTCCATGGTTGTCCCTTCAGTGTCTGTCATGGTCATTCACCCCGCGCTTAGCGGCGCTTCGACTTCCGGTCGTCCTTGACGTGACCCCGGAAGGTGCGCGTCGGCGAGAACTCGCCGAGCTTGTGGCCGACCATGGACTCGGTGACAAACACCGGGATGTGGGTCTTGCCGTTGTGCACCGCGATCGTGTGCCCGAGCATCGCCGGGATGATCATGGAGCGACGGGACCAGGTCTTGATGACGTTCTTGGAACCAGCTTCGTTCTGGGCGTCCACCTTCTTGATCAGGTGGTCGTCGACGAAGGGTCCCTTCTTGAGACTGCGCGGCATCTAAACCCGCTCCTAGCGCTTCTTGTTCGTCTTGCGGCGGCGGACGATGTACTTGTTCGAGGCCTTCTTCGGCGAACGAGTACGCCCTTCCTTCTGGCCCCAGGGGCTGACCGGGTGGCGACCACCGGAGGTCTTGCCCTCACCACCACCGTGGGGGTGGTCAACCGGGTTCATCGCCACACCGCGAACGGTCGGGCGAACGCCCTTCCAGCGCTTACGGCCGGCCTTGCCCCAGTTGATGTTGCTCTGCTCGGCGTTGCCGACCTCGCCGACGGTGGCGCGGCAGCGCACGTCGACCAGGCGGATCTCACCGGACGGCATACGGAGGTGGGCCATCTGGCCCTCCTTCGCGAGCAGCTGCACGGAGGCACCGGCGGAGCGGGCGAACTTGGCGCCGCCACCCGGACGGAGCTCGATCGCGTGGATCGTGGTACCGACCGGGATGTTGCGGAGCGCCAGGTTGTTGCCCGGCTTGATGTCGGCCCCGGGACCGTTCTCGACGCGGTCGCCCTGCTGCAGGTTGCGCGGGGCGAGGATGTAGCGCTTCTCGCCGTCGGCGTAGTGCAGCAGCGCGATGCGCGCGGTGCGGTTGGGGTCGTACTCGATGTGCGCGACCTTCGCCGGCACGCCGTCCTTGTCGTGACGACGGAAGTCGATCACACGGAAGGCGCGCTTGTGTCCGCCACCCTGGTGGCGAACGGTCACACGACCGGCGTTGTTACGGCCGCCCTTGCTGTGCAGCGGGCGGACCAGCGACTTCTCCGGCGTGGACCGCGTGACCTCGACGAAGTCGGCGACGCTGGAGCCACGACGGCCCGGCGTAGTCGGCTTGTACTTGCGGATTCCCATTTCTCAGTCCTCGTCCGATATCGGACGATCCGGACCGCCCTTAGGCGGTCGGACCGCCGAAGATGTCGATACGGTCGCCCTCAGCGAGGGTCACGATCGCGCGCTTGGTGGACGCACGCTGGCCGAAGCCCGTACGGGTCCGCTTGCGCTTGCCCTGGCGGTTGATCGTGTTGACCCCGGTGACCTTGACCGAGAAGACCGCCTGGACGGCCTCCTTGATCTGGGTCTTGTTGGCCCGCGGGTCGACGATGAACGTGTACTTGCCCTCGTCGAGGAGCGCGTAGCTCTTCTCGGAGACGACCGGCTTGAGCAGGACGTCACGGGGGTCCGTGTAGCTCTTGCTCAGCGGGGTCGGCTCGACGTCGAACTTGCCCTGGGTCGCGATGCGCTTCGCCTTGGCGACGCGCGCGGCCTTGGCGGCCTTGGCGGCCTTCGAGGCGATAGCGGGGTGACGGGTAGCCATCAGGCCTCGCTCCCTTCGGTGTCAGTGGCCTTCGGGCCGGACACGAAGGACTCGAGAGCGGCCTGGGTGAAGACCACGTCGTCCGAGACGAGAACGTCGTACGTGTTCAGCTGGCCCGGCTCCAGGATGTGCACCTGGGGCAGGTTGCGGGCGGAGAGCCACGCGGCCTCGTCGGCCCGGTCGACGACCAGGAGCAGGTTCTTGCGCTCGCTGATCTTGCCGAACAGGGTCTTGGCGGCCTTGGTGGACGGGGCCTCGCCCTCGATCACGCCGGAGACGACGTGGACGCGGTTGTTGCGGGCCCGGTCGGTGAGGGCGTGGCGCAGGGCCGCGGCCTTCATCTTCTTCGGGGTCCGCTGCGAGTAGTCACGCGGCACGGGACCGTGCACGACGCCACCACCGGCGAACTGCGGGGCGCGGGTCGAGCCCTGGCGCGCGCGGCCGGTGCCCTTCTGACGGTAAGGCTTCTTACCGCCACCACGAACCTCGCCGCGGGTCTTGGTCTTGTGCGTGCCCTGGCGGGCAGCGGCCAGCTGTGCGACGACGACCTGGTGGATCAGCGGGATGCTGACCTTCTCAACGTCGAAGATCTCCGCGGGGAGCTCGACGGTGCCGGCCTTGTCGCCTGCCGGCGAAAGGATGTCAACAGTGCTCATCGGTTACCTCAGGCCCCCTTGGCCGCGGTGCGGACCAGGACGAGGCCGCCGTTCGGACCGGGAACCGCGCCCTTGATGAGCAGCAGACCCTTCTCCGCGTCAACGGCGTGGACGGTCAGGTTCTGGGTGGTGACCCGCTCGTTGCCCATGCGACCCGCCATGCGGAGGCCCTTGAACACACGGCCCGGGGTGGCGCAGCCACCGATGGAGCCGGGAGAGCGGTGCTTGCGCTGGGTGCCGTGTCCGGCGCCGAGGCCACGGAAGTTGTGGCGCTTCATGACACCGGCGAAGCCCTTGCCCTTGCTTTTGCCGGTGACGTCGACCTTCACGCCGGCCTCGAAGGTTTCGGCGGTGATCTCCTGCCCGAGCGTGTACTCGCTGGCGTCCGACGTGCGGATCTCAACGAGGTGACGGCGGGGGGTCACGTCGGCCTTGGCGAAGTGGCCCTTGAGGGGCTTGTTCACCTTGCGCGGGTCGATCTCGCCGAAGGCGATCTGGACCGACTCGTAGCCGTCGGCGTCGTTCGTACGGACCTGGGTCACGACGTTCGGGCCGGCCTTGACGACGGTGACCGGAACAACACGGTTGTTCTCGTCCCACACCTGCGTCATGCCGAGCTTCTCGCCCAGGATGCCCTTGATCTGCTTAGCCATTCTCAGATCACCGGCCTCAGAGCTTGATCTCGATGTCGACACCGGCCGGGAGGTCGAGTCGCATCAGGGAGTCAACGGTCTTCGGGGTCGGGTCGAGGATGTCGATCAGGCGCTTGTGCGTGCGCATCTCGAAGTGCTCGCGCGAGTCCTTGTACTTGTGCGGCGACTTGATGACGCAGTACACGTTCTTCTCAGTGGGCAGCGGCACCGGGCCTGCGACCGACGCACCAGTGCGCGTCACCGTCTCGACGATCTTCTTCGCCGAAGAGTCGATGACCTCGTGGTCGTAGGCCTTGAGCCGGATGCGGATCTTCTGTCCCGCCATGGCTACTCCGTAGTCCTGTCTCTCAATAAAACGCTCTGGCGACCCCGGGGGTTCGCGCCTTGCCTCCGACCCACGCGGTCGGGCGTGTCGCTCCCTCGCTGACACAGATATCCACACGGGATATCCCTTCCAGGGGGTGCGATCGTCGACCGCGGAACCGAGGGTGAAACACCCACCGGGCGCCTGGCCGGTACCCCGCTGACACTTCCCGGAAGATTCCCGTACGTCCGCCCCAGCGCTGCCGTGGGGGCCCTTACAGCCCTTGGGACAGTTGGAACGACGAGTACTGTGGGACTCGCTTCCGGTCCTCCCGGCGGGAGGCGCGCAGCATCGGCACTCAACCGAGCAACCCCGATAGTCTGCCATACGGGGCATGGAGCTGGCCAATCGAGCCGTAGAGGGTACCCCGGGGGTTACCTGGGTCAAACGCGGGCCGCGCGGCGCTCTGGCGCCTCTGCCCTGACCCGTCGACGGCAACGGGGAGTGACACCGGCTACGCAGCCCGTGAGGCCTGCCTTACTGCCCTACTGCAGGACGACCCGGTGCGGATGCGACCAGTCGGAAGAGCATACGAAGACCATGAGACGGCCGCCGCGCCCCACGACGATCTGCGTCGGAGTGTTCGCCTCCGTGTCGGCCACATCGCGGTCCTCGAGCGGGATCCAGCTGCGGGTTCCCTTGTCCCATTCCCTGCTGTCGATCGTCAGCAGGAGTTCCATCTGCCGCCCGCACCCGCACACCATTTCCTGAGGTCCGGTGAGAGGCCACGGGGCGTATCCGCCAACCTTCCAGCCCGGGGGGACGGAGAGGTCGAACTGGTAGCTGACCGCTTCCTCGTCCTCCCAGTCCTCCCACTCGTCGAGGCGGGAACGGATCGAGAAAGGCAGCAGGTCTCCCCACTGGTGCTCCGTGACCTGCTCAGGGTGCAGCACGCAGGGGTCCGGTACGTACTCTTCCCGCCCCACGACTTCCAGCTCCGGCTGCTCGGCCTGCACCGCGGAGATGTCGGAAGTCTTTCGCCAGTGCATGTGCACGGCGACACCCCGCTCCTCTCCGTGCGCATTGAATGGACACCAGAAGACCTGCAGCACATCCGCATCGCCCGGCAGACTCAGGCCCGGCACGTCGCGCGTGTACAACTGGGCCACCGGCATCAGCGGAATCGGGTCCGTATCGGCCAGCCAGGGGGCGTGCCGCCCCCGTCGGAGAGAGCGGAGGAGCTCGAACTCCTCGTCCGTCGGCCCCTCGGACTGTCCGGGGCCCGGTCGTCGGCTCCATGCCTCGGCGAGGATCTTCCGACGCAGACGGACATCGCTGAGGCGCTCACCGAACCGACGCCTGTGCGGCTCCGTACACGTGGGCCACGGCTCGTCCGCGGGCCACAGGAACGGCCCTCCGACGGAACTCTGCTCCGGGCGGGGAGCCCCCGGCCGTGGGTGCAGCCGGGTACCGAGCCCGCGGTATCCGGACAGCTCGGGAATGACTTCCTCGATGTCCACGGGGCGCTCGGGAGTGGTACGCGCCATGGTCCTCCTATCCGCCCGCAAGGACGCCGAGACCTCGGGTCATGCCCCACCTGCCGCCCATGCGGTCATCCTGCCCACAGCGGTCGCAAGCTGCTCCGCGTCCGCCAGCCCACATCCTCTCGTCGGTGACCAGCCCGCCGGCCACATCCCCCAACTGCAGCTGCGCCTCACCGGTCTCCCAGACCACCAGCTCACCCAACCGCTCGGGCCCGTCGACGCTCAGTCACGCGCTCGCCTTGGCCCGGCCGGGTTCCGGTCCCCGCCATCCGACCTCGAACCGCGCCACGTCCAACTCGGCCCGCAACCGGCCGTACCAACCATGCAGGTCATCCAGCTGCATCAGACATCAGTCCCAGGGCTCGCGAACCGGCTTGCGTTTCCACCACTCCGCGAGCTCAGCCTCGGGTTTCTGGTTCGTCGGGCGTACCCAGGGGCGCAGGGAGCGCTCCGGGTCCGGGAGGCTCGCGGCACAGAAGCGCGCGTCCAGCCGCGCCAGCAGCCCTCCCAACGCGCCTTCACGCGCCTCCGTGGGCAGTGCGTGCATCACCTCGTCCAGCGAGTCCCGGGAGTCCAGGTCGTTGCTGTACGCGCTGACGGGACAGAAGTCCTCACTCGACCAGCCCGGCTCCATCCGGCGCACCACGCGCTCCCAGGACGCGAACCGGTCCGCCACCGAGTACTCGGGGGCCGTGATCTTCTCCCGCAGCTCCGGCGCGACCCGCGACCGCTCCACCTCCAGCCGCTCCGCATCGCACCGGGCGATCATCTCAAGGACCGACTCCGGCACTTGGTCCCACTGGCCGCCTCGGTACCAGTCACGCGCCATCGCTTATCCGGCGTCCGCGGCATGCGGATTCGGCTCCGTGGTGATCACATGGAGCAGTTGCCAACGGGCCTCCTCCCAGCGGGCGGCACGGTCCGCCTGACGGCGGTCGGCATCGGCCGACGCCAGCTGGGCGTACCAGCGGCCTACGTCCGACTGGGCCCGGCGGGCGATGTACTGGCAGGTCGGATTGGTCCTGCCCGCCTCGTTCATCGCGCCGACGTCCATGAGCATCTGCTGGCAGCCGAGCCGGATGGCGGAATCCGCGACACCTGTCACATCGGAGTGCCCGGGGAATTCCCAGCCGACCTCGAAGAAGACGTCGTATGCCCGGACGAGCCGGTCGTTCGCCCGCCCGAGCGCGATCGCCTCGCGGGCGGCGGCAACGTACTCGGCGTACGCGCTCCGCATCTTGGGGTCGAGTGCGTCCGCCTGGAGTTCGACCGCGTGCTCCGCGAAGTCCAGGGCCAGCGTCGCCGCCCTGGTGTCATCCACGTCGCCCAACAGGTCGTTGAGCCTGGACGGCAAGACGATCATTATCTGTTCCATTCCCCTCGGCCGCGGCTCATGAGCTCCAACAGCTTGGGAGTGTCACCCGACCCCGTGATGACCCTGCTGGGATCCGTGATGTTGACGTGCCGTGCGGCTTCCATCGCATTCTTGAGCTGCTGTCCGGCGTTTCCGCCACCCATTTTATGGTCGACGACGAATGCCACGAGGTTCTTGGGGTCCGACATGTCCACAGCCATGAAGTCGCCTTGGAACTTCTCACCATGTGTCCGGTACACGTGCAGATTCGGTTTCCGCGCCATCAGCGCCTTCACGAACTCCATCTCCGGCGGGCTCAACTTGTAAGCCCCGCTCAGCTGTTGGCCGGGCTTGATCCGAATCGGCGCGTACGGGGAAAGCCCGAGAGGGTCGGCCCACGTCAGCGGATTGTGGACGTAGGCGACGGGGTTGGGGGCCGGGAGCAGGCCGAGCGGATCGGCACTGAGGTACCTCCCGGTCTCAGGGTCGTAGTGCCGGTGCACGTTGTAGTGGTGGCCAGTCTCCAGGTCGTGGTACTGGCCGGGGAAACGCAGCGGGATGTAGGCGGTGGCGTCCGGGTTCCAGGTCGTGGAGCCCCACAGGGTCGAGGACCTGCGCCAGGCGACGGTGCCCGTCTCGTCGAGGAGTTCGGTGGGCGTGCCGATGAGGTCGGTCACGATGGCGTAGAAGCGGGCGTCAATCTCGTCCTGGGGGGCCGAAGCAGCGGCAGAGGCGGAGGTGTAGCGGTCCGTCTGGGCAACCGGTGCCACCCCGCCCTCGTCGAACTCCCAGGTCAGGGTCTGCACACTCGGCCACTGTACGGACGCACTGGATTGCTCGACCAGCGTCGCCTCGTACCAGGTGAAGAGCGTCTCCTCCAGCACCGAGCTGCCGTCGGCGGACAGATGCTGCTTGGCGATACGGCGCCCGAACGGGTCGTAGCGATAGCGCCAGACGGTGCCGTCCGGCACCGTGACCGAGGTCAGCCGGTCCTGGGCGTCCCAGGTGTACTGCCACACGTCTGGCCTGCGCGACAGACGGGTGCGGCGACGGGAGGTGAGGCGCCCGCCCGCGTCGTGCTCGTAGTGGACGCTTCCGGCCGACATGAGGCGGGTGCCCTCGTACGTACGCGCCCCGACGGCTTCGGCTCCGGGGTGACCGGAGGGCCAGTGGGCCTCGGCTTGGTTGCCCGACTCGTCGTAGGCGTAAGACTCCGTCCAGTCGGGTCCGCGCACCTCGGTGACCCGCCCGGCACGGTCCTGCGTGTACCGCTGATCGCCGGCCATGGTCAGCGCGCCGTCCGGGCGCCAGGTGTGGTCCTGCGGGGGCAATACCGGGCCGCCCGGAGCGGTCAGCTGCCGGCTCAGCGGCCGGCCTACGGCGTCCCAGCTCTGGTACATGTGCACCGCGTTGCCCCAGCGTCGGCTCGTTTCGCGGCCCGCGGCGTCGTAGGCGGACGCGAGCGTTCGTCCCGCTGTGGCGAGTTGCGTGCGCTGACCTGCCGCGTCGTAGGTGTAGACGGTGCGCACCCCGGAGGGCGTCCGCCGCTCGACGAGCTGGCCGACGGCGTCGTAGGCCAGGTGCAGGGTGCGTCCGTCGACTGTCTCGGCGGTCAGCCGCCCTGCCGGATCGTAGGTGCGGGTCAGCTCTCCGTCCGGCCACAGCGCGCGCACCAGCTGGCCCGCCGGATCGTATGTGAAGTCGGTTGCCCGGCCCCCAGCCTCGGTGCGTGTCAACTGTCCCAGCGCGTCATGGGTGTAGCGGATGATCTCCCCGAGAGGGGTCCTACGGGAGATGAGCCGTCCCGCCGCGTCGCGTTCGTAGCCGACGATGCGGCCGTCGAAGTCCGACTCGGCGACCAGTTGTCCGGCGGCATCGTACGTGTAGTCCCAGGTCAGCCCATGCGCGTTGGTCACCTGGGTCAGCTGGAGCTGTGCGTTGTACTCGAAGCGGTAGCGCGCGCCGTCGGGCTCGGTCCGAGCGGTCAGCAGATCGAAGTGGCTGTACTCGTAGTGCGTTTGCGCGCCCCCGGCGTCGGTGTGGCTCAGGCAGTTGCCCTCGGCGTCGTACGTCCAGGACTCGTTGGCCCCGTCCGGGCGTACAAGGCGGATCAGGTTGCCCTCGGTGGTCCACTCCCAGCGGGTCATCGTGTTCATCGGGCCTGTCTCGGCGACCGGCCGACCGAAGGCGTCGCGCTCGAAGCGGGTACGGCCGCCGAGCGGATCGACCGCCTCCACAGTGAGGCCTGCCTGATCGCAGGTGAGGTGTGTGGTTCGGCCGAGCGCGTCGGTGAACTCCGTGAGCCGACCGTGCTCGTCGTACGCGAAGTGGCTGGTGGCTCCCGTCGGATCGGTCAGGGTGAGGCCGTTGCCGCGCTCGTCGTACGTACGGGCCCAGCGAAGGCCGTCCGGTAGCACGGTCTCGGTGACCAGACCGAGTTCGTTGTACGTCGCCCTGGTCTCGCGGCCGTCGGGACGGCGGATCACCAGCGGGTGGCCCGCCTCGTCGTTCACGTACTCGGTGACATGACCGAGCGGATCGGTCTGGGACGTGAGGTGGTGGTAGCGGTCGTAGGTCGTGCGTGTGGTGTGGCCGAGCGGATCGATCTCGGCGATCACCTGGCAGGCGTCGTTGACGACGAAGCGGGATACCGCGCCTTCGGCGGTCGTGAGGACAGTGACCTTGTGGCCCGGGTATTCGGGCAGCGTCTGGTCGTAGTCGAGGGTGAGCGTGAAGTGCCCGCCCTCGCCGCTCTCGGCGATACAGCGGTCCAGTTCGTCGTACGTGTATGTGTATCCGGAGTCGTTGCGGTCGGTCCAGGAGATAACCCGGCCGCGCTCGTCGTAGCGGTAACGCAGCGGCAGCCCCGAGGAGTTGATGTCCTCGGTGAGCAGGCCGTCCGTGTAGCCGAACCGCTTCACCGTGACGTCCGTGCCGTCCGCCGCGGCGCCCACCAGGTGAAGCGCGATGACCCGACCGTCCTCCGTGTCGACCTTGACGTGGTAGCCGGCGGAGTGCCGTACCGCGGTCGGGGCTCCGTACTCGTCGTGGTCGAACGTGATGGAGTGCCCGTTGCGGTCGGTGATCTGCCGCAGCCGGGCCACCCCGCCCTCAGGAGCGGTGAAGAATCGGGTGTGACCGGTGTCCGTCTGGAACACGGCGTAGCCACCGTCGTCGAGCCGACGCAGTGGCCAGCGCTGGCCCGCCTCCGGCAGTATCGGTGCGTCGGGGCCCTCGGGGTGCGGATACGGCAGGAGTTGTCCGGCCTCGGTGACGTAGACGACACCCTGGGCGTCGATCTCCAGATGCTCGTCGAGAGTTGAGGCCCAGCAGGGGCCGAACCACCAGCCGACGCCGTATCCGGATTCCACCCTGCGGGAGAGCACCAGCGGCAGCAGGCCCGGCAGTTCGATGTCCGTCTGCGGCAGGTACATCTTCCCGGTCGCCAGGTCGATCGGGTCGGTCAGCTTCGCCATGATCGCCTTCGCGTTGCGTGCGAAAGCGTCCTGACCGCGGGCGAGCATGCTCCGGGCGCCCTTGCCGAGACCGCGTACGCCGGCCGCCATGCCCTTGAGGCCGCCCTTGAGGCCTTTGAGACCCTTGGCAAGTCCGCGGAGGCTGGTCAAACCCTTCATGCCGGGGATGCAGTCCAGCGCGGCGAACGCCACATCCCACAGGGAAGCTTGGCCTTTCGCGTACTTGTTGAGGGTGTCGGCCAGCACGACCAGCGCGGCGACCAGGACGATCGCGCCGAGGATCGGCCCGCCGATGATCAGCGCGATGACCCCGAGGACGGCGACGACGACCTTGCAGACCGCGACGATGGTGTCCCAGTTGTCCTCGAACCAGTCCCCGACCTCCTCGTACCACTTACGGTTCTGAATACCCGCGTCGGAGGCCTCGTCGAGTTTGCGTTTCGCCTCGCCGGCGGCGTCCTCGCGCATCTGCCGCGCGTCGGCGGCCATCTTCTTCGCCGCGTCCAGAGCGCTTTGGGCCGAGTTGACATCCGACTGCGCGGACGTCTGCGCGGACTCCGCGTTCTGCGCATCCCGAGTGGCGGCGCGGACCTTGTCCTCGTCCGGCTTCGGGACATCCTTGCCCGCCTTCTTGTCCTCCTCGTACTTGTCCGCCTCCTTGGTCGCCCGACTCACCCATGAATCGGCCGTGGACAGGCGGGACTTGGCGGAGGAGAGATCGGCCTGCGCCTCACGGCCCTTGGCCAGCGCCTTGTCGGCCAGCGCCTGGGCGCGCTCCAGCTTGGGCCAGTACGCCGCCAGCGCGTCACCGGCCAAGTCGTAGGACTTCTTGAGCTTCTTCAGGTTCTTCGGAACCCCGGAGAACTCGTCCTGGAACACCTCGGCGGTCTTGCCCACCCACGTCAGGACGGCCTCCTCCTCCGCCATCCCCTTCACCAGCCGCAGCGCGTCCTGCACGTCATCGGCGAAGTCATGCAGACTCTTCGCCAAAGACCGCACCCGGTCCGGATCCCCCGGCGTCGGATCCTTCTCCAAGTCCAGGACATGCCAATCCGTCGGCCGATACCCCGCCATCACGCAACCCCCGTCACGCCAAACCCTGTCAACCACACATACGCACAAGTGAAGTTACTAGGTACGGACGTTCGGAGTGAAGGCCACACCGAGGCGAGACAGCCCCGGGCCATGGTTGTGCCTCTTCGGGCCTGTTGGCGTGAGACCCGCTCAGGAGCGGCGTCCGCGCAGGACCCGCCAGGCATCCGCGACCGCGTCCTCGGACCGCAGCCACCAGCCCTCCAGCTTGTTCCGCACAGTCACAAACACCCACCGTCGCTTGAACCACGGCGGCAGCTTCCGGAATGGCACGAACGTCAGTGTGTCTCTGATGGGGTGCTCGGCGACACCGCCGGGCCCTTCGGCACGCAGGGCCGCATACAGCTCCGGGGTCAACTCCCCATTGAGCCGCGCCGCGGCACCCGCCGCGGTGAACGCGAACCCCCGCTGATCACGGTCCGGCAACTGCATCGCCCTGACAATCCGGGGCGACGCCTCGGCCAGCGAACAGTTGAAGGCCAACCCGATCACCGCCGAACCGAGAGGCCACTCACCCCGCTCGAATGCGGCGTCCACCTCGGCAGGGTCGTCGACCTGCGACACCCCTTCGCCGGACTTCCAGTCCCACTTGGACGCCACAGCCGAATCCCCTTCCGTCAGCGGCGTCGGCGCAGGGCCTGCCAAGCGTCACTGACCGCGTACGCGGACTCCAGCCGCCAGGTCTCCAGTTTGTCCCGCACCCTTGACGCGACCTTCTGCCACTTGAACCACGGCGGCAGCTGCCGGAACGGCACGAACGTCAACGTGTCGTCGATGGCGTTCTCGGCGAAGCCACGACGACCTTCCGCACGCAGTGCGCCGTACAGCTCCGGGGTCAGCTCACCGTTGAGCCGCGCCGCGGTGCCCGCCGCGGTGAACGCGAACCCCCGCTGATGGCGGTTCGGCAACTGCATCGCCCTGACAATCCGAGGCGACGCCTCCTCCAGCGAGCACTGGAACGCCAACCCGATAGCTGCTGTACCGAGACGCGGCTCGCCACGCTCGAACGCAGCATCCCACTCGCCGGGGTCGTCGATACCCAGCAGACCCTCGCCGCTCTCCCAGTCCCACTCGGACGACATAACCGACCTCAACCACGATCAGGGCGATCCGAGGCACCGAACGATGCCACGAAATCGTTCACGACACTCTCGGAGAACGGATCGGACGCCGGGTCCTCAGGCGTGACCACACTGACCGCGAAGTACTCGGACAGGAGAAGCCCCGTTCCCTCGACGGCCGTTGCGGCCTCCGGGGACGCGGAGCGGACTCCGGTCACCGTCTTCGCATGCAGCGGCTCCAGTTGGAGTCGATAGAAGACCGCGTACGGCCCTTCCCCCGATGCGTCGAGCGCGTAACCGTTCTCCTCCCAGAAGTCCTCCATCTCCTGGCCGGAGGAGAAGGTGACGACGCCCGAGTAGTCGCCGTCCTCCACTTCTGTCAGACACCAGTCGGCGGCCAGAGCGCCGGAAACGAGCAGTTCTCCCTGGAGGAACAGTCCCGGCCACAGCTCGTGCCGCCGTCGGACGAAACGCCGCATGGCCGCGGGGAATGTCGAGTCCGCGACGAAGTCGGTCGCGTGACCGGTCAGATCCATGAGGGTTCCTAGTCCGTCTGCTCCGGCTCGCGGGGCCACAACTCCCAGTACGGAAGACCGACTCGGATCCGGATCTGCCTGTCACGGTCGACATGCATCGCGACTACCCCCTCGACAAACTCCCCGACCTGGGGCAGCGGGACGGGGGCGGCATCAGGATCGTTGATCGTGCCGTCCGGGTTGTACGAAAGGAGATCAATGAAGCCATGGACCTCGGGAGCGCCCTCAAGTTCCAGGAAAACTCCGAAGCCGAACCGGTCCTTGACCCTTCCCCGAGCAGTGGACCCCACCGGATACCTTCGCTTCGCCTCTTGCCAAGATTCTTCAGTCATCTTCTGTGCCGCACTCTCACGCCGGGCCAGCCGCCGGCCCAGTCCCCAACCTCGGCGCCCTCCCGCTTACTTGTTCCCCTCGATGAGCTTCTCGATGGCCTTGTCACCGGTGTCCGCCAACAGGCTGACGTAGTCCATGCCGACATAAACCTTGCCATGGGGAGCCATGCCCAGGTACTGGTTACGGCGGTCGGCCATACCAAGTGGGTAGAGATCGGCTCCGACCTCCTCGCTGAGCACTTCGAAGATCTCGTGATCCCACTTGGCCAAAAGAGGATCGAGCCGGAATTCCCTCCAGGCTTTTGGCCAGTTCTGCCCCCGTTCGACCGCCAGCGCCCCAAACTCAGCCAGAAACTGCTGCGCAGCCTCGTGGATCTCGAAGCCGTCGTGCTCGCGCAAAATGCTTTCCCATGTTGCGGTAGGGACTGAACGGCCGGGGTACCACCCAGCCGCCTGCAACACCTGTCCGGTCTCCGCGGACCACCGCTGCCCTGTGTCGGTGCTCAATTCCTGATGACCTCTGAGATTTCGAACCGGGGGAGGTTCCACCGGCACGAGCGGCAGGGGAGCGTCGGTGCATCGTGTCTCGACGAGCTGCTCCAGTGCTTCAGCGGGGGTTCTCGCCAGCAGTCGGGCCCTGTCCTTGCCGATGTAGACCGCGCCATCCGCTGCCACGCCCAGATAGCTCGTACGGCGGTTTGCCTGGCCGACGGGGTAGAGATCGGCTCCGGCTTCCTCGCTGAGCCTGGCGAAGGTCTCCTCGTCCCACTCGGCGGTGAGGGGGTCGAGCCGGAACGGCGACTGCGCCGTGATCGGTCCCGGCGGCCACCCCTCGTTATCCAGGCCCCCGAATTCAGCGAGGAACTGCCGCCCCGACTCATGGATTTCGAATCCACCGTGTTCCCGCAGAATGCTTTCCCACGTGACAGTCGGCACTGAACGGCCGGGGTACCACCCGGACTTCCGCATGACCTGGTCCGTCAAGGTGGACCAAACCGGTCGGAGTTCGCCACTCATCTCTAGGTCACCGCCGTAATATCGCAGTGCTCGCGGCTGGCTCCAGGGACTGGTACATCGGGAACGGCGGCCGCCACTTCGACAGCTCTCTCCCTGCCGTACGTACCCCTGGCCGACGACGGCGGAGTCCACTTACTCCATCGCCCGGCTCTCCGTCGCAGCCACACCTGACATGTGTCTCTTCCCCTACGGCGCCGGTGCCGTGACTTTCTCCCGCAGCTCCGGCAAGACCCGCGACCGCTCCACACCTCAGTCCGAAACGCCGACAAAAACCACCATCGTGTCTCTCATGGTGCAATCACCTGCAGTCCGATAGCTGGTGCGCCGAGACGCGGCACGCCTTGCTCGAATGCAGCATCCCGCTCGTCGAGGTCATCGATGCTTCGGAGCCAGCCGCGAGCCGCAGCCAGTCCAGGATTCAGGTACGCGGAGCGGCGTCGACTGTGCTTTCGGGGCACGGGGCAATCTGGGAAGACGCCTCTGCGTGTTCTACGAACACGCCATGCCAGGCGTCGAGGGTTGCCGCGTTCCGTGACGTGATGGTGAACTGCATCGCAATGTCCGAACGCGGCATTTTATGGAATGCACGCCCAGGGAGAGACCCGAACAGCTCCGCTGCTGATACGCATCACTTCTCCTGCCTACGGGCGAATTCGTACTGCAAGCGGAACGGTGCCTTCACCCTGCCCTCCCCTGTCAGGTCAGCACCATCAACCGTCCGACTCGTCCTGGAGGGTCCACACCGGCGAGTCCTTGGGCGGCAGCGGGCGGACCTCCCACTCCGAGAGGTCGCCGTCCACGTTCGGGTCACCTGAGGGAAGCGGCCGTGCGTCCTGCGTGGGCTTGAAGTAGAGGTGGTAGGCCCAGAATTCCGGCATCTCGTGGCACATGAGGTCCTGATTCATGCCGCTGATATCCTCGTCTGCGTACCTCTCGTTAATTCTGGCGACGGCCTCCGCCCGCGATACGCCGAAACGCTCCATCAACACATCGACCATTTCCCGGAAATAGTCGAGCATCTCATCGTCGAGGCGAGTAAGAAATTCTTCGGTTCTCATGATGCCGGCCCAAGCCTCCGATGGAATGAATTATTGAAGAGTTCCGCCGCCCGGTCCGAATAGATCGCCACCTGATGGCCGAAGAATATAGGATCAGCCTTACCACGCTTAAAGCTTCCGGGGTTTCTCAGCATTGGCCCTTCCACGAGTTCATAGTTGTGCATAGCACCCCCGTTTCGGTGGTGCTTCATGAAGGAAGCAAGTTCATCACTCGGACCATCAAATATCTTGCTGTTCAAGTTGTCCAATTCACTCTTCGGAACTCGGAAGTGCAATACAGCAGGGATATCTCCCTTATCCTTGGCCAGCCTCTTGGCCCATGTTATCGCCTGCCTGGGATCATTCGTCACGTAGAAACCACCCCTGCCGAAGTCCATCGCACGATCACTCACCGCGAGATTGATTCCGTCATTGACGATGCTGTCCGCAGCACCCCCGAAGGTCCCATGATAGAGATCCACCATGCACGGTGCCTTGAGCCCCAGAGGGTCCAACCACTGCAGGGGATTCTTCACATACGCGTGGTGATTCGGTGCCGGTGTCCGGCCCAAGGGGTCGGGGCTCAAGTAACGGGCCGTGCCAGGCTCGTAGTAGCGGTGGTGGTTGTAGTGCAGCCCGGTTTCCGCGTCGAAGTACTGGCCCGGGAAGCGCAGCGGACAGTCGACGCGGTTGCCACCAACCGGTCCGGCCGGAACGCCCCACAGCGTCGACGACTGCGTCCAGACGACGTCTCCGTCCGCGTCGACCAGCTCCGTCGGTGTCCCGATCAGGTCGGTGACGATCGCGTAGAAGCGCTCGTCGATCTCTTCCTGTGGTGAGTCCGGCCCCACCGGCCCACTGCTGCGAATCCGTTGGCCGACCGGTGTCGTACCGCTCGCCCAGTCCCACGCCGTGCTGACAACGCCGTCCGTCTGCTCCGCGAGTTGGTCGCCGTCCCAGTAGAAAGTGACTTGCTCGACAACGGTCGCATCGTCGTCCCCGAGCAGTTGCTTCGCCACACGTCTACCGAGCGGATCGTAGACGTAGTGCCAGTGGCTGCCGTCGGGCGTATGGACGTCTGTGAGTTGGTCCTCGGCATTCCACGTATAGCGCCACTCACGCCTGCCGCCGGACAGCAGCTTCGTGACCCGGCGAACCACCCGGCCCTGACCGTCGTGGCGGTAGAAGGTACGGCCCGCCCGATCGATCAGGGTGCCTGAATACGTCCGGGCCCCCGGATCTGTCTCCTCACCGTGCAGTGGCGCCGACGTGTCGAAGCCTATGAGATTGCCGAGGTCGTCGTACCGATATGTCTCGTCCCAGCCGGAGCCGCCCCGAGCGGCGGTCACCCTCCCGGCCCGGTCGAGTTCGAAGGAGCGCTCGCCGTGGCGAGGGTCGGACACACCGATGAGGCCACCATCGGCGGCGTGCTGGTAGGTGCGCCGCATCACTTCGTCCGAGGCCGTCGATCGCAGTTGCTGCGTCGTCCGCAGGCGGTCCGAGTCCCAATCGTGGGTCAGACGTGCGGCATCGCCGAGCACCCGCTCGATCTCGCGTCCAGCGAGGTCGTACTGGAAGGCGATGTCGTGCCGCCCGATTCCCTGCACCAGCGAACGCCGCGCCGGCGCGTACATCCAGCGCGTGACCGCACCGCTCGGTGTCCTACGAAGAGTGCGACGCCCGGTGATGTCGTACTCAGTGCGGACCTCCTGCCCGTTCCACCGCTCCGCCAGGACCCGCCCCGTGGCGCTGCGCTCGATGCCGAGCTCGACGTCGCTGTTCCGCGCCTGGACGAGCCTGCCCAGGGGGTCGTACGCATACGTCGTGGTGGCGCCGTCGGCGTCCATGGCCACGATGTTGCCGAGCGAGTCGTGGCGGAACGCCGTGGCCTGTCCCGCTCCGTTGATCCGCTCCACCAGCTGGCCCACCGCGTCGTAGCGGTAGGTCAGTGTGCGGCCATTGAAGTCCGTCTCGGAGGTCAATCGTCCTACTGGGTCATACTCGTAGCTCCAGACCTGTCCGGATCCGTTGGTGACGCTTCGCAGCCGCAGTTCGGTGTCGTACTCGAAGCGCTCGAGTGTCCCGTCCTCGTTCTCTCGCACGGAGCAGAGATCGAAATGAGTGTTCTGGTACGTGGTGTGGCGGCCCGTCGACGACGAGTATTCGAGGGGATTGCAGTCGGCGTCGTACGTCCAGTGCTCGGTGGTCCCGTTCGGCAGCACCCGCCAGGAGATCTGGCCCTCCACCGTCCATCCGCAGCGGGTGACTGCTCCTAGAGGGTCGGTGAGTTCGGTGATCCGGCCGAAGGCGTCCCGTACGAACGAGCTGCTCGCGCCCAACGCGTTTGTGGTGCCAACGACCAGACCGGCGGCGTCGTTGACGATGGTCTGCTGCCTGCTGCCGAGCGCGTCCGTGATGCCGGTGAGGCCGCCGCGCTCGTCGTACGTGAACGATGTCGTGGCGCCGATAGGGTCGACGACGGCCACGCGGTTGCCGCACTCGTCGTAAACCGACTCCCATGAACTGCCGTCCGGCTGCGTCACCTTGGTGATCAGATTGAGTTCGTTGTATTCGGTGGAGACGACTCCACCGTCAGGGCGGACGACTTCCGTGACATTGCCCGCAGCGTCATGGCTGTAGCGCGTCGTACGCCCGAGCGGGTCGGTGAGGGCGACCAGTCGGCCGCGGTCGTCCCAGGTGCGCGTCGTGGTGTGGCCGAGGGGGTCGGTCTCGCTGACAGGCCGGTACGCCTCGTCGAAGCTGTACGCGATGGAATGTCCGAGGGAGTCGGTCGCGACCGTGGTGCGCGTCTCGTCGTCGTACGCGTAGGAATAGGCGAGGACTCCGTCGACACCGCCTGTGTGGACACACCGGTCGATGTCGTCGTACGCGTAGCGATACCAGTCGCCGTCCCTGCTCTGCCAGCCCGTGATCCGCTGCCGATCGTCGTAGCTGTAGCGCTGAGGTACCGAGGACGAGTCCCTGACTCCGGTGAGCCGGCCCTGCCCGTCGTACTCGTAGGCCATGAGACGGGGCTGGTCGGGAGCGCTGAGCAAGGTGAGGGCGGTGACGCGGTCCGACGCCGTGGTGATGCCGACGCGGTAACCGGAGTGGTGTATCAGCTCTTCTGGGGAGCCGTCGCGGGCGTACCGGATGTCGATCGTGTTGCCGTTGCGGTCTTCGATCCCGACCAGAGGCAGCTCGGCTGTCCCTCCGCTCAGTACCCGCTTGAACCGCAGTGTTGTGCTGTTGTCCGGCTGCCACACCGTGATCTCGCCGTCGGGGGTGCCGTCCCAGCTCAACGGCCAGCTAGGGCCGACTATCGGCTGCATCGGCTCGTCGGCTTCCGGAATGGCGTAGTAGAGCACGGTGCCGTCGTCGGCGATGAGCCGGATGCCCTCGCCGTCGATCAGGAGCCGCTGGTCCAGGGTGGATATCCATCCGGCACCGAACCAGCGCCCGGCCTTCACCCCGGTGCGATGGCTGCGTTCGACGACGAGGGGCAGGACGCCGGGCAATGAGACGTCCGGTATCGACATCACCATTTGGCCGGTGGCCATGTCGATAGGGTCGCCGCAGGTGAAGAGGTTCTTCATCTGGCGCCCGAGACCCTGCATGCGTGGCCCGAGCCCCTTGAGGCCCATGGCCATGCCCTTGAGGCCCATTTTGCCGAGGGATTTCAGTCCCTTGGCGAGTCCACGGAGGCTGGTCAGGCCCTTCATGCCGGGGATGCAGTCCAGCGCGGCGAACGCCACATCCCACAAAGAGGCTTGGCCTTTGGCGTATTTGTTGAGGGTGTCGGCGAGCACGACGAGCGCGGCGATGAGGACGATGGCGCCGAGGATCGGACCGCCGATGATCAGCGCGATGATCCCGAGGACGGCGACGACGACCTTGCAGACCGCGACGATCGTGTCCCAGTTGTCCTCGAACCAGTCCCCGACCTCCTCGTACCACTTGCGGTTCTGAATACCCGCGTCGGAGGCCTCGTCGAGTTTCCGCTTGGCCTCGCCGGCGGCGTCCTCGCGCATCTGGCGGGCGTCGGCGGCCATCTTCTTCGCCGCGTCCAGAGCGCTTTGGGCCGAGTTGACGTCCGACTGGGCAGAACTCTGCGCGGACTCCGCGTTCTGCGCGTCCCTCGTTGCGGCGCGGACCTTGTCCTCGTCCGGCTTCGGGACATCCTTGCCCGCGTTCTTGTCGTCCTCGTACTTGTCCGCCTCCTTGGTCGCCCGACTCACCCATGAATCGGCCGTGGACAGGCGGGACTTGGCGGAGGAGAGATCGGCCTGCGCCTCACGGCCCTTGGCCAGCGCCTTGTCGGCCAGCGCCTGGGCGCGCTCCAGCTTCGGCCAGTACGCCGCCAGCGCGTCACCGGCCAAGTCGTAGGACTTCTTGAGCTTCTTCAGGTTCTTCGGAACCCCGGAGAACTCGTCCTGGAACACCTCGGCGGTCTTGCCCACCCACGTCAGGACGGCCTCCTCCTCCGCCATCCCCTTCACCAGCCGCAGCGCGTCCTGCACGTCGTCGGCGAAGTCATGCAGACTCTTCGCCAGCGACCGCACCCGGTCCGGATCCCCCGGCGTCGGATCCTTCTCCAGATCCAGGACATGCCAGTCCGTCGGCCGATACCCCGCCATCCCCGCAACCCCCGTCACGCCAGCCTCGTCGGCAACAACCGTACGCAGCAGCGAATTTACAGGAGGGGCGGAACTGAATCAGCTGTGCGAGGCGTACGTCACGAAGTCGACCCACGCGGTCGGGGCGAAGGTCAGGTGGGGGCCCTGGGTGTTCTTGGAGTCGCGGATGTGGATGGTGGTGGGGGTGGGGGCTATCTCGACGCAGTCATTGCCATTGCTGCTGTCGCTGTAGCTGCTCTTGAACCACTCCATGGCCATCTCAACGCACTCGTTGCCGCTGTCGCTGTCGCTGTAGCTGCTCTTGAACCACGTCAGCCTGGAATCGTCGACGGCCGAGGTATTGCGGATCATGTCTCTCCCAGCACCTGCTCGATGAAGGCCAGCGACTCCCCCGGCGTGAGGGCCTGGGCCCGGATCATTCCATACCGCAGTTCGAGGATCCGGAGCTGCCGGGGATCGGAGACCGGACGCCCGCTGAACGCTCCGGGGGAGCGTCCCACCGCCGTACCGTCCCCGAACCTCAATACGTGGATCCTGCCGTCCAGCCCAGGGTGGGCCTCACGATTGGTCGGCATCACCTGGAGCGTGACGTTCCGCAACTGGGCCATCTCCAGGAGGTGTTCGAGTTGCCGACGCCACTCCATTGTGCCGCCGATCGGGCGCCGGATCGCCACCTCCTCCTGTACAAAGCTCAGCGCTGGGGCCGGTGACCGCTCGAAGATGGACTTCCGGGCCATGCGTGCAGCCACCGCCCGTTCCACCTCTTCCTGCGAATAGGGTGGTTGCCGCGCTTCGAACACGGCTCGCGAGTGCCCCTCGGTCTGCAAGAGGCCGTTGACGGAGTGGCTTTCGTACACCCCCAGCTCGACCGCGCGCTCCTCCAGCATCTTCAGCTCGCGCACCTTCTTCGGGTACCGCGCCTTCTCCATGTCCTCCTTGAACGCCTTGAGGTGCCCGCCCGCGTTCAGGACCTCGTCAGCCCTGTCCAAGAACTCTGCCCGAGGAATGCGCGCCCCGCGCTCCACCTTCCGGATCAGGTCCTCGCCGTAACCGATGGCCTGCCCGAACTCGATCACGCGCATCCCGGCGGCCTCCCGCCAGAGCCTGACCTGACGACCGGTCGCCTCTACCACCGGCGCGATCTCGTCCTCCGGGCTCACGTCCCACCCGGGCTCGTCCACACCCTCGCTACTCATGCCCACCCACCTCCAACGCCCACCCGTACCCGTACGACACCCGGGACAGCCAAGACAGATCAGGACAACGGCAGGACAGTCCCTGTACGCACAGGCGTCATCGCAGCTCAGAGCAGGCAGCATCCGCCACGCTGAGTGACATGAATCAAGGAACCGCCCAGCCCTCGTCCCAACTCGACCACGCCGCCCGTAACTTCAGCGTGCTGCTGTCCCCCACACCACGCGGCGCCCGTCTGGCCCGGCTGCTCGCGACCGAGCAACTCCGTGCCTGGGAACTCCCGTTGGAGGCGGCGAGCCACATCGTGGCCGAGCTGGCGGCCAACGCGGTGGCCCACGGGCGCGTCCTCGGCCGTGACTTCCGGCTCACGCTCTACGTGACCGGTGGAACCCTCCGTATCGAGGTGACCGACACACGCGGCGACCGATCGGTCCCCCGCCCCCAACCCCCTTCACCTGAGGCCGAGTCGGGGCGCGGGCTCGTGCTCGTCGAGGCGCTCGCCGACCGCTGGGGCGTGACGTCCGGGCCGGCGCCGCGCAAGACGGTCTGGGCCGAACTCACCCTCGGAGCATTTCCTCGATGGCCTGCTCGATAAGGACGGGCTTCTGTGCCGGGGAGCTTCTCTTGATCAGGGCGCTCACCCGCTGGGCCTCTTCGGTGGTCGGCAGGAGACCCACCAGGAGCACCGGTAGCACCAGGCGCCGGACGAGGACTTCGTTCTCGGAGTTGCCCTGCGGCCGGCGCACGACCGAGACGTTGACCCGGACGGCGTGTTCATTGCCCGGTGGGACACCCGGCCGGTCCGTCTCGATCGCGGCATAGCGGAAGCCGTGGGCCAGGTCGCAGGCGGAGCAGCCGACGGGGCCGCGGCTGAGCCGGTCACCACATGCGGAGCAGACCAGTCTGTCGAGCGCGGCGTCGACCACCCGCCAGTCGTGACGGTCCGGTTCGGCCGTCACCATCTCGGCGAGCGCGACTTCCTGGTCGCCGCCGGCGTCCCAGTCGCGCAGAAAGGCAGACCATTCCTCTTCCACGATGCCGTCCACCAGTTCGCGACAAGAGGTACAGGCAGGTGCACCGCTGTACTCGTACCCGCCGCATTCCGCACAGCGGCGCAAAGCCGCCCCGACCGCGGGTCTCACCATGGCCCTCCTCTCGGAACGAGGGTGCCATCACGCGCGATGGCTCCACAGCACATCGCTGTCCTCGAGCTCGCCGAAGGGATCCGTACCGCCCCGCAGGACACGCACCCTTCTGCAGAGCACCAGGCCGGTGCCCGTCTCGGTCCGGAGGGCAAGGGCAATGTGGCGCGGTCCTGCGCCCGGCTGAGCCAGGGCCTCCAGTACCGCGCGCTCCTCGTCGGTGCCGAGGCATACCTCGGGAGCCACGTACCGGGTGCCGAGTTGGGCCGCGGCGACGCCTTCGAAGTGCAGGTCGATGCAGCGGGGCTCGTCGCTGTCGGAGGTGGCACGGAGCAACAGCTACGAGTGGCCTACTCCGTAGCGCCACATCCGGAAGGTGCGGGACGACTGGAAGCGGACCTGGCCGCCGGCGTCGCCAGGCGAAGGGGTTCTCGTACTCAACTGTGTGGCCTCCTCGGTACCAGCGATGTCAGCCTCACGCGACTGATCGAGGTTCTGCGGGCCAACCGTCGGCACCAGCGTGTCGTCCGCCGCGCTCTTGCCCAGGCGGAAGCGCTCACGGTATCCGGCCCGTGCGACCAAGGCGTGGGAACGCGTCTGAGCAGCGCGCTGCGTCAGGCTTGGACGAATCGGCCGGCGACCGTCGGCACGAGTGACGCGTGAGCGGAAAACATTCCGGGGCCGAGCTGACCTTCACGTTCACCGGAACGCGACCCGTCACGTCCCGGTGGACGGCGACGCGGCCTGGCACGACATCAAGTCTTTAGATCCCCCGGGAGAAAAACCCCACCCAACCCCACCAGCCTCCCGCGGCTGCCCATCACCCGCAAGGGTGACGATCGCCAACTCAGCTGGCTTTCCATCCGGTTGGCGGGCATATGCTCGCCGCGACAGAGAGCCAACTCCAGAACATGCGACGGCCCCCGGCCGGGACTGGCATCCCGATCGAGGGCCTGACCACCGAGGAAGCAGGACCCTTCCCGATGGGTAAGCAGAACCCTAGCGCGCCCCCGTGCGCCCAGCCCCCGAATCCGAGGGGTATCACCCACATCAACACCCGCCACACCAGCCGCTACACGGTGATCGGCAACCACCTCGCCCAGCACCGCGAGCTGTCCCTCACCGCGATCGGTCTGGCCGCCCACATCCAGTCGCTGCCTGCCGGAGCCCGCGTCGACATCAAGACGCTCGCCGCCCGTTTCCCGGAAGGCGAGACGAGGATCGCAGCGGCCCTGCGGGAGTTGGAGGCACATGGCTACCTGTCCCGCACCCGCGAGCGCCTGCCGAGCGGCCGCGTCGTCACGCACACCGTGTCCTACAACCAGCCGAGAGGGCTCGGCTTCCCGGAGCCCCGGCCTACTCCCCAGCCAGCTCCCGTTCCCGTTCCGGCCCCCGCCCCCGTACGGCCTGTCCCCGAGGTTTCGCCGGCGCCCGCCACAGACCGCCCCAGAAACCCACTGCCCGAACCGCGCACCCACGACATGAACGGCCATCACACGGCCATGGCGCTCCTCGCCGGCCTGCACCGCGACGACCCGCGCCTGCTGCTCGCGGAGCGCGACGTATGCCGCCTCGCCCCAGCCGTCACCGCCTGGCTGGAACGCGGCGCCGCCCCCGAAGCCGTACGCCGCACCCTGACGGCGAGCCTCCCCGAGGAGCCCCTGCGCCACCCGGCCGCCCTCGTCGCCCACCGCCTCACCGAACTCCTCCCACCGCCCCTGCCCGCCGCTCCGGTGGCTGTACGCCCGGTCCCGCTCCAGAACTGCGACGGCTGCGACCGCGCCTTCCGCGCCCCCCGAACCCGGCCGCCGCTGTCGCGACTGCCGTTCAGACCTCCTGGAGGCCGCCTAGCATGAGCGCTCACCACCAGTACCAGACGGACACGAGCTGATCCCTCGCCCCGAACAGACTCCTGACGCGCTGCGCGCGGCCCTCGCCATCGTCGCCCCCAGTCGTCTGGAGGAGATGCAGGCCGAGAAGGACGAAGCCTTCGCCAAGGCGGTCGAGTGGCAGTCCCTGACTCCGGTGCAGAGCTGGGTCCTGATCTGGGCCAGGGAGATCGAGATAGCCCGCCGCCCCGACTTGTCTGCCCGCTACACCGATGCGAAGAGCAACCTGGAGCATGAGGACCCGGCCACCGCGCAGGAAGCCCTGCGGGAGATGAGCGCCGTCCTGGACGAGGCCATGAAAGCCGTCCGCGCGTGAGTTGGAAGTGGGAGTACGCCTTCGGCGCGGAGGAAGCCGCCCGCACCGCTCCCGCTGTCTTCCTCGCCGATGTTGAGAGAAGAGCGGACGAGTTGGTCAGGGCTGCCGAAGCTTTCTGAACCGCAGCGTCGCACGCGACTCCGGGCTGCCAGGTTGCGTCGCCCACAAAGGTGACCATCGCCAACTGGGCTGGGTTTTCCGGATGTCGGCCATTCCCTCCCTGCCAAGGCACCAACTGAGAAAAGCGTGAACACTTTCCGGGAAAGTGTTCACGCTTTCGCGGACTGCATGCCTGGATCGCGCGCCGCCGGCGGATTCGCCGACAGGGGCGGGACGGGCACCGCCCGCCTGCTCATCGGTTCAGCGGCCCGCCGCCAGCCCTTCCCGAACCGCCGCATACGCCGGCTT
This sequence comes from Streptomyces sporangiiformans, assembly GCF_005768555.2. Lineage (GTDB taxonomy): Bacteria > Actinomycetota > Actinomycetes > Streptomycetales > Streptomycetaceae > Streptomyces > Streptomyces sporangiiformans. The sequence goes on from NZ_VCHX02000153.1 coordinate 55,336, forward strand.
CGCCCCGAACTCCTCGTCCAGCAGCGTCGCCGCTCCCTGCCCCGCGAAGACCCCCGGCACCCACGAGTACTTGTCCGTGTAGCCCCAGACGGTGAAGGACTTGCAGCTGCGCGTGCCCAGGCAGGCGTCCAGCAGGCCTCGGAAGTATGTCGCCTGCTTCGCCGACTTCTCCGGATCGGACGGCAGGATCATGCGGACGTCCACCTCAGTGAAGGCCGTCTGCATGCCCAGGGCGGCGAAGCGCGCGAGGTTCCCCTCGACATTGCCCGGGAAGCCGTACTGGATCGCCAGATGCCCCTGGACACCGAAGCCCTGCACCGGAACGCCCTCCGCCCGCAGCCGCTTCGCCAGGTCGTAGTACGCGGTGGACTTCGCGTTGATCCCTTCCACGTTGTAGTCGTTCAGGAAGAGCTTCGCCTTAGGGTCGGCCGCGTGGGCCCAGCGGAAGGCGTCGGCGATGTAGGACGGGCCGAGCTTCTGCAGCCAGATGGAGTTCCGCAGCGAACCGTCCTCCTCGAAGACCTCGTTCACCACATCCCACTGGTAGATCTTGCCCTTGTACCGCTTGACCTCCGTGGAGATGTGCTTCCGCAGGATCCCTCGCAGTTCCGCCGCGTCGATCGTGCCGTCCGCCACTCCCGACGTCAGCCAGCCGGGCAGCTGGCTGTGCCAGACCAGCGTGTGGCCGCGGACCGCCTGGCCCCGATCGCGGGCGAAGCGGACCAAGGCGTCGGCGCCCGACCAGTCGTACGTACCGCGCGTGGGCTCGACGACCTCCCACTTCATGACGTTCTCGGCGGTGACGGAGTTGAACTCCCGGGCCGTTCTTCTGCGATACGTGCTGTCGTCGGCCAGCGCGGCCATGTCCACGGCCGTGCCGATGCGCAGGTCCGCGCGGTCGGCGAGCGTTCTGAGCGGGGCCTCGTGCGCTGAGGCCGTCTGTACGCCCGAGACGCCCGTGAACAGCAGCGTCGCGCTGAGCAGGCCCACAAAGGGCATGCGGAAGTGCTTCATGTGCGGTCCTTCCAGTGAGTACGGCGATGAGTGCGGACTACGGAGTACGGGTCAGCGGACGCGGTGGCTCTCCAGCGGCCCGAGATACGTCGGCGTCAGCCCACCCGTATCGATCACCAGGCGCTGCAGCACCACCGTCGGATCGACCATCCAGAACTTCAGCCGGTGCACACCGGCAGCCCCGATCGTGTGCCGGGTCGACGTCACGTTGACGTTGTCCGACGTGTTGCGGGCCCACTGCATGTTCATCAGGCCGTCGTCCGCCCCCGTGGCCGCGTGGATGTCGACGGTCTGCGGGGTGTCCTCGTCGAACGAGACCGCGTACCTCAGCCCTCCCGTCGGCAGGGCAGGGTTCCGTGGGGAGAGGTACGCCCAGACCGTCACCGGGCCGGAGGCGAACACGCTCACCTCGTACTCCAGCCTGGGCGAGCCCCCACCCGGCCTCTGCCGGGGAGCCGTCACCGGGAACGGCGTCATGCCCGCGCCCGTACGGCCGATCCGGTCGATGCGCTGCCAGCGGATGCCCCGGGCCCGGGAGCCGACCGCGCGCGTGTAGTGGTCGGCGTCGACGGCCACATATCCGCCCGCCTCCACGAAACCGCGCAGCCCGCGCGGGGACGGATGCTCGGCGACCACCTTGACCGTCACCTCGGCGCCCGCTCCCTCCACGGTCACCGACGCCTCCGTGCGGCCACGGGGAGCCTTCGCCCAGTCCACGGTCAAACTCACCCGTACCTGCTTGTCCACCCGGCCGCGCGGACGGTCCACCCGCAGCCAGGGCACGGACGGCGTGATCCGGTAGTCGAAGGCGGTCCTGCCCCGGTTGAAGACCTCGATGTACTGAGCCGGCCGGGTCTGGTACGGGCTGAAGACCGGCAGTACAGCCTCCTCCGAGGTCTGCGGCCACCACTCCCCCGACTCCGAACCGTCGACCGCCACCCCCATCTCCGCCGCCGCCGGTACGTCGATCCGCTTCACCGCCGGAAAGATCTCATCGGGCAGCGCCACATGGTTCCGCTCCGGCTGCTGCCAGGGCGCGTTCGGGCCGTAGCGCTCGATGTCCCCGTATCCGATGTGCGGCTGTGTCTGGAAGCCGCGCCATTTCCCGTTCGCCACTTGGGAGTTGAAGCGTTCCGCGAACGCGAAGTCCCGCTCCAGCCCGGCCTCCGCCGCAGCCGCCAGGTCGTTCGTCGCCGCCCGGCCCTGCGCCGCGTACAGCAGATTCATGAACTCCGCCTCGCGCAGCTCGTACACGTTGGCCGTCGCCCGTACCTCGTACCCGACGAGTTCGTACCAGGCGTCCTGATCCTCGGCCGGCAGCCGACGGCCGATCCGTTCCGCCTCCTTCGCCAGCCGCCGCCACTCCTCGGTGACCCGCTCCAGCTCACGATGCCCGAAGTAGAAAGGCGTGGCCTTGTCGTCGTACACGACCTTCGAACCGTCCGAACCGTCCAGCGTGATACGGCGGTTGAGCAGCTCGGGCTTGCGGCGCGACTGGAGTTGCGCGTACGTGGCCAACACCGACGCCATCTCCGCCGCCTCTGCCGCGCCGAAGTTCTGCCGCGCGTACCGCCGTTCCCACTCACCCAGGCTTTCCAGCGGCCAACGCTTTGGATCCCAGGCGTAGTTGAGAAAGAACTCCGTCGGCAGTTCGTTCCCCTTGAGGTCTCCGACGTTCGTGACCCACAGCCCGTGATTGCCGTACTCGACGGCCTGGTGGAGCTGGTCCCACATGTTCGGCAAGGACGTGGTGTCGACCCACTTGTAGTTGCGGCCCACGCCCACGTAGTCGAAGTGGTAGTAGAGCCCGTAGCCGCCGCCGCGCGCGGGCTCCGCCGGATCAGGGTGCTTGCGGATGTTGCCCCAGTTGTCGTCCGTCAGGACGACCGTCACGTCGTCCGGCGCCCGGAGCCCTCGGTCCCAGTAGCGCTGGACCTCCTTGTAGAGCGTCCACACCTGCGGCACCTCGGAGAGCGGCTTCCCGGTGACCTCCGCGATGATCTCCCGCTGTGTCGCGATGATCTCCTGCATGAGCTCGATGCCGTCGCCGTCCGGCAGGCTGGTGTCGCCGTTGCCGCGCATCCCGAGGGTGACCACGCCTTCGAAGTCCTGGTCCACCATGCGCCGGATGCCGTCGCGCCAGTACGCCTTGATGGCAGCGGCGTTGCGCCGGTACGACCACTCCCCCGTGCCGCCGTAGGGGTCGCGGCCCGGGGTGATCACATCACCGGAGCTGTCGCGCACCGCGGGCACCGCATGCCGGTTCCACTCCTCGATGCCCCGCATCATGGGCGCCTCATGAGACGTGCCCATGACAATCCCATATTCCTTGGCGCGCGCGTGGTTCTCCGGATCGTCCTCGGCGAAGGCCCGCCCCCACACCGCCGGCCACAGGTAGTTCGCCTTCAGCCGCAGCAGCCCCTCGAAGACCTTCGCGTAGAAGTCCGCGTTGAAGCCTCCTGCGTGGCCCGGCGCCTTGCCGGGCCCGAAGTACGCGGGCGCCCAGGTACCGAGGGCCGGATTCTCGTCATTGATGAAGACGCCCCGGTACTTCACGGCGGGCGTGCCCTGCGTGTGCCGCCCCGGCAGCGCGTACACCTCGTCGCGACGCACCGGCCGCACGTCGTCCCACCAGTACCAGGGCGAGACCCCGATCCCGTACGAGACGTCGTACGCCCCGAAGATCGTCCCCCGCGGATCGCTGCCCGCGACGACGAACGCCCGCTCCACCCCGGGCATCGGCCGTTCGACGACGGCCTGCAGGGAGGTCTCCCACCTGCCCCGCACACCCGTGACATCGAGCTTTCCGGCGGCGATCAGCCCGTCGACCAGCGGACTGCGGCCGATGGTGCCCACGAGCACGACCTCGCGCGCGGCCGAGTCGCCCGGACGTACGCCCGTGACACGCTCGATGTCCTCCCGCAGGTCCTTCGCGACGCGCACGACTCCCGGGTGGTCCTCACCGCTGACCAGGACCGGAACAGCACGCCCGCCTCCTACGAGAGGAAAGGCGCCCGCCCTCGGAACGAAGGAGATGTACGCCCCCGGATCCGTAGGACGGGGAGCACCAACCTCGGCACCACGCTCTGCACTACCCCCGGTCCCACCATCCCCCTTCGCCCACGCGACCCCTGACAGCGCGGGCACGCCGACGAGGCCGGCACCGGCGAGCCCGGCGCCGGCTGCCCCTAACACGGATCTACGACTGAGACGCCCTTCCACGACCACACCCTCCACGTCAATTTGCTCAGCGGCATGACAAATAGTGGAGCGAGGGACGCCTGGGGGGAATGGGTCGTAACCGTCGAATAGTTTCGTAACAGCAAAGGGGCCCGCACGACCGAAGTCGTGCGGGCCCCTTCAAGGAGCTCGCGAGGAGCTACCAGGTCAGGCGACCTTCAAGTAAGCGGACTTACTTGTTGATCTTGGTGACCTGGCCGGCGCCCACGGTCCGGCCACCCTCACGGATGGCGAACTTCAGGCCCTCCTCCATGGCGACGGGCTGGATGAGCTCGACCTTCATCTCAGTGTTGTCGCCCGGCATGACCATCTCCGTGCCCTCGGGGAGGGTCACAACACCGGTCACGTCAGTCGTACGGAAGTAGAACTGCGGACGGTAGTTGTTGAAGAACGGCGTGTGGCGGCCACCCTCGTCCTTGGACAGGATGTAGGCCTGCGCCTCGAACTCGGTGTGCGGGGTGACCGAGCCCGGCTTGATGATGACCTGGCCGCGCTCGACGTCCTCGCGCTTGATGCCACGGAGCAGCAGACCGACGTTCTCACCGGCCTGGCCCTCGTCGAGCAGCTTGCGGAACATCTCGATGCCGGTGACCGTGGTGGTGGTCTTCTCGGTCTTGATGCCGATGATGTCGACGGTCTCGTTGACCTTGAGGACACCACGCTCGATACGGCCGGTGACGACCGTACCGCGACCGGTGATCGTGAAGACGTCCTCGATCGGCATCAGGAACGGCTTGTCGACGTCGCGCTCCGGCTCCGGGATCGCGGTGTCGACGGCGTTCATGAGCTCGAGGACGGAGTTGCCCCACTCCTTGTCGCCCTCGAGAGCCTTGAGCGCCGAGACCTTGATGACCGGCAGGTCGTCGCCCGGGAACTCGTACTCGGACAGCAGCTCACGGACCTCGAGCTCGACGAGCTCCAGGATCTCCTCGTCGTCCACCATGTCGGCCTTGTTCAGGGCGACGACGATGTACGGAACGCCGACCTGGCGGGCCAGGAGCACGTGCTCCTTGGTCTGCGGCATCGGGCCGTCCGTGGCGGCGACAACGAGGATGGCGCCGTCCATCTGCGCCGCACCCGTGATCATGTTCTTGATGTAGTCCGCGTGACCGGGGCAGTCGACGTGGGCGTAGTGACGCGTCTCGGTCTGGTACTCGACGTGCGCGATGGAGATGGTGATACCGCGCTGGCGCTCTTCAGGAGCCTTGTCGATCTGGTCGAAGGCCGAGGCCTCGTTCAGGTCCGGGTACGCGTCGTGCAGCACCTTGGTAATGGCGGCCGTGAGGGTCGTCTTACCGTGGTCGATGTGACCGATGGTGCCGATGTTGACGTGCGGCTTAGTCCGCTCGAACTTCGCCTTCGCCACTGGGGTCCTCCTGTGGAGTGGTTCTGTACGCCTTACTCATCGGCGCCAGGTGATCTTTGCTGGAAAGCCGGGGCCCAGGGCATTCCGCCGCGGTTCTGGCGGAATGCCCCAGCAGGCTCCGGAGTCAAGCCTAAGGTGTGAACTCGGTTGAGTCTGACTCGGTGAGTTACTCGCCCTTGGCCTTCGCGATGATCTCCTCGGCGACGTTCCGCGGAACCTCGGCGTAGGAGTCGAACTGCATCGAGTAGCTCGCGCGACCCGACGTCTTGCTGCGGAGGTCGCCGACGTAGCCGAACATCTCCGACAGCGGAACCAGGCCCTTCACGACGCGGGCACCGGCACGCTCCTCCATGGCCTGAATCTGACCACGGCGGGAGTTGATGTCACCGATGACGTCGCCCATGTAGTCCTCGGGCGTGGTGACCTCGACGGCCATCATCGGCTCGAGCAGCACGGGGCTGGCCTTGCGCGCGGCCTCCTTGAAGGCCTGCGAACCGGCGATCTTGAACGCGAGCTCGGAGGAGTCGACCTCGTGGTAGGCACCGTCGATGAGCGTGACGCGGACGCCCGTCATCTCGTAGCCCGCCAGGATGCCGAACTGCATGGCCTCCTGCGCACCGGCGTCGACCGAAGGGATGTACTCCTTCGGGATACGGCCACCGGTCACCTTGTTCACGAACTCGTACGAGGCGTCGCCGCCCTCGATCGGCTCGATCGCGATCTGCACCTTGGCGAACTGACCGGTACCACCGGTCTGCTTCTTGTGCGTGTAGTCGACGCGCTCGACGGCCTTGCGGATCGTCTCGCGGTAGGCGACCTGCGGCTTGCCGACGTTGGCCTCGACCTTGAACTCACGGCGCATACGGTCGACCAGCACCTCGAGGTGCAGCTCGCCCATACCGCCGATGATGGTCTGGCCGGTCTCCTCGTCCGAGTGGACCTGGAAGGAGGGGTCCTCCTCCGCGAGACGCTGGATGGCGACACCCAGCTTCTCCTGGTCACCCTTGGACTTGGGCTCGATCGCGACCTGGATCACCGGCGCCGGGAAGTCCATGGACTCCAGGATGACCGGGTTCTTGTCGTCGCTCAGCGTCTCACCGGTGGTGGTCTGCTTCAGGCCCATGACGGCGACGATGTCGCCGGCGCCCACCGACTCGATCTCCTCACGCTTGTTCGCGTGCATGCGGTAGATCTTGCCGATGCGCTCCTTCTTGCCCTTGACCGAGTTCAGCACCGCGGTGCCGGACTGGAGGCGGCCCGAGTAGACCCGGACGAAGGTGAGCTTGCCGAGGTGCGGGTCGCTCATGATCTTGAACGCAAGCGCGGACAGCGGCTCCTCGTCGGACGGCTTGCGCTTGACGACCAGCTCCGGGTCCTTGACGTCGTGGCCCTCGATGGCCTCGACGTCCAGCGGAGTGGGCAGGTAGCGCACAACCGCGTCGAGCAGGGGCTGGACGCCCTTGTTCTTGAACGCGGTGCCACAGAACACCGGGGTGACCGTGGTGTCGCTGGACTTGCCGGACGCGATGGTGATGCGACGGATCGCGGCGTACAGCTGCTCCTCGGTGGGCTCCTCGCCCTCCAGGTACAGCTCCATGATCTCTTCGTCGTTCTCCGCCACGGCCTCGAGCAGCTTGCCGCGCCACTCCTCGGCGGCCTCGGCGTGCGTGGCCGGGATGTCGACGGTGTCGTACATCTCGCCCTTCGCCGCCTCGGCGGACCACACGAGCGCCTTCATGCGGACCAGGTCCACAACGCCCTTGAAGTCGGCCTCGGCACCGATCGGCAGCTGCATGACGAGCGGCTGGGCGCCCAGACGGTCCGAGATCATGTCCACGCAGCGGTGGAACTCGGCGCCGGTACGGTCCAGCTTGTTGACGAAGCAGATACGGGGCACGCCGTAACGGTCGGCCTGACGCCACACCGTCTCGGACTGGGGCTCGACACCAGCGACACCGTCGAACACCGTCACGGCACCGTCGAGCACGCGCAGCGAGCGCTCCACCTCGACGGTGAAGTCGACGTGACCCGGGGTGTCGATGATGTTGATGGTGTAGTCGTTGTCCTCGAGCGGCCAGTGGCAGGTGGTCGCAGCAGACGTGATGGTGATACCACGCTCCTGCTCCTGCTCCATCCAGTCCATGGTGGCAGCGCCGTCGTGGACCTCACCGATCTTGTAAGAAACGCCGGTGTAGAACAGGATCCGCTCGGTGGTGGTCGTCTTGCCCGCGTCGATGTGGGCCATGATCCCGATGTTGCGGACCTTGGCCAGGTCAAGTGAAGTGGTAGCCATAAGGCTTCAGTCTTCTCTCGGTCTCGATGTGGGTAGCGACTACCAGCGGTAGTGCGCGAAGGCCTTGTTGGACTCGGCCATCTTGTGGGTGTCCTCGCGCTTCTTGACGGCCGCGCCGAGGCCGTTCGAGGCGTCGAGAAGTTCGTTGAGCAGACGCTCGGTCATGGTCTTCTCGCGACGGGCGCGGGAGTAACCGACCAGCCAGCGCAGCGCCAGGGTGTTGGCGCGGCCGGGCTTGACCTCGACCGGCACCTGGTAGGTGGCGCCACCGACACGGCGGGACTTGACCTCGAGGGTCGGCTTGATGTTCTCGAGAGCGCGCTTCAGCGTGATGACCGGGTCGTTGCCGGTCTTCTCGCGCAGGCCCTCCATGGCGCCGTAGACGATGCGCTCGGCGGTGGAGCGCTTGCCGTTCAGCAGCACCTTGTTGATGAGCGACGTGACAAGAGGAGAACCGTAGACCGGGTCGATGATGACCGGGCGCTTCGGGGCGGGGCCCTTACGAGGCATTCTTACTTCTCCTTCTTGGCGCCGTAGCGGGAACGGGCCTGCTTGCGGTTCTTGACACCCTGGGTGTCGAGGGAGCCACGGATGATCTTGTAGCGAACACCCGGCAGGTCCTTCACACGGCCGCCGCGCACGAGCACGATGGAGTGCTCCTGCAGGTTGTGTCCCTCACCCGGAATGTAAGCGGTGACCTCGATCCCGCTGGTCAGACGCACACGCGCGACCTTACGCAGGGCCGAGTTCGGCTTCTTCGGGGTGGTCGTGAACACACGCGTGCAGACGCCACGGCGCTGAGGGGAACCCTCAAGTGCGGGCGTCTTGTTCTTCTCGACCTTGTCCTGCCGGCCCTTCCGGACCAGCTGCTGGATCGTAGGCACTACTTCTCCGGTTTCTGTGTGCCGAATCGTAAAGCTAACCTGGAACGTCGCCGACCCACGCGGTCGGGTGTGTCGAATCCTGCAGACTCCCGCCGCAAGGCGAAAAGGGCGCAAAATTACGGTGGCCAGTGACGGCTCCCTCTGCGGTCTGAAGGCACGCACGGGAGCCAGGGCACACCCCAGGCACAAGGTCTGAGCGTACCTACCTCAGGGACTTCGGTCAAAACAAATGCAGTCCAGCGCGACACGCCGGACTTCTCGGCGGCGAATCACGACCCGAGTGCCCTCCCAATGCACCCGAAGTGCGCCCGAAGCGCCCCCTCGTGTTTCCGTTTGTGAGCCCCTGCACACGCATTGGGTGTTCATGCCATACGCACATTCAGTACCTTGATCGGTCCGCTGCGTGACGATCGGGGGCCGTATGACGGAGGCGTACTTACCGGGCGGGGGCCTGGACGACCAGGTGCCCTTTCTGGCCCGGCTGGAGCGCGAGGAGCGCACGGCGCTGCTGGCACTGGGACACGAGCTGGGTTTCTCGCCCCGTGTCGTGATCCTGCATGAGCGCGAACCGTCGTCGCATGTCCTCCTCGTCGTCGAGGGCTGGTCCAAGGTGACCGCGGCCGCACCCAACGGTTATGAGGCGCTGCTCGCGCTGCGTGGTCCCGGCGACATCATCGGCGAGTCCGCCGCGCTGACCGGGCGACCGCGCTCGGCGACGGTGACCGCGCTGGAACAGGTGCGCGCGGTCGCAGTGGAACGCGAGCGCTTCACCGACTTCCTCACCCACTCGCCCGCGGTGTCGTTCGCTCTGCTCGGCCTCACGTCCGACCGCACACGCGCGGCCGACCGACGGCGGCTGGAGTTCGCGTCCATGAGCGTGCGGGAACGATTCGCCGTCCTGCTGCTGGACCTGGCCCGCGCCCATGGCCGTCGTACCGCCGAGGGCATCGAGCTCTCCGTGCCCCTGAGCAAGCAGGAGCTGGCCGGATCCGTCGGCGCGTCCCGCGAGATGGTCCAGCGCTTGCTGAAAGAGCTGCGCACGCGCCAGGTGGTGACCACCGGCCGACGCACGCTGCTCATCGCCCGTCCGGACATCCTGCGCCGCATCGCCCGCTCCGAGCATCCGGATTTCTGAGCTCTCAGCCCAGGGACTTCAGCCCGGGCGCTTCAGCCCGGGCGCTTCAGCCCGGGCGCTTCAGTGCACACGGTCACAGTTCGAGTGCGTCATCCTCCCTCACGGCTCCGGGCCGTTCGTCGCCAAGCTGCTGCACGGCACAGCTTCCCCGGCCGAGAGGTGACCATGACCGACCCCGTGAGCAGGACGATCCTTCTGCTCGACATTGAGAAGTACAGCGACCGGGACGATGTGGAGCAGGCGTATCTGCGCCGCATGCTCTACGGCATCACGGACCGCGTTCTGGAAAGCGCCGGCATCGATGAGACCCGGCGCCTGCGCGCCGACCGCGGCGACTCGGTCATGGAGCTGATCGACGCCGGTGCCTCGATGACCGCGCTGCTCCGCGCCCTGCTGACCGAGGCGCCTGTGGAACTGCGTGCGGTGAACCGCACGGCGTCGAAGTCCGCGCAGATCAGGCTGCGAGCCGTGCTCGCCACCGGGTACGTCGCGATCGACGAGCTCGACGGCTGGGTCGGATCCGACCTCAACCACGCCTGCCGGCTGCTCGACGGCGCCGTCCTGCGCACGGCGCTGAGGGAGCGCCCGGACGACTTCGCCCTGTGCGTCTCGGAGAGCGTGCACCACGGAATCGTCCAGCACGACTATCCGGGCATCCCCAGGGACGACTTCCACGCGGTCACGATGTCCAGCAAGAACGGGCCCCTGCGGGCGTGGCTGCACGGGCCGGTGCCTGAGGACGCGAAAGCCGCCGAGGTCGCCGACGTTCCCGATGTCGCCGAGGGCGCCGAGGATCAACCCGCCGCGCCGAGCCAACCGGCCGCGTCTTCCAGCCCCGCCTCCGCCCCCGCCTCCGTCAACTTCTTCGGCGGCTCCCCTTCCTTCGGCGGCAGCTTCGTGAACGGCGACCAGCACGGTGTGTCCGGCGGAACCGTGCACGGAGATGTGCACCTCGGAGGCAGCGGCTCCGGCGGACGGGGTGAGCGGGAATGACGACCGAAGCCCCGGATTCCGAGAGCACCGAGCACGCCGACAACGCCGAGACCACCAAGAACACCGAACACGCCGAGAACAAGGAGGAAGAACAGGATCGACCGCAGGACGCGTGGTCCGCCCGACGGGACCTGGTGGACCACAGCCCGAAGTCCATGCACGTCGGCGCCAACTCGCGCTTCGGCGGCAGCCTGGTCGCCGGAGACCAGCACGGCGTGTCCGGCGGCCTGGTCGCCGGAGACGTGATCATGGGCGGCAAGACGGAGATCTATCACTTCGGGGTCTCCGCCGCGGGCGGCCATGGCTCCGGCGAGGTGCCACCAGCGACGCTGGACCGTCTCGCCCCGTACTTCGTCGCCGAAGAGAGCGTCTTCGAGGGCCTTGTGACACGGCTTCGTACGGAACGTGTCGTCGTACTCTCCGGCCCCCACTTCACCGGCCGGCGTACCGCCGCCCTGATGCTGCTCCACCGCCTCGGTGTGTCCCCGGTCCGCACCCTGGTCCGCGACACCACTCCGGAGCAGCTCGTCCAGCAGCTCAGCGACGACAAGCACCCGGCGCGCGGATATGTGCTGTGCGATCTGACCACCCGCCGCGACCAGCCGCTGCGGGAACCGCATCTCCTCGCCGCTCGCGATCAACTGTCCAAGGACGACGGCTACTTGGTCATCACCGTCGGCCCCACGGCGGCCCTGGAGGACATTTCCCCCGTCCGCTGGAAGCCGCCGAGCCCCGGCGACGTGCTGACGGCGCACCTGCGTGTGCTGACCGACGAGGCCACGGCACACCGGCTGCTGACGCTGCCCGCTGTCGCGGAATTCCTCGGACGCGACCACCAGTTGCGCGAAGTCGCGGAGTTCGCGAAGACCCTCAAGCGGTACGCGGACGGGGAGGTCGACGAGGCAGCCGTCAGGAACTTCTCGCTGTTCAGCCTCGAAAACCAGGTCCAGGAGTGGTTCGAGGAGGACGAGGAGCAGGTCCCCTTGCGGGACAAGGCGTTCCTCGTCGCGCTGGCCGCCTTCGACGGAGGCCCGTACGCCCTCACGGCCGAGCTGAGCGACCTGCTCTACGCCTTCCTCCAGGGCACCGAGAACTCCGCTGTCCGCCCGCGGGTCCCCGTCTTCGGGACACATATCGGCAAGCGCCTGCAACTCGCGCGCGCCGAGCGCTTCAAGGAGGAGGAGAGTACGGAGTGGGGCCCGGTCATCCAGTCCAAGGCCGCCTTCCGCGACGACCGCGTCTCGCTCGTCCTGCTGCGCGAGGTGTGGACCGGCCACCCCTCGGCCCGGCCCGCCCTGGTCCACTGGCTCCAGCGGCTCGCCGACGACGGAAGGCCCCTGGTCCGCACCCGCGCGGCGTCGACCGTCGCCGTCCTCGCGTACACGGACCTGCCCTCCACCATGGCCCTGGTCATCGAACCATGGGCCACGTCCCGCCTGTTCCGCCGACGCCTCGTCGCCGTCAACGCGTTGACACTCGCGCATCTGCTCGACGCACCCAACATCCCGCGCATCCTCGACGCCTGGTGCGAGAGCGACGACGAAGGCATGTGCTGGGTGGCGATCCGCGCGTACGGGCTGATCGGCGCGGAGCGGCCGGAACAGACACTCGCCGCGCTCCGGAACGCCATCCGCAAGCAGTACGAACGACCGGGGCACGACGGCGACAGCAACAGGGACGGTGACGGGGACGGGGACGGCGTTGACGATCTCATGGTGAAACAGCTCGCGCAGTCGGTGGAGTTGCTGCTGCTCTCGCCCGCCGGTGACCAGGTCCTCACTGAACTGCTGCGCACGCTCGACGACGACCGGGCCGTCCACGACCTCGCCCTGAGCGGCTTCCTCAGCGCGTGTCGGCGGCGAAAGGACGACGAGCGGCACGGGCAGCCGCTGGTTCTCGACTGGTACGCCACCTCGGCGGCGGACGGCGGCCGCGCGGCCGGGGGCATCGCACGGCTCTGGCGCGCGGCGCTCGACGACCGCCGGCACACGCGGGACGCGCTCGAGGAGCTGACCGCGTGGATCCATACCGCCGACCGGGACCCCGAGGCGGAAAGGGCGCTCGCCCGCCTGCTGCCGAGCCTGGCCGGCACCGCTGCCGAACACCAGCGCCTGAGTCATCTGCTGCGCACCATGCGCGGCGAGGACAGTCCGCCCCCGCCGGACGTCGCGGCCCGTCTGCTCACCACTCTTTCGGCCCGCCACTGAACGGCCGTTGAGCCATCGAACCGCACGCCCCACCCCGTCGACGTACGAACCCGCCAAGGAGGCAAGCGTCATGGCTGACTTCCGCCAGCCGCCGGACTGGCAGCAACCCGCCGGCCGGCACTCACCCCTGGTCGATCCCGTCATCACCGTGCGGCAGCTCTCGCGGTTCGGGTTCTCCCGCCGGTCCCTGACCCGAATCGATCACGCCCTGGTCTTCTCCACCTCCAAGGGCGGATACGAGGCCTATCCGCCGCCCCTGCGGCCGAGCCGCGGAGAGGTGGCCACGAAGCGCTACACCGCGGTGTACGAGGTGGACATGGGCGTCCACCCCCACCAGGCCGAACTCTGCCTGCCCAGCGACAACGACGCCTTCGAGTTCACGGCCGCCGTCGATCTGTCCTGGCAGGTGGTCGATCCTGCCGCCTTCGTGCGGAGCGGCCACCGGGACGTGCCGGTCCTGCTTCTCGGCGAACTGCAGCAGGCCGCTCGCCCCCTCACCCGCCGCTTCGCCATTCATGACAGCGCCAGAGCCGAGGCGGAGTTGCTCAGCGTCCTTGCCGGGCAGGCCTCGCCCGGTGCGACCGCCGGTCTGACTGTGATCTGGACGCTGCGGCTCCGCCGTGATCAGCAGGAGATCGACCACCAGCAACGCCTGCAGTCCATCGAGCATGCCTCCGCCGAGCAGATACGCACCGAGCAGAGCGGTATCGAGTACGACATCGCGCTCGACCGGCGCACCCGCCACCAGGACGAACTCCAGGTCGGGCGGGCCATGGATCACGGCCGGCTGGACCAGGAGCTCACGCTCCAGCGACAGAGGTGGCAGCAGGAGCAGGACCTGCTGCGGATCCGTCATCAGACAGAGCTCCAGCGGGAGGAGGCCGAGAAGATCGAGCACTACCAGAAGTACCTGGAAGAAGGCGGCGTCCGGGCCTGGGCCATGCATCTCAACGCGCATCCCGAGGACTCGAAGCTCGTCATCAACAGCATGCGCGACGATCAACTCCGGCTGATCGAATCCAAGATGGAGCTGGTGAAACAGCTGCTGGGCGGCGACGGCGCCGAGGACTACGAGCTGGAAGCACCCAAGCAGATGGCCCTGGAGGCCTTGTACGAGATCTTCAACCAGCGCCTTCCGGGGATACCTCAAGGCCAGTCGCCGGCTCCCCCGCCGGGTACCCTCTCACCGTCATCAGAGGTGGCGCCGCGAGAGGACTCCCCCTCATGACCGGCGCGGACTCCCGGATTCGCGTTCCCGCGCCGGTTCCCCCGCCGGTCCCCGTGGCCGTGCCCGCGCCGGGCTTCGGCACAGCGGAACACCTGCTCGCCGACCTGCGCTCCGAGATCGCCCGCGCGGACGCCAAAGCAGCCGTACTGGTGGCTGCCCTCGGCGTGGCCGCGGGCGTCTTCAGCGGACTGCTGGCCACGCGAGAGTGGACACCGGCCGACCTCTCCGCGCTCGGCGGTTCGGCGTGGTGGTCAGGCGTGTTCGCGCTGGCCCTGGCACTTCTCGCGCTGCTCATGGCCGTACTGCCGCGCTACGGCAGCCGCAGGTGGGCACCGGGCACCCCGTTGTCGTACTTCGGTGACATCCAACAGGCCGCGCTCAGCGGCCACTTGGCGCAAGCACTGGCCGAGACCGAGAGTGTCCCGGCGGCCGGCGCGATCGCGGCCCTGACCGAGAACAGCCGTATCGCCGCGCGCAAACACCAGTGGATACGCACCGGGCTGATCGCCTTCGGCGCCGCCGTTGTGCTGCTCCCCGGCTCCCTGCTCATCGGCTGACGTCCCCGTACCGCGAAGTGACGTCCCCCTCTCGGAGGCTGACCATGCCGTACCCGACCGATCCCCCGCACCCGGAACCCCAAGACACCGACGAGGCGCGAGACGACCTCGACTACCGCCACAAGAGCGGCCGGCTCCACTTCGCCGCCCACCAGCGCGGCGTCGATGCCACGGCCTTCGGCCAGCTCGTCCTCCACCTCCCCGGCACGGTGATGAGCCTGCTGGTGCTCCTCCTGATATCCGGCGGCCTCGACGCCTGGCTGGGGGTCCCGCTGTGGATACCGCCGCTGATCTGGCTGGCCTCCGGGGCCTTGGTCTTCCACCGCCCCACCGAGGACTTCCTCGCCCGCTACCTCCTGCGGCTGCAACGCCCCATGCCCGAGGAGTACGCACGCCTCGATCCCGTCTGGCGCGAGGTGACCGCACGCGCCGGCGTCGACGGCCGGACGTACGAGCTGTGGGTCGAGGACAGCCAGGACCTCAACGCGTACGCGGCCGCCGGGCACATCGTGGGTGTCACCCGGTTCGCCCTGGACCACCTGTCGAGCTCCCAGCTCGCCGCGGTCCTCGCGCACGAACTGGGGCACCACACCGGCGGCCACGTGTGGACCTCGCTGCTGGGCTACTGGTACGCGCTGCCGGGTCGCGCCGCGTGGTACGTCATCCGGCTGGTCGTCGTGTTCGCCGTGGCGCTCACCAGCTACTTCTCCTGGCTGGCGACCGCGGTACTGGTGTTCGTGATCGGCATCGTCACGTACTCCACGATCACACAGCTCTACGGTCTCCCCCTCGTGCTGCTGGTGACCCCGTATCTGATCGCGGCCGTGGGACGCCGGGCCGAGCTGCGCGCGGACCGGCACGCCGCCGCGCTGGGCTTCGGCCCGATGCTCGCGCAGGTGCTGCAGACCATGCATGCGACCGAGACCGAGGCCAAGCGGCAGGCTCTGGCCGCCGCCGGGGCACGGCCCGCCGAACCCGGGCTGTTCGCCCGGCTGCTCTCGACGCATCCCGACTACCCGACCCGGCTGCATCGTCTGAGGCCGTACCTGCAGCCGCGCCGGTAGCGGCAACGCCGAAGGGCGGCCACCCCGAGGGGTGACCGCCCTTCAACTCAAGCAGACGCTCGCTTACTGGTTGTACGGACCGTAGTCGTAGTCCTCCAGCGGAACGGCCTGGCCGGAGCCCGTGCCGAACGGCGAGTAGTCGATGTCGTCGTAGCCGACGGCCGAGTACATCGCGGCCTTGGCCTCCTCGGTCGGCTCGACCCGGATGTTGCGGTAGCGGGACAGGCCCGTACCGGCCGGGATGAGCTTACCGATGATGACGTTCTCCTTGAGGCCGATCAGGGAGTCGGACTTGGCATTGATCGCCGCGTCCGTGAGGACCCTGGTCGTCTCCTGGAAGGACGCCGCCGACAGCCACGACTCGGTGGCCAGCGAGGCCTTGGTGATACCCATCAGCTGCGGACGGCCGGAGGCCGGGTGGCCGCCTTCCTGGACCACACGACGGTTCTCGGTCTCGAACTTCGAGCGCTCCACGAGCTCGCCGGGCAGCAGCTCGGCGTCGCCGGACTCGATGATCGTCACGCGGCGGAGCATCTGCCGGATGATGATCTCGATGTGCTTGTCGTGGATCGACACACCCTGCGAGTTGTAGACCTTCTGCACCTCGCCGACCAGGTGGACCTGAACGGCCCGCTGACCGAGGATGCGCAGCACGTCGTGCGGGTTGGTGGCACCCACGGTGAGCTTCTGGCCCACCTCGACGTGGTCGCCCTCGCCCACGAGCAGACGGGCACGCTTCGAGATCGGGAACGCCGTCTCGTCGCTGCCGTCGTCCGGGGTGACGACGATCTTCTTGGTCTTCTCGGTCTCCTCGATCCGGACGCGGCCGGAGGCCTCGGAGATCGGGGCGACACCCTTAGGCGTACGAGCCTCGAAGAGCTCGACGACACGGGGCAGACCCTGGGTGATGTCGTCACCGGCCACACCACCGGTGTGGAAGGTACGCATCGTCAGCTGCGTGCCGGGCTCACCGATGGACTGGGCGGCGATGATGCCGACCGCCTCACCGATGTCGACCAGCTTGCCGGTGGCCAGCGAACGGCCGTAGCACATGGCGCAGGTACCGACGGCGGACTCACAGGTCAGGACCGAGCGGGTCTTGACCTCCGCGACGCCGTGGCGGACCAGTTCGTCGATGAGCACGTCGCCCAGGTCGGTGTTGGCCGGGGCCAGCACCTTGCCGTCGGCGACGATGTCCTCGGCCAGCGCACGTGCGTACACGCTGGTCTCGACGTTGTCCGCCTTGAGCAGGTTGCCCGCCGCGTCCCGCTCCGCGATCTGCAGCCTGAGGCCACGGTCGGTGCCGCAGTCCTCCTCGCGGATGATGACGTCCTGGGAGACGTCGACCAGACGACGGGTCAGGTAACCCGAGTCGGCCGTACGCAGAGCGGTGTCCGCCAGACCCTTACGGGCACCGTGCGTGGAGATGAAGTACTCCAGCACGGAGAGACCCTCACGGAACGACGCCTTGATGGGCCGCGGGATGGTCTCGTTCTTGGCGTTCGACACCAGACCACGCATACCGGCGATCTGACGCATCTGCATCATGTTCCCTCGGGCGCCCGAGTTCACCATCATGAAGATCGGGTTGGTCTTCGGGAAGTTGTCGTTCATCGCCTCGGCGACCTCGTTGGTCGCCTTGGTCCAGATCGCGATGAGCTCCTGCGTGCGCTCGTCCTTGGTGATCAGACCGCGCTCGTACTGCTTCTGGACCTTCTCGTCCTGCGCCTCGTAGCCCTTGACGATCTCCTTCTTCGCCTCGGGAACGACGACGTCGGAGATGGCGACGGTGACGCCGGAACGGGTCGCCCAGTAGAAGCCGGCCGCCTTCAGGTTGTCGAGCGTCGCCGCCACGATGACCTTGGGGTAGCGCTCGGCGAGGTCGTTGACGATCTCGGAGAGCTGCTTCTTGCCGACCTCGTAGTCGACGAACGGGTAGTCCTCGGGCAGCAGCTCGTTGAAGAGCGCACGGCCCAGCGTGGTGTTCAGCCGGAAGCTGTCACCCTGCTGCCACTCCGGCTCGCCCTCTTCCCGTGCCGGCGGGGTCCAGCCACGCGGCGGGATGGTGCCGACGGGGAAGCGGATGTCGATC
The DNA here is from genome assembly GCF_005768555.2 of Streptomyces sporangiiformans. Taxonomy (GTDB): domain Bacteria; phylum Actinomycetota; class Actinomycetes; order Streptomycetales; family Streptomycetaceae; genus Streptomyces; species Streptomyces sporangiiformans. The sequence continues at coordinate 73,409 of NZ_VCHX02000153.1, forward strand.
TTCGACTGGAGCGAGAGCTCGCCCGCGTCGAAGGCCATGATCGCCTCGGCGGCGGAACCGAAGGACCGGCCCTCGCCCTTGACGTCCCGCATCTCGCCGTCGGTGGTGAGGAAGAACAGACCGAGGACCATGTCCTGGGTCGGCATCGTCACCGGACGGCCGTCAGCGGGCTTGAGGATGTTGTTCGAGGACAGCATCAGGATGCGGGCCTCGGCCTGCGCCTCCGCGGACAGCGGCAGGTGCACGGCCATCTGGTCACCGTCGAAGTCCGCGTTGAACGCGGTGCAGACGAGCGGGTGGATCTGAATGGCCTTGCCCTCGACCAGCTGCGGCTCGAAGGCCTGGATGCCGAGGCGGTGCAGGGTGGGCGCACGGTTCAGCAGCACCGGGTGCTCGGCGATGACCTCTTCGAGGACGTCGTACACGACGGTGCGGCCGCGCTCCACCATGCGCTTGGCGCTCTTGATGTTCTGCGCGTGGTTGAGGTCCACGAGCCGCTTCATCACGAACGGCTTGAAGAGCTCCAGCGCCATCGCCTTCGGCAGACCGCACTGGTGCAGCTTCAGCTGCGGGCCGACGACGATCACGGAACGCGCCGAGTAGTCGACTCGCTTACCGAGCAGGTTCTGACGGAAGCGACCCTGCTTGCCCTTGAGCATGTCGGACAGCGACTTCAGCGGACGGTTGCCGGGGCCCGTGACCGGGCGACCACGACGGCCGTTGTCGAAGAGCGCGTCGACGGCCTCCTGGAGCATGCGCTTCTCGTTGTTCACGATGATCTCGGGCGCGCCGAGGTCGAGAAGCCGCTTCAGACGGTTGTTGCGGTTGATCACACGGCGGTACAGGTCGTTCAGGTCGGAGGTCGCGAAGCGGCCACCGTCCAGCTGCACCATCGGACGCAGGTCCGGCGGGATCACCGGCACGCAGTCGAGCACCATGCCCTTGGGGCTGTTGCTGGTCTGCAGGAACGCGGAGACGACCTTGAGGCGCTTGAGCGCACGGGTCTTCTTCTGCCCCTTGCCGGTACGGATGATCTCGCGGAGGCGCTCGGCCTCCTCGTCGAGGTCGAAGGACTCCAGGCGCTTCTGCAGCGCCGCGGCACCCATCGAACCGTCGAAGTACGTGCCGAAGCGGTCACGCAGCTCGCGGTAGAGGAGCTCGTCGCCCTCCAGGTCCTGGACCTTGAGGTTCTTGAAACGGGTCCACACCTCGTCGAGACGGTCGATCTCGCGCTGCGCGCGGTCACGCAGCTGCTTCATCTCCCGCTCGGCACCTTCGCGCACCTTGCGGCGCACGTCGGCCTTGGCGCCCTCGGCCTCGAGCTCGGCCAGGTCGGTCTCGAGCTTCTTGGCGCGGGCCTCGAGGTCGGCGTCGCGACGGTTCTCGATCTGCTGACGCTCGACGGAGACGTGCGCCTCCAGCGAGGGCAGGTCGCGCGTACGGCGCTCCTCGTCCACGTACGTGATCATGTACGCGGCGAAGTAGATGACCTTCTCGAGGTCCTTCGGGGCGAGGTCGAGCAGGTAGCCCAGCCGCGACGGAACGCCCTTGAAGTACCAGATGTGGGTGACGGGAGCGGCCAGCTCAATGTGGCCCATCCGCTCACGACGCACCTTGGCGCGAGTGACCTCGACGCCGCAGCGCTCGCAGATGATGCCCTTGAAGCGGACACGCTTGTACTTGCCGCAGTAGCACTCCCAGTCCCGGGTCGGACCGAAGATCTTCTCGCAGAAGAGTCCGTCCTTTTCGGGCTTGAGCGTGCGGTAGTTGATGGTCTCCGGCTTCTTGACCTCGCCGTGGGACCACTGTCGGATGTCGTCCGCGGTCGCCAGGCCGATCCGCAGCTCGTCGAAGAAGTTGACGTCGAGCACTTGTCGTCAATCCCTCTTTCGGGGTCGTGTCTCAATCATGGTCTGTACGGGTCGGGGGGCCGGCGGAGAGCTTCCGGGACTTCTGTGGAAGCCCTCCGCCAGACCCGTCAGACCTCTTCGACGCTGCTCGGCTCGCGCCGGGACAGGTCGATACCGAGCTCCTCCGCGGCGCGGAAGACGTCCTCATCCGTGTCGCGCATCTCGATGGACATACCGTCCGAGGACAGCACCTCCACGTTCAGGCACAGGGACTGCATCTCCTTGATGAGCACCTTGAAGGACTCGGGGATGCCGGGCTCGGGAATGTTCTCGCCCTTGACGATGGCCTCGTAGACCTTCACGCGGCCGGTCACGTCGTCGGACTTGATGGTCAGCAGCTCCTGGAGGGCGTACGCGGCGCCATAAGCCTCCAGCGCCCACACCTCCATCTCACCGAAGCGCTGACCACCGAACTGGGCCTTACCACCCAGCGGCTGCTGGGTGATCATGGAGTACGGCCCGGTCGAGCGAGCGTGCAGCTTGTCGTCGACCAGGTGGTGGAGCTTGAGGATGTACATGAACCCGACGGAGATCGGGTCCGGGAACGGCTCGCCGGAGCGGCCGTCGAACAGACGCGCCTTACCGGTCGGGAGCACCATGCGCTCTCCGTCGCGGTTCGGGATGGTGTGCTGCAGCAGACCGGCGAGCTCGTCCTCACGCGCACCGTCGAAGACGGGGGTGGCGACGTTGGTGCCCGGGTCGACCTGGTCGGCGCCGATGACCTGCAGGCGCTGCGCCCACTCGTCCGCGAGGCCGGAGACGTCCCAGCCGCGGCTGGCGAGCCAGCCGAGGTGGATCTCCAGGACCTGTCCCGGGTTCATTCGGGACGGGACACCCAGCGGGTTGAGGATGATGTCGACCGGGGTGCCGTCCTCCAGGAACGGCATGTCCTCGATCGGCAGGATCTTGGAGATGACGCCCTTGTTGCCGTGACGGCCGGCGAGCTTGTCACCGTCGGTGATCTTGCGCTTCTGCGCCACGTACACGCGCACCAGCTGGTTCACACCGGGGGGAAGCTCGTCGCCCTCCTCGCGGTCGAAGACGCGCACGCCGATGACCTTGCCGGTCTCGCCGTGCGGCACCTTCAGCGAGGTGTCGCGGACCTCACGGGCCTTCTCACCGAAGATCGCGCGCAGCAGGCGCTCCTCCGGCGTCAGCTCGGTCTCACCCTTGGGGGTCACCTTGCCGACGAGGATGTCGCCGGCGATGACCTCGGCACCGATGCGGATGATGCCGCGCTCGTCGAGGTCGGCGAGGACCTCCTCGGAGACGTTCGGGATGTCCCGGGTGATCTCCTCGGGGCCGAGCTTGGTGTCACGGGCGTCGACCTCGTGCTCCTCGATGTGGATCGAGGAGAGGACGTCGTCCTGCACGAGGCGCTGCGACAGGATGATCGCGTCCTCGTAGTTGTGGCCCTCCCACGGCATGAAGGCGACGAGCAGGTTCTTGCCCAGCGCCATCTCGCCTTCCTGGGTGGCCGGACCGTCGGCCAGAACCTGGCTCTCGACGACCCGGTCGCCCTCGTTGACGACAACCTTCTGGTTGACCGAGGTGCCCTGGTTGGAGCGGGAGAACTTGGCCACGCGGTACGTGGTGTACGTGCCGTCGTCGTTGGCCACGGTGATGTAGTCCGCGGAGACCTCCTGGACCACACCCGCCTTCTCGGCCTTGATGACGTCACCGGCGTCGACGGCGCAGCGGTACTCCATGCCCGTACCGACGAGGGGGGCCTCGGCGGTGATCAGCGGCACGGCCTGACGCATCATGTTCGCGCCCATGAGGGCACGGTTGGCGTCGTCGTGCTCGAGGAACGGGATCATGGCGGTCGCGACCGACACCATCTGGCGCGGGGAGACGTCCATGTAGTCCACGTCGTCACCGGCGACGTAGTCGACCTCGCCGCCACGGCGGCGGACGAGCACGCGCGCCTCTTCGAACCGCATGTCGTCCGACAGCGGCGCGTTGGCCTGGGCGATGACGAAGCGGTCTTCCTCGTCGGCGGTCAGGTAGTCGACCTCGTCGGTGACGAAACCGTCGGTGACCCGGCGGTAGGGCGTCTCGACGAAGCCGAACGCGTTGACCCGGCCGTACGAGGCGAGCGAGCCGATCAGGCCGATGTTCGGGCCTTCAGGGGTCTCGATCGGGCACATGCGGCCGTAGTGCGAGGGGTGCACGTCACGGACCTCGAAGCCGGCCCGCTCACGGGAGAGACCACCCGGGCCAAGAGCCGACAGACGGCGCTTGTGGGTGAGACCGGACAGCGGGTTGTTCTGGTCCATGAACTGGGACAGCTGGCTGGTGCCGAAGAACTCCTTGATGGAGGCGACGACCGGCCGGATGTTGATCAGGGTCTGCGGCGTGATCGCCTCGACGTCCTGAGTCGTCATGCGCTCACGCACGACGCGCTCCATACGAGCCAGACCCGTACGGACCTGGTTCTGGATGAGCTCGCCGACGTTGCGCAGACGACGGTTGCCGAAGTGGTCGATGTCGTCGGTCTCGACGACGATCGAGGTGCCGGCGTCGCCCATGACGGTCTCGGTCTCACCGGCATGCAGCTTCACCAGGTACTTGATCGTCGAGATGATGTCCTCGACGGTCAGGATCCCGGCGTCCAGCGGGGCGTCGCCGCCCAGCTTCTTGTTGACCTTGTAGCGGCCGACCTTCGCGAGGTCGTAGCGCTTCGGGTTGAAGTAGAGGTTCTCGAGCAGCGTCTGCGCGGCCTCGCGGGTCGGAGGCTCGCCCGGACGCAGCTTGCGGTAGATGTCGAGCAGCGCGTCGTCCTGGCCCTGGGTGTGGTCCTTCTCCAGGGTGGCGCGCATGGACTCGTACTCGCCGAACTCCTCGAGGATCTGCTCGGTCGTCCAGCCGAGCGCCTTGAGCAGGACGGTGACGGACTGCTTGCGCTTGCGGTCGATGCGCACACCGACCATGTCGCGCTTGTCGATCTCCATCTCCAGCCAGGCACCCCGGGACGGGATGACCTTCGCGGAGAAGATGTCCTTGTCGGACGTCTTGTCGATGGAGGAGTCGAAGTAGACACCCGGCGAACGGACCAGCTGGGACACCACGACACGCTCGGTGCCGTTGATGACGAAGGTGCCCTTGTTCGTCATGAGCGGGAAGTCGCCCATGAAGACGGTCTGGGACTTGATCTCGCCGGTCTCGTTGTTCGTGAACTCGGCCGTGACGAAGAGCGGGGCGGCGTACGTGAAGTCGCGCTCCTTGCACTCGTCGATGGAGTTCTTCGGGGGCTCGAAACGGTGGTCGCGGAAGGTCAGCGACATCGACCCGGAGAAGTCCTCGATCGGGGAGATCTCCTCGAAGATCTCCTCCAGGCCGGACTTGGTGGGGACGTCCTGTCCACTGTCCAGAGCCGCCTCGACACGAGCCTTCCACGCGTCATTACCGAGCAGCCAGTCGAAGCTCTCGGTTTGCAGCGCAAGAAGGTTCGGAACCTCGAGGGGCTCCTTGATCTTTGCAAAGGAGATGCGCAGCGGGGCGGTGCTGGCGCCGTTGTTCGTATTCGCGGTCGAGGCAGTGCGCGAGGCGGCCAAGAGGGGGTCCTTCCGAGGGCTCGGACTCACTACGCGCGTACCGGTCCCTAGCCGGGCACAGAGAAAGAAATCCCAAGTCAGGGCTATTTCTTTTCACCATGCTCAAGCGAGGGCATGCCCCTGGTGACGGGCAGGAGGCAGCTAACAGGCAGCGCAAAGGGTCAGTGTAGCCACTCGGCCCACTGATGTCCAGTGCGGGTTTTTGGAGACCCTCGTTGTTCTCAACACCTGCTGCAAGCCACGCCCTCGATGCACATCGATACTGCCCTCTTCGCCGCCGATCCATGCCTCGGATCCGGATCGTTGTGACGACGCGTCCTGAGAATTGCGCGCTGCGTGCGGTTCGTCAAGGCCCCCAAGCCCTAACCGGGTGCTGCCATCGTCACTTGCAACCCGTCTTGCTACCCGTCTTGCTGCCCGTCACGGGGAGAGTCGGGCACAACGAAGATCACCATACTCGTCGCGACCGACAGTGCAAGGGAGCCGCCACCGCGCCCCCTCGAACGCGAAGAGCGACCACCCAGATGGGTGATCGCTCTTCAGTGCGTCCGCGTTACAGCCCTACGGGAGAGCCGTGGTCACGGCAGTCGCTGTGGGCCCGTGGGCCGCACAGGGAGACTTACTTGACCTCGACGGAGGCGCCGGCGCCCTTGAGGGACTCGGCGGCCTTCTCGGCGGCGTCCTTGGCGACCTTCTCGAGGACCGGCTTCGGAGCGCCGTCCACGAGGTCCTTGGCCTCCTTCAGACCCAGGGAGGTCAGCTCACGCACGACCTTGATGACCTGGATCTTCTTGTCGCCGGCGCCGGTGAGGATGACGTCGAACTCGTCCTGCTCGGCCTCGGCCTCGGCCGGGGCGACGGGGCCGCCCTGGACGGCAACGGCGGCCGGAGCGGCAGCGGTGACGTCGAACTTGTCCTCGAACGCCTTCACGAACTCGGAGAGCTCGATGAGGGTCATCTCCTCGAACTGCGCGAGCAGGTCTTCCTGGCTGAGCTTCGCCATGATGGGCGATCCTTCCACTAATTCGGCTGGTGCCGGATGTACATGTCGGCGGGCGTACGTTGGGCCCGCTTCGACCGTCCGCCTCAGGCGCGCTGCCTCAGGCCGCGGTCAATGTGCGAGCCGAATTACTCGGCACCGCCCTGCTCGGCCTTCTTGGCACGAAGCGCTTCCGCGGTGCGGACGAACTTCGAGGGAAGCGCCTGGAAGAGCGCGGCAGCCTGGGACTGCTTGCCCTTCATGGCGCCCGCCAGCTTGGCGAGCAGAACCTCGCGGGACTCGAGGTCCGCAAGCTTCTTGATCTCGTCGGCGGACAGCGCCTTGCCGTCAAGGACACCGCCCTTGATGACGAGAGCGGGGTTGTCCTTGGCGAAGTCACGCAGACCCTTCGCCGCCACGACCGGGTCACCGGTCACGAAGGCAACAGCGGTCGAGCCCTTGAGGTGCTCGTCCAGCTGGACCCCGGCCTCCTTGGCCGCGATCTGGGTCAGCGTGTTCTTCACCACTCGGTACTGAGCGTTCTCGCCGAGAGAACGGCGGAGCTCCTTGAGCTGCGCCACGGTCAGTCCGGTGTAAGAAGTGACAACAGCGGCGTTGGAGTCACGCAGCTTCCTGGTGATCTCTTCGACGGCTGCGACCTTGTCGGACGTCGCCATGAGCCTCGGCCTCCTTCCGGGGTGATGATCCTCGACTGACCTCTCGATCAGCCGCACGTAGCCGGACCGCCTGAATCAGGCACGCGAGGAAGGGGCTCGACTTCAAAACGAAACGCCCCGGCGCAGGCGCACGGGGCGTGAACTCGACCGGACATCCCTTACGGGAGGCGGGAGCACTTCCACAGTCACCTACGCGGGTCGTCCGCAGTTCAGCGGATCCTTCGGCCGCTGTGCCCTCGTACGAGCACACAGCAACGACCAGCGGTCTTTGGCTTCCCGGGAAGAATACGCGACCGGTCGAGTACCAAGCAAATCCGCCCGGACGGGGACCGTCCGGGCGGATGCTCAGCTCTTTTTCCCGGCCGTCAGCTCTGGGCGTCGGCCATCATCTCGGCCAGGTCGACGGTGTCCTTGGCGGGCGGCGCCTCGACCGTCACCGGCTTGTTGTAGTCGAGGAAGGTGATGGTCATGTCGAGCGGCCCCTTGTCGGCGTCGCCCCGCATGCGGAACTGCTTCGTGTGGTCCTCGCCGTCGATCCACATGTCCATCGTGAGCTTGTCGACGCCCAGGTCCATGAACTGGTCGAAGCGCCGCTCCAAGGTGGCGTCGTCCTCGTCCTGCAGTGACTTCCGGAGCTCCATCATCGTGACCGTCCCCTTGTAATGGGTCGTCTCCACACCGTCGACGGTCTCGGTGCCGATCTCCTTCACGTCCTTGGAGCCAGTCAGGAACGTGGACTGGTCGGCGGGGTTCTTCTTGGCCTGGCCGCCCAGCGGGCTGTTGCCGATCCCCTTCTCGGCGCCCAGCGAGGACATGTCGATCTTCATCCAGCTCTTGCCGTCCAGCATTTCGGCGGCCGCGGCGCCGCCCCCGATGTACATCACCTTGTCGACGAGACGGATCTCGGCCGTCCCGTCCGCCCCCTGGTCGAGCGCCGTCACCTTCATGCTCATGGCCACCGTGGGCTTCGTCCGCATGCCGGCCTCGGCCTTGATGCGGCCTTCCTCCGGGGTCCGCCCGGTCATCCGGTACCGGAAGGAGGTGATGTCCTCCGTGTTCTTCGCCGCCTTGGCCACGGCCGCGGCGGGCGTCATACGCGGAGAGTCCCCCTCCGAGCTCCCCTTCCCCGAGGACCCGCATGCGGTCGCGCCGACAGACAGGAACGCGGCGGCAAGAACGGCACCGGCCGCTCTGTGCCGTACGGAGCCGCGTACGGAAAACATCATGAGTCCCCCCAGGAACATCTGACCGATCAGTGAGCAGAGCGCGACTTTATCCCAGTCGCACCATTTCGGCGGCCCGGTTTACGAGTCCCAGCAACTCGCGGCCTCACGCTGCGGGCTGATTCCGCATCAGGTCCTTGAAGTCGGCGGTGTCGCTCGCCGGCGGCTCCTCGGCGGAGACTTCCACCCCGTAGTCGCTGTAGTACGCCGTCGAGGACATCGAGCCGGTCGCCAGCTCGCCCTTCTCGGTCTTCTTGACCAGCAGGTCGTCGTCGTTGACCCAGATGTCGACCGTCTCGGTCGTCACTCCGGCGTGCTCCAACTGGCGCTTCATGTCGGCCAGTTGGTCCTTGGTGAGGTTCGAGTTCCGCCCGGCGAGATCCGCGACGTCCACCGTGCCCGAGTAGTGCGTGGTGTTCTGGCCGCGCACCTTCTCCTCGCCGACCTTCTTCACGTCGCCAGACGCCAGCAGGAGCTTCACCGACTGGTTCGGGGTGGTGTTCTGCATCTGGTCCCTCAGATACGCGCCCGAGCCCCCGGCGAGGTCCGTCAGGTCGTCGTACGCGTACCTGATCCAGTGCTTGCCGCCCGACTGCTCGGCGAACTTGTCGCCCATCTTCGCGTAGTAGGCGTCGGGCAGATAGCGGGCCTCCATCGACGTGGAGCCCAGCTGGCGCATCGTGTCCGACATCGTGCCGCCCGTGTAGGTGATCGTCACGGTGCCGGTGATGCCGTCGTCCCAGCCAAGGGCGCCGTCCGCCTTCATGGACATCATCGTGCCCATGGTCGTCGTGGACTCGACCTTGGCGGAGTCGGCGTTGTCGGTGTTCTTCTCCACGGAGCGCAGGGCCGCTATCGGGCCGGCCTTGTTCGTACCGTCACCGGCCTTGTCATCGGCCGCCTTGTCGCCTCCCCTGGAGCCCTTGGGGGAGTCCGAGCCGCTGCAGGCCGCCACCCCCGTCAGCGCGGCGGTCACCGCGATCGACAGGGCCACGCGACGCACGGTCGTGCTCTTCATTTGTCCCACCCCTATGCGATACCTGTGCCCCGCACGCTAGCGCAGGCCACTGACACGGATCCGAAAAATCCGCATTCACCAAAAAGGGACGGGCCCCGCACCTCGAAAGGTTGCGGGGCCCGCTGAGAACACCTACGCGTGCCGGCCTGCGGCTCGCGGCTGCCGTCGGATCAGACGGCGGCCGGGTCCTCCTCGACGAGGAGGTTGCGCGTGCGGTTCGGGTCGATCGGAATGCCGGGGCCCATCGTGGTGGTGATGGCGGCCTTCTTGATGTAGCGACCCTTGGCGGCCGACGGCTTCAGACGGAGGATCTCCTCCAGCGCGGCGCCGTAGTTCTCCACCAGCTTGGTGTCGTCGAAGGACACCTTGCCGATGATGAAGTGCAGGTTCGAGTGCTTGTCGACGCGGAACTCGATCTTGCCGCCCTTGATCTCGGTCACGGCCTTGGCCACGTCCGGGGTCACGGTGCCGGTCTTCGGGTTCGGCATCAGACCACGCGGGCCGAGGACACGGCCGAGGCGGCCGACCTTGCCCATGAGGTCCGGGGTGGCGACGACGGCGTCGAAGTCGAGACGGCCCTTCGACACCTCGTCGATGAGCTCGTCGGAGCCGACGATGTCGGCGCCCGCGGCGAGCGCGGCCTCGGCACGGTCACCGGTCGCGAAGACCAGGACCCGGGCGGTCTTACCGGTGCCGTGCGGGAGGTTCACGGTGCCACGGACCATCTGGTCGGCCTTGCGCGGGTCAACGCCCAGGCGGAAGGCGACCTCGACGGTGCCGTCGAACTTCGTCGTGGAGGTCTCCTTGGCGAGACGCACGGCCTCGAGCGGGGCGTACTGCTTCTCCCGGTCGATCTTGGCGTCCGCAGCGCGGAGAGACTTGCTGCGCTTCACTTCTACTCCTGAGTTCAGGTATGGAGTTCGTGGTGCGGACCAGCGCTGGCCCTACCACAGAGGTCTACGGGGTGTGATCAGCCCTCGACGGTGATGCCCATGGAGCGGGCGGTACCGGCGATGATCTTCGACGCGGCGTCCAGGTCGTTCGCGTTGAGGTCGGGCATCTTGGTGGTGGCGATCTCGCGGACCTGCGCCTCGGTGATCTTGGCGACCTTGGTCTTGTGCGGCTCGCCGGAGCCCTTCTCCACGCCCGCGGCCTTGAGGATCATCTTGGCGGCCGGCGGCGTCTTGGTGATGAAGGTGAAGGAGCGGTCCTCGTAGACCGTGATCTCCACCGGGATCACCCAGCCACGCTGCGACTCGGTCGCGGCGTTGTACGCCTTGCAGAACTCCATGATGTTGACGCCGTGCTGGCCCAGCGCGGGGCCGACCGGCGGAGCCGGGTTGGCGGCGCCGGCCTGGATCTGGAGCTTGATGAGCCCCGTGACCTTCTTCTTCTTGGGAGGCATTGCTCTCTCCGGGTCCTAGTGAGAGTTTCCAGCCGTCCGAACCGGATCATCCGGATGGAGGCATACCGCACAACGATAACGGGTATCCATGTGCGGCCAAAAACCGAGCAGGTCAGGCGGACGCTCGAGCGATCGCCTGACCTGGTCGGAAGCGGCTGTTCCAGCGGTTGCTAGTTCTTCTGGATCTGGTCGAAGGACAGCTCGACCGGGGTCTCGCGGCCGAAGATCTCGACAAGGCCCTTGACCTTCTTCGAGTCGGCGTTGATCTCGTTGATGGTCGCCTGCAGCGTCGCGAACGGGCCGTCGGTGACGGTGACCGAGTCGCCGACCTCGAAGTCGAGCACCTGGACCTCGACCTTGCGGGCCGGAGCCGGCTTGCCCTCGGCTTCGGCGGCCTCGCGGGCGGCCTTCTCCTCGGCCTCCGGGGCGAGCATCTTGACGATCTCGTCCAGCGTCAGCGGGTACGGGTCGTAGGCGTTGCCCACGAAGCCGGTGACACCGGGCGTGTTACGGACGACGCCCCAGGACTCGTTCGTCAGGTCCATGCGCACCAGCACATAGCCGGGGAGCTTGTTCTGGCGGACGGTCTTGCGCTCGCCGTTCTTGATCTGCGCGACCTCTTCCTGCGGCACCTCGGCCTGGAAGATGAAGTCCTCGACGTTCAGCGAGACGGCTCGCTGCTCGAGGTTGGTCTTCACGCGGTTCTCGTAACCGGCGTAGGTGTGGATGACGTACCACTCGCCGGGCAGCGTGCGGAGTTCCTCGCGAAGGGCGGCGATCGGGTCGACCGGCTCGGCCTCTTCCTCGGCTTCCTCGGTCTCGTCGGAGACGGCCAGGTCCGCGGCGTCCACGTCGCCCTCGCGGTCCTCGCCGGACTCGTCCTCGAGGTTCAGGGCAGCCTCTTCGGCGGCCTCGCCGGCTTCGGCGTCGGCAGCCTCGAACTCGTCCTTGGCGTCCGCGCCCTCGACGATGTCGAGCTCGTCGTCAACGGACTCGACCGACTCGCCGGCGTCGTTCAGGTTCGGGTCAGACACGGTGGCTGCTTCTTCCTGGATCATGGGGGTGGAACACGCGAAATGGGGCGCCGAGTACGGCGCCCTTCGCGCTTTGCTCAGCCGAAGACGTACTTGGCTGCCTTGTCGAGTCCAAAGTCAATCACAGTCACCAGACCGATCATGATGACAACGAAGACAATCACCACAGTGGTGTATGTCGTCAGCTGACTGCGAGTCGGCCAGACGACCTTGCGGAGTTCCGCGATGATCTGGCGGTAGAAGAGGGCGAGGCGCTTCAACGGACCCTTCTTGGCACGTTTGCCGCCCTTGCGGCCCTTCTTCTTGGACTCCGGCGCCTCATCCTGGGCATCAGGCATGTCGATGGAGCCCACGGCGTCCGTCACTCGTCCTCACCTGATTCCGGGTCGTGGCCGTGCCGCGCCCGGTTGAGCCGCACGGCGGGTGCATTGCAGTACGTACATGCGCACACTTCCTGGCGAAGGAGTGTGTAGCAGGGCCGGAGGGACTTGAACCCCCAACCGCTGGTTTTGGAGACCAGTGCTCTACCAATTGAGCTACGACCCTTTGTTTCCCCATCAACGTACCGCATCGGCCCGAGTGCTCGGTGTGCACCGGGTGAGTGCGGGCCGGTGAAGGCCAACGAGGTGAGAGTGTACGTGGTCGGCGGCCGGTCGTCGAACAGGAAGCGTCCGTACGGGCTTTGGCAGGGCCTGTTCAGTCTGTGAAACCCATGTGCCACGGACGTTTCGGGTCTGGAACGATGGGGCCCATGAGCCCAGCAACCCCTCCCACCGAGCGCCGGGTCTCCGCCCGAGTCGGCGCGATCTCCGAGTCCGCCACCCTCGCCGTGGACGCCAAGGCCAAGGCCCTCAAGGCCGCCGGGCGACCGGTGATCGGCTTCGGCGCCGGCGAGCCCGACTTCCCGACGCCGGACTACATCGTCGAGGCCGCCGTAGAGGCGTGCAAGAACCCGAAGTACCACCGCTACACGCCGGCCGGCGGCCTGCCCGAGCTGAAGGCCGCGATCGCCGCGAAGACCCTGCGCGACTCCGGCTACGAGCCCGACGTCTCGCAGATCCTGGTGACCAACGGTGGCAAGCAGGCGATCTACGAGGCGTTCGCCGCGATCCTCGACCCCGGTGACGAGGTGATCGTTCCGGCTCCGTACTGGACGACGTACCCCGAGTCGATCCGTCTCGCCGGCGGTGTCCCGGTCGAGGTCGTCGCCGACGAGACCACCGGCTACCGGGTCTCGGTCGAGCAGCTGGAGGCGGCCCGCACGGAGAAGACCAAGGTCGTCCTCTTCGTGTCCCCCTCCAATCCGACCGGCGCGGTCTACAGCGAGGCCGACACCAGGGCCATCGGCCAGTGGGCCGTCGAGCACGGCCTGTGGGTGATGACGGACGAGATCTACGAGCACCTCGTCTACGGGGACGCGGCCTCCGTGTCGCTGCCGGCCCTCCTGCCCGAGCTGCGCGACAAGTGCGTCGTGGTCAACGGCGTGGCCAAGACCTACGCGATGACGGGCTGGCGCGTGGGCTGGATCATCGGCCCGAAGGACGTGGTGAAGGCAGCGACGAACCTCCAGTCGCACGCCACGTCCAATGTGTCGAACGTGGCGCAGGTCGCCGCGCTCGCCGCCGTCTCGGGCGAGCTGGACGCCGTCGCCAAGATGCGTGAGGCCTTCGACCGCCGCCGCAAGACCATCGTGCGCATGCTCAGCGAGATCGACGGCGTGGTCTGCCCCGAGCCCGAGGGCGCCTTCTACGCGTACCCCTCCGTGAAGGCCCTCATCGGCAAGGAGATCCGCGGCAAGCGCCCGAAGGACACGGTCGAGCTGGCCGCCCTGATCCTGGAGGAGGCCGAGGTCGCGGTCGTCCCGGGCGAGGCCTTCGGCACGCCGGGCTACCTGCGGCTGTCGTACGCCCTGGGTGACGAGGATCTCGTCGAGGGTGTCTCGCGGATCCAGAAGCTGCTGGCAGAGGCGCGGGACTGACGTTTTTCGTGCTCTGCGCGCGCGTGCGGGCCGCCGACCTACTCACGGTGAGTAGGTCGGCGGCCCGCTTTTCAGTGCGAGCAAGACCACTATCGGGGAAAGCGGTACCGGCACGACAAGGACGTGCGGCAGGATCTTGGGATGGAGCACGTACGTGATGTCTCTGAACTACCGAAAGCTCATCTGCACCTGCACTTCACCGGGTCCATGCGGTCCTCCACCCTGCTGGAGCTGGCCGACAAGTACGGCGTACGGCTGCCCGACGCGCTGACCAGCGGGGAGCCGCCGAAGCTGCGGGCCACGGACGAGCGTGGCTGGTTCCGTTTCCAGCGGCTGTACGACGCGGCACGGTCGTGCCTCAGAGAGCCCGAGGACATTCAGCGGCTGGTGCGCGAGGCCGCCGAAGAGGACGTCAAGGACGGCTCCGGCTGGTTGGAGATCCAGGTCGACCCGACGTCGTACGCGCCTCGTCTGGGCGGGCTGATTCCGGCCCTGGAGGTCATCCTGGACGCGGTGGACTCGGCCGTGCGCGAGACCGGACTCGGGATGCGGGTCCTCGTGGCCGCGAACCGTATGAAGCACCCGCTGGACGCCCGCACGCTGGCCCGCCTCGCCGTGCGGTACGCGGACCGGGGCATCGTCGGCTTCGGCCTCTCCAACGACGAACGACGCGGTATGGCACGGGACTTCGACCGGGCCTTCGCCATCGCGCGCGAGGGCGGGCTGCTGTCGGCCCCGCACGGCGGCGAGCTGACGGGTCCCTCGTCGGTGCGCGACTGCCTGGACGACCTGGACGCCACGCGGATCGGGCACGGGGTGCGGGCCGCCGAGGACCCGCGTCTGCTGAAGCGGCTCGCGGACCGTGGGGTGACCTGCGAGGTGTGCCCGGCGTCGAACGTCGCCCTAGGGGTGTACGAAAAGCCGGAGGACGTCCCCCTGCGCACGCTCTTCGAGGCCGGGGTCCCTTTGGCGCTCGGCGCGGACGACCCGCTGCTCTTCGGGTCGCGGCTGGCCGCCCAGTACGAGATCGCGCGACGCCATCACGGCTTCACTGACGCCGAACTGGCCGAGCTGGCACGGCAGTCGATCCGGGGGTCGGCGGCGCCGGAGGACGTCAAGGAGAAGCTGCTGTCCGGGGTCGACGACTGGCTCGCATGAGCCGCGGTCACAGGCTGACGCCCACCGTCACGGGTTCGTTGACCAGCGTGATCCCGAAGGCGTCGTGGACTCCGGCGACGACCTCGCGGGCCAGTGCGAGCAGGTCCTCCGTGGTGGCCCCGCCCCGGTTGGTGAGGGCAAGGGTGTGCTTGGTGGAGATGCGCGCCGGGCCGGTGCCGTAGCCCTTGGTGAAGCCCGACTTGTCGATCAGCCAGGCCGCGGAGGTCTTGGTGTGCCCGTCCCCCGCCGAGTACGCGGGCGGGGTGACGCCGGCACCCAAACGCGCCTCCACGCGCGCGTGGAACGCGGCGAACTCCTCGTCCGTGAGGATCGGGTTGGTGAAGAACGACCCCGCCGACCACGTGTCGTGGTCCTCGGGATCGAGGACCATGCCCTTGCCGGAGCGCAGCTTCAGAACGGTCTCGCGAGCGGCCGCGAGGGGCACGCGGTCGCCGGGCTCGACACCGAGGGCGCGGGCCGTCTCGGCGTACTTGATCGGCGCGGAGAGCCCGGCCGCGTCCTCCAGCGCGAAGCGGACCCGCAGGACGACGAAGCGCTCGGGGTCGGCCTTGAACCGGCTGTGGCGGTACGAGAAGGCGCACTCGGCGTTCGCAACGGTGACCGTCTCGCGGGTCTTCCGGTCGTAGGCGATCACCTCGGTGATCGTCGACGACACTTCCTGGCCGTACGCGCCTACGTTCTGGATCGGCGTCGCACCCGCCGAGCCGGGGATGCCGGCGAGACACTCGACGCCCGCGAGGCCGGCCTCGACGGTGCGGGCGACCGCGTCGGTCCACACCTCGCCGGCGGCCAGCTCCAGCGCCGTACCGTCGAGTTCGAAGCCGCGCGTGGCGATGCGCAGGGCGGTTCCCGCGAAGCCCTTGTCACCGATGACCAGGTTGGATCCGCCACCGATGAGCAGCAGCGGAGTACCCGTGTCATCGGCCTCGCGGACGGCGGCGATCACCTCGGCGTCGGTCGTCGCGGTGATCAGGCGCTTGGCGGGGCCGCCGAGCCGGAATGTGGTCAGTGGGGCCAGTGGGGCGTCGTGGAGTTCCTGCACGTGCACAAGGGTACGAGAACGGCCCCGCCGGGCAGGGCGGGGCCGTTCTCCGCGGGGCTCGGTCACAGGCGTCGGAGCGCGTCCGCCCAGTCCAGCGGGAGGTCGTCCGTCGTCACCGTCCAGGTGGCGAACTTCGCGTCCCGCATCTGAGGAGCGAGGCCCCGGGCGGTCGGCGCGTGAACGCCGCCGTGCGCGAAGGCCTTGAGCGCCGCGGGCGACTCCCAGGCGGACAGGGTCCAGAAGGTGCGCCGCAGCGGCGCGGCCTTCAGCGTGGCACCGTACGCGCCGGGCGCCCTGCTCACCTGCCGCCAGACACCCGGGGTCCTGGCGAGGAACCTGAGCGCTCCCCAGAGAGTGCGGGTTTCGAAGCGGGAGGCGAAGACATGGACCTCGGCGTGGTCCGGCGGGATGTTCGGCATGGTCCAGGGGAGGGTGGGCATGGCCGTGCTCCTTCCAGGTTTGGTTTCTGGATCCACTGTGAAAACAGAAGGTTCGTTTTCCGGACTCAGCGCGAGGCGGTCTCCAGCACCGGCGCGGGCGCCGTCTCGGCCCCGGTGTCTGCCTCGGCGGCGTCCCGCGTCCTGGCCTCGGCAGTGCGGCGCCGGGCCGGGATGAACAGGGCCGCGACGCCCGCCAGGGCCACCGCGGAGGCGCCGACCCACAGCGCCGGCCGGATGCCGTCCACGAAGGTCTGGCCGCTCTCGTAGCCGCCCTGGGCGGAGAAGATCGAGGCCATCACCGCGATACCGAGCGCGCCACCGACCTCGCGCAGCGCGTTGTTGGCGCCGGACGCGATTCCCTGCTCATGCCCCTTGACGCTGGACATGACCAGGCTGGAGGCCGGGGCGAAGAAGAGGGACATTCCGATGCCGCTGATGATCAGGGCGGGCAGTTGCGCGGCGAACGAGGTGTCGGTCGCGACGATGGAGGCGAACCAGCCCAGTCCGACGGCCTGCAGGAACAGGCCCACGGCGACGACCGGGCGGCCGCCGATCCGGTCGGACAGATAGCCGGCGATGGGCGCGACGATCATCGGCATGCCGGTCCAGGGCAGCATCCGCAGTCCCGCCTCGGTGGGCGAGTAGCCGAGAACGCCCTGCATGTACTGGCTGAGCAGGAAGATCGAGCCGAACATGCCGAGGAACATCAGCAGGCTGGCCGCGTTGATCCCGGCGAAGGCGCGGCTGCGGAACAGCCGCATCGGCAGCATCGCGTGCCGGGCACGGCTGCCGTGCAGCACGAAGCCGACAAGCAGAGCCGTGCCCGCGAACAGGCCCAGGATCACCAGTTCGTCGGTCCAGCCGACGATGGGCGCGCGGACCAGGCCGTACACGATGCCGAACAGCCCGCCGCTGGCCAGCAGGGTGCCGCGGATGTCGAGCGGAGCGCCCGAGCCGTACGACTCCGAGAGGCGGAGCCGGGCGAGCGGCAGCAGGGCCAGGCCGAGCGGCACGTTCAGCCAGAAGATCCAGCCCCAGGAGACGTGTTCGGTGAGGCTGCCGCCGATGAGTGGCCCGGAAGCGACCGCGAGACCGTTGACGGCACCCCAGATCCCGTAGGCCATACCGCGCTTGGCGGCGGGAACGGCTGCCGTCAGCAGGGTCAGCGTCAGCGGCATCATGATCGCCGCACCGACGCCCTGCACCGCGCGGGCGGCGATCAGCGAGTCGATGCCGGGCGCCATGGCAGCGGCGGCCGAGGCCCCGGTGAAGATCGCGATTCCGGCGAGGAAGAGCCGACGGCGGCCGTACCGGTCGCCCAGGGCCGCGCCGAACATCAGCAGGACGGCGAAGGTGAGCGTGTACGCGCTCACGGTCCATTCCAGGTCGTCGAGCCCTCCCCCGAGGTCCTCTCGGATCGAGGGCAGTGCGGTGGTGACGACGAGGTTGTCGAGCGCCGCCATGAACCCGGCGACGCTGGTGATGACGAGTGCCCAGGCTGTGCCCCCGCGACGTGCTGTCTCCTGTGACATCGCTCCCCCAGAAGGTTGATTAGTTATTGATGACTAACTTTCATGATCGTGAAAATGCACCGATCCGCACCGTCCCCGCTTCAGCCTTTCTCGAGCCGGCCCTTGGCCCCAGCCGAGGGATAGAGCCCTTCCCACACCCGGTGTTCGGGCGGAAAGCCCATGGACACCAGGGAGTTGATGAGCATCCCGTGAGCCATGAAGGTCGTGGTCTCGCCGAGGTCGGCGCCGAGCGACAGATGGACGGTGTCCCACAGGCGCATCCAGCCCGCCCGCGCCGCCTCGCCGAGCTCATGGTCACCGGCCTCCTCGGCGGCGCCCACCGCGACGTACACCTGCATCTGCATCAGCAGCCGCTCCGGCTGCTCCGCGATGACTTTGGTGTACGCGTCCGCCATGGCATGCAGGGCCTCTTCGCCCTCCAGGCCCTTGGCCGCCTCCTCGAAGGTTCGGCGAATATCCTCCGTGCAGCGCTCCGCCGCCGCGAGGAAGATCGCCTTCTTGCCCGGGAAGAGGCGGAAGAGATACGGCTGCGAGACGCCCACACGCTTGGCGATCGCCTCGGTGGACGTGCCGTAGTAGCCACCCCGGGCGAACTCGCTCATCGCCGCGCGAATGACGCTCTCACGCCTCTCTTCCGCGCTCATCCTGACCATGGGACTAAGTTAGTGGCCAATCACTACCTAAGTCAAGTGGTGGCGCGGCCCCTACAGAGCCGATGGATGGCGTGGGCCCGTACAGAGCTCATGGACGGGGAGAAATCATCGGTCATGAGTGGCGAGAGCTCATCGGTGGGAGGTCTCCCGGCTGAGGAGGTCTCTTGAAGTAAGGGGCACGCCTCCATAGAGGGTGCCCCTTACTCAAGAGCTTGCGGGCTCCGACGGCCCAAGCGCTACCCTCAGGCCAGTCGTACGACCGCCCGCGACATCCCCAGGACCTTCTGGCCCGCGCTCATCGCCGTGAGGTCGACGCGCACGGTGTTGTCGTCCAGCTTGGCCCCGACCTTGGCGCTGACGTCGATCGTGGCTCCCGTGTCGTCGTTCGGGACGACGACGGGCTTGGTGAAGCGCACGCCGTACTCGACGACGGCACCCGGATCGCCCACCCAGTCGGTGACCACCCGGATCGCCTCGGCCATCGTGAACATGCCGTGCGCGATGACATCGGGGAGGCCGACCTCCACCGCGAACTTCTCGTTCCAGTGGATCGGATTGAAGTCCCCGGAGGCACCCGCGTACTGCACGAGCGTGGCTCGGGTCACCGGAAAGGCCTGGGCCGGCAGTTCGGTGCCGACCTCCACATCCTCGTACGCGATCTTCGCCGTCATACGTGTCAGCCCTCCTCTGCCGCGCGGGCCACGAGCTTGGTCCAGGCGGTCACCACATGCTCGCCCGCCTCGTCGTGGACCTCGCCGCGGATGTCCAGGATGTCGTTGCCCGCGAGGGACTTGATCGCCTCAATGGTCGAGGTGACCGTGAGCCGGTCGCCCGCGCGCACCGGGCGCGTATAGGCGAACTTCTGGTCGCCGTGCACCACGCGGCTGTAGTCGAGGCCCAGTTGAGGGTCCTGGATGACCTGCCCCGCGGCCTTGAAGGTGATCGTGAACACAAACGTGGGCGGGGCGATCACGTCGGAGTGGCCGAACGCCTTGGCGGCTTCGGCGTCCGTGTACGCGGGGTTGGGGTCTCCCACCGCTTCCGCGAACTCGCGGATCTTCTCCCGGCCGACCTCATAGGGGTCGGTGGGCGGGTAGGACCGCCCCACGAAGGACTGGTCGAGCGCCATGGGCTCGGTACCTCCTGTGTTCGCTGTGATTGCCCGAACTGAGCGTTCGTTCTGGCCGGCCCGGTCGGCCGACAACGACGCGAGGCCGCCCCCATTCTGCTGGGGACGGCCTCGCGTACGAGCCTGATTTATCGCGTTTCGCGGTGCGCGGTGTGCGCGTTGCAACGCGGGCAGTGCTTCTTCATCTCAAGACGGTCCGGGTTGTTACGCCGGTTCTTCTTGGTGATGTAGTTCCGCTCCTTGCACTCCACGCAGGCCAGCGTGATCTTCGGGCGGACGTCGGTGGCAGCCACGTGA
The DNA here is from genome assembly GCF_005768555.2 of Streptomyces sporangiiformans. Taxonomy (GTDB): domain Bacteria; phylum Actinomycetota; class Actinomycetes; order Streptomycetales; family Streptomycetaceae; genus Streptomyces; species Streptomyces sporangiiformans. The sequence continues at coordinate 93,462 of NZ_VCHX02000153.1, forward strand.
GTGCTCCTTGACGAACGGATGGGACAGGGTTTAACGCACAGACATAAAAGAGTAGCCGATCGAAGGACCGACCCCACAATCGGCTACTGTCAGTAGCGGTGACCGGACTTGAACCGGTGACACAGCGATTATGAGCCGCTTGCTCTACCGACTGAGCTACACCGCTGCGATGCGATCGGGCCCCGCCTCGCGGCGGGAACCTCTCGCACCAGAGCCCCAATACGGAATCGAACCGTAGACCTTCTCCTTACCATGGAGACGCTCTGCCGACTGAGCTATTGGGGCGAGCGATGAAGACATTACACGCTCGGCCACCGATCGCCCAAATCCGTTTCGCGGCACCTGCCCCACCCCGTTCCAGGACGTTCCCCTGCGCTTCCCAGGAGTTCCATCCGCTCCTCACACCCAGCGGACCACACCGGTACTACTATTCCGCTCCTCCTCGAAGCGCGCCGATCGCCATCCTAGGCTCGACTCACGCTGCGTGATCAGGTGTCCCTCTCCGCAGCCGCCGAGCCCCAGGAGCGCGATGCCCGACAGTCAGCCGCCGCAGCCCCCTCCCTCGTCCCCCTCGCCGGGCCCAGGCGAGGGCTCCGCACTGCTGCTGTGCGGTGCGCGGCTGACCGACGGCCGGACCGTGGACGTGCGGCTGGGCGGCGGGCGCATCGAGGCGGTCGGTACCGCCGGCAGCCTCCACGCGCACGCCGCGCGCGTGGACCTCGCCGGCTATCTGCTCCTTCCGGCCCCCGCGGAGGCGCACGCCCACAGCGACACGGCCCTGTCGGCCGACGGCGACGGTCCGGTCTCGTACGACGGTCAGGACGTCCAGCGCCGTACGACCGAGGCCGCGCTGCTGCAACTCGGACACGGGGCCACGGCGTTGCGCTCACATGTGCACGTGGGCGATGTGCAGGGGCTCGGCGCGCTGACGGCGGTGCTCCGGGCGCGGCGGGCGCTGCGGGGCCTCGTCGAGCTGACGGCGGTGGCGATGCCGCGGGTACTGACCGGGCTCGCCGGGGCCGAAGGGCTGGCGATACTGCGGGACGCGATGAAAATGGGCGCCTCCGTGGTGGGCGGCTGTCCGGATCTCGACCCCGACCCGACGGGGTACGTGGAGGCGGTCCTGGAGGTCGCGTCGGAGCACGGCTGCCCGGTCGATCTGCATACGGACGGTGACGATCCGGCGCGGCTCACGCGGTTCGCGGCCATGGCGGGCGGGCTGCGACCGGGGGTGACGCTCGGTCCGTGCGGCGCTCTCGGCCGGCTGCCCTTCGAGACGGTGACGCGGGCGGCGGATCAGCTCGCCGCGGCCGGAGTGACCGTGGTCTGCCTGCCGCAGGGCGGCTGCTCGGGAGTCGACCGGCGCGGGACGGCTCCCGTACGACTGCTGCAGGCGGCCGGGGTGCGTGTCGCGGCGGGCAGCGGGGCGATGAGGGACCTGTCGAATCCTGTGGGGCGCGGAGATCCGCTGGAAGCGGCGTACCTGCTGGCCTCGCGCTACGGGCTGCGCCCCGAGCACGCCTACACCGCGGTCAGCTCGTCGGCACGGGCGTTGCTGGGGCTGCCCGAGGTGCGTGTGGAGGCGGGTTTCCCGGCCGAGCTGCTCGCCGTACGCGGCGACCGGCTCTCGGGGGCGCTGGCACTGGCGTACAGCCGGATCGTGGTGCACCGGGGTCGGGTGGTGGCGCGGACGAGCGCGGTGCGCGAGTACTGCGGGTCGGCTGCGGCTGTGGCGTTGGACCTGCCTCGGCAGGGGCGGGCCGGGGACCATCTTGAGGGGCCGTCCTGAAGGCCATCTTGAAGGGCCGTCCTGGGGGCTTTGGGCCGGGGCACGCGCGCGTGTGGGGGTTTTCAGGGCCCACGCGCGCGTGGAGGCCTTCGGGGGTTTTAGGCATCCACGCGCGCGCGCCGGGGCTTTCAGCTGTCACCGACGGTGACTGTTTCCTGTGTTTCCTGCCGTCAGAAACCGCCGGGCAGCATCCCGCCCGTGAACGGGTTGCCGGGGCCCGCGAACTCCCCCGCGGGCACCTCGGTGGCGTCGGAGGGGGCGCTGACGTCGGCGGCCTCGCCGAACGTGAGCACCAGCGGGAGCCTTGCGCCCTTCGCGTCCTCCGCGAGGGCGGCGAGGTCGACGGAGACGCGGGTCAGGTCGCCGTTCTTCAAGGAGAAGTCGACGGCTATCTTCTTGTCCGGGGCGTCCTTGAGGTCCTTGCCGGTGGGCAGTTCGGTGCCCGCCGGGAGGTCGTCGGCCAGCGGCCGGAGCTTGTCGAAGACACCCGTGAGCAGGTGGCGGAACGAGGCCTTGGCGATGATCCGTTCGGTGCCGTCGCTGCCTTCCTTGCTGCTGAAGGTGACCTCACGCGCGAAGACACCGCGTACGGCCTTCAGGATCTTCTGCTGGGTCTTGGTGTCGATCTCGCCGGATCCCGAGGCGCCCTTCCCCGACGTCTCGAGCTCGTTGTTGTCGACCTTGACCCACTTGCCCTCGAGAATCCTCTTGAACTCCTTCTCGCCCTCGGGGAGTTCATCGGCCGTGGGGAACGGGAAGCCCATCACGTCGCTGAGCGCCTTCATGTCGGCGCGGTAGTACGTGAAGTCGCCGACAGCCCGGTACTCGACCAGGACGCCGTCGGCCCCGGAGATCCGCATGCCCGTACCCACGAGGTCCTTCTCGCCCGAGTCGGCGAGCGGCTTCTTCGACTCGACGGACACCGTGACCCGCATCCCCGTGAGGAACTTCGCGAGCTCGGGCGGCAGTTCCTCACCCGGATCAGCCTCCCCGGCCAGCTTCGTGAGCGCGGATGGTTCGGCGTCGAGCGCCAACTCGAAGGAGAGCGACTTCTTTTCGCCGAGTGCCTCGACGGCGTGGTCGACCTTCTGCCCGGCGGTGAGGTTCTCGACCGTGCCGCAGGCGGCCGCTCCGGCGAACAGGACAGCGGTGCAGCCGACCGCGGTGAGTGGCTTGCGTAGGGCGGTCATGGCAGGGGTCATGGCGGTGATGACGGTCTCCTTCGGACGCAGCGCGGCGTCGCCCTCGTGACTGAGTGATCGTTCTGGTACCTCATCGATCGATCAGGAGACTCATGAGTTATCCACAGGGTTGTGCGGCACGTGTGGGCGTCCGGGCGTACGGTCGGAAACATGCGCATTGTTATCGCTGGAGGTCATGGTCAGATCGCGCTGCGGCTGGAGCGACTGCTCGCCGCGCGCGGTGACGAGGTAGCGGGAATCATCCGCCGGCCCGAGCAGGGCGACGATCTGCGGGCGGCCGGAGCCGAGCCGATCCTGTGCGATCTGGAGTCGGCCTCGGTCGAGGAGGTCGCCGCGCATCTGCAGGGCGCGGACGCCGCGGTCTTCGCGGCGGGCGCGGGCCCGGGCAGCGGCGCGGCCCGCAAGGACACCGTGGACCGGGGTGCCGCGGTCCTCTTCGCGGATGCCGCGGTGCGGACCGGGGTGCGCCGGTATGTGGTGGTGTCGTCGATGGGCGCGGACCCCTCGCACCCCGGGGACGACGTCTTCGACGTGTACTTGCGCGCCAAGGGCCAGGCCGATGCGTACATCCGCGGGTTCAAGAGCCTGGACTGGACGATCCTGCGCCCCGGAATGCTGACGAACGACGCCGGCACCGGTCTCGTACGCCTGGAGGCCTCCACGGGGCGCGGCCCCATCCCGCGCGACGACGTCGCGGCCGTCCTCGCCGAGCTGGTGGACACATCCGCGACGGCCGGGCTGACACTGGAGCTGATCAGCGGGTCGGTGCCGGTTTCCGTGGCGGTGAAATCGGTGGCGGGAAACTGAGGAGACGGCCGCCGGCCCGAGCCGAGGAGTTGTTGTCGTGTCCGTCGAGGTTCCCGCCGCGCAGGAGTCCCTGCTGCTGAAGATGTACGAGATCTTCAGCACCGATGAACGCGACGCGTTCGTCCCGTACTGCCTGGCCCCGGACGTGGACTGGCCGAACGTCGCCGACGGGGTGCGGTTGCACGGCCACGCCGAGGTACGCGCCTACTGGGCGGCGCAGTTCGAGACCATGCACCCTCTCGTACGGCTGGAGGGGCTGCGCCTGGACGAGGACGGGCACCGCGTGATCGCCACGGTACGTCCGGGGCTGCGGGACGAGGCGGGCGATCACTGGGCGGAGGAGCCGGTCGAGCATGTGTACCGGTTCGGCGCGGACGGTTTGGTGAGCCGGATGGACGTACGCCCGCCCTCGTGACCACGTGACCACGTGACCACGTGACCTCGTGTCCTCGTGATCAGAAGAGGGGGAGCTGGCCGGGGAACTCCGGTACGGCGTACCCGTCCAGCGCGGGCTGGGCCGCCCCGAGCGGCGCCTGCCTGCGCGATCCCGGACATGACACGAGCTCCCCGCTCTCACGCGTGCCAGGCGGATCGTGCCGCGCGAACCGCCCGGCGACGACGGCGATCTCGCGACGGCACTCGGGGCAGTTCCTGCGACGTGACGACATACACCTCAGCGTACGAAGCCAGGACGGCAGCGAGCGCACGACTCGGCTCCCTCGCCTTCGCCTTCGCGGTCCGCTCGGTCCGCAGCACGTCCACGCTCCCGCGCACCGCGTCCCGTACCGCCGGCCGTCCCGATCGCCGTCCCCACACGAACGGAATCCACGCGCATACGAAGAAACCCCCTCCGGTCTGCGTTCTCGCAGATCAGAGAGGGTCTCTCTCAGCGTGGCGGCGCCAGGATTCGAACCTGGGAAGGCTGAGCCGGCAGATTTACAGTCTGCTCCCTTTGGCCGCTCGGGCACACCGCCGGGGTCGCTGCCCGTCGAACCGCCTTGCGGCGGTGCTCCGTGGCAACGACGTAAACGATACCCGATGCCCCGGGGTGCTTCGCCACCCGGTTGATCGGCGCTCGGGGGGTGCTGGGTGGCTAGGCTTATGCGGATGCGGCCCGGGCATTGCGCCGGGCTCGGCGGCCACCCCACGCACGCCGACACGCACCCGATACGCACCCCGATACAAGGAGCCACAGGACATGGCCGACTCCAGTTTCGACATCGTCTCGAAGGTCGAGCGGCAGGAGGTCGACAACGCCCTCAACCAGGCCGCCAAGGAGATCTCGCAGCGCTACGACTTCAAGAACGTGGGCGCCTCCATCTCCTGGTCCGGCGAGAAGATCCTGATGGAGGCGAACTCGGAGGATCGGGTCAAGGCCATCCTCGACGTCTTCCAGTCCAAGCTGATCAAGCGCGGCATCTCCCTCAAGGCGCTGGACGCGGGCGAGCCGCAGCTCTCCGGCAAGGAGTACAAGATCTTCGCCTCGATCGAGGAGGGAATCTCCCAGGAGAACGCGAAGAAGGTCGCGAAGATCATTCGCGACGAGGGCCCGAAGGGCGTGAAGGCCCAGGTGCAGGGCGAGGAGCTGCGGGTCAGCTCGAAGAGCCGCGACGACCTGCAGACCGTGATCTCCCTGCTGAAGGGCAAGGACTTCGACTTCGCCCTGCAGTTCGTCAACTACCGGTGATCTCGCGCTTGTTTGCGCGTACCAGGAAGGGTGGGCACCCGACGGTGCCCACCCTTCCTGCCTGCTGGCTGCGGTCCCAGGGGTGCGCTCAGTTGCGCGAGTTGCCGAACAGGAGGCGGTAGACGATCAGGAGGGCGAGCGAGCCGCCGATCGCGGCGGCCCAGGTCGCGCCGTCGTAGAACTCCTTGGTGATCGGGTGGTCCAGCCAGCGGGCGGATATCCAGCCGCCGATGAACGCGCCCGCGATGCCGATGAGGGTCGTGCCGATGAAGCCGCCGGGGTCACGGCCCGGCAGCAGGAACTTGGCGATGGCTCCGGCCAGCAGCCCCAGAATGATCCAGCTGATGATGCCCATGCCGTAAACCTGCCCCTCTGTGCTGTGCCCGTGCTGTGATCTTGCTCTCGTCAGGCTTTGTTCTTGCCGCTCTGGTGCCGCTGCGTGGCTGTGTCTGTGCCGCGGTTCTTGCCTGTTCGTACTTGCTGTCGTTGGGAAGGACGCCGTGGCGGCGTCGGCCGGTTGCACTGATCAGTGGCGTGGACACCGCGCCGGCGCTCAGGCGAGCCGGACGTCGATGCCGCCGCCCGCAAGGAATGCGAGCAACTCCTCGAAGGTCGCCGGACGGTCGTCGGTGCGCGGAATGAGGCCGAGGCAGAGGCGGGCGACCTGCGCCTCGTGCCAGAGCAGGCTGAAGGGCCGCCTGGCACCCCAGCGGCCGCGGAGGCAGTCGTCGAGGGCGCTGAGGCCCCAGCCGAAGTACCCACCGGGGCCGTTGACGGCTTCGCCGAGCGCACAGAAGAAGCCGGCCTGGTCGGTGATGTGCCGCCCGTCGAGGTGGTACGTGGTGCCGGGCGGCGCATCGGGTGCGGAGGCGTCCCGGTTCTCCCGAGCGGTGTCGAGCCAGAAGGCGCGGCCCGCCTCGCCGCACCGCGCCCACAGGTTGGGCTCGGACGGGCGCCCCTCGTCCCACAGCTCCCAGACTTCCTGGGCCGCGGCCGGTGGCCGCTCGGACCAGGGTTCCAGCGTGAGGTCCACCAGGCCGCGGCCACGGCCGGACGGGATCCATGCGATGAGCTCGCCCTCGACGGCGGACTGAACGGTGCGGCCGGTCGCGTCGAGGCGTACCAGCTTGGCGTGGCCGAGGTCCTCCTCCCCCGCTTCCAGCGCCGTGCGCAGGGCTCCGCGCGGGGAACAGCCGAGCAGCCGTACGGACGGTTCGACGAGGTCCGGCTGGTCCTGGACGAACGCCAAGTCCCGGCAGCTGCCGCTCGGCTCGTTCCGCGCGCCCAGCAGCCGGTAGCCCGGGGAGAGCGGCGGGCACTGCGGATAGTCGAACGCGTTGTGCGGGGACTCGCGGGCTTCGATCGTGATGTCGCGCAGCGACAGATCACGCGCGCACGGGCGGTCCCCGAGGACGCGTACGTCCTCCAGGTACCACTCTTCGACGCGCTCGCCCTTCTTGTCGAGGATCTCCAGGGCGAGGAAGCCGAGGGGCGCCGAACCCGCGGCACGCGCGCGTGTGACGGCGGTACTCAACCCGCCTTCGGGCGCGCAGCCGAGCAGCTCGTACGTCCCGCGCGTTGGGGGCCGCGGATCGCCGAAGAGGTTCTCGGCGTCCGCGCAGAGGGCCCAGACGTCGTCCTCCTCGGCGTCGATGTCATACGCCGCCAACGCGTACTTCGGCTGCCGCACCCCCGGCGCCGCTCTACCAGCGTGACGCGAACGGCTGGTCCGTACGCACGATTTCGCGCCCCAAGGGGAACAGCGAGACCGGGATCAGTTTGAAGTTGGCGATCCCCAGGGGGATGCCGATGATCGTGATGCACTGGAGGAAGCCGGTGACGATGTGGGCGAGAGCGAGCCACCAGCCCGCGAGGACCACCCACAGGATGTTTCCGATGAAGGAGGGCGCGCCCGCATCGGAGCGCTCGACCGTCATATAGCCGAACGGCCACAGGGCGTAGACGCCGATACGGAACGCCGCGATGCCGAACGGAATTCCGATGATGGTGATGCAGAGCAGCACGCCCGCGAACAAGTAGCCGAGGAACAGCCAGAATCCGCTCAGGAAGAGCCATATGACATTCAGGATTGTCTTCACTGGTGTCGACCTGCCATCTGTTCGAGCCGGGCAATACGCTCCGCCATCGGTGGATGCGTGGAGAACATCCTGGACATCCCCTGGCCCGGACGGAAGGGGTTGGCGATCATCATGTGGCTTGCGGTCTCGAGGCGCGGCTCGGGGGGCAGCGGAAGCTGCTTCGTGCCCGCCTCGAGCTTGCGCAGGGCGCTCGCGAGCGCCAGCGGGTCGCCGGTCAGCTGGGCGCCGGACGCATCGGCCTCGTACTCCCTGGAGCGGCTGATGGCCAGCTGGATCAGGGATGCGGCGAGCGGACCCAGGATCATGATCATCAGCATGCCGAGGATGCCGGGGCCGTCGTCGTCGTCGGAGCGGCCGATCGGGATGAGCCAGGCGAAGTTGACCAGGAACATGATCACGGAAGCGAGGGCTCCGGCGACCGACGAGATCAGGATGTCGCGGTTGTAGACATGGCTCAGCTCGTGGCTGATGACGCCGCGCAGCTCACGCTCGTCCAGGATGCGCAGGATGCCCTCGGTGCAGCACACGGCCGCGTTGCGCGGGTTGCGGCCCGTCGCGAACGCGTTGGGGGCCTCGGTCGGGGAGATGTACAGGCGCGGCATGGGCTGGCGGGCCTGGGTGGAGAGTTCGCGGACCATCCTGTACAGAGCCGGGGCCTCGAACTCGCTCACCGGGCGGGCGCGCATCGCGCGTAGCGCCAGCTTGTCGCTGTTCCAGTACGCGTAAGCGTTGGTGCCGATCGCGATGACCAGCGCGACGACGAGGCCGGTACGCCCGAAGAAGCTGCCGATGGCGATGATGAGTGCGGACAGTCCCCCGAGGAGTACGGCGGTCCTGAGCCCGTTGTGCCGGCGGTGCACGGTACGCCCTCCAAGTCGTGCGGCAGGGGAACCCTTCGCTTGCTGATGTCTGCCACTGACCCGTGATTCCACGTGTCCAGTGGACCCTCCCTCACTGGTCAACGCCAGGCGGGGAGCTCCAGTTCCCTTGTGCGCACGGCGGCGAGCGTGGGCCGTCCGGGTGAGGCCGGACATCGTCCGGTACACGCGCGTGCGGGTCGCGTGCGGTTCGCGTGCGGGTCGGGTGCCCACGCGCGCGTGCGGGATGCGGTCAGCGGCTCAGAACAGGCCGGTGTCCGAGAAGCGCAGGACCAGCTGGGGCGCGCCGGAGAGGGCGACTCCAAGGACCGCGGTCAGCGCGATCGCGGCGGTCAGCGGGGCCGGGACGCGGTGCGTCTCGGGCTCGCCTTCGGGAGCGCGGAACAGGAGCGTCGTCCATTGGAGGTAGTAGAAGAGCGCGATCACGACGTTGACGGCCATGACCACGGCGAGCCAGCCGAGGCCCGCGTCCACGGCCGCCGAGAATACGGTGACCTTCGCGAAGAGGCCGATGATGCCCGGCGGCAGTCCCGCGAGGCAGAGCAGGAAGAAGCCCAGGGCGAGCGCGGAGAGAGGACGCGAGGCGTACAGGCCGCGGTAGTCGCTGATGCGGTTCAGCGGTTTGGTGCGGGCCACCAGGGCGGCCACGGCGAAGGCACCGAGGTTCACGGCGGCGTACATCAGGGCGTACGCGACGGTGGAGCCGATGGCTTTCTCGGCGTCCTGGGAGTACGCGGCGGCGGCGATCGGCACCAGGAGGTAGCCGGCCTGGCCGACGGAGGACCAGGCGAGCAGGCGGACCGCGCTGTACGCGCGCGTGGCCTGCTGTCGCAGGGCGGCGGCGTTGCCGATCGTCATGGTGAGCGCGGCGAGGACGGCGAGTGCCGGGCCCCAGACGTCCGCGTACGACGGGAGGGCGATCACGGTGACGAGGATCAGCCCGGTGAAGCCGACCGCCTTGCCGACGACCGACAAGTAGGCGGCGACCGGCAGGGGCGCCCCTACGTAGGTGTCGGGCACCCAGAAGTGGAAGGGCACGGCGGCCGTTTTGAAGGCGAAGCCGACCAGGGTGAGGACGACGCCCGCCTGGGCGAGCGTGTGCAGTTGTCCGTCGACGTCCTGGATCTTGGTGGCGATCTCGGTGAGGTACAGGGTGCCGGTGGACGCGTAGACGAAGCTGACGCCCATGAGGCTCACAGCGGTCGCGGTGACCGAGGACAGGAAGAACTTCAGGGCCGCTTCGGAGGACTTCCTGTCGCCGTGTTTTATGCCGACGAGGGCGAAGGCGGGCAGTGAGGCGACTTCCAGGGCGACGATGAGGGTCGCCAGGTCGCGTGAGGCGGGCAGCAGGGCGGCGCCGGCTGCCGAAGAGAGCAGCAGGAACCAGAACTCCCCTTCGGGGAGGTCCCTTTTGGCGTCCTTGAGTGCGGTGACGGAGAGGAGGGCCGCCAGGAGGGCTCCGCCGAGGACCAGGAACTGGATGACGAGCGTGAACCGGTCGGCCGTGTAGCTGCAGACGTCCCCGCCGCCCTGCAGGCAGAAGGTGGAGCGGTCGCCGTCCAGGATCGGCAGCAGCATCAGAGTGGACGCGGCGAGTCCCGCGACGGAGACCCAGCCGAGCAGGGCCTTCTTGGCATCGCCCACGAAGAGGTCGGCGACGAGCACCACGAGGCCGACGACCGCCGCGATGGTGGGTGGAGCGATCGCGAGCCAGTCGACGGACTGGACCAGGGACTGGGCCAGGGGGCTCATCGGGTGCCTCCTGCGAGGAGCTGCTGCACGGCCGGGTCGGTCAGCCCGAGGAGGGCCTTGGGCCAGAGTCCGGCGACGACGGTGAGGACGACGAGCGGGGTCCAGGCGGCGAACTCGTACATCTGGACGTCCGCGAGCTTCGGACCCTCCTGCGGGGCCGCGCCCATGCAGACGCGGCGTACCACGATGAGCATGTACGCGGCGGTGAGCAGGGTGCCGAACGCGGCGATCGCCATGAAGGTCAGGAACGTGGGGCGGCTGAGGTCGTCGGCGGGATCGAACGCGCCGAACAGGGCCAGCATTTCGCCCCAGAATCCGGCGAGGCCCGGCAGGCCGAGCGAGGCGACGGCGCCGAAGGCGAGCAGGCCGCCGAGGCGCGGTGCCTTGCCGTAGAGGGCGGCGCCGGTCTTCTCCGCGAGCGTGTCGAGGTCCGTTGTGCCCGTACGGTCCTTGAGCGCGCCGACCAGGAAGAACAGCAGGCCGGTGATGAGGCCGTGGGCGATGTTCGCGAAGAGTGCGCCGTTCACGCCGGTCGGGGTCATCGTGGCGATGCCGAGGAGTACGAAGCCCATGTGGCCGACGGAGGAGTAGGCGATGAGGCGCTTGAGATCGCCCTTCGCGCCCTGCTTGGCGAGGGTCAGACAGGCGAGGGATCCGTAGATGATCCCGACGACGGCGAAGGCGGCGAGGTAGGGCGCGAAGGTCCGCATGCCGTCCGGCGCGACAGGCAGCAGGATGCGCACGAACCCGTACGTGCCCATCTTCAGCAGAACACCGGCCAGCAGGACGGAACCGACGGTCGGAGCGGCGGTGTGCGCGTCCGGCAGCCAGCTGTGCAACGGCCACATCGGCGTCTTGACCGCGAGCCCGATTCCGATCGCCAAAACAGCGATGACCTGCACGGATGTGGTCAGCGACCGGCCGTTGTCAGTGGCGAGTGCCACCATGTCGAATGTGCCGGACTTGAGCCCGACGAGGAGCAGGCCCAGCAGCATGACGACGGAGCCGAGCAGTGTGTAGAGGATGAACTTCCAAGCGGCTTGGGTCCGTTCCTCACCGCCCCAGCGGGCGATGAGGAAGTACATCGGGATGAGCACCATCTCGAACGCGAGGAAGAAGAGCAGAAGGTCGAGGACGGCGAAGGTCGCGAGGGTGCCGGACTCGAGGACAAGCAGCAGTGCGACGAAGGCCTTCGGGGTCGGGCCCGCAGGCGTTTTGAAGTAGGAGTACAGCGCGCAGAGGAAGGTCAGCAGCGCGGTCAGGACCAGAAGGGGGAGGGAAATGCCGTCGGTGCCGAGGTGGATCCGCACGTCCAGCGCGGGGATCCAGCTGATGTCCGTCGTGGCCTGCATCCTCGACGGCTGGTCGTGGTCGAAGCCGAGCGCCAGGACGATCGCGGCGATGAGCACGGCGCCGGTGACGGTCACGCCGTGCCGCAGCACTGCTTGTTCGGGCGACTTCCCCTTCAGTCCCGGCGGGGCGGGCAGGAGAGCGGCGGCCGCGCCGAGGAGCGGGCCGACGACGACGAACGCCAGAAGGAACTGCATCACGGACTCGCTGATATCGATCACGCCCGCTCACGCTCCCGTGGCGACTAGGAGGGCGGCGACCGCCAGGACGACGGTGCCTGCGAGCAGTGCGCTCACATAGGTCTGCACATTGCCGGTCTGGGCGCGCCTGACCGCCGCGCCGAGCAGGCGGGGCAGCTCACCCGCGCCGCGTACGTAGGTGTCGACGACCTCGCGGTCGAGGAACCGGACGAGTGTGGCTCCGGCCTGGACCGGGCGGACGAAGAGCGCCGCGTAGACGGCGTCGAGGTGGAAGCCGACAGCGGCGTGGCGGTGCAGCGGGCCCAGCAGCAGGCGCCCGGGGTCCGAAGGGTCGGGCGCGGACGCCACGTCTCCGTACGCGGGTGCGTGGCTGGCGATGGCCTCGGCTTCGACGAGTGCCGCGTCGCCCTCGGGGTGGGCCGCGACCGCACCCAGCGGTACGCGGGCGGCCATCGCGGTGGTGTGCCGCCAGGCGCCGTAGGTGACGATGCCGCCGACCAGGGCGATGCCCGTGCCGAGCATGGAAGTGGTGAGCGTCGGGGTCAGGTCGTGTCCGTCGAACCAGTCGGGCAACAGGCCGGTGGTGAGCCCGAAGGCGAGCGACGGGACGGCGAGCACCCACAGCACGGCGTTCATGGCGAGGGGCTGCCTGCCGTGGTCGGGTGCCTCGGCTCCGTGGCCGCGGAAGGCGAGCAGCCACAGGCGCATCGCGTACGCGGCGGTGAGCAGGGCGGTGACCAGGCCGGCGACGAGGACGATCCAGCCTGCCGAGCTGGGCACGTTCTCGGCGTGACCGGTGGCGGCGTGTTCGGCGACTCCCAGCACGGCTTCCTTGGAGAAGAAGCCGCTGAAGGGCGGGATCGCGGCGAGGGCGAGGAGCGCCACGGTCATCGTCCAGTAGGCGTCGGGGACGCGGGCGCGCAGGTCCTTCATGCGGGACATGGCGGCCAGTGAGTTGGTGCCGGCGGCGTGGATGATCACGCCCGCCGCGAGGAACAGCAGCGCCTTGAAGGCGCCGTGCGCAAGGAGGTGGAAGACGGCGGCGCCGCGGTCGCCGACGGCGAGGGCGCCGGTCATGTAGCCGAGCTGCCCGATCGTCGAGTACGCGAGGACGCGCTTGATGTCGTCCTGGGCGAGCGCGGCGAGCCCCGAGCCGGCCATCGTGACCGCGGCCATGACGGCGAGGACGACCAGCGCTGCCGCGGAGGCGGCGAAGACCGGGAGGAGCCGGGCGATGAAGTAGACACCGGCGGCGACCATCGTCGCGGCGTGGATCAGCGCGGAGACGGGTGTGGGGCCGGCCATCGCGTCGGGCAGCCAGGTGTGGAGCGGGAACTGCGCCGACTTGCCCGCCACACCGGCCAGGAGCAGCAGGGCGATCAGCGTCGGGTGGTCGAGTGAGCCGCTCGCGACCGCGCCCAGGACCTTCGTGATGCGGAAGGAGCCGGCGTCGGTGGCGAGGGCGAACAGGCCGATGAGGAAGGGGATGTCGCCGAGCTTGGTGACCAGGAAGGCCTTGATGGAGGCGGCACGGGCCTCGGGGGTCTCCCAGTAGTGGCCGACGAGGAAGTACGAGCAGATGCCCATGATCTCCCAGCCGACCAGCAGCAGCATCAGGTCGCCGGAGTAGACGACGAGCAGCATCGCGGAGGTGAAGAGGGAGACGAGAGCGGCGTACGAGGGGTAGCGCGGGTCGTCGCGCAGATAGCCCGTCGAGTAGATCTGCACGCAGGACGCGACCACGCCGACCAGGACGGCGACGAGAGCGGCGAAGCCGTCGATGTGCAGGGCGAGTTCGATGGGGACCGAGCCGGTGGGAGTGAGCTCGGTGGCGGCGTCGACGGCCTGGTCGCCGCCCTGGCGTACGGCGACGAGGACGGCGAGCGCCAGGGCGGTCACCGAGGGCAGGACCGCGAGGGGACGTACGAACCCGGGGGCCGTGCGGCCCAGGAGCAGGCCGGCGGCGGCGCCGAGGAACGGAAGGAGAGGAACGAGGACGGCGAGGGTCGTGGTGGTCACGCGGTGGCCTCAGCCTTCTCGGCCTGCGCGGGCGCGGCGGATTCGGGGCCGTCGTCGGTCTCGGCGGTGTCGCGGAGCTTGTCGATGTCCGAGGTGCCGCGGTTGCGGTAGACGGCGAGGACGATCGCCAGGCCGATGCCGATCTCGGCTGCGGCGATGGCGATGGTGAACAGGGTCAGCGCCTGGCCGGAGTGCAGGGTGTCCTGGGCGGTCTTGCTGAGCCAGACGTCGAAGGCGACCAGGTTGAGGTTGACGGCGTTGAGCATCAGCTCGACGGACATCAGGACCAGGATCGCGTTGCGGCGCGCGAGGACCCCGTACAGGCCCGTGCAGAAGAGAAGGGCGGAGAGCACGGCGGGATAGGCGAGATGCATCAGCGGGCGCCTTCCTTGCGTTCCTTGCGCGGGGGCTGCGTGGGCTGCTCGTCGGCGGCCGCCTTGCGGGAGAGGACGATCGCGCCGACCAGGGCGGCGAGCAGCAGGACCGAGAGTGCTTCGAAGGGGAGCACCCAGCTCTGGAAGAGGCTCGCGCCGGTGACCGCGGTGGAGCCGGCGGCGGCGCCGTCCAGGTCGATCCACGTCGTCCGGAAGGCGTCGACGACCACCCATACGAGGGCGGCGGCCGCTGCGACCGCGACGGTCAGGGCGGCCCAGCGGTTGCCGGAGTCGGCGTCCGGGGAGCGGCCGATGGGGGCCTTGGTGAGCATCAGACCGAAGAGGAGGAGTACGACGACGGAACCGACGTAGATGAGGACCTGCACCCAGGCGATGAACTCGGCGGTGAGCAGGAGGTATTCGACGGCGAGGCCGCCGAGCGCCACGACCAGCCACAGGGCGGCGTGCACCAGTTGCCTGGTCGTGACGGTGACGACGGCCGCGCCGAGGGTGACGAGGCCGACGAGGAGGAAGGCGATCTCGACGCCGGTCGGGGAGAGGAAGCCCCGGGTGTCAGCGGCGGTGGTCGTCGCCTGGGCCGCTGTGGCTGCGGCTCTGCCGGTGAGGGTGGCCGTGGCTACCGCGAGGCTCACGTTGCGCCTCCCTCGGGCTGCGTCGGGCCGGAGCCTTCGGGCTCGGACCCGCCGGAAGCGGAAGCCTCGGTGTCGGCCTCGGCGGAGGACTCGGCCTCGGCGGAGGACTCGGCCTCGGCGGAGGCCTGGGCCTGGGCCTGGGCTGCCTGCTCGGCGGCGAGTTTGTCGGCGGCCTTGCGGGCGGCGGCGACCTCCTTGGGCTCCTCGGCGCCGGGGTCGAGGGCGGGTGGGGCCGGGACGGTCCACATCCACTCGCGGAGCCTGTCGCGTTCGTGGGTGAGTTCGTGGATGTCGGTCTCCGCGTACTCGAACTCCGGGGACCAGAACAGCGCGTCGAAAGGACACACCTCGATGCAGATACCGCAGTACATGCACAGGGCGAAGTCGATTGCGAAGCGGTCGAGGACGTTGCGGCTGCGCTCGCGGCCGCCGGGCGCGGCGGGCGGGACCGTCTCCTTGTGGGAGTCGATGTAGATGCACCAGTCCGGGCACTCGCGGGCGCACAGCATGCAGACCGTGCAGTTCTCCTCGAAGAGGCCGATGACGCCGCGGCTGCGGGGCGGGAGTTCGGGCTGGGCGTCCGGGTACTGCGCGGTGTGCGCGCGCTTCGTCATCGTGCGCAGGGTGACGGCCAGGCCCTTGGCGAGGCCGCTGCCGGGGATACGGGACCGAGTGGGCGGGAGGGACTCAGCCATGGCTACTGGATCACCACCTTGACGACGCCGGTGAGGGCGATCTGGGCGAGGGACAGGGGCACGAGGAGGGTCCAGGAGAACTTCTGGAGCTGGTCCTCGCGGAGCCGGGGATAGGTGACGCGGAGCCAGATGACGACGAAGGCGAGGATCGCGGTCTTCAGCAGGGTCCAGACCCAGCCCAGGCCGTCGGCACCCCACGGGCCGTGCCAGCCGCCCAGGAAGAGGACGGTGGTCAGGCCGCACAGGACGATGATTCCGGCGTACTCGGCGAGGAGGAAGAGGGCGAAGCGCAGGCCGGTGTACTCGGTGTACGCGCCGAAGATGATCTCCGAGTCGGCGACGGGCATGTCGAAGGGAGGGCGCTGGAGTTCGGCGAGACCTGCCACGAAGAAGACGATCGCGCCGACGATCTGCCAGGGCAGCCACCACCACTCGAAGGCGTCGACGATGCCGGGGAGCGAGACCGTGCCCGCCGCCATCGCCACCGAAGCGGCGGTGAGCAGCATGGGCAGCTCGTACGCGAGGAGCTGGGCGGCGGTGCGGAGGCCGCCGAGGAGGGAGAACTTGTTGGCCGAGGCCCAGCCCGCCATGAGCGAGCCGAGGACGCCCACGCCCATCACGGCGAGGACGAAGAAGACGCCCGCGTCTATGACCTCGCCGACGGCGCCCTCGCCCGGGCCGATGGGGATGGCGAGGAGGACGAGGAGGTACGGGAGGAGGGCGACGGCGGGGGCCAGCTGGAAGATACGGCGGTCCGCGCCCGCCGGGACGATGTCTTCCTTCTGGGCGAACTTCACGCCGTCCGCGACGAGTTGGGCCCAGCCGTGGAAGCCGCCGGCGTACATGGGGCCGAGGCGGCCCTGCATGTGGGCCATCACCTTGTGCTCGGTCTGACCGATGATCAGCGGGAACGTGAGGAACACGACGAAGACGATCAGAAGTCGCAGGGTGACGTCGAGCACGTCGTTCACTGCGGGCCTCCTGGGGGGTTCTCGTCCGTGGCCGGGGTGGTGTCGTCGGTGGTGCGAGCTTCGGGCGTCTCGGAAGGTTCGGGCGTCTCGGAAGGTTCGGAGGTCTCGGAAGCTTCCGAGGGGGGTTCCGGCGCCGGAGGATCCTTGGGTTCGTCCTTCTGCTCGGCATCGTTGAAGGCGGGGCGCGCGTGATGCCAGGGAGCGTCCGTGCTGCGGTCGCTGCGCGCCGGGCGGGTGGGCCGGTCGCCACCGGACTGCTGGCCGCCGGGCTGCTGCCCGCCGGACTTCTCGCTGCCAGACTGCTCGCCACCGGACTTCTCGCTGCCGGCCGGTGTAGTGGAGGACGGGTCGCGCTGCGACGCCGAGCCTTCACTCGGGGCCGGCGTGTTTGCGGTGCCCGCGGCACCCGTACCAGCGGCAGCGCCACCCCCGGCACCCGTACCGGCTGCGGGTGCACCCGCAGTGGGCGCGCCCTCCGCCGCCGAGGCCTGGCTCGCCGAGGCCTGGCTCGCCGAGCCCTCGGCCGCCGTGCGGGCGCGGCGTGCGGGACGTTCACCGGCCGCTCGGCCCGCGCCTCGGGCTGCGCCTCCTCGTGCCGGGCGGGCCGGGGCAGGCGGGAGCTGGCCCTTCAGGGGGCCCCACTCGTTCGGGTCGGGGACGCCCGGTGGCAGCATCTGGCGGCGCTTCGGGCCGCCGTGCTCGGACTCCCCGGGCTCCTTCGCGCCGGGCCAGGCTTTGGCGACGCGGGCGGCCAGGACGAAGTCCTTGCGCAGCGGGTGGCCCTCGAAGCCGTCGGGAAGGAGCAGCGGCGCCAGTCCCGGGTGGCCTTCGAAGGCGACGCCGAACATCTCGTGGGTTTCCCGCTCGTGCCAGGCGGCGCCCGCGTAGACACCGACGGCGGAGGGCAGTACGGGGGCGTCGTGCGGGACCGTCGTACGGACGAGGAGACGGCGTACCGGAGCGAGCGCGACCACATGCGCCGAGACGCGGAAACCCGTGCCGGGCTCGTCGACGGCACTCAGCCAGTCGAAATACGTGCAGCCCAGCTCGCCGCGTGCGGTCTCCAGCGCGGAGATCCAGGCGGCGGGCGGCACGTCGACCGTCAGGAGCTCGTACGACTCCTCGGCCGTGGCCT
The DNA here is from genome assembly GCF_005768555.2 of Streptomyces sporangiiformans. Taxonomy (GTDB): domain Bacteria; phylum Actinomycetota; class Actinomycetes; order Streptomycetales; family Streptomycetaceae; genus Streptomyces; species Streptomyces sporangiiformans. The sequence goes on from NZ_VCHX02000153.1 coordinate 111,073, forward strand.
CCGTACCGAAGAGCTCCTCCACAGGGGCGGGCAGCCAGCCGGTCATGGTCACCGCTCACCCTCCCCCGCGGCCGGAACGGGCGGCTTCACCAAGCCGCTCCGCAGCGCGGACGCGGACGGCCGGGTGGTGCCCGCGGATCCGTACCGCTCCCCCAGCGACTCCCGGGCGATCTTCTCCTGGAGCTTGAGGATGCCCTGGAGCAGCGCTTCGGGGCGCGGCGGGCACCCGGGTACGTAGACATCCACCGGGATGATCTGGTCGACGCCCTTGGTCACGGAGTACGAGTCCCAGTAGGGCCCGCCGCAGTTGGAGCAGGCGCCGAAGGAGATGACGTACTTCGGCTCGGGCATCTGCTCGTAGAGCCGCTTCACCGCGGGGGCCATCTTGTCCGTGACCGTGCCCGACACGACCATGAGGTCGGCCTGGCGCGGTCCCGGTGCGAAGGGGATGACTCCGAGGCGGATGAAGTCGTGCCGGGCCATGGAGGCGGCGATGAACTCGATCGCGCAACAGGCGAGACCGAAGTTGAAGACCCACAGGCTGTAGCGGCGGCCCCAGTTCAGGACCACCTTCATCGGCTCGGGGGCGAGACGGGCGAGCGCGCCCAGCCTCTTCGGCTCGGGAAGCAGCACGGGCACCGGCTCGGACACGGTCTCGGGCTGGTTCACGTCCATGTGAGGACGCCCTTCTTGTATGCGTAGAGCAGGCCCACGGCCAGGAAGCCCAGGAAGATGAACATCTCCACGAGCGTTGTCGCGCCGTATCCCGGCGCGGCGAAGACCGTCGCCCAGGGGAAGAGGAAGATCGAGTCGACGGCGAAGATCACGTAGAGGAAGGCGTAGACGTAGTACCGGACCTGGGTGTGCGCCCAGCCCTCGCCTACGGGGTCGACTCCGCACTCGTATGTCAGCAGTTTCTCGGGGGTCGGGACGACAGGCCGCAGCAGACGTCCCGCTCCGAAGGCTACGGCGACGAACAGCACGCCGACCACTGCGAGCAGTCCGACGACCGAGTAGGACTGGAAGTAGTCCGCCGCGACGACGGTCCCGGTCCCCGCGACCATGGTCGGTTCCGGCACGTCCGCCCCTCGCTCCCTGACCTCGTATGACCTCGTGTGCGCCCTGACATGCGCCGCTTGATGCGCCGTGCTCGACGATCTGTACGCACCGGAGTCTAGGCCCTGCTAAAGAAACGGTAAGCAGCCCGTCACACGTCAGCATGCACGGAGGCCCTCGGGAGGCGATCCGGGAGCGCCCCGAGGGTGGGGCTTTCCCCAGTGAACGGCGGCGGGATACCTCATGGCGCGACGGCCCGCGGCCCGGCACGCTAACGGTTATGACCGAACCCACCCTGGCCACCGATGCCCGGAACGGCACCGAACGGCTGCCGCGTGCGCGCTTCGCCTATGACCGTCACACCTGGAAGGAGATCGCGCATCTCCTCGCCAACCTGCCGGTCGCGTTGCTCGGCTTCACCTATGTGGCCACGGTGCTGTTCACCGGCGCCTTGCTGACGGCGACGGTGATCGGTTTTCCGCTGCTCGCGGCCGGGCTGATGGGTGCCCGGCAGCTGGGCAAGCTGGAGCGGGGCCGGTCCAGGGCGCTGCTCGGGGTGCGGGTGGACGAGCCGAGTCCGCTGTCGTTGCTGGGGCGGAGACGGGACGGGTTCTTCCCCCAGTTGTGGATGGCACTGAAGGACCCGGTCGGCTGGCGGACCATGCTGTACGACTTCATAAGGCTGCCCTGGGGCATCCTGACCTTCACCATCACGCTGACCTCACTCTTCGTACTGTGGCCCGTGCTGCCGTTCATCGCGCGCGGGCTCGCCAACGCGGACCGGGCGATGGTCCGGGCGCTTCTCTCGCCCTCCGACGAGCTGGAGCGGCGTATCGCCGAGCTGGAGTCGGACCGGGGCGTGGTCGTCGACACGGCGGCGGCCGACCTGCGGCGCATCGAGCGGGATCTGCACGACGGGGCGCAGGCCCGGCTGGTCAACCTCGCGATGGGGCTCGGTCTGGCCAAGGAGAAACTGCTGGAGGACCCCGACGCGGCGGCGTCGATGGTCGCGGAGGCGCACGGCGAGGTGAAGCTGGCCCTCCAGGAGCTGCGCGACCTGGCCCGGGGCATCCACCCCGCCGTCCTCACCGACCGCGGGCTCGACGCCGCCCTGTCCGCGGTGGCCTCCCGCTGCACGGTCCCCGTCAAGGTGACGGCCGACCTGATGACGCGCCCCGCGGCGGCCATCGAGGGCATCGCGTACTTCACGGTCTCCGAGCTCCTCCAGAACGTGAGCAAGCACAGCGGGGCACGGTCCGCCTCCGTGGACGTGTGGCGCTCCGACAACCGCCTGCTCATACAGGTCTGGGACGACGGCCGCGGCGGTGCGTCCCTGGACGGCGGCACGGGTATGGCGGGTCTCGCCGACCGGCTCGGCGCGGTCGACGGCCTGTTCGTCATCGAATCCCCCATCGGCGGCCCGACGACCATCACCGCGGAGCTCCCCTGGCGGGACCGGACGGACGAGCCGGCACAGGGGTAGGCGGTCCGCGCCCTCGCCGTATCGCGCCTTACGAAGTGCCGCACGCGCCGTGCCGCCCGGCGCCGGGCCGAGGTAGGGAAAACCCCCGCCCGAAGACGCCGACGTGCTCCATGGTTCGCGGACCTCGCACCGAGCACCGTGGAGCTACAACAGCGGACGAGTGGACGAGTAGAAACGGACGACGGTCATGGCGACGGAGTACGGACAGGGATACGGGCTGAAGGGTGGGTCCGGCTTCCGCGGGGAGGGCGTCGAGGAGCGGCGGCACCGGCTCCCCGCCGCGCTGCGGGCGCCGATCGAGGCCCGCAGCTGGCGCGAGCTCGGCTATCTGATGCTGAGCCTGCCGGTCAGCATCATGACCTTCACGTTCGCCGTCACGATGGTGGCGCTGGGGGCGGGCCTGCTGATCACGTTCCTCGGTATACCGGTGCTCGCCGCGGCGCTCGCGGGCTGCCGTGGGCTGGGCGCGCTGGAGCGGGCGCGGGCGCGCGGGCTGCTGGGCCTGGACGTCGCGGCGCCGGAGCCTTTGCGGGTCCGGCGGCAGGGCGCCATGGCATGGATGGGCGCGATGCTGAAGAGCGGGGCGTCCTGGCGGCATCTGCTGTACGCGGTGCTGCACTTCCCGTGGGCCGTGTTCGCGTTCGCGGTGGCGGTGAACTTCTGGGCGTACGGCTGGGCGCTGCTGACGTATCCGCTGTGGTTCTGGCTCTTCCCGATGTACGGCGGACAGGGCGGGCTTCAGCTGTACGGGGACGAGACGCACCGGATCTACCTGGACAATCCCTTCGAGATCACCGTGACCGCGTCGGTGGGGCTGTTGCTCACGCTGGCCACGCCGTGGATCGTGCGGGCGCTGACAACGGTGGACCGGCTGATGGTGCACGGGCTGCTCGGGCCGTCGCGGCTCGCGACGCGGGTGGTGGAGCTGGAGTCGGACCGCGGAGTCGTGATCGACACGGCGGCGGCCGACCTGCGGCGTATCGAGCGGGATCTGCACGACGGGGCGCAGGCCCGGCTGGTCGCGCTGGCGATGGATCTGGGGCTGGCGAAGGAGAAGCTGGCGGAGGATCCGGAGGCGGCGGCGCGGATGGTCGGCGAGGCGCATGGCGAGGTGAAGACGGCGTTGCAGGAGCTGCGGGATCTGGCGCGGGGGATTCATCCTGCGGTGCTCACCGACCGGGGGCTGGATGCGGCGTTGTCCGCGGTGGCCTCGCGGTGCACGGTGCCCGTTCAGGTCGAGGTGGATCTGCCGGGGCGGCCGGCGCCCGCGATCGAGGGCATCGCGTACTTCACGGTGTCCGAGCTGCTGCAGAACGTCAGCAAGCACTCTCGGGCGACGCGTGCGTACGTCGATGTCTGGCGGGTCGAGAACCGGCTCATGCTGCAGGTGGTCGACAACGGGGTGGGCGGCGCGGACGGCTCCGCCGGGTCCGGTCTCGCGGGGCTCGCCGAGCGGCTTGACGCGGTCGACGGCATCCTCGTGATCGACTCTCCCGTCGCCGGGCCCACTCGCGTCACGGCGGAGCTGCCGTGGCGGGAGTGAGCGCCTCCCCCTGACGGGGTGGGGGGTGGGTTTTCTTTCCCCGAACCCACCCCTTCCCGAAACCGGTGGGCTGCGCCCCCAGCCCCCAGCCCCCAGCCCCCACGATGGCTCGCATCTCGGCTGCGGGCCGTCTGGGGCTGGTCGCGCAGTTCCCCGCGCCCCTCAAAGCCCGCGCCCCGTAAAGGGGGACGCCGTATGCCCCCGGCGGCGACGGGCGGACGCACCGGCACACGACCCCGCCCCATTCACCAGCAGTAAGCGTTTGCCCCAGCCCGACGGGAGCGATTCCACTCTGTGGGCCCACCGGTAGCCGAATGCTGGAATGCTGGGGCTGTCGTACGAGTGGGCTGGGGGGCCGAGGATCGTGGAGGACAGGGTGCAGGTGGTCATCGCCGAGGATTCGGTGCTGCTCAGAGAGGGGCTGACTCGGCTGTTGACCGACCGCGGGCACGAAGTCGTCGCGGGCGTCGGCGACGGCGAGGCGTTGATCAAGACCATCACGGAGCTGGCGGCCCAGGGGGCGCTGCCGGACGTCGTGGTCGCCGACGTCCGGATGCCACCGACCCACACCGACGAGGGCGTCAAGGCCGCGGTACAGCTACGCAAGCACCACCCGGGACTCGGCGTACTGGTGTTGTCACAGTACGTGGAGGAGCAGTACGCGACGGAGCTCCTTGCCGGCTCCAGCCACGGCGTGGGCTACCTGCTCAAGGACCGGGTGGCCGAGGTACGCGAGTTCGTGGACGCGGTGGTGCGGGTGGCCCAGGGCGGCACGGCGCTCGACCCGGAGGTGGTGGCTCAGCTGCTCGGCCGCAGCCGGAAGCAGGACGTACTCGCGGGACTGACGCCGCGCGAGAGAGAGGTCCTAGGACTCATGGCCGAGGGGCGGACGAACTCCGCCATCGCGCGGCAGCTGGTCGTCAGCGACGGAGCCGTCGAGAAGCACGTCAGCAACATCTTCCTGAAGCTGGGCCTGTCCCAGAGTGACGGGGATCACCGACGGGTCCTCGCGGTCCTCACCTATCTGAACTCATGACCACCGCGGCCGAGCCCATGATCGCCATGCCCGCCATGCCGGACCCGGCCATGGTGACGGCCGTGGCCGCCGTGCCCGTCCCGTTCGCCGGGACACGTCGGCCGCCTCGTCCACCTTCACCGCCCGACCATCTGACACCATGTCAGCTCAAAGGGTCCGCCACCCACCAAGAGGTGACAGCGAGGAAGGCAGCGGCCGAACCAGAGGCCAGGGCGACGGCGAGAGCAACATCGGTAGTGAGATCCCTAGAACCAAAGGATGAGCGGGCAACGTCTTCAGAAGCAGGGCCGGGGGGCGAATAAATCATGTCAAATCAGGGCGTCGGACCGTCTCAAAGTGGTGTCCATCATGCGAACGGCCGAGGGAAGGCGACCCTTACAGACGTAGGGTTGAGCTTGGGAAGGCCTGTGGTAAGGCCGCTCCCAGACAGCCGCCTCGAGGGAGGTCCAGTTCAGTGACCAGCCAGGTCAGCAGTCCAGCGGAGCAGGCCGACGGAGCCGTCGTAGGAGAACAGCGCAAACGGGAGGGCTCGGGCACGAAGGATGTCCGTCGGCTCGACCGTGTGATCATCCGGTTCGCGGGGGACTCGGGTGACGGTATGCAGCTCACCGGCGACCGGTTCACCTCGGAGACGGCGTCCTTCGGCAACGACCTGTCGACGCTGCCGAACTTCCCCGCGGAAATCCGCGCCCCTGCCGGCACCCTGCCGGGCGTCTCGTCCTTCCAGCTGCACTTCGCCGACCACGACATCCTCACTCCGGGTGACGCGCCGAACGTGCTGGTCGCGATGAATCCGGCGGCCCTGAAGGCGAACATCGGCGACGTGCCGCGCGGCGCGGAGATCATCGTCAACACGGACGAGTTCACCAAGCGGGCCATGCAGAAAGTGGGATACGCCGTCTCACCCCTCGAGGACGGCTCGCTGGACGGCTACCAGGTGCACCCGGTGCCGCTGACGACCCTGACGGTCGAGGCGCTCAAGGAGTTCGACCTCACCCGCAAGGAGGCCGAGCGCAGCAAGAACATGTTCGCCCTCGGCCTGCTGTCCTGGATGTACCACCGGCCGACCGAGGGCACCGAGAAGTTCCTGACCACGAAGTTCGCCAAGAAGCCGGACATCGCGGCGGCGAACATCGCGGCGTTCCGCGCGGGCTGGAACTTCGGCGAGACCACCGAGGACTTCGCGGTCTCCTACGAGGTCGCCCCGGCGTCGCAGGCTTTCCCGACGGGCACGTACCGCAACATCTCCGGGAACCTGGCGCTGTCCTACGGTCTGATCGCCGCGTCCCAGCAGGCGGACCTGCCGCTCTACCTCGGCTCGTACCCGATCACGCCGGCCTCGGACATCCTGCACGAACTGAGCAAGCACAAGAACTTCGGCGTACGGACCTTCCAGGCCGAGGACGAGATCGCGGGCATCGGCGCGGCCCTGGGAGCGGCCTTCGGCGGGTCGCTGGCCGTCACCACCACCTCCGGTCCCGGTGTGGCGCTCAAGAGCGAGACGATCGGGCTGGCCGTCTCCCTGGAACTGCCCCTGCTGGTCATCGACATCCAGCGCGGCGGCCCGTCCACCGGCCTGCCGACCAAGACCGAGCAGGCCGACCTCCTGCAGGCGATGTACGGCCGTAACGGCGAGGCCCCCGTGCCGGTCGTCGCGCCGCGCACGCCCGCGGACTGCTTCGACGCGGCCCTGGAGGCCGCCCGGATCGCGGTCACCTACCGCACTCCGGTCTTCCTGCTCTCCGACGGCTACCTGGCCAACGGCTCCGAGCCCTGGCGCATCCCGGATCTGGACGAACTGCCGGACCTGCGCGTCCAGTTCGCCCAGGGCCCGAACCACACCCTGGACGACGGCACCGAGGTGTTCTGGCCGTACAAGCGCGACGAGCAGACGCTGGCCCGCCCGTGGGCGATCCCGGGCACTCCGGGCCTGGAGCACCGCATCGGCGGCATCGAGAAGCAGGACGGCACGGGCAACATCTCGTACGACCCGGCCAACCACGACTTCATGGTGCGTACGCGGCAGGCGAAGATCGACGGCATCGACGTGCCCGACGTCGAGGTCGACGATCCGCACGAGGCGAAAACGCTGGTACTGGGCTGGGGGTCGACGTACGGGCCGATCACCGCGGCGGTCCGGCGGCTGCGCGCGGCCGGGGAGGCCATCGCGCAGGCCCATCTGCGCCACCTCAACCCGTTCCCGCGGAATCTCGGCGAGGTCCTGGGACGTTACGACAACGTGGTGATCCCCGAGATGAACCTCGGTCAGCTCGCCACGCTCGTCCGGGCGAAGTACCTGGTCGACGCGCACTCGTACAACCAGGTCAACGGCATGCCGTTCAAGGCTGAGCAGCTCGCCACGGCTCTCAAGGAGGCCATCGATGGCTGAGACGACCACGGAAGGCACGGGCACGATCGAGGCACTTTCCCTCGTGCCGAAGGCCGAGGCCAAGCAGTCCATGAAGGACTTCAAGTCCGATCAGGAAGTGCGCTGGTGCCCCGGCTGCGGTGACTACGCGATTCTCGCCGCGGTTCAGGGCTTCATGCCCGAACTGGGCCTGGCGAAAGAGAACATCGTCTTCGTCTCGGGCATCGGCTGCTCCTCCCGCTTCCCGTACTACATGAACACCTACGGGATGCACTCCATCCACGGCCGCGCGCCCGCCATCGCCACGGGCCTGGCCTCGTCCCGGCAGGACCTGAGCGTCTGGGTCGTCACGGGTGACGGCGACGCGCTGTCCATCGGTGGCAACCACCTCATCCACGCCCTGCGCCGGAACGTCAACCTGAAGATCCTGCTCTTCAACAACCGCATCTACGGTCTGACGAAGGGCCAGTACTCCCCGACGTCCGAGGTCGGCAAGATCACGAAGTCGACGCCGATGGGTTCGCTGGACGCGCCCTTCAACCCGGTCTCGCTGGCCATCGGGGCGGAGGCGTCCTTCGTGGCGCGGACGGTGGACTCCGATCGCAAGCACCTGACGGAGGTGCTGCGTCAGGCCGCCGCCCACCCGGGCACGGCGCTGGTGGAGATCTACCAGAACTGCAACATCTTCAACGACAACGCCTTCGAAGCCCTCAAGGACAAGCAGCAGGCCGAAGAGGCCGTGATCCGTCTGCAGCACGGGCAGCAGATCCGCTTCGGGGCTCCCCTGGAAAGCGGCCTCGGCTCGAAGGGCGTCGTGCGCGACTCGCTGACCGGGGACCTGAAGGTCGTCACCGTCACGCCGGAGAACGAGTCGCAGGTGCTCGTGCACGACGCACACGCCCCGTCGCCGACCACGGCGTTCGCGCTGTCGCGCCTCGCCGACCCGGACACGCTGCACCACACGCCGATCGGTGTGCTCCGGTCGGTGGACCGGCCGGTGTACGACACGCAGATGTCCGACCAACTGGACACGGCGATCGAGCAGAACGGCAAGGGTGACCTGGCAGCGCTGCTCGCGGGAGGCGACACCTGGACTGTCGTCGGCTGACGGGCAGTTGACACCTGAGCGCCCGGGTGCCGTACGCACATCGCGTACGGCACCTGGGCGCTTTGCGTGCCAAGCCCCGCGGCCCAGGCGTGATCCAAACGACAGGCCCTAGGCGTCGGGGATGTCCTTCTTGGCGCGGATCAGCGTGTCCCGGCTGATCACAACGATGCGCTCGTAGTCGGCTCGGGCGGCGTCGGAGGGGAGGTGGGGATCGAGAGCGGTGGTGGCTTCGGTGCCGATGACGGCGAAGTTGCCGTCGGACAGTTCGAAGAGGTCAGGGCAGGTTTGACTGGTGACCGATCCCCGTTTGCTCGGGGGGTCTCCGAGACGGCGGGTGATACGCGCGGACGAGAGGTCAATGCGCAACGGAATGGTCCCCTCTGGGGCGGGTGGCCCCGCGTGTCAGACGTGAGCATTAACAACGAGTGCGACACCTAAGGGTCACGGCGACCCCTGCTATTTCTGGCCACTCGCAGCGCTCGCCACACATCAATCATCCGTTTGGAGAATCGAAGTCCACCTGGCCCACGACCCACCACTCGTCCGGGTCGTCCGCGAGCTCTTCCAGGATGGTGTCGACCACTCCACCGACCCGTCCCTCCAGGGAGTCGACGGGAAGACTCCGCCGGTGCTCGACCGTGCGCTCCCAGTACTCCGCGAAGACGGGATTGCGGCACAGCACCCGCAGATGACCGATCAGTTCCTCCCAGGTGAGCCGGCCGATCTGATGGCCCACCAGCACGGTGCCGTAAGCACGATTGGCGAAAATCATCTGCCGATGCCTCTGCTCGGAGAGACCGGTCAACGTGCTCGACGCGTCGGCGAGCGCCGCATCGTCGATCTCTCGGTCGAGCTGTTCCACGACGAGGCGGTGATGCTGGATCAGATTCGCGCGCTGGAGCTCCTCGGCCACGCGAGCGAGCTGCCGAAGGAGTTCCAGCATCAGCTCTTCCTGGCGCCTGACACGGGAGTCGCGCGCGAAGGGGGAGCGCATCAGGCTCAGCCCGGCCACCAGCGCAGAAGCGATTTTCCTGGCGGTCGGAGTCAGTGTGACCATGTCAAATTATCCCCCCGGGTCCGGTGACCGCGCACCGGCCGGTGGCACCACTGGACCGACGCACGGTGGGTGAAACCACCCCGCCCCCAGCGTGCCCGGAAGCTCAAGTCGGCGTGGGAGGCGGAGAGGGGGCGCATAGAAGGACGTGCCGCTTATGTCGACCGACGCCCTGATATATATGTGCCCCGCAGACGCCGTCCGCATTCGTTCAGTTGGCTCCGACAGAATGCATCAGGCCTGCTCATAGCTACTCTTTGGCCGCGTCGTACACCTCTCGCGCCTTCTGTACCTCGTCCATGCGGCGATGGGTCCAGGCGGCGAGCGCGTGCACCTGCTCGGCCGCCTCGCGGCCGAGGTCCGTCAATGAGTAGTCCACCCTCGGCGGAATCACCGGCTTCGCATCGCGGTGCACCAGACCGTCCCGCTCCAGCGTCTGCAGGGTCTGCGTCAGCATCTTCTCGCTCACCCTGCCGATCGCCCGCCGCAGCTCACTGAAGCGGTACGGGCGGTCCAGGAGCTCGATCAGGACGAGGACGCCCCAGCGGCTGGTGACGTGCTCCAGAACGAGGCGGTACGGGCACATCTCCTCGCCCTGGAGATTCCACTTGCCGGCGGATGACGCGCTGACGCTTGCACTTACGGCCATGCCAGTACCTTACCTCAAAGTGGGTACTTTCGAAGAGTTAGCGCCTCCCCTAGGGTGAGTGCTCGGACCCACCCCACAAGGAGCTGCGAGAACATGAGCATTGTCGTCACCGGCGCCACCGGACACCTCGGCCGTTTCGTCATCGAGGGACTGCTGGAGAAGGTCCCGGCCTCCGAGGTCGTCGCCCTCGTCCGCGACAAGGAGAAGGCCGCGCCGCTCGCCGCGCGCGGCGTCGAGCTGCGGATAGCCGACTACAGCGCACCCGAGAGCCTGAAGGGCGCCTTCGCGGCCGGTGACAAGGTGCTGCTGATCTCCGGCAGCGAGGTCGGGCAGCGGGTCGCGCAGCACACGGCCGTCATCGAGGCCGCCAAGGCGGCCGGAGTCGCGCTGCTCGCGTACACGAGCGTGCTGGGCGGCCCCGAGGCCGACTTCGACCTGGCCGCCGAGCACAAGGTCACCGAGAAGCTGATCATCGACTCCGGACTGCCGTACGCCCTCCTGCGCAACGGCTGGTACCACGAGAACTACACCGAGCAGCTCGCTCCGGTGCTGGAGCACAACGCCGTCGTCGCCGCCGCGGGCGAGGGCCGGGTCGCCTCCGCCTCGCGCGCCGACTACGCCGCCGCCGCCGTCGCCGTACTGACCGGCGAGGGTCACGAGAACAAGGCGTACGAGCTGAGCGGCGACGTCGCCTGGAGCTTCGCCGAGTACGCGGCCGAGCTGAGCAAGCAGACCGGCAAGGAGATCGCGTACAACAACGTGCCCGGCGAGGTGCTCCAGGGCATCCTCACCGGCGCCGGCCTGCCCGAGCCCCTCGCCGCGATCCTGGTGGACGTCGACAAGGCCGTCGAGCGCGGGCTGCTCGAGGGCCGGAACGGGGACCTGGCCCGGCTGATCGGCCGCCCGACCACTCCGATCGCGGACGCGATCGCGGCGGCGCTCAAGAGCTGAGCCCTTCGGCCTCCCACCCCCGCCTGTCATGACCGTATGGCGATACGGGCATGACGGGCGGGGGTGTCCGGCGTTACCGTCTTCAGGGCTGCGCTCGCAGCCGTGCGAGGGGGCCGTGCGCGAAGACTGTGCACGATGCCGTGCGAAGAGGGAGTTGCCGTGCCGGTGGAATCCAAGGGCGAGCAGCGCATAGGTCTGCTGAACGGATTCGCGGCATACGGCATGTGGGGCCTCGTCCCCCTTTTCTGGCCCCTCCTCGAACCGGCCGGCGCGGTCGAGATCCTCGCTCACCGCATGGTGTGGTCGCTCGGGTTCGTGGTGATCGCGCTCCTGGTGATGCGGCGCTGGGCCTGGGCCGGCGAGCTGGCGCGGCAGCCGCGCAGGCTGGCGCTGATCACCGTCGCCGCGGCCTTCATCACCGTCAACTGGGGTGTCTACATCTGGGCCGTGAACACCGGCCATGTGGTGGAGGCGTCCCTCGGTTACTTCATCAACCCTCTCGTCACCATCGCGATGGGCGTCCTGCTCCTGAAGGAACGGTTGCGGCCCACGCAGTGGGCGGCGGTCGGCGTCGGCTTCGCCGCCGTCCTCGTGCTGACGATCGGCTACGGCCGGCCGCCGTGGATCTCCCTCTGCCTGGCCTTCTCCTTCGCGACGTACGGGCTGGTGAAGAAGAAGGTCAACATCGGCGGTCTGGAGTCGCTGGCGGCGGAGACCGCGATCCAGTTCCTGCCCGCGCTCGGCTTTCTGCTGTGGCTTTCCGGGCAGGGGGACGCGACGTTCGGCTCCGAAGGCGCCGGGCACGCGGCGCTGCTCGCCGCCACCGGTGTGGTGACCGCGGCACCACTCGTCTGCTTCGGGGCGGCGGCGATCCGCGTACCGCTGTCGACGCTCGGCCTGCTCCAGTATCTGGCGCCCGTGCTGCAGTTCCTGCTCGGCATCCTGTACTTCCACGAGGCCATGCCCGCCGAGCGGTGGGCCGGATTCGTGCTGGTGTGGGGCGCGCTGTCGCTGCTGACGTGGGATGCGCTGCGGACGTCACGGCGGACGAGGGCGGCTCTGCGGACGAGCACGACTCCGCGGGCGGCGGAAGCCGGCGCGGGCGCGCCTGAGCCGGAGCTTTCGGAGCCGGAGCTTTCGGAGCCAACCGCCGGCCCGAGGCCGTAGTCAGTGGCCCGAGGCCGTAGTCAGTGGCGGGTGGCCGGTGGCCGGTTCGCCCTCCTGTTGATCAGTGGGCAGTAGTCAGTAGTCCGTGTCCTTGCCGAGGAACAACTCGGCGAAGTCGGCCGCGGCGGCGGGCGAGGCGAGGGTCCGTCGCAGGCGGGCCGCTGTGGTGCCCGCGAGGAACGGGTCGCCGGACGAGGCGCCGTGGTAGATCTCCGACAACCACAGCGAGAACTCCTGGTACTGCCACACCCGCGGCAGACAGGCCGCCGAGTAGCCGCTGAGCCCACGCTCGTCGCCCTTGCCGCAGTACGCGACGAGGGCGTCACCGAGCAGCAGGGCGTCATGGATCGCGAGGTTCATGCCCTTCGCGCCGATCGGCGCCAGCAAGTGGGCCGCGTCACCGGCCAGATACAGCCGCCCGTACGCCATCGGCTCCACGACGTAGCTGCGCATGTCCAGGACCCGCTTCTCGATCAGCTGCCCCTCCGTGAGCGGCCGGGCCCCGGCTGCCGCGAGCCGCTCGTGGAGTTCGGCCCACACGCGCTCGTGCGGCCAGTTCTCCGGGTCGTCGCCGGGCGGGCACTCGAGGTAGTAGCGGGTGACCTGCGGGCTGCGGGCCATATGCCCGGCGAAACCCCGCGGGTGGATGCCGAAGACGACGCAGTCGGAGGACGGCGGCGCCTCTGCGAGCAGCGCCAGCCAGCCGATGCCGTAGTCGTACCGGGATATGGCGGTGTGCTCCGGCGGCAGACAGGTCCGGGTCACACCGCGCGCACCGTCGCAGCCGGCGACGGCCGAGCAGTCGACGCGTAGGCGTTCGCCGGTCTCGGGGTCGGTGTACGACACCGAGGGCCGGTCCGAGTCGATCCCTCGCAACTCCACGTCGCGTACGCCGAAGCGGATGTCACCGCCCCGCTCGTCCGCGTACACGCGCACGAGGTCCGTCACCAACAGCGGCTGCGGATAGACGAAGTGGCGCTGTCCGGTCACCTCGCCGTACCGGAACGTGTGCCGCTCCCCCTCCAGCCGGAACTCGCACTCGGTGTGCACCTGGGTGTTCGCCAGCAGCCGTTCGGCGAGGCCACGCCGCTCCAGCGCCCGCACCGCCCACTCCTCCAAGAATCCCGCGCGCGGCCGCTGTTCGATGAACTCCCTGCTCTCGGTCTCCAGCACCACGCAGTCCACGGAGGCGGCGCGGAGGATGTTGGCGGCGGTGAGGCCGGCCGGGCCGGCTCCCACGACGACGACAGAGGTGCGCTGTTGCGGTGAGGAGGGAGCAGCGGCGTCCGTCATGGCGACAGTATGGCGGTGCACTCCACTCAACTCACCGTCTCCGGCGCGGGGTTGGCGGCCTCGGTGGCCACTGCGGCAGACGTACCGGATGTCCGCTTCCTCCGCCCGCGCAGGCCGAAGGAGGAGAGCAGGGCGCCCAGCGTCACCATCACCACCGGCACGATCAGAGCCGCGCGGAAGGCGGACAGCGTGGCTTCCGGGGCCGAGGCGGAGCCCGGGGCACCCGGGACCGCGCCTGCGCCCGCAGCCGAGGAGGCCAGTCCGTACACCGCCGTCACCGCCGAGATGCCGATGGCCGAGCCGAACTGGGTCGCGGTGTGCAACAGGCCGCCCGCCAGACCCTGTTCGGACTCCGTGACGCCGTCCGTCGCCGCGATCGTGAGCGGACCGTAGGCCAGGGCGAAGGCGACGCCCGCGATGAGCACGGTGGGGAAGATGGCGGCGTACGTCCAGTCCATCCCGACGGGAAGGAAGAGCCCGTACGCGGCGATCGCCAGGACGAAGCCTCCGAGGATCACCCGCGCGTTGCCGAAGCGGGAGACCAGGCGGGGGGTGAGCACGGGGGCGAGGATCGCGTCGCAGCCCATCACGACCAGGGCGAGCGCCGTCTCGAGGGAGGACCAGCCACGCAGTTCCTGTAGGTAGAGCGTGACGACGAACTGGAAGCCGAAGAAGGCGCCGACGAAGAGGAGCGCGCCGAGGTCGGCCCGTACGACGGATGCCTCGCGGAAGATGCCGAGCCGGACGAGGGGGGCCGGGGTGCGGCGTTCGACGGCTATGAAGGCGGCGAAGAGGATTCCGGCGGCGGCTGCCGCTCCGGCCGTCAACTGCCAGCCGTCCAAGCCGTGTTCGAGGCGGACGACGGCGTAGGCGGCGAGCAGCATGGCGCTGGCCGCCGTGATCGCACCAAGGATGTCGAAGCCCTTGGCGAGTTCCGTCTTACGTGACCGGGGGCGCCCCTGCGTTCCCGGTCCCGCCTCGCTCGACTGCTTCGGAACCAGGCGTACCGCTGCCGCGAGGATCGCCGCCGCCAGCAGTACCGGTGCGAAGAAGACCCAACGCCAGCCGAGTTGGGTGAGCAGACCGCCGATGACCAGGCCGAGGGAGAAGCCGCCGGCTCCCGTACCCGCGAAGACGAGCAGGGCCTTGTTGCGCTGCGGGCCCTCTTCGTAGGACGTCGTGATGAGGGACAGCGCCGCCGGTGTCATGAAGGCCGCCGAGACGCCGGTGATGAAGCGGGCCACGATCAGCATCCAGCCTTCCGTGGCGAAGCCGCCCAGGCCCGAGAAGGCGAGGAAGACCGTCAGCCAGGTGAGGAACATCCTGCGTCTGCCGAGGAGATCGGCCGCGCGGCCTCCGAGCAGGGTGAAGCCGGCGTAGCCGAGTACGTACGCGCTCATCACCCACGCCGCCGTGTCCGTGGGCAGGTCGAGATCGGATCTGATGGACGGGATGGCGACGGCCAGCATGGCTACGTCGATGCCCTCTAGGAAGATCGTTCCGCAGAGGACCAGCAGCAGGGCCCAGGCACGGGTGCCCATCGCAACTCTCCTGAAGTAGGGGTCGGTTACCCGATTGAGGGTCGGTTCTTTCTTGTAACCATGGCCAGCCTGCGGCAGCATCGGCAGGCATGGAAGAAGGCACTTTGAAGTCACCGAGTAACCACGGCGGCACCGTGGGTGCCGCGGGTGCCACGGGTGCCGCGGGTGCCGCGGACGCAACGGGCACCGTCGATTCCGTGAACTGTGCGAACTCCGTGGACTATGGCGATCCGGACCCCTTCCAGTGGGACACCCGGGAGGACTGCCAGGTGCGGCAGATTCTCGACCGGGTGGCCGACAAATGGTCGCTGCTCGTGATCGCTCTGCTGGACAGTCGGCGGCTGCGCTTCACGGAGTTGCGGCGGGAGATCGACGGGATCAGCCAGCGGATGCTGACGGTGACGCTGCGGCAGTTGGAGCGGGACGGGCTCGTGCAGCGGACGGTGCATCCTGTGGTGCCGCCTCGGGTGGAGTACGAACTCACTCCGCTCGGGGGGACGTTGCACACGACGATCCGGTCGCTGGTGACGTGGACGGAGGAGCACCAGAACGAGATCGCGGCTGCTCGGGCGGCTTATGACGAGCGGGAGGCGCGGGGGGTGTGACCGGGGGTTTTCTCGCCCCCGCCGCCCCTACCCGTCCCATCCTTCTGGGGCTCCGCCCCAGACCCCGTTCCCGGGGGCCAGCCCCCGGACCCCCGCTCCTCAAACGCCGGAGAGGCTGACATACCC
>NZ_VCHX02000148.1 GCF_005768555.2 Streptomyces sporangiiformans
TACTCACCCTCGCAGGCTTTCCTCCGGGCGCTTCCCTTCGGTCTTGCGTTTCCGACTCTATCAGACTCTTTCGCGTCCGATTTTCCGTCGGTGGCCATTCCCCGCGTCAGCGAGATATTGGCCTGTGGCACTGCTGTCTTTTGGCTCCAAGGTTTCCCTTGCGGCCTTCGACATTCACTACGTTAACCGATTCCCCCCGGCAGCTCATAATCGAGTTCCGCGAGTTCGAATTGCGGCACGCAGGCACGCTGAATTCGCCCTCGCTGAGAGGGAGTCGTAGGTAGTGGGTTGGCCGCTTCCGGCTGCAGGCTGAACGCCGTACCCGGGTCAAGCGGCTCGGGCTACATTACGGTTCGCCCGGGGAAGCGTCAAGTTCGGCGTCGACGGGGCGTATGGGCTCGGTAGGGGCTCACCGTCGGATCGTTGACGATCCAGAAGCGCCACGGGTGAACACCGCCGTCGCCGGACACACCAGTGCGTGGACCATTGCGCACCTGGTCAGGTCCTACGGGTGTGCCCGCGAGCATGGTGAACGGGGAGCCCTCGGGAGCGCAGGCGTCCGTGCCGTCGAGGGCTCGGTCCACGCCCAGGGCGGTCGCGAGCCGTGCGGGGCCTTTGGCCAGTTCCTTGTCCTGTTGGGCCGAGAGTCGCCGTTTGCGGGCGAACTCGGCTCCTTCGGTGATCTCTCCGGCGCGGAGCAGGACCGCGCTCGCACGGCCCTCCGGGCCGCACACCAGGTTCATGCAGTGCCACATGCCGTAGGTGAAGTAGACGTACACATGGCCGGGCGGACCGAACATCACGTCGTTGCGGGCCGTGCGCCCGCGATAGGCGTGGGAGCCGGGGTCGTTCTGTCCGTCGTACGCCTCGACCTCCGTGAGGCGGAGTTCGATCGGTCCTTCTTGAGTGGTGCGCACGAGGATGCGCCCAAGGAGGTCGGGGGCGACCTCCAGGACAGGGCGGTCGAAGAACTCCCGGGTGAGAGGCGTACGGTCAGGGGCCGCGATCATGCCGTACGAGCGTAGTGCAGACGTATGTCTGCCGGCTCGGTGGCCGGAGGGCGCGCGCCTTGCCAGGGTGAGGTGTGGAACCGGCCACGGCTGGTTCGCGTATGTATGGATCAAGGATCCGCACGAAGACAGGCGTCTGCCTGAGGAGGAAACACATGGGGTTCAAGCGGCTGCTTGCGAGCCTGGGTGCTGGTGGGGCTTCGGTCGAGACGGTACTGACCGAGGTGAATGTCGTCCCCGGCGGCGTCGTCCAGGGTGAGGTGCGGATCCAGGGCGGGTCCGTGAACCAGGAGATCGAGGGGCTTTCGGTCGGTCTCCAGGCCCGGGTGGAGGTCGAGGGGCACGACGGCCAGGAGGTCAGGCAGGACATCGAGTTCGCGAAGTCGCGGCTCGGCGGTGCCTTCGAGCTGCAGGCGAACGCCGTGCACGCAGTGCCGTTCGGGCTTGAGATCCCGTGGGAGACGCCGGTCACGACCATCGACGGTCAGCCGCTGCGCGGGATGAACATCGGTGTGACGACGGAGCTCGAGATCGCGCGTGCCGTGGACTCCGGTGATCTGGACCCGATCAGTGTGCATCCGCTGCCGGCACAGCAGGCGATCCTGAACGCCTTCATCCAGCTGGGCTTCCGGTTCAAGAACGCGGACATGGAGCGCGGTCACATCCGGGGTACGCGGCAGAAGCTGCCGTTCTACCAGGAGATCGAGTTCTTCCCGCCGCAGCAGTACCGCGGTCTCAACCAGGTCGAGTTGAGCTTCGTCGCCGACGAGCACGAGATGGACGTCGTCCTGGAGATGGACAAGAAGCCGGGTCTGTTCAGCGAGGGCAGTGACTCGTACCGGTCGTTCAAGGTGGGTCTGAACGACTTCCACGGGACCGACTGGGCGGCGTACCTCAACCAGTGGCTGTCCGAGGTCGGTAGCCGGCGCAACTGGTTCTAGGCTCGGGGACCAGGGCCTGATCCGCCGGACAGGCCCTGGAGATTCCACCGATCAGGAACCGATCAGGAGGTGCCGAGGTGACCGAGCCCAAGAGGCCACCGCTTCCCCACGACTTCCATCCCGCTGTGCCGTCGTTCACGGTCACGAGCGAGGACGTCGAGCCGGGCGCGGTGCTGAAGGACGCTCAGGTCCATGCGGCCGGGAACACTTCGCCGCAGCTGCGCTGGGAGGGCTTCCCGCCGGAGACCAAGAGCTTCGCCGTGACGTGCTTCGACCCGGACGCGCCCACGGGCAGCGGGTTCTGGCACTGGACCGTGTTCGACATTCCGGCCTCGGTGACCGAGCTGCCGACGGGCGCGGGCAGCGGCAAGTTCGAGGGGCTGCCGGAGGGAGCGGTTCAGGTCCGCAACGACTACGGGACGAAGGAGTTCGGCGGTGCCGCGCCGCCGCCCGGGGATCCGGCGCACCGGTACGTCTTCACGGTGTACGCGGTGGATCAGGAGAAGCTCGGTCCGGACTCGGACGCGTCGCCCGCTGTCGTGGGCTTCAATCTGCGCTTCCACACGCTGGCGAGGGCTCAGCTCATCGCGGAGTACGCGGCTCCGGCGGGCAGTTGAGCGTTCTGAGCGTTCACTGAGCGTTTGCCCGCCTCTGGTCTTGGAATTGATCAGGGGCGGGCATTTTTTATTGCGTTGTCCATCTCGGCGTGCCCGGCCAGAGTTGATCCAAGCCCGCCAGGGGGTGGGCCGGTGCACGGAGGAGGTGGGCTGGATGCGGGACACGCTGGTGCTGAACGCGAGCTTCGAGCCGCTGTCGACGGTGACGATGAACCGAGCCGTCGTTCTGGTGCTGCAGGACAAGGCTGTCGTCGAGCAGGCCCACCCCGAACTGCGTATGCGCGGAGCCGCGGTCGACATTCCGGTGCCCCGGGTGATCAGGCTGTGCCGCTATGTGAGGGTGCCCTTTCGAAGACAAGCTCCGTGGTCGAGGCGCGGTGTTCTCATACGTGACCGGCACAGGTGCGCGTACTGCGGGAGGCGGGCGACGACCGTGGACCACGTGGTGCCGCGGGCGCAGGGTGGTGCGGACTCCTGGCTGAACACGGTGGCGTCGTGCGCGGAGGACAATCACCGCAAGGCGGACCGGACTCCGGAGCAGGCAGGGATGCCGCTGCTGCGGCACCCGTTCGAGCCGACGCCTGCGGACGCGATGCTGCTGGCGCTGGCCCGGGACGAGTTCGAGGCGCTGCCGGAGTGGCTGGCGCAGCCGGCCGCATAGGCCGTACGTCCGCGTCGCGGAGGCACCGCTCTCCGTACAGACACATGAAAGGGCCCGCCTCCCCATCAGGGAGGCGGGCCCTTTCGCACGCTCAGTCGGTGACGGACGGCTTCTCGCGGCGCTCTGTGCCTCCGCCTCCGCTGCCCGAGCCGCCGCCCATCCCGCCCATCGGGCCGAAGTTGCCCATGGCACCGCTCAGCCCCTTGAGTGCGTCGCCGATTTCACTCGGCACGATCCAGAGCTTGTTGGCGTCGCCCTCGGCGATCTTCGGGAGCATCTGGAGGTACTGGTAGGCGAGCAGCTTCTGGTCCGCGTCACCGGCGTGGATGGACTCGAAGACGGTCCGGATGGCCTGGGCCTCGCCCTCGGCGCGCAGCGCGGCGGCCCTGGCCTCACCTTCGGCGCGCAGGATCGCTGACTGCTTCTCACCCTCGGCGGTCAGGATCTGGGACTGGCGGATACCTTCGGCGGTGAGGATCGCGGCGCGCTTGTCACGGTCGGCGCGCATCTGCTTCTCCATCGAGTCCTGGATGGAGGTGGGCGGCTCGATCGCCTTGAGCTCGACGCGATTGACGCGGATGCCCCACTTGCCGGTGGCCTCGTCGAGGACGCCGCGCAGCGCCGCGTTGATCTCCTCACGGGAGGTCAGGGTTCGCTCCAGGTCCATGCCACCGATGATGTTGCGGAGCGTGGTGACGGTGAGTTGCTCGATGGCCTGGATGTAGCTGGCGACTTCGTACGTCGCGGCGCGCGCGTCGGTCACCTGGTAGTAGATGACCGTGTCGATGTTCACGACCAGGTTGTCCTGGGTGATCACGGGTTGCGGTGGGAAGGGCACGACCTGTTCGCGGAGGTCGATGCGGTTGCGGATCGAGTCGATGAACGGGACCACGATGTTCAGGCCCGCGTTGAGTGTCCGCGTGTAGCGGCCGAAGCGCTCGACGATGGCGGCGCTGGCCTGTGGAATGACCTGGATGGTCTTGATCAGCGCGATGAAGACCAACACCACCAGAATGATCAGGACGATGATGATCGGTTCCATCGTTGCTCCCCGTACCCTTCTCCGCCTCGGCGTTCCGGAAGATCTTGTGACTGTTGAAGATCTTGCTGGACGAGTGTGTCAGACCACAACTCCCCGCGTATGACGTTCCGTCCACTGAACGCCGCGCGACCTCATAGGACGATCGCCGTGGCGCCTTCGATGTCCACGACGTCCACCTCTTGACCTACTTCGTAGGTCCGTGCGGTGTCGAGAGCGCGCGCGGACCAGACCTCACCGCCGAGCTTGATCCGGCCACCGGAACCGTCCACCCGCTCAAGGACCACGGCCTGTTTGCCTTTCAACGCCTCCACGCCCGTGGCGAGTTGGGGCATCTGTGAGCGGTGCCGGGCCGCGATGGGACGGACCACGGCGATGAGTGCGACCGAGACGGCGACGAAGACCACGACCTGCAGTACGACGCCGCCTCCGAGTCCCGCGGTCAGTGCGCCCGCGACAGCGCCGACGGCCAGCATTCCGAACTCCGGCATCGCGGTCATGACGAGCGGGATTCCGAGCCCGACCGCACCGATCAGCCACCACACCCATGCGTCGATGTCGTTCACATGGTCATGGTAGGACCGCGGGTCCTGTCGCCGACAGGGCGCCGATCAAGTTGGCACAGGTGTTCCGGGTGTTGTGAACTGTCAGGACAGCGGCAGGCCTTGGGCCGTCCAGCGGTCGCCGACCTGTTCGACGACGAGCGGCAGCCCGAAGCAGAGCGACAGGTTGCGCGAGGTGAGTTCGAGCTCCAGCGGTCCGGCGGCGAGCACCTTGCCCTGACGGATCATCAGGACGTGGGTGAAGCCGGGCGCGATCTCCTCGACGTGGTGCGTGACCATGATCATGGAGGGCGCGATCGGATCGCGGGCGAGGCGGCCGAGGCGGCGTACGAGGTCCTCGCGGCCACCGAGGTCGAGGCCCGCGGCGGGCTCGTCGAGGAGCAGGAGCTCCGGGTCGGTCATCAGGGCGCGGGCGATCAGGGTGCGCTTGCGCTCGCCCTCGGAGAGCGTGCCGAACCTGCGCTCCAGGTACTCGCTCATGCCGAGGCGGTCGAGGAAGGCGCGGGCGCGCTGCTCGTCGACGTCCTCGTAGTCCTCGTGCCAGCCGGCGGTCATGCCGTACGCGGCGGTCAGTACGGTCTGCAGGACCGTCTGGCGCTTGGGAAGCTTCTCCGCCATGGCGATGCCGGCCATGCCGATGCGCGGGCGAAGGTCGAAGACGTCGACCCTGCCGAGGGTGTCGCCGAGGATGGTGGCGGTGCCCTGGCTGGGGAAGACGTAGCTGGACGCGACATTCAGGAGGGTCGTTTTTCCGGCGCCGTTGGGGCCGAGGATGACCCAGCGCTCGCCCTCCTTGACCGACCAGGAGACCTGGTCCACCAGAGCCCGGCCCTCGCGGACCACGGATACGTCCTCCAGCTCCAGAACATCGCTCATGAGCGCGCTGTCTCCCAAATGCAGTCTCGGCCGTCGCCTGCGCCTTGTGGACGCAGCCCCCAGGGAAATCTACGCCACCGGTCGGCCGACCCATTCCATCGGTCCGGTCCTTAGGGTGGGGGCATGCTCTCGGAACCACGCTCAGGACGGCTGGCGGCATGGGGAAATGCCCTTTTGGCCGGGTTTGTTTCGCCGGACGACGCGGTCCTCGCCGTGGTCGGCGAGGACGCCGTGCACCGGGTCGAGGGGCTGCCCGGCGAGACGGGGCCCGTCGGGCTCACGCTCGCGCTCGGGCGGTTGCGCGCACTCGGCGTGACGGGTCTGCGAGTGGCGCTGCCCGCGCCGGGGCATCCGCTGGGCCTGAGCGGGCCGCCCGAGTTCAACGCTCGCGCCCTGGACGCGGAGGAAGCCGTCGTCTGCCACGGCGGCGCGCTGGGTCTGGTGCCGGAGGTCTCCGAGGCCGGTCCCGAGGGCGACGTACACGTGGAGGTCGTCTGGCACTGTCTGGAGGTGCGTGAGGCGCCGCCCGCCGATGTGCCCTCGCTCGGTGAGGCCGAGCGGGAGCTCGCGGAGGCGCTGCGCGACGCCACCGGTGTGCTGTCGCGGCTCGACGTGGCCGGTTCGGGTCCGGTCGCCGAGGCGGCGATCGACGCGTACCGGGCGCGGGCCGAACAGGGCGGCGAGGTGCTGGCTCCCGGCTATCCGCAACGTGCGGTACGGGTCCTGGAGCTGGCGCAGCGCGTTGGGCTGCTCATCTCGGTGGCGTACGAGAACGGCCACGGCGGAGCCGTGAGCGCCTCGGAGATGGCCGCGCGCTCCGAAGCCCTGCGCCCGGTCGAACGCACGGCCAGGCGAGCACAGGTGGCCGCGTACAACGCGTTCGTGGAGGAGCGGGAGCGGGGCGCGCGCTGAGATCCGGTCTGCGCAACGGGAAGGCCCCGCGGACCGGAATGGTCCGCGGGGCCGGTGGCCGGTGAGGCCGGTGGCCGTGAGGCCTCAGCCGTTCGTGACAGAAGCGCCGGACACCGGGTTCAGGAGTCCGACCACGTTGGCGGTGTTGCCGCTGACGGCAACGGGGNCGGGTTCAGGAGTCCGACCACGTTGGCGGTGTTGCCGCTGACGGCAACGGGGACGTCGACGGGAGCCTGGACCACGTTGCCCGAGAGGACCCCCGGAGACCCCTCGGCCGCGCCGTTGGCGCCCGAGTCGGCGACGGCCGTACCGGCGGAGGCACCCGCGGCGAGTCCGGCGACAGTGAGGGCCATGGCGGCCTTCTTGGCGATGTTCATAAGAAGCATTCCTCCTGCGTTTGCGTATCCGACCCGGCCGCGGGTCGTACCCTGAGCAACGCACGGAATGCCTGGACGGCACGGGAAGCCGTGCCCGTTTTGCCCGTTCGGGCCAATGTCCCGACGAGTCGACAACCGGACCGGCCGGCCCCCCAAGGCGTCCTGGGAGGCCGGTGGTCGCCGCTGATCCGGGCGTACGTCAGCCGTTGAAGCCCTGGTTGCCGAACGTCGGGTTCAGGGCGCCGATCACGTTCACGGTGTTGCCGACCACGTTCACCGGTACGTGGACCGGGGCCTGGATGAGGTTGCCCGAGGCGACGCCGGGCGAGCCCACGGCCTGGCCGCTCGCGTGCGCGCCGTCGGTGGCGGAGGCGAAACCGGCACCGGCGACCACCAGGCCACCGGCCACCATCGTGACGGCAGCGGCCTTCTTCAGGTTCTTCACTTCTGAGCTCCTCCTTGCGATCGCTGCGGCAAGGCGCCGCAGCACGCACTGGAGAACGGCGCGCATCCGCGATGGATGCGCCAACTGGGGGACATTCCCACGACGGTATGAATCTCGGCCCGGAAGGGAACCATTCGTGGTGCCGTCGCGGTACAAGTGCGCTCCCGCGGTCAGCCGGTCACACCATGGCGTACGGCCCACAGTGCGGCCTGGGTCCGGTCGGCGAGGTCGAGCTTCATCAGGATGTTCGAGACATGCGTCTTGACGGTCTTCTCGGAGAGGACGAGGGCGCGGGCGATCTCGCGGTTGGACCTGCCGTCGGCGATCAGACCGAGCACCTCCCGCTCCCGTTCGGTGAGCGAACCGCCCCTCCCCTGGCCGAGGTTGGCCTCCTCCTGGGACAGCAGCGCGTCGGCGACCTCGGGCTGCAGCAGGATGTGTCCCGCGTGCACGGAGCGGATGGCTCCCGCGAGCGCGTCGGGGTCCACGTCCTTGTAGACGTATCCGGCGGCGCCGGCGCGCAGGGCCGGGACCACCGTGCGCTGCTCGGTGAAGCTCGTGACGATGAGCACGCGCGCGGAGTTGTCGAGTTCGCGCAGCTTGCGCAGCGCCTCGACGCCGTCCATGCCCGGCATCTTGACGTCCATGAGGACGACGTCGGGCTTCAACTCCTGGGCGCGGGCGACGCCTTCGGCACCGTCGGACGCCTCTCCCACGACCTCGATGTCGTCCTGTATCTCCAAGAAGGTGCGCAGACCGCGACGGACCACTTGGTGGTCGTCGACGAGCAGCACCTTGATCGTGTCAGCCACCAGGGACCTCCATCTCGATGGTGGTGCCCTTCCCGGGCGCCGATTCCACGGTCAGCCGGCCGCCGACACCGCTCGCCCTGTCACGCATCGACACCAGCCCCAGGTGACGTCCCGCGCGGCGTATCGCCTGGGGCTCGAAGCCGCCGCCGTCGTCGGTGACACGCAGGACCGCTCCTGGGCCGCGCCTGTCGAGGGTGACGTCGACGCGGGCCGCTCCGGAGTGCCGCAGCGCGTTGTGCAGGGCCTCCTGGGCGACGCGGAGCAGGGCCTCCTCCTGGGCCGCGGGCAGTGCGCGTACGCCTCGGCCGGTGAAGGTCACGCGGGCGGAGTGGGCGCGGTCGAGGACCTGTATCTGGGTGCGCAACGTGGCCACCAGGCCGTCCTCGTCGAGGGCCGCGGGGCGCAGCTCGACGACGGCGGCGCGCAGTTCGTCGGCGGCCTCCGCGGCGAGTGCGGCCACCTGCTGGAGCTCGCCCTTGGCGCGGCCCGGGTCGCGGTCGACCAGGGCGGCCGCGGCCTGGGCGGTGAGCCGCAGGGAGAACAGCTTCTGGCTGACGGCGTCGTGGAGCTCATGGGCGAGCCGGGAGCGTTCCTCGACGATCGTGAGCTCCCGGCTGCGCTCGTACAGGCGGGCGTTGGTCAGGGCGATCGCGGCGTGCTGGGCGAGGATCGTCAGGAGTTCCTCGTCGTCCTCGGTGAAGCCGCAGGTGCCTTCCGGCTTGGGGCATTTCTTGTTGGCCAGGAAGAGTGCGCCGATGGTCTCGTCGCCGTCACGGATGGGCAGGCCCAGGAAGTCGGACATGTCGGGGTGGGCGCTCGGCCAGCCCTCGAAGCGGGGGTCCTTGCGCACATCGGCGAGGCGCTCGGGCCGGTCCTCGTGCAGCATCGCGGCCAGGATGCCGTGCTGGCGCGGCAGCGGGCCGATGGCCTTCCACTGGGCGTCGCTGACGCCGTCGACGACGAACTGGGCGAAGCCGCCGTGGTCGTCGGGGACTCCGAGCGCCGCGTACTCGGCGTCGAGCAGCTCGCGGGCCGAGGCGACGATCGTCTTGAGGACGTCGCGCACCTCGAGGTGTCTGCTCATGGCCAGCAGTGCGGAACTCACCGCGGCCAGGCCCGACGGGGGTCCTTGGCTCATGACCTCACGGTACCGGCGGGGGGTGACAGCGCGTATCGGACCTGTGGCGGCCCTCGCCTGGGCCGGTGGGCCTAGGACGAAGGGCCCCACCGTTTTGCGGCCCGCGGACGAGGCGTCGTGGCGAGCCGTGTCCCTACGTTGAGATCACTGCCGATCGCGGCAGCCACGCCCGAGGGACGTGAGGGACGAGGGGACGGATGTCATGCCGGTAGCGATCATCACGGGGGCTTCGAAGGGGCTGGGGCGGGCGCTCGCCGAGGCCCTCGCGGGGCGCGGCTGGGATCTGGTGCTCGACGCCAGAACGGCGGAGGTTCTTCAGGAGACGGCCGCTGCCCTCGGCAAGCACGGTACTCGGGTGGAGGCGCTGGACGGGGACGTCTCGGACGCGACGCACCGTGCCGCGCTGGTGGCGGCGGCACGCAGGCTCGGCGGCGTCGATCTGCTGGTGAACAACGCGAGCGCGCTCGGCGCCGAACCGCTCGTCCGTCTGGAGGACCTGACGCTGGACGGGCTGAGGCGGGCCCTGGAGGTCAACGTGGTCGCGGCGCTCGGGCTCATCCAGGAGGCGCTGCCGCTGCTGCGGGAGTCGGCGGCGGGCACGGTGATCGACATCAGCTCGGACGCGGCCGCCGAGGCGTACGAGACCTGGGGCGGCTACGGCGCGTCGAAGGCGGCGCTCGACCATGTGTCGGCGGTCCTCGGCGAGGAGGAGCCCGGGCTGCGGGTCTGGGCGGTCGACCCGGGCGACATGGGCACGGATCTGTACGCGGCGGCCGTACCGGACGACGACGATCCACGGCCGGCTCCCGCGAGCGTCGTGCCGGCCTTCCTGCGCCTGCTCGACGAGCGCCCGGTGAGCGGCCGCTATGCGGCACCGGCACTCCTGGAGGCGGCGCGATGAGCGCTCGCTCTGGAGCGCCGACGCCGCTGGAGGGGCGATGACGACCGCCGTGAGGGTCCCGGAGGAGCTGTCGGCGCGGGTGCCGGCCGAGCAGCGAGGGGCCGGGCTCGACCGCGACGCGGTGCGGCTGCTGGTCTCGCGCGGTACGGAGGTGTCGCATCACGCGTTCGCGGACCTGCCGGGGCTGCTGACGGCCGGGGACCTGCTGATCGTGAACACGTCGCCGACGCTGGCCGCGGCCGTGGACGGCCGGATCGGGCACGCGCGCGTGGTGGTCCATTTCTCGACCCTGGGCGATGACGGACGGTGGGCCGTCGAGCTGCGGGACCCCGACGGAACGGGCACCACGCGCGCGCGTGCGGGCGGGCCCGCGGGTGCTGAGGTGCGCCTTCCCGGGGACGTACGACTGGTCCTGGAGGAGCCCCTCACCACGCGGAGCCTCCGGCTGTGGTGGGGGCGGGTGTCGGAACCGGATGTCCTGGGACTGCTGCGGCGGCACGGCAGGCCCATTCGTTACTCGTATACGGAGAGGGACCAGCCGCTGTCCGTGTACCAGACGGTGTTCGCGCTGCCGTCCACCGACGGTGCGGGCAGCGCGGAGATGCCGAGCGCCGCGCGGCCCTTCACGTCTCGTCTGGTGGCGGAGCTGGTGAGCCGGGGGGTGCAGTTCGCGCCGGTCAGGCTGCACACCGGGGTCGCGTCCACCGAGGCGCACGAGCTGCCGTATCCGGAGCGCTTCGCGGTGCCGGAGGCGTCTGCGCGGCTGATCAATGCGGCGAAGGCAAATCAAACAAGGCGCGCAGCGCTTCCTTGGAAGGGTGGTGGCGGGCGACGGGAGGGCGGCAAGGTCATCGCGGTGGGGACGACCGCCGTGCGGGCCGTCGAGTCGGCGACCGGTGCCGATGGCGTCGTGCACGCACGTCAGGGCTGGACCGATCTCGTGGTGACCCCGGAGCGCGGTGTGCGGGTCGTCGACGGCCTGCTGACGGGGCTGCACGAGCCGGAGGCGTCGCATCTGCTGATGCTGGAGGCGGTCGCGGGACCGGCGGTGCTCGGCCGGAGCTATGACGAGGCTCTGCGCGGCCGCTACCTGTGGCACGAGTTCGGCGACGTGCACCTCATCCTGCCCGCCGAGACCTCTCACGTAATGCATTGCTCCAGCAACTAGGCGTGAGACCTCCACCCCCTCGATGTGAGCCCGGGCATAGGACCCACATCACGTACGAAGGCCGCTAGGAGACAAGAGGGCTCCCAGTGAGCGGGGAAGACGTGCCAGTCTGCCCCGTTTTGCCCTTCCTGCGTCCACTACCTCGGGTCGTACGTCACACCTTTGCCACAGGATTTTGCGGCCGCTAAGAATGGCTCCCGTCGCTCGGTGCTGCGGTTTCTCCCGCGGCGTTTGTGCCGGAACCCCCCAAGTCCGCATCCGGCTCGAGAGCGGCCTCCGCGCTATTCGAAGAGGTCCTTCAGCATGCCCCTGAACATCGACGTTTTTCGCCGCATACGCCCCAGCTTCACCAAGAACCACAAGCACAAGATCGGTGTGGCCGGTGTCGCCTCGGTCGGTGCCGCCGCCCTGGCCTTCTCCCTCGCACCGGGCAGCTCCGAGGCGAGCGCCGAGTCCGCCCCCGCCTCTCCCGTCTCTTCGGTGGCCTTCGGCTCCGAGCAGGTCAAGGACGTGAAGGCCGGCATCAACGGTCAGCTGGCCGCCGCCAACGTGCAGGCCAAGATCGACGCGGCGAAGAAGAAGGCAGCCGACGAGGCCGCCGCCAAGAAGAAGGCCACCGAAGCCGCGGCGGCGAAGAAGAAGGCCGCCGAGGCCGCCGCCAAGCAGAAGGCCGAGCAGGCGCGCAAGGCGAAGGAGGCCGCGAGCCGGGCCGCCCAGCGCGCCCAGGTCAAGCCGGTCCCGAAGAAGTACGCCAACAACCTCGACGGCTGGATCCGCGAGTCGCTCGACATCATGAAGAAGCGGGGCATACCGGGGTCGTACGACGGCATCAAGCGCAACATCTTGCGTGAGTCCTCCGGCAACCCGAACGCCATCAACAACTGGGACATCAACGCCATCAACGGCGTGCCGTCGAAGGGCCTGCTGCAGGTCATCCCGCCGACCTTCTCCACTTACCACGTACCTGGCACGTCCTGGAACATCTACGACCCGGTCGCCAACATCACCGCCGCCTGCAACTACGCGGCCGACCGGTACGGCTCCATGGACAACGTCAACAGCGCGTACTGAGACCCGCGCGGACCTCTGGGTCTCAGTACGAACGCCGAAGGGCGGCACCCGACGGGGTACCGCCCTTCGGTACTTGCTGTACCGCTACTTCCGCATGACCTCGGGCTCGTGGCGCCGCAGGAAGCGGGCCACGAAGAAACCGCAGATGACGCCGAGGACGATCAGCGCGGCCATGTCCATGCCCCAGGCCGAGGCCTCGTGGTCCCACAACGGGTCCGTGCTGCCCGGGTCGTCCGTGTTCGGGCTGATCTTGTTGAAGTCCAGCGTGGTACCGGCGGCGGCGACCGCCCAGCGCGACGGCATCAGGTACGAGAACTCGTTGACGCCGACCGTGCCGTGCAGGATGAACAGGCAGCCGGTGAACACGACTTGGATGATCGCGAACATGACCAGCAGCGGCATCGTCTTCTCGGCGGTCTTCACCAGCGAGGAGATGACCAGGCCGAACATCATCGAGGTGAAGCCCAGCGCCATGATCGGGATGGAGAGTTCGAGCATGACGGCGGTCTTGCCGGTGCCGAAGATCAAGCCCTCGTCGGGGATCGTCCTGCTGGAGAAGCCGATCGCGCCGACCATGGCACCCTGCAGCACCGTGACCACGCCCAGGACGATCACCTTGGACATCAGGTACGCGGAACGTGACAGGCCGGTCGCCCGCTCCCGTTCGTAGATCACCCGTTCCTTGATCAGCTCACGGACGGAGTTCGCGGCGCCGGCGAAGCACGCACCGACCGCGAGAATGAGCAGGACCGTGGTGGCCGTGCCGTTCGGGACGGGGATGCCGGTCTTCGGGTTCGCCGGGTTCACCAGCAGGGTCTTGTCCGCGTCGATGAGCAGGCTCACCGCGCCGAGCACCGCCGGCAGGATCACCGTCAGCGCCAGGAAGCCCTTGTCGGACGCGATCACCGACACATAGCGGCGCACCAGGGTGATCAGCTGCGAGCCCCAGCCCTGTGGCTTCGGTGGACGCATCGCCTGGACGGGCGGCATCTGCGTCGATTGCGGGGCGACCGCGTCGATGTCCGCGGCGTACATCTGGTAGTGCTGCGAGCCCTTCCAGCGGCCCGCCCAGTCGTAGTCGCGGTAGTTCTCGAAGGCGGAGAAGACATCGGCCCATGTGTCGTAGCCGAAGAAGTTCAGCGCCTCCTCGGGCGGGCCGAAGTAGGCGACGGAACCGCCGGGCGCCATCACGAGGAGCTTGTCGCAGATCGCCAGTTCGGCCACGGAGTGCGTGACGACGAGGACCGTACGACCGTCGTCGGCGAGGCCGCGCAGCAGCTGCATGACATCGCGGTCCATGCCCGGGTCGAGACCGGAGGTCGGCTCGTCCAGGAAGATCAGCGAGGGCTTGGTCAGCAGCTCCAGGGCGACGGACACGCGCTTGCGCTGGCCACCGGAGAGAGAAGTGACCTTCTTCTCCTTGTGGATGTCCAGCTTGAGCTCGCGCAGCACCTCATCGATCCGGGCCTCGCGCTCCTGCCCCGTGGTGTCCGCGGGAAAGCGCAGCTTGGCGGCGTACTTGAGCGCCTTCTTGACGGTCAGCTCCTTGTGCAGGATGTCGTCCTGCGGGACCAGACCGATGCGCTGGCGCAGCTCGGCGAACTGCTTGTAGAGGTTCCGGTTGTCGTACAGGACGTCGCCCTGGTTGGCGGGGCGGTAGCCCGTGAGCGCCTTCAGGAGCGTCGACTTGCCGGAGCCGGACGGGCCGATGACCGCGATGAGCGACTTCTCCGGAACGCCGAAGGAGACGTCCTTGAGGATCTGCTTGCCGCCGTCGACCGTCACCGTCAGATGGCGGGCCGAGAAGGAGACTTCACCGGTGTCGACGAACTCCTCGAGGCGGTCGCCGACCAGGCGGAACGTCGAGTGACCGACACCGACGATGTCCGTCGGGCCGAGCAGCGCGGAGCCGCCCTTGGCGATCGGCATACCGTTGACGTACGTGCCGTTGTGCGAGCCGAGGTCACGGATCTCGTAGCGGCCGTCGGGCGCCGCGTGGAACTCGGCGTGGTGACGCGAGACCTGCAGGTCGGAGACGACCAGCTCGTTCTCCAGGGCACGGCCGATGCGCATCACGCGGCCGAGTGCCATCTGGTGGAACGTGGTCGGACTGCGGTCACCGTAGACCGGCGGCGCCCCCGCGCCACCACCGGGCACCTTCTGCGCGTACGAATCGGCCGCGCCCTGCTGCTGCGGAACCTGCGCCTGTTGCGGCTGCTGCCAGCCCTGCTGCGGGTTGGCCTGCTGCGGCGGCGCCGGCTGGGCCCAGCCGGCCGCTCCCGCGCCCTGCGCGGCGTACGGCTGCTGCTGGGGCTGTGCCTGCGGTGCCGCGGCCGCGGCGGCGCCCGAGAAGCTCAGGCGCGGGCCGTCGGTCGCGTTGCCGAGGTGCACGGCCGAGCCCGGGCCGATCTCCACCTGATGGATCCGCTGGCCCTGCACAAAGGTGCCGTTGGTGCTGCCATGGTCCTCGACCACCCAACTGCGGCCGCCCCAGCTGATCGTGGCGTGACGCCAGGAGACCCTGGCGTCGTCGAGCACGATGTCCCCCTGCGGATCACGTCCGAGGGTGTATGGCCTGGACGCATCGAGCGTCCAGGTCCGTCCATTGAATTCCAGTACGAGTTCCGGCACTCCATGCCCCACTGAGTTGTCCCCCGAGTTACCCCCATCACAGGGAGTCTAGGGATGTCGAACATCGTGGGGAACTATTTCAGTAGGAGCCCTCTGACCGAAAGTCGGGCCTCGGGACGCCTGAGTACGGGCGTCTTGTCCGTTTCCGTTGACGGGGTTGAAACCGGCCCGGAGAGTGGTAATCCCACGCGAGGGGGACATCCGCGGTGGAGACGCCGCGGCGCGCATCCGGGGGGGCTGAGGATGAGCTACGAGACCGCAAGGGGCGGCAGGCGCCTGCCGGTTGGCGAGGTGCTGCTGTCCTCGATCGCCGCCGTGAGCTGGGCATTGATCGGCATGGCGGGCGTGGCGGCGCTGGGGCTGCATCTGCTCGAAGCGGACGCGGCGGGCTCGCTCGGGTCGATGACGGCGGCGGTTGTGGCGCTCGGGGCGGGTGGTTCGGTGACACCGTCCGGCGATGTGTCGGCTTTCGGCCTCGAGGGGGCGCAGGCCGACACCGCCCTCCAGATCACGCCACTGGGCGTGAGCCTGGTGGGTGCGCTCCTGCTCTCCTGGTTCTTCCTGCGTTCCTTGCGCGGAGCGGGAGTTGTGATCCCGCCCGGCGAACTCCTCGCGCGCGCGGGCACGGTGGTGGTGCTCTTCGTCGCGATGCTGGGCGGGCTCGCCTGGGCGGGGCGCGATGTCATCACGATCGACGGCGGTTCGCTCGGGCTCGACGAACTGCCGGGCGGTGGGCTGCCGGACGGCATCGAGGTACCCCGACTCGGTGACGTCGGCGGGCTGCTGCCCGACCGGGTCGGAGACCTCGCGGACGTGAACGCGAAGGTCGGCTTCACGGTCGACACCGCACCGACGCTGCTCGGTGGCCTGGGATGGGTGCTCGGCGTTCTGCTGATCGCCCTGCTTGCCTCGCGCCGGACGCCGCTGCCGCGCGGCTGGGCGGGGGTGCACCGGGTGGTGCGGCCGGCGGCCTCCGCGCTGGTCACGGTGTTGCTGGTGGCCGTCGTGGCAGGGCTCGCGGCAGCGGCGTACGCGGCGATCGGCGACGACCATCCGAAACGGATCGCGGGCGCCGCGCTGCTCGGGGCGCCCAACGGGGTGTGGCTGGGTATCCCGATCGGGCTCTTCGTGCCATGGGACGGCAAGGCCACGGGCGAGCTCGCCCAGCTTCTGCCCGACCCCCTGGACGAACTGCTGCGTGTTTCCTCCGACCAGCCGGTCACGCTGGGGCGGTTGGCCGAACTGGACGGCCGGGTCTGGCTGTTGGGGGTCGCGGCAGCGCTGATGATGCTGTACGCGGGCGTACTGACCGCGGCGCGTACGCCCTTCGTACGCGATCAAGGCGCCGCAGGCTTCGCCGGGCGCTGCGCGCTGCGGCTGGGCGTCGTCACGGCGCTCACGCTGCCGCTGCTCTGCTGGCTGACGGAGGTGTCCGTGAGCGCCTCACTGTCCGTCCTGGGCGTCGACGCGTTCGGCGCCGGCATCGAACTCCACGGGCAGCTGGGCATGGCGCTCCTGCTCGGCGCCCTTTGGGGTGCCGGTGCGGGGGCGGCCGGGGCCCTGCTCGCGCGTGCCTGCGGGGCCGCCGGACGCCGCGCGGCGCCGCAGGCATGGGGTGCCACGGACGGCCCGGGCGCACCGACCGCGGAGCCGTCGGCGGAGACCTCCGAACAGCCGGGGCCCTACAGCCCCGCCGCCCCGTACCGACCGGCGAACCCCGACACGAACCCGTACCTGCGGCTCCCCGACGATCTGCGGGGGTCCCGGGACGAGCGGCGCCGCCCCGGTGTGCGGCCGCCAGGCGCACGGCCCTCCGGCGACGGGCGGCCACCCGACGTGTACGGCACCCCCACCGTGGCCGGCCCCCTCCCACCGCCCTCGGCCCCGCGGCCCCGGCCGAGGCCAGCTCCCTCCCAGGACGGGCCCCCTCCCCCACCGGACGAACGACCGCCCCCGCCACCCCATCCTGGGAGGCCTCGGGGAAGGCGGTGAGCCAGGTGCGGGGCAGTTCCCGGCCCTGCCCGTTCGCTGTCCGTCAGGCGGACCACAGGGGCGGAAGGCACTCGGTGCCGGATACGGTGGGAACACCATGAGTGCTTCGCAGACCTCAGACGTTCCCACTCTCCTTGTCAAGATCTTCGGCAAGGACCGCCCCGGCATCACGGCCGGGCTCTTCGACACCCTCGCCACCTACTCGGTCGACGTGGTCGACATCGAGCAGGTCGTCACCCGTGGCCGGATCGTGCTGTGCGCGCTCGTGACGCAGCCGCCGAGCGGTGTCGAAGGCGAGTTGCGGGCCACGGTGCACAGCTGGGCGGACACCGTGAAGCTGCAGGCCGAGATCATCTCCGGCCGCGGCGACAACCGGCCGCGCGGCCATGGGCGGTCGCTCGTCACCGTGCTCGGACACCCGCTCACGGCGAAGTCGACGGCCGCGATCGCCGCCCGGATCACCGCGACCGGCGGCAACATCGACCGTATCTTCCGGCTGGCCAAGTACCCGGTGACGGCGGTCGAGTTCGCCGTGTCCGGTACGGAGACCGAGGACCTGCGGACCGCCCTGGCGACCGAGTCCGCGGCGCTCGGCGTCGACGTCGCCGTCGTCGCGGCCGGGCTGCACCGCCGTGCCCAGCGCCTGATCGTGATGGACGTGGACTCGACGCTCATCCAGGACGAGGTGATCGAGCTCTTCGCGGGCCACGCCGGCTGCGAGGACCAGGTCGCCGAGGTGACGGCGGCCGCGATGCGGGGCGAGCTCGACTTCGAACAGTCGCTGCACGCGCGCGTGGCGCTCCTCGAGGGGCTCGACGCCTCCGTGGTGGACAAGGTGCGCAGCGAGGTGCGGCTGACGCCGGGCGCGCGCACGCTGATCCGTACGCTGAAACGGCTCGGCTACCAAGTCGGCGTCGTCTCGGGTGGGTTCACGCAGGTGACGGACGATCTCAAGGAGCGGCTCGGGCTCGACTTCGCCCAGGCCAACACGCTGGAGATCGTCGACGGGAAGCTGACCGGCAAGGTCACCGGTGAGATCGTGGACCGGGCGGGCAAGGCGCGGCTGCTGCGCCGGTTCGCCACCGAGGCGGGCGTACCGCTCGCCCAGACGGTGGCGATCGGGGACGGCGCGAACGACCTCGACATGCTGAACGCGGCCGGTCTCGGCATCGCCTTCAACGCCAAGCCGGTCGTACGCGAGGCCGCGCACACCGCGGTGAACTTCCCCTTCCTGGACACGGTCCTGTATCTGCTGGGCGTCACCCGCGAAGAGGTCGAGGCGGCGGACATGCACCTGGACTGAGGGCCTGCCGGAAGCAGGCGGGATCGATGCCCCGCCCCTGGCAGCATCCTCAGAAGTCGTCGGCAGCCCCGTCAGAAAGCGGGCCCGGCACCTCGCGGTGCCGGGCCCGTCCACGTAGGGGTGAGGTCACTCGGTCGGCGCCC
>NZ_VCHX02000158.1 GCF_005768555.2 Streptomyces sporangiiformans
CCTGCGCGGGCGGCGCGACCGGGCCGCCAGGGGCACGCGCGAGGAACGCCTCGCCGCCTGGACCGAGGAGGCCGTCCGGGACGCGTGGGCCGAGCGCCGCCGGATCGCCGCCGGGCTGGAGACCACCGTGCTGGCGCGCACCGCCGACATGGTCGCGGAGGCGGAGGCGGGCCGGCTCGACGCGACCGCCGAACGCGCCCGCGAGGCCCTGGCCGCGATGCGCGCCCTGCTCGACACGGTCCGGGAGGGCGAGACGGAGCGCGAACTGCGGCCGCAGCCCACCCTCCAGGCTCTCGACCTGCTCGCTCATCAGTGCCGGGCCACCGGCCGCGACGTAGAGATACGGCTGACCGACCGCGTGCCGGAGCGGCTGCCCACCGTGGTGGACCTGGCCGCCTACCATGCCGCCGAGACGGTGCTCGCGGCCGGCGGCGAGGAGCCCGCGGTGCTCGAACTCGATGCGGACGACGATAGGTTGACGCTCACGGCCACCGGGGTGCCCCACGCCGCCCGCCCCGCCGTACGGGAGCGGCTGGCGGCGCGGGTCGCGGCGCTCGGCGGCACCCTGTCCACCGGTCCGGCGGGCACGGTCCGCCTCCTGCTGCCCCTCGCTCCGGGTGGGGCGGCCGGGGCCGACGCGGAGGGGGCCGACGGCGGACCCACCCGCGGGGACGGACCCCCGACCGCTGTCGCGCCGGTCGTCGAGCAGGGCGACGAGGAGGAGAGGAAGCGATGAGCCTCAGCGTGCTGGTCGTCGACGACCAGGGCATCGTACGGGCGGGATTCGCAGCCGTGATCGACGCCGAGGAGGACATGACGGTCGTCGGCGAGGCCGGCGACGGCGCCGCCGCGGTACGTCTCGCCGAAGAGCTGGCGCCCGATGTGATCGTCATGGACGTCCGGATGCCCGAACTGGACGGGATCGCCGCCACCCGGATCATCACCGGCCGGGAGAACGCGCCCCGTGTCCTGGTGCTGACCACCTTCGACCTCGACGCGTACGTCTTCGACGCGCTGCGGGCCGGCGCCTCCGGTTTCCTGCTCAAGGACGTGCATGCCTCCGAACTGCTGCACGGCATCCGGGTGGTGGCCGCCGGAGAGAGCGTGCTCGCCCCGTCCGCGACCCGTCGGCTCATCGGCCACTACGCGTCCGGAGCGGGTACCGGGTTCCGGGCCGAGAGCGGTCCCCGCGCGCTGGAGAGCCTCACCCAACGCGAACGGTTCGTCCTCTCCCTGGTCGCGTCCGGGCTGAACAACGCGGAGATCGCCGAGGAACTCGGCATCACCGTCGGCACCGTGAAGTCCCATGTGAACGCGCTGCTGCGCAAGCTCGGGCTGCGCGATCGCGTGCAGGCCACGATCCTCGCGTACGACCTCGGCCTCGCCCGCCCGAACCCGCCCGGCACCCACACACCATGACCACCACCACCGAGGAGTCCACCGTCGTGACCGGTTCCGGCCGATCCCTTCCCCGTCGTCTGCGCCACGCACTCAGCGACGTCGTCGCCCGCGTCTACCTCGCGGCCTGCGCCGCCCTGCTCGTGTGGGCGCTCGTGGTGACCGTCGGCGACAGCTCGGACGAGTCCATGGCGGGTGTCATCCCGCTGCTCGCCACCGCGCCGTTCAGCTTCGTGCTGCTCCTGCTGCCGGACCACGAAGCGATGCTCGTCGTCGCCGTCGTTCTCGGGGCGCTGGTCAACGCTGTGGTCATCGGCTGGTGCTCCCGCGCACTGCGCCGCGGCCAAAGCCCGGACCCTTCGTCCTGAGACACGTCCGCCAAGCGCGACGCGGCCAGGGTGCGGAACCAAGCGCGTGCGTGAAGGAACACTGATGGCCGAGGGACCGACGGCCGGCCTGAGGCTGACCGGACCCGCTCGCAACCAGGGCCCCATGGTGAGAGTAGCGGCGGGAAAGCCGCTCTGACCTCAGTGAATGGAACGCTTTCCGCGCACAAAGATGCGTCAGCTCGTCGTTGACCGGCGATCCGCGACAGGGCCAGGCTGGTGGAGCCCTACCGGATTGGCGATCCCCCCGTTCTCGGTCGCCGAACTGAGCGCAGGAGGCCGTGATGCTTCAGACAGACACCCGTGAACACACCGAGTTCCGGGAAGACCACGACGTGGCCACCGAGGCCACGGCTGCGCCCGCCACGCCCACCGCGCCGGTGGTCTGCGGCGAACTGTTCTTCCAGCGCTGCCTCTGGTGCGGCACTCCGGCCTACCGCCGTTCGTTCTGCCATGCCTGCGGGTCCATGGCCTTCAAAAAGGAACGCAGCGCGGGCGTCGGGGTCGCCGTCCGCCGCATCGGCCATGCCCAGCACAACACGTGGTTCGTCGCGATGGACGAGGGCTTCAACCTGCTCTGCCAGATCACCGGGACTTCGCCGGTCGTGGTCGCGGTCGGGGCAAGGGTGAGTGTCGTACGGGCCGCCGCCCCCCTCGGTCAGGGCCTTCCCGTCGTCGAGCTCACCCGCCCGGCACCGCCCTTGGACCGCTGGTGGTAACGGGACCGCGCTTCCGACCACACCTCCGCCCTGTACGGAGCGGTCACATGACCGCTCTTGGCGCAGGCACCACGACCCGCCCGACCACCGCAATCACCTCAACAACCGTAACCACAAGGAACCCACGATGAGTCGCAAGCCGATGAAGGACCCTCTCGACCTGCTCGACCTCTCCTCCACCCTCACCGAGGAGGAACGCGAGATCCAGGCCACCGTCGCCAGGTTCCTCGCCGACCGGGTGCGCCCGCACATCGCCGAGTGGTTCGAGAACGCGCACTTTGCCCGCGAACTCGCCCCAGAGCTCGGCAAGTTGGGCGTGCTCGGCATGCACCTCGAAGGGTACGGCTGCGCCGGCACCAACGCCGTCAGCTACGGACTGGCCTGTCTGGAGCTGGAGGCGGCGGACTCCGGATTCCGCAGCTTCGTCTCCGTGCAGGGCTCGCTGTCGATGTTCTCCATCTGGAAGTGGGGCTCGGAGGAGCAGAAGCAGGAGTGGCTGCCCCGGCTCGCCGCCGGTGAGGCGATCGGCTGCTTCGGCCTGACCGAGCCCGACTTCGGCAGCAACCCCTCCGGGATGCGCACCAGGGCCGTCCGTGACGGCGACGACTGGATCCTGAACGGCTCCAAGATGTGGATCACCAACGGCGGCATCGCCGACGTGGCCACCGTGTGGGCGCAGACCGAGGACGGCGTCCGCGGCTTCCTCGTGCCGCGCGGGACGCCCGGCTTCACCACGCAGGACATCAAGCAGAAGATGTCGCTGCGCGCGTCCATCACCTCGGAGCTGTACTTCGACAACGTACGGCTGCCCGACTCCGCGCGGCTGCCGCTCGCGGAGGGCCTGCGCGGACCGCTGTCCTGCCTGAACGAGGCCCGCTTCGGCATCCTGTTCGGCGCGGTCGGCGCGGCCCGCGACTGCATCCAGACAGCCATCGAGTACGCCGACTCCCGCGTCCAGTTCGACAAGCCGATCAGCGCCTTCCAACTCACCCAGAAGAAGCTCGCCGACATGAGCGTGTCCCTGAGCAGCGCCGCACTGATCGCCGTGCACCTGGGCCGGCTCAAGGACCAGCACCGCATCAGGCCCGAGCAGATCAGCGTCGGCAAGCTCAACAACGTCCGGGAAGCGATCGCCATCGCCCGGGAGTGCCGCACCGTCCTGGGGGCCAACGGCATCTCCCTCGAGTACTCACCGCTGCGCCACGCCAACAACCTGGAGTCCGTCCTGACCTACGAAGGCACCAGCGAGATGCACACCCTGGTCGTCGGGCAGGCGCTCACCGGCCAGCCGGCGTTCCGCTGATCACTGACTGCTGAAGGAAGACGCCCGTGAACATCGTCGTACTCGTCAAGCAGGTCCCGGACACCGGAGCGGAACGCACCCTGTCCCAGGCCGACCACACCCTCGACCGCGAGGACGCCGACCTCGTCCTGGACGAGATCAACGAGCGCGCCGCCGAAGAGGCCCTGAGGCTGAAGGAGACGGCGGACGCCCACATCACCGTCGTCTCCATGGGACCCGACTCCGCACTCGACGCCATCCGCAAGGTCCTGGCGATGGGCGGCGACCGGGGAATCCACGTCTGCGACGACAGGCTGCACGGCGCCGACGTACTGACCACCGCGAAGGTCCTGGCGGCCGCCGTACGGACCGTGACGGACGTCGACCTGGTGCTGGCGGGCAACGCGACCACCGACGGACAGGCGAGCGCGGTCCCCGCCGTCGTCGCGGACCTGCTCGCCCTGCCGCAACTGACCCAGGTGCGCAAGCTCGACGTGGCCGAGGGTCGGGTGCGCGCCGAACGCGAGACCGAGAACGGCGAGGCGACGCTGGACGCGCCGCTGCCCGCGCTGGTCAGCGTCACCGAGAAGATCAACGAGCCGCGCTACCCCTCGTTCAAGGGGATCATGGCCGCCAAGAAGAAGCCGGTGGACACGGTCGACCTCGACGACCTGTTCCCCGACGCGGCCGCATTCCCGGTGACCCGCACTCGCGTCGTGGAGGCCGTACCGCGTCCCCCGCGAGCCGCCGGAACCCGCATCGCGGACGACGGCTCGGCCGGCCGGCAGCTCGCCGCATACCTGATCGCCCAGAAACTCGTCTGAACCGCTGAACCGCCCGACCAAGAAAACAGGCCCATGCCCCATGTCCTCGTACTCGTCGACCACGACGGGGATCGTGTCAACAAATCCACATATGAACTCCTGGCCGCCGCACGGCGACTGGGAGACCCGGCCGCCGTCGTCGTGGGAACCCCCGGCACAGCGGCGCGCCTCGGGCGATCGCTCGCACGTCACGGCGCCACAAGCGTCCACGCCGCGGAATCCACCGAGGCGGCAGAGTTTCTCGTCACGCCCGCCGTCGACGCCCTGGAACTCGCGGTCCGTGAAACGTCTCCAGCCGCCGTGCTGGTCTCCGCCACGACGGACGGCCGGGAGGCGGCCGCGCGTCTCGCCGCGCGGCTGGACGCCGGGCTGCTGATCGACGCGGTCGACCTGGACTCGTCCGGGGTGGTCACTCAGATCGTCTTCGGGGGGTCGTACACCGTGCGCTCCCAGGCCACCCATGGCATACCCGTGATCACTGTGCGCCCGGGAGCCTTCGAGCCCGAGGAGCATCCCGGGGAGGCCGTGGAGCGGACACTCACCCTGCCGGGGGTCGACCCCGGGACGTCCGCCCGCATCACCGCCCGGCGCGCCGCGCCCGCGGGCGACCGGCCCGGGCTCACCGAGGCGACCGTCGTCGTCTCCGGAGGCCGCGGTGTCGGCGGGACGGACGGCTTCAAGGTGGTGGAGGAGCTGGCCGACGCCCTGGGAGGCGCGGTGGGCGCCTCGCGCGCCGCGGTGGACGCGGGCTACTACCCGCACCAGTTCCAGGTCGGGCAGACCGGCAAGTCCGTCTCTGCCCAGCTGTACATCGCCCTGGGAATCTCCGGGGCCATCCAGCACCTCGCCGGGATGCAGACCTCCAAGACGATCGTCGCGGTCAACAAGGACCCGGAGGCACCGATCCTCGACCTAGCCGACTACAGCGTGGTGGGCGACCTGTTCGAGGTGGCTCCCCAGCTCACGCAGGAAGTGGCCGCCCGCCGCACAGGCAGTTGAGGTGTTTCGCAGTCTGAGAGGGCGACTCCGAGACTGACGCCGGCCTTGAGGTCCGGACGGTTCGGCTCGACGGCGCGGAGGGGCCCGCGGTGGGGGCGTGTTTCGCGGGGTTCAACCGCCATCGGATGGTCGGAGAGTGGCGGACCGTCTCGCACGTCGTCGAGATCGAGGAGCAGCGGGTTTTCGGCTGGGCGGTCGTGGACCCGGACGGCCGCTACGGTGACCCGGTCCCGGACCCCGCGAAGCCGCTGGCCACATGGCGCTTCGAGCGAGCCCGAGGGAACCGGTACCAGGCTGCGGCAGTTCGCCCGGATCGGACCGGGCCGCTCCGGGGTCAGCCTGGCGATCGACCGCGCCCCGGAGCGGGAGGAGGGCATCGTGGCCTTCCGGCTCGCTGAGCTCCGTACGAACATGGAAGCCACCCTGTGCGGCATCAAGGCGCTCGCCGAGGAGGCCGACTGGGAACAGGTCCCGGCAAGGTAGTCCGGGCCGATCATGACCGGCGCCGTTCCACGTTGACTGGGAGAGGGCCCGCGTGCGAACCCACGCGGGCCTTCCTCGCGTCCCGTTACCGGCCCCTCGGGGGACCGGTGGCCCGTGGCAGCCATCTGTTCATGAGACGGCCAGGCGCCTGAACCGGCTGCCGTGGAACACCAGTGGCTCCCGGTCGGGTTCGGCTTTCAGACCGTGGATTTCCAGCAGGACGATCGTGTGGTCGCCTCCGGGGAACTCGGCGTAGGGCGAGCAGTCCAGCCAGAGGTTGGCACCGTGGATGTACACGCTGCCGCCTTCGTCGGCTTCCCAGTCGACGTCCGCGAACCGGTCCCCGTCCTTGCCGGCCAGCGAACGGCATACCAGGTCCTGTCCCTCGGCCAGCACGCTCAGGCCCAGGCGGCTCTGCTTCCGCAGCTTCGGCCAGGTCGACGAGGTGTCCTGGACGCAGACCGACACCAGAGGGGGTTCAAGGGAGACCGGAGTGAACGTGCTGGCGGCCATGCCCACCGGCGTACCGGAATCAAGTGAGCACAGGGCTGTCACCCCGGACGGGAAGCAGCCGAACGCCTGGCGCAGCGCGGCGGGATCTGTCGGTGTCGCGACGAGCGGGCTCATCCGGCATTCTCCTGACCCGACAGGACCGCGCCCAGGCGCCGCAGCGAGCCGTTGTTGCCGGCCACGTGCT
Source organism: Streptomyces sporangiiformans (assembly GCF_005768555.2). GTDB lineage: Bacteria > Actinomycetota > Actinomycetes > Streptomycetales > Streptomycetaceae > Streptomyces > Streptomyces sporangiiformans. Next base: position 6,789 of record NZ_VCHX02000158.1, read on the forward strand.
GGGAGACGCAGCGGACGTCGCGCCAGCGACGCTGCATCGGGTTGCTGCTGTACAGTCCCGCGCTGCCCGACAGCGTCATGATCTCGTTGAGGATCCGGATGCCTTCGTGATGGATGTGCTGGTGGCCGCCGGTGTAGCTGAACCACTCGGTCGGCGTGGGTTCCTCTCCCGCGAGTGCCCGGTCCATGACGGTGCGGCCCGTCTGCTCCAGCAGGGCCGTCAGCGCCGCCGTGCGCAGGTGCAGCTCCGCGAACTTCTCCTGGAACACGGGATCATCACCGATGACCACCCTGGGGTTGAACGCCGGCCGCTTGGTGGCGGCCAGTTCGGCGAGATCGCCGAGCGCACCCTCCAGACAGCCGACGATGACGGCGTCGTGCGAGGCACCGGTGGCGGAGTACGGCAGGTCGTAGAAGGGAGCGGGGATGCTGTTGTCGCCCACCAGCGGGCCCGTGAAGTGCTCGGGCACGAACACGTCGTCCATCGTGAAGTCGGTGCTCTGGGTGGCACGCAGGCCCACCGCGTCCCAGGTGTCGAGGAAAGCCACCTGCTCGGGGCGGACCAGCGCGACGCGCATGTCCGGGCGGCCGTCCGGCAGCGGGGGCGCGCCCTCGACGGTGAAGCCCGCGACGATCCAGTCCGGGGTGAACGAGCCGCTGGCCAGCGGCCAGCGGCCACTGATCCGGTAGCCGCCCTCCACCGGCGTCGCCCTGCCCTTCGGGGCTATCGCCCCACGGAGCATCAGGTCGCCGCCGTTGCCGAAGACTTCTTTCTCGAACGTCTCCTGGGGCAGCGAGCGCACGAAGAACCAGGCCATCGAGGCTGCCTGCACGGTCCAGCCGGTCGAGCCGTCGGCCCGCGAGAGTTCCCGGACCACTTGAGCGCTCTCCACCAGGTCGAGCTGTTCGCCGCCCCATGCCCTGGGCAGGCTCATCCGGAACACACCGGCCCGGCGCAGGGCGGTGATGATTTCTGCGGGGACCGCCCGGGCGGCCTCGGCCTCGGCGGAGCGTGCCGCGATCTCGGGCAGATGTGCGCGGACGCGGCCGAGCACGCTGTCGTCGGTTCCCCGGTTCTGGGACTGGGTGGCCTCGAGCAATGTCGTCATGATCGATCCTTGAGAGTGCTTGCGGTCCGGAGTGCTGGGCGCGGCCGCTCCCGCAGGAGGACGGCGGACGCTCCGGGGAGCTGGGCGGTGTAGGACGGCGGCCTCGGTCGCGGGGGCCGTGTCGTGCTCGTCCTGCACGGATCCCGGCCGATGCTGCTTCCTGGTCACTGGCCCGAATGATGTGGGGCGCGGCACATGTCCCGCTTGTGTACCGGAGCACAGGTAATTTGCTTGGCTGAGAACTGCTTCTGGCCGGCAGCGGCGGACGACCGGCGCGCCGGTCGGTGGCGGCCTCCTCGCGCCCGGGCTGACCCTGGTGGGACGACGGCCAAGTGATCCCTCGCGGGGCCGGTTGCGGATCGCCCGGGGTGACTTAAACTCCCTCGCCAGGAGGAGGGCCGTCCCAGCCCGTCTTCTCGGGGACCGGATGCGCCAGGAGGAGAGCCGCATGCCCCGGATAACGACGCCGAGCGATGGCACGGCCGACGAAAGACTGGAATGCTGGCGGGACGCCGTCAGCCAGAACCTCGTGCCGCTGGAGGTTCTGCCGCGCGAGGGCCCCGACTTCCGCGCGTCACTGCACGCCGCCCAGGTCGGCCAGGTACAGATGTCGGTCATCACGGCTGAACCGCACAGCATCGCGCGCACCCGTCAGCACATCGGCTCCGACGCGCCCGACCTCTTCCAGCTCACCTTGCAGCTCACCGGGCACGGGATGCTCACCCAGAGGGACCGCCAGGCCCGGGTGGGACCGGGCGAACTGGTGATCTACGACACCCGCCGTCCCTTCACCTACGACTTGGATCAGTCCCACACCGGCCTGGTACTGATGTTCCCGCGCGCCATGCTGCAGATGACGGAACGTGAGCTGGCGCGGGTGACGGCGACCGTGGTGCCGTGCCATGACGGGCTCGGCCAGGTGGTACGGCCCTTCCTGTACGGGCTGGCGCGGCAGATGGAGCACCTGGAGTCCCGCGGCACGCCCCGGCTCGCCGACAACGTGGTCGATCTGGTCGGCACGCTGCTCGCGGAGCACGCGGGCGCGGACCACGCAGCCGTGGACGACGGTCCGGGCCTGCTCACCCAGCGCATCCTCGTTCACATGGAGCAGCGGATCGCCGACCCGCGGCTGAGCCCCGAGGGGATCGCGGCCGCCCACCGCATCTCCCGCCGCTACCTGTACAAGTTGCTGGCCGAACAGGGGTACACCGTCTCGGGGTGGATACGGGAACAGCGTCTCGCCCGGTGCCGGCGCGACCTCGCCGATCCGGCCCTGGACCACCTTCCGGTCGGCGCCATCGGCGGGCGCTGGGGTTTCCCGGACCCGGCCCACTTCAGCCACGCCTTCAAGGCGGCTTACGGCATGAGCCCCCGGGAGGCGCGCGCGGCCCGTGGATGAGGGCGGTCGGCGATCAGCAGGGACGATCCAGCGTCACGGTTTGATGGCCACTGCGCCGAACTGCGGGACTGTGGCAGGGGAGTCGGACTCGGCGCGCCAGTGTGCGCACGAGACAATGCCCGGGGCGAGGAGGTCCAGGCCGTCGAAGAAGGCGGTGATCTCGGCGCGGCTGCGGGCGGTGATCGGCGGGGTGGCGTTCTCGTTCCAGAACTTCATGGCTGCGATGTTGCCCTCGCCGCCGAGGTCGGCGTCGGTGGTGGGGTGGGTCAGGACCAGATAGCTGCCGGAGGGGACCGAGGCCAGGATCTGGCGCACGATGTCCTGCGCCTGGCCGGTGTCGAGGACGAAGTTGAGGATGCCGAGCATCATGACCGCGACGGGCCGGCCGAGGTCGAGGGTCGCCGCGGCGCCCTGGAGGATGGCGTCCGGATGGTGGGCGTCAGCTTCGATGTAGGCGGTGGCGCCCTCGGGGGCGCTGGTCAGCAGGGCGCGGGCGTGGGCGAGCACGGTGGGGTCGTTGTCGACGTACACGATCCGCGAGTCGGCCGCGATGCGCTGGGCGATCTCATGGGTGTTGTCCAGGGTCGGCAGTCCGGTGCCGATGTCCAGGAACTGCCGCACCCCGCGGTCGGCGGCCAGGAATTGGACGGTGCGGCTCAGGAAGGCGCGGTCCGCGCGAGCCACATCCCGGATCACCGGGAACATCGAGGCGACCCGCTCGCCGACCCGCTGGTCGACCTCGTAGTTGTCTTTCCCGCCGATCCAGTAGTTCCAGACCCGGGCATTGTGGGCCACCTCGGTATTGAGCAGCCCCGATCTGCCTGACGGGCGCTGGGTCTCACTCACGTCTTCCCCTCCCTGCACGCCCATGATGTGTTCGGGGCGTATGCGGCCGCCGCGGCGGCATGGACCTTCGCCGCCATTGTGCCGCCCGTTGATCACGGCGTCCCGGAGTTCGGAGTCAGATGCTCAGGTTCCCGTCTCCGGACGTGTGGCTCGGTTCCGCGGCCGGGTCCTGGTCAGTCCCGTCTCCACGGCGGAGAGCAGGGCGAGAGCGGCGTCGAGGTGTTCGGTGTCGTGGTTGGCGGCCTCGGCGAGGGTCGTGGCCCATTCCCGCCGGACGAGGATGGTGTTGTTGCGTCCGCGCTCGGTGGAGTGGACCGTCACCCCGCGACCGTCGCCCGAGTGGGTGCGCCGCTCGATGAAGCCCTTCTGTTCGAGCCCACGTAGGACGGTGGAGAGGTTGGTGCGCTGGAGCCCGGTCGCGGCGGCGATGCGGCTGGGCGCGGCGTCGGGGTCGCTCTTCAGGTAGCGCATCACCATGCCCTCGGACTGCGACAGGTGGACAGCCCGCTCGTCCGTGTAGCGGCGGAACTGGATCTCCCGGCTGATGATCAGTACGAGGTCGGCCAGTTCGGCCCACCGTTGCTCGTGGTCCGGCCCTGCTGTCGGGCCTGTCTGGTGCGCATGGTCCTCCGTCACGGCTCCAGGGTACGGGCTTGCCGCCAGTTGGTTATGAGGGCATACTCGTTATGTGCTTATAGTTATGAGCACATAACTTCTGCTGATCTGCTCTCTGGAGCTGTCATGACGACAACCACCTCCCCCTCACAGGCCGGGTCGACCGCGCTCTCGCCCCATGCCACGGCCCGCGCGGGCGGGCTGCACCCCGTGGGAGTGTTCATCCTGCTGTCCGGCGCGTTCCTGCCGATCATGGACTTCTTCATCACCAACGTGGCCCTGCCCAGCATCGACGCATCGCTGCACGCCTCGGCGTCGTCGCTGGAGCTGGTCATCGCCGGGTACGGAGTGGCGTACGCGACCCTGCTGGTCCTCGGCGGCCGGCTCGGCGACCGCTACGGCCGCCGCCGCATCTTCCTCGGCGCGTTGGTGTGCTTCGTCCTGGCCTCGCTGGCCTGCGGCATCGCCCCGACCGTGGGGGCGCTGATCGCTGCCCGTATCGTCCAGGGCGCCACCGCCGCCCTGCTCATTCCGCAGGTGCTGGCGACCTTCCACCACGTCCTGGAAGGGGAACGCAAGGCCCGCGCCGTGGCCCTGTACGGGGCGACCTCCGGAATCGCCGCGGTCGTAGGGCAGCTGGTGGGTGGCCTGCTGGTCGGCGCGGACATCGCCGGCACCTCCTGGCGGCCGATCTTCCTGGTCAACGTGCCCATCGGCGTGGTCGTACTGATCGTGGCGGCACGGGTCGTGCCCGACACCCGCTCGCACCACCCGGTCGGCATCGACCTGCCCGGCACCGTGCTGTTCGCCGCCACCCTGACCGCCCTGCTCGTGCCGCTGACCGAGGGTCACTCCCTGGGCTGGCCCTGGTGGTCCTGGCTGCTGCTCGCCGTCGCGGTCGTCCTCGGCGCCGCCACCTTCGCTGTGGAGAAGCGTGCCGAGCGGCGCGGCGAGGTACCGCTGCTGCCGCCGTCCCTGCTTCGACTGCCGTCCATGTCCCGCGGCCTGGCCATGGTGTTCGCCTTCAGCATCGGCTTCGGCGCCTTCATGTTCGTCTTCGCCCTCACCGTCCAGAACGGACTGCACGCCGACGCCCTGCACGGCGGCCTGGCGATCCTGCCCATGGCCCTGCTCTTCTTCGCCGGTTCGCTGGTCGCGCCCCGCGTGATCACACGATTCGGCCGGGCCGCGCTGTCCGCCGGTGCGGTCGTCCAACTCGCGGGGCTGGTCTCACTGGTGACGGTCCTGCTGGTGCAATGGCCGCACGTCAGCCTCTGGGCCATGGCCGTGCCGCTCGCCCTGGTCGGTGCCGGGCAGTCGATGCTCTTCGCCGGCTTGTTCCGCAGTGTGCTGGCCGACGTCCCCACCCACCTCGGCGGCATCGGCAGCGGTGTGCTGATAACCCTGCAGCAGAGTGGACTCGCCCTCGGTGTGGCCACCTTGGGCACCCTCTACCTGTCCCTGGCGCCACACGGCGTCGCGCACGCCTTCGCCGGCGTCGAGTACGTGCAGATGGGCATCGTCGCCCTGCTCGCGGTCGGTGCCGCCGCCCTGCCGCGCCTCACCGACTCCGCGTCGGCTTCCACCCCGGTTGTCGACGCCTGACGCCGGCCCTCTCCCAAGGGAGCAGTGATGAGTCTTCTCGACTTGTCGCGATGGCAGTTCGCCATCACCGTCATGTTCCACATGACCTTTCCGGCCATCACCGTCGGCCTGTCGATCTTCCTGTCGGTCGTCTACGGCATGTACTGGCGTACCGGCAAGGCGGTCTACCTGCAGATGTTCCGGTTCTGGCGGCGCATCTTCGCCGTCGGCTTCGCGATCGGCGTGGTCGCCGGCGCCGTCATCACGTTCCAGATGGGTCTCAACTGGGGTGTGTACGGGGCGAAGACGGGCCCGATCATCGGGCCGATCATCGGCATGGAGGTCGTGACCGCCTTCTTCGTCGAGGCCGGCTTCATCGGCGTCCTGCTCTACGGGGACGGCCGCGTCCGCAAGGGCACGATGTTCGTGTCCACCGTGATGGTGTCGGTGGGCACCATCCTGTCGTCCACGTGGATCATCGCGGCGAACTCGTGGATGCAGACGCCCGCCGGATTCAAGGTCGTCCATGGTCAGTTCGAGCCCACGGACTGGATGCGCGTCATCTTCAACCCGTCCTTCATCTGGCGCTGGCCGCACATGCTGGCCGGGGTGCTGATCTCGGCGAGCTTCTTCGTGGCCGGGATCTCGGCCTGGTATCTGGTCAAGGGGCGCGCGAAGGGCTTCGCCCGCTGCTCGATGTCGCTCGCGCTCGGGATCGCCGCGCTGCTGATGCCCGTTCAGCTCTACCTCGGTGACAGCGTGGCTGGGCATGAACTGCCGTACCAGCTGTCGAAGTTGGAGGCGATCGAGGGCAACTGGGACAACGGCAACACCGGCTTCGTCCTGTTCTCCGTCCCGGACCAGCAAGCCGCGCGCAACATCGCCGAGCTCGACATTCCCTGCCTCGGCAGTTACATCGCCAAGGACCTCACCTGCAAGACGGCCATGCCCGGACTGAAGCTCACACCGGCAGCCGACCGGCCGGACATGGCCGCGACCTTCTGGGGCTTCCGCGTCATGTTCCTGGCGGCCGTGCTGATGTTCGGCACGGCGTTCGCCGCCACGGTCCTGCGCATCCGCAACCGCCTGTGGACCGCGTGCCGCTTCCACAGGTTCGTCCTCTGGACGACCCCGGCGGGGATCCTGGCCATCCTCGGGGGCTGGGTGACCGCCGAAGCGGGACGGCAGCCGTGGATCGTGTTCGGGCAACTCCGTACCTCGGACGCGGTGTCCCGCCTGGCGCCCGGCGAAGTCCTGTTCTCGGTGATCGGCTTCTCCGTGCTCTACCTGATCATGCTGGTGGCCTACGTCGTCTACATCGTTCGCACCATGCGCATCGGCCCGGAACGCGACGACCCCGGGCAGCAACCCCCACCGGAGGACCTGCCGGACACCGGACGGAGCCGTCCCGCCGAGGACACCGCGCCGCGGGAGCTTCCCGTACCGCTCGGCTCCCGGGAGGTGGCGGCGCGATGACCACCACCCTCTGGGCGGCGACCGTACTCGTCTGCCTTCTGATGTACGTCGTGCTGGACGGCTACGACCTGGGTATCGGCGTGGCCACCCTCTTCGAACGCGACCCCGTGCACCGGCGGCACATGCTGGAGTCCGTAGCGGTGGGCTGGGACGGCAACGAGACCTGGCTCATCCTGCTCGGCGTCGCGCTCTGGGCGGGCTTCCCCCTGGCCTTCGGCACGATACTGCCGCACGCCTATCTGCCAATGATCGTGGTGCTGTTCTCCCTCATCGTGCGCGGTGTGAGCGTCGAGATGGCGTCCCAGGCGCCGCCTGCTCCCCGCTGGACGACCGCCTTCAGTGTGGCGTCGCTGCTGGCCGCGTTCGGGCAGGGCTTCGCCCTGGGGACGCTGACTTCAGCGGTACATGTGCGCGGAAACGTCTACACCGGGTCGGCCTTCGGCGCCTTCAGCTGGTTCTGTGTGCTGTCGGGGCTCACTGTCACGGCCGCGTACACCGCTCTCGGCTACGCCTACACCAAGCACAAGTCGTCCGGACGGCTGCGGGAGTCGGCGGCCCGCCGGGGTGCGGCCGCCACGGCGGTCGGGGGAGTGCTGCTGGTCGTGCTCCTCTTCACCGTCGACGCCACCGCCGCACCGCTGGACCTCGACAGTCCGGGGCGGGCCTTCGCGTTCGCGGGGCTGCTGCTGTTCGCCGCCGGGGGAGGGGCCACCTCGCTCGTCACGTTCCCGGCGCGGCGGCAGTTCCGGGCGGCGGACAGCCTGCCTCTCGGCGGACTCGTCATCGCGACGGTGTCCGTGTTCCTCGCCCTGGCCGTGGCCCGCTACCCGGTGCTCGTGCCGCCGGGCCTGAGCGTCGACAGCGCGGCCGGGCCCCACGCCACCATGGTGTTCATCCTCGTCGGCATAGGACTGAACATGCCGCTGGTGCTGGCCTACAACGTGTTCGCCCACCGGGCCTTCGCAGGAAAGTTCCACACCGAACTCCCGGGCGACGAACCCCCGGCAGCGCACGGTCCCCTTGTCACAGGAGCAACGCTCATGACCACCCGAGACCCCGGCCACGCGGCGTCGCTGCCCGCCCCCTTGCGTGTCGTGCTGCGCCTGCTCGCCGCGGTCGTCTGGACCGTGCTGGGCCTGCTCGCCTACTTCGTCTGCCAGGGGATGTTCGGTGGCTACCGGCAGATCCACTCGCAGCTGCTGACCACCCTGGGCATGATCGCCATCGCTCTGACCGGGGGCATCGCATGGATCGTCGACGAGCGGCGCCCTCATGACGACGCATGAGACGGACGAGACGAGTGGGCCGGGCGCCGTCGGAGAGCGGCCGGACCACGACGCATGGCTCACCGCGTGCGCGGCGCCGGGACGGCACTGGTTCGGCCTGTCGGGCACCCTCCGGACGCTGGAGACCCTCTTCACGATCACCCGCTGGGGCGCCCTGGCATGGACGGCCCAGGGAGCGCTGGACCGGGCCACGGCGCACGAGACGTGGGGCCTCGCGGCCTTCGCCGTCACGAGCGCGTCGGCGGTGGGCGCCGGCTGGGCGGCGGGCACGCTCGCCGAGCGGGGCGGGCGTGCCGTCAGCACCGGCCTGCGGCGGCAGTTGACGGGGGCTCTGCTGCCGACCGCAGGGCGGATCACCGAGGCCGGTCCGGCCGAGGCCGCGTGGGCGGTGGTCGATCTCGCCGATGACGTCGCCGACTTCCACGCGCAGGTCGCGCCCCTGCGCCGGTCGGCACCGCTGTCCATGCTCGCCGTGCTGGCGGTCACGGCCGCGGTGCACTGGCCGGCCGCGATCGTGCTCGTCCTGACCACCGCGCTGCTACCGCTCAACATGCGCCTGGCGGGGCTGTTCGCCCAGCACGGAGCCGACCGTCAACTGGCCGCGACCCGGCACCTGAACGCCGTCGTCCTCGACAGCTTCCGCGGCATGCGGACGCTGCGCGAGCTCGGCGCGGTCGGCCGACGCGGTCGCACCCTGACCACGGCCGCCGAGCGGCTGAACAAGGCGACGACGAGCGTGCTGCGGCGCGCCTTCCTGTCCGGGATGATCATGGACGTCGTCATCACGTTCTCCATCGCGGTGAACGCCACCTACATCGGCCTGTCGCTGCTCAACTACGTGCACGTACCGCACGCCCCGAGGCTCACCCTGTTCACCGGACTGCTGGTGCTGCTCGTCTGTCCGATGTACTTCGCCCCGATGCGCGCCAGAGCTTCCGCCTTCCATCAGCGGGAGCGCGCTCTGAACGCGGCCGGCACCATCCGTGACATCGTCGAGGACACCCCCGCCGCGGTGGCGCGGGCGGCCCGTCCGCAGCCGACCGAGGCGGTCGGTGTGTCGCTGACACAGGTCCGGTTCCGCTATGGCGGCGCCGATCACGACACCATCCATGCCGACGCCGACTTCGCACCGGGAACCTGGACGGCGATCACCGGTGCCTCCGGTTCCGGAAAGAGCACGCTGCTGTCGTTGATCGCCGGTCTGCGTCTGCCATCGGCCGGCGCGGTCCGGTGGCAGACCTCGCTCGTACGACTGGCGCCGACCCTCGGCGGCTGCGCCTGGGTCGGACAACAGACGGTGCTGCTCGACGCCACCGTCCGCGACAACATCCGCCTCGGCCGCCCGGACGCCACCGAGCAACAGATACGGAAGGCGGTCGACGCCGCCGGGCTGAACGCCGTGATCGGGCGCCTCCCCGAGGGCCTGAACACCCGGCTCGGTGAAGGCGGTTGGGGTGTGTCGACCGGTGAAGCCCGTCGGATCGCCATCGCCCGCGCCTTTCTGCGCGGAGCCCGGCTCTGGCTGCTCGACGAGCCGACCGCCCACCTCGACGCGGACAGTGAACGCGAGGTCATCGAGGCCCTGCGGCGAGTCACCGACGGCTGCACCGTCATCGTCGCCACCCACTCCTTCACCCTGGCCGCCGCGGCTGACCTCGTGCTCGCGATCGACGGCGGCCTCCTGCATGACGCGGGGCTGGTGAACGCGCGGTGAGCGGCAGCCGTTGCCCGAACGTCCGTAGTCGGCGGGCACGTTCCCTCGCGACCACAGGGCTGGTACTCGCCGTCGTCGCCGAACTGTCCTCCGTCGGACTGCTCGGTCTGTCGGGCTGGTTCGTCAGCGCCTGCGCCGTCGCCGGCGCGAGCACCTTCAGCTCCTTCTCCTACATCGCCCCCAGCGGTGAGGTGCGTGCCTTCGCCATGGCACGCATCGCCGGCAACTACAGCAAGCGTCTGGTGCTGCACGCGGCCGCCCTGCGCCGGGTCGCCACCGCTCGGTCCGATCTCTTCGACCGCGCCGCGGCCACCGACCGGACACAGTCGGAGGGCCTGTGGTCGGGTGATCTGCTCGACCGCAGCATGGCCGACGCCGACAGCGCCGGGATGGCACTGATCGAGTCCACCGCACCCGTGGCCGTCACCGCCGCACTGACCGTCGGCGGCGCCCTCGCCGTCGCGGCGTCCACGGCCATCGCGCCGGCCGCCGTCCTCGCTGCCGGCGCCGTCGTCATGGCGGTGATCGCCCACCGTAGGCCCGGAGCCGCCCGCGAAGCCGAGCAGAACACCCGCAAGGCGCTGCGTGCCGAACTCGTGACCGCCGTTGACGCGTGGACGGAGATGGCCTCGCTCGGCGCCGCCGAGCAGCTCGCGGCACGCACGACGGCGAGGTTCACCCGGCTCGACAGGGCGCGGGAAGCAGCCGATCGGCGCAGGTACCGGACCACGCTGATCACCGGCCTGACCGGCGCGGCCACTCTGACCGCCACGACTGCCACCGGGGCCGGCGGCGCACCGGATGCCGCCATGCTCGTGTTCGTCGCCCTGATGTCCCTCGGCGTGTTGACCCAGGCCGAGCAGCTGGCAAACGCGGCCGAGGCCAGGGCCACCGCGACGGCCGCACACCGCAGACTCACGACGAACGGGCCGCACACCGCGAGCGCCACCACCGTGCCGGGGATACGGTCATGGTCCACCGAGCAGGGCATCGGCTTCGCCGACTACCTCCTTCCGCCGATGGCCCTGAGGCCGGGGCGCGTCCTCGGCGCCACCGTCGCCCGAGGCACGATGCTCGTCGTCACCGGCCGCTCCGGCAGCGGCAAGAGCACCCTGCTGCGGGCTCTCGCCTCGTCGCTGCGGCAAGCGGCCGAAGGACGCGACGGCCGACCCGCCGTCGTGGCCGTCGCCGCCGACGACTACCTCTTCACCGGCACACTCGGCTCCAACTGGCGTCTGGCCGACGCCGCGCTGAACGACGACGAGATCGACGAACGCCTCGCCGAACTGCGGCTGAGCGACAGCGGACTGACCGCCAAAACCTCCGTCGGCCCCGGCGGGAGGCAGCTCTCGGGCGGAGAGCTCCGACGGGTCTACCTGGGCCGCGCCCTGGCCCGCCACCCGCACGTCCTGATCGTCGACGAACCGACCACGGGCCTGGACGACCGGACCGCACGACACGTACTCGGCATCCTCACGAACCTGCCCGACACCACCGTCGTCATCGCCCTGCACGACGTACCTGCGTGTCTGAAGTCATCCGGACACGTGACCCGGCTGCCGCTCGACCACACCTCCCAGGAGGCACGATGACCACCACACGACCCCTCTCCGGAGCCGCCCAGGACCCCCTGTGCGGGCGGCAGGCCACGACGTGGTCCGATGCGGAGCTCCAGGCCCGCTTCGAACCGGCCCTGATGTTTCTCGACCGGATCTACTCGGCCGCCCTGCGCATGACGTGCCATCCGGCCGACGCCGAGGACCTCGTCCAGGAGACGTACGCCAGGGCCTACACCTCGTTCCATCAGTTCCGCGAGAGCACGAACCTCAAGGCATGGCTGTACCGCATCCTCACGACGACCTTCCTCAACTCCCGCCGCAGCCGGCAGCGCCGCCCGCAGTACGACGGTACGGCGGAGATGGAGGACTGGCAGCTGGCCCGTGCCGAGTCGCACACGTCCACGGGCCTGCGTTCGGCCGAATCGGAGGCGCTGGACCACCTGCTCGACGCGGACGTCGAAGCGGCGCTGCAGGCCATCCCCGAGGGCTTCCGTATCGTCGTGTACCTCTTCGACGTCGAGGGCTTCACCGTTCGGGAGATCGCCGACATCATGCGGACCCCCAGCGGCACGGTGCTGTCACGACTGCACCGGGGGCGCAGGCAGTTGCGCTCGCTGCTGGAGGGCTACGCCCGTGAATACCGCCTCGTCCCGGCGGGTCGGTCCCGGGGCGGTGAGCGGAAGCGATGCGGCCACGCATGACCAGCAGGAAGATCCTCGATGACCGCGCCACGAACTCCCCGTCGGCGGCCGCCTCAGCTGGAAGCCATGCTCTTTCCCCGCCTCAGCAGGCCGGGCGGGCGCGGGGTCTCCTGGCGGTTCTCGCCTGTCTGACCGCTGGGGTCCGCTCGCCATCGACATGTACATCCCCGGCTTCCCGGCGATGAGCCGCACGTTGCACACCAGCAGTTCTGCCGTTCAGCTGCCGCTGACGGCCTTCCTTGCGGGCGTCGTCGTCGGCCAGGTCGTCATCGGACCCGTCAGCGACAGCCTCGGTCGGCGGGGACTGCTGATCGGCGGCTGCGCCGGATTCGCCCTCGTTGCCCTGGCCTGCGCGTTCGCCGCCGGCATCGGCACGCTCATCGCCGCCCGTTTCCTGCTGGGCTTCGTCGGCGCGGCCGGCATGGTGCTGGCTCGCGCAGTGATCACCGATCGTTTCCACGGCCCGGAGGTGCCCCGCCACTTCGCCCTGCTCTCCCAGATCATGAGTGTGGCCCCCGTCGCCGCCCCCGTCATCGGCGGGGCGATCCTGTCCCTGTCCACCTGGCGCGCCGTCTTCGGTGCACTCTGCTTCGCCGGGGTACGCCTGCTCGTCGCGGTGCTGGTGAAGGTGCCCGAGTCCCTTCCACCGGAACGCCGCCAAAGGGGCGGCCTCGTCGGCACGTTCCACGCGATGGGCCGCCTGACACACAACCGGCCGTTCATGGGCTGCGCCCTGGTACTCGGCCTGGCCTCGGCCGCACTGTTCTCCTACATCAGCGACTCCAGCTTCGTCTTCGAGCGCATCCACGGAACCTCGCCCGCCCTGTACTCGCTCATCTTCGCCGTGAACGCGGTCGGCATGCTGCTGGCCGGAGCCCTCTTCAGCAGACTGAGTCTCCGGATGCGGGTGAACACCTTGCTGACTGCGGCCACCGACATCAAGAAGCTCGCCGGCAAGGTGGTCCGGACGCCCTACACCCTGATGAGCCCCATCACCCGGCAGTCCGAGACGATCATGCTGTCCGCATGGGGCCACCAACTCAGTGTCGACACGGCCTCCGACCCGCGCGTCGAGCAGTTCATCACCGCCTACGTCCAGGGCCCGCAGACCCCCGAACCGGGCGCCCCCTGCACAGGGGGCCTCACCGGTTTCTCCAGCCGCCGCCTCTCGCCGGGATGTTCCCGGAACCTCCTCACCGCGTTGCCAGAGCTGCGAGACGGCACTGGCCCGGATCGACACGTCACCCTCGCCCAGCACACGCAAGCTGCTCAAACAGCTACAGCGGTGACGGGAACGCGTTCGTGCCGTGGACGACAGCCCATGCGCCACCACGTCCTGACAACCGTGGAAACGCACGGAGCTCCGGCATACAGCGACGCCTGTGTGCCGGAGCTCCCGACGTCCCAGGGCCCGGCGAGGGCCGATGCGCCGGTCACGAGGCGTCGGCTGCCCCGGTGCCGGCCCGGTGCCGGCGGATCTCTTCGTGGTGGTCGGCAGCCCAGTCGATCAGGGAGGCCACGATGTCGTTCAAGCTGGCGCCCAGGGGAGTGAGGGCGTACTCCACGCGCGGTGGCACCTCGGCGTAGGCGGTCCTGGTGACCAGGCCGTCTTGGTGGAGCTGGGAGAGGGTGCGCGAGAGCATGCGCTGGGAGATGCCGGGGATGCTGCTCTGCAGGTCCTTGTAGCGCATCAGGCCGCCGTGCAGGCTTGCGACCACCATCAGCGTCCACTTGTCCCCGATCCGGTCCAGGACCTGGCGGATGAAGTCCGCGTGCTCGACCGGGACCCGGGCGCAGGGTTCCGGGAGCCCGACGGTGTCCTTCTGGGCTGCGACGGCATCCATTGCGGACGTCCCCCTTCGGTTGCGGACACGAGTGTTCCTTTTGTACGGCCTTCCATACTGGCTCATCATGGCGCTACATACCAATCGTAAGTATTGGAGGTCAGAGCCATGAAGGTAGAGATCTGGTCCGAGATCACGTGCCCGTGGTGCGGTCTGGGCAGTCACCGTCTGGACAACGCCGTCGAGCGGTTCGAGCACCGCGACGAGGTCGAGCTGATCCACCGCTCGTTCCCCCTCTCCGACCGTCTGCCGGTCGGTGGAGGGCTGAGCGTGCGCCAGGGCCTCAAGGAGATCCACGGCGTGTCCGGCGACCGTGTGGAGGTGCTCCCGCGCCGGGTCGAGGCGCTGGCCGAGAAGGAGGGTCTGGTGCCCTACATCGTGCTGGAGAACGAGGTCGGCAATACCCGGCCGGCCCATGAGTTCCTCGCCTACGCCTCAGCTCAGGGCAAGAACCGTGCGGCATGGGACCAGATCTTCCGCGCCTACTTCGGTGAGGCCCGGTCGGTCTTCACCGTCGAGGCGCTGCTCGACCTGGCCGACGAACTCGGCCTGGACCGGGACGAGACCCGACGTGTGCTGGGCGACGGCCGGTTTCGGCAGCAGGTGCAGGACGAGGCACGCCAGGCACAGCGCCTCGGCGCCACCGGCGCTCCGTTCATCCTCATCGACGGCCACTACGCCGTCCCCGGCGCCCAGGACACCGACACTCTCCTGCGCAGGCTGCGGCAGGCGTGGGACGCCACCCACCCGCCGCTTGTCCAGCTCCCGCTCGCGGACGCCGAGGGGGCGTGCGGGCCGGACGGCTGCGCGGTGCCCGCCACTCATCCCGCGGGCGCCTGACCCCCGATCCGCTCCGTCCTTCCGCCGGCCGCCGCACGGCCGCCGAGGCAGGCCCTCCTCCCACCTCCCTTTTCGACATACATAGAGGTCAACCATGTCCTACCTGCTGCACATCGACTCCTCCTCCATAGGCACCGCTTCGGTCTCCCGCCAGGTCGCCCAGTCCTTCCGGGACGCCTGGACGGGTGAGGTCGTCCACCGGGACCTGGCCGCGTCGCCCGTGCCGCACCTGAGCGCGGCGGGCGTCTCGGCCCGCTTCACCGAGCCCGCCCAGCACACCCCGGAGCAGGCCGCGGCGACGGCCGTCCAGGACGAACTCATCGAGGAGTTCCTCGGGGCGAGCGCGTACCTGTTCACGGTGCCGCTGTACAACCGCTCGATGCCCTCGGTGTTCAAGGCGTGGCTGGACCAGATCATCGTCGACGGCCGCACCATCAGCTACGGCGGCGAAGGCGCCGCTGTCGGCCGGCCCGCCGTGCTGATCTCCGCCCGCGGCGGCGGTTACGGCCCCGGCACGCCCAACGAAGGCAAGGACTTCCTCGTTCCGTCACTGGAGTCCGTCCTGGGAGACCCCGCCGTCCTCGGTCTCGACGTCACCACGCTCACCGCAGATCTGACCATGGCTCCCGTCGCCCCGACGCTCGCCCACCTCCTCCCACTCCACGAGGCGTCCCTGGCCAACGCTCACGAGCAGGCCCGCGCACGGGCCGAGACGATCAGCCGGCTGCTTGCCGCCTGAGCGACCCCGGCAGTCGCCGTCACGGTGGGCCCATCACGGCCCCACCAGCCCCTTGGCCGAGCCGTTTCCACACTTCCCAGGCCCCTCAGGAGCCCCTCGTGAGCCCAGCCGACACCACCCGACGCAAGCGGCCCCCGGTAGCGTTGTTCCGTGCGGCCAACCGCCTGGTCCGGCCGCTGCTCGCCTCGCGCCTGCACGGCATCCTCAGCAGATTCCTGATGCTGCTGACCTACACCGGCCGCAAGTCCGGACGCCGCATCACCATCCCCGTCGGTTACTTCGACTGGGAACCCGGCACCGTCCTGGCCACGTCCTCGCAGAACACCTGGGTCCCCAACCTGCGCAGCGGCCCGACCGTCCACCTGCGCATCCGCGGACGGGAGTACGAGGCGGTGCCCACCGTGATCGAGGACCGCACCGCGATCACCGAACTGCTCGCCGAGTTCGCCGACCGCAAGACGCCGCGCGAGGCGAAGATGCTCGGCCTGCCCGGCGACCGCAAACCCACACCCGCAGAGCTGCACGCGGCCGGCGGACGGGGACGCTTCGTCCTCTTCCGGCTACGGCCCTGAACGGTCGGCTCACGGGTCACCACCTTCAACGCCGTACTGCTGATTGACGGCCGCCGCCAGTAAAGGCCGCTTCAGTTCTCACGCTTTCCGCCCCCACCCTTGGAGCACCTTGATGCGTGTCACCGTCTTCGGCGCCAGCGGCGCCATCGGCCACCTGGTCGTCCATCAGCTGCTGGACGCCGGACACCACGTCACCGCCTACGTCCGAACCCCCGCCAAACTCACCCTCGTCGATGAGAACCTGACCGTGGCTACCGGCCAGCTCTCCGACACCACAGCGGTCCGCAAGGCCGTGGCAGGCGTGGACGCGGTGATCAGCGCACTCGGCCCGTCGCTGAAGCGGTCGGTGAAAGGTACCGCCATCACCGACGGCACCCGCACCATTGTCGAGGCCATGCAGGCCGAGGGCGTCACCCGGTTCATCGGCCTGGCCACGCCCTCCCTGGCCGACCCGCACGACAAACCGCACTGGAAGCCCAAGGTCCTGCCCGTCATGGCCAAGCTCGCCTTCCCCCATGCCCTGGCCGAGCTGAAGGGCATGACCGAGGCGGTGACCTCCTCCACGCTCGACTACACCATCGCCCGGATCACCAACCCGGTCGACAAGCCCGCCACCGGCCGTATCAAGTCCGGCTTCCTCGGCCACGACAAGGTCGGCTCGGCGATGACCCGCGCGGACATCGCCGCCTTCCTCGTCTCCCAGCTGACCGACCCCCCCGCTACCGCCGGGCCATGCCCGCCATCAGCAACTGAGGGAGAACCCAGCCATGTCCCAGCCCGACGCGGCCGGCCGGGGGGCGATGCCGGCGCCGATACCGTGCGGCCCACGCCGGATCGGACGGCTTCGACGCTGTCGTCCCGCGACGTGTCCTTCGGGCCTTGCGGTGGGAGGCGCATGCCAGGCTCCCACCGCAAGATCCCGACGTCTCATTGGTCGCGGTAGGAGCCGAGCTGCCAGACACTGGCCCGGTCCAGCTTCACCGAGCCGTTCTCGGCGAAGACCTGCACCCCCTGGCTGGCGGGGTCGGGGAAGATCTGGTCGGTGATCACCGCTTCGCCGCTGCCGCCGAAGACCTCGACGGACGACCAGTCGACGAGGATCCGCAGTTTCACCTTGCCGTTCTTGGCCTCCAGCGGAGCTCTCTGTACGCCGGGGAAGGTGCTGTTGAAGTCCACGGTGCCGGAGCGGGTGCGGTCGACGTACAGCTCCTGGGTCGTGGTGTCGTAGCCGATGACGGTCTCCTCGCCGCCTGCGCCGGTGCGCACCTTCAGGCCGAAGCGTTCGGCGTCCTTGAGGGAGAAGGTCGCCTCGATGTCGAGTGCCTTGCCCCTGGCCGCGTTGCCGATCAGGGGCTTTGAGGAACTCGTGACGGTGACGCCTGCCGCCGTCGCCGGGTAATTCTCCCGGAGGGACGCCAGGCTGCCCACCGGCTCACTCGTCAGCCGGACCCGGCCGTCGACGGTGCGCAGGGCCATCTGCCGGGGGGCGCTTTGCGCGCCGCGCCAGGGGGACGTGGGGATGGCGCCGCCGTAGTCCCAGTTGTTCATCCAGCCGATCATGTACCGCTTGCCGCCCGGTGCGTTCTCCCAGGACACCGCCGCGTAGTAGTCCTTGCCGTAGTCGGCCCAGTCGGCGCGCTGTACGACGGACTTGGCGGGCCTGTCGGCGGCGGTGAACTGGTCGGCCAGGAGGTGGCCCCAGCCCGCGCTGTTCATGTCGACGATCTGGATGCGTGCCTTCTTGCCGGCGTAGGGACGCAGGTCGAAGGAGGCCCAGTCCAGGGTCTCGCTGTTGGAACCGGTGGCGCTGTGGACGACCTGGCCGTCGACGATCAGGTTGACGGACGTCTCCTGGGAGACGGGCTGCGCCTTGGTGTCGGACAGCATGATGTGGTCGACGTTGATGTGGCCCCAGCCACCGGCGTTGTCGTCGACGATCCTGATCTGCGCCTTCTTGCCGCCGAGGTCGCTGACGTCCCACGAGGCCCAGTTGAGCGCCTCGCCGTCCTTTCCGGTCGCGCTGCGCACCACTTGGCCGCCGACGAGCAGTTCGACGGCGGTGGGGTTGTCGGAGCCGGCGGGGTGGTTGCCGCCGCCGATGAGGAAGTTGATGTGGTCCTTGTCGAGGGTGAATTCAGGTGAGGTGAGGGTGCCGGTGGTCGAGTCGCCGTTCAGGTAGGTGTTGACCAGGCCGTCGCCCAGAAACCCGGAGACCTCTTGCTGGTTGGGGAGGGTGCCGGTGGCCGGTGCCGTGCCGAAGGCGTCTCCGGTCTTCGTCCAGTCGCCGTAGCTGCCGCCTTCGAAGTCGGCGAGGACCGTGCCCTCGGGCGGAGGTCCCTGCTCCATGACGGTTCCGGGCTCGTGCGGGTGCCGTCCACCGCCGACCTTGAAGTTCATGTAGGGGCTGTCGACGGTGAATTCGGGTGAGGTGAGGGTGCCGGTGGTGCCGTCACCCGAGTGGAAGCTGTTGGCGAGACCCTTGCCGTCGAAGCCTTCGACGGTCCCCTGCCCGGCCAGTGCCCCGGCCGCCGGTCCTTCGCCGAACGCCGTGCCGGTGGTCGTCCACGCACCGAAGTCGGTGCTCTCGAAGTCCTGCACGACCGTGCCGGTCGGCGGTGTGTAGGTGCCCTTGTCCTCGGCGGTGAACTTCTTGCCGTCGAAGTCGCCGATGAAGTACTGCGCGGCCGAACCGCCCGCGATACCACCGGGGTTGATGTTGACGACCAGCACCCACTTGATGTTGTTCTCGTCCCCGTCGACCGCGAGGGGGAACAGGTCGGGGCACTCCCACACGCCGCCCGTCGCGCCGGCCGGCCCGAACTCGCTGAGCAGGTCCCAGTCCTTGAGGTTCTTCGACGAGTAGAACTGCACCTTGTGCTCGGTGGACAGCGACACCGTCATCAGCCAGCTCTTGGTCGGCTCGTGCCACTGGACCTTGGGGTCACGGAACTCTCTGGAGCCGATGTCGATGACGGGATTGCCTTGGTACTTGGTCCAGGTGCGGCCCCGGTCGGTGCTGTAGGCGAGCGACTGTGCCTGTCTGCCCGTGTCCTTGGCGAGGCTGGTGTAGATCGCCACCATGGGCGGGTTCTCCTTCGTGCCGAACCCGGTGGTGTTGTTCCAGTCGACGACCGCGCTGCCGGAGAACACCATCTCCTTGTCGTCGTACGACAGGGCGAGCGGCAGTTCCTTCCAGTGCACGAGGTCCTTGCTCACCGCGTGGCCCCAGGACATGTCGCCCCAGGAGTTGCCGTTCGGGTTGTACTGGTAGAAGAGGTGGTACTCGCCCTTGTAGTACACGAGGCCGTTGGGGTCGTTCATCCAGTTCTTCTCCGGGGTGAAGTGGAACTGGGGTCTGTAGGTCTCGGAGTACGGCGAGGTGTCGGCAGCGACGGCCTGGGGGGCCAGCGGGGCTGCGGACAGGGCGCAGACGGTCGCCACCGCCGCGATCATCCGTGTGCGGGCATGCCGGGGTACACGTCCAGAGCTCATGGCGTCTCCTGTGCCGCGGCGGTCCGCGCAGCGGAGCCTGCTGCTCGGCGCGGACCGACCGAAAAGTGATGTCTGGCCGGCGAGGTCGTCCATGGCGTCGGCCAGGAGTGTCATCGTTGACTTGTGTCATCGATGACATCGAGTGGCCCCGATGATGGGGGCAATCCCGCCGATGCGTCAACAGCCCTGGCGCGAGGAGTCCGCGGACTCCGAGGCGCCGCGGCAGCCCTGCGGGTCGCGGTCGCCCGTTCCCCCGCCAAGAGCTCGCAGTGTCCTCGCCGTGTCGTCGTCATGGACGAACCCATCGCCGCCCTGAGGGCTGCCCGCTGGGTGCGGGGCGTTCCCGTTCCTTGCCACCGCCTCGCGCCGGCATCGCTTGGCCACGAGTTCGTAACGAGCCGTTGACAGGGGCGCCTCGTGGGGCGCACTCTCATCCCGCACTCACTTGCCAAAACGATTGGGCACGACATGGGCAGGCGGATCGGGATCAAAGACGTGGCGGCAGCCGCCGGCGTCTCGGCCACGACCGTCTCCCACATCCTCAACGAGGTCGAGGGCAAGCGCGTCAACCCCGAGACCCGGCAGCGCGTTCTCGAAACGGCCCGGCAACTCGGGTACGCCCCCAACGGATTGGCGCGTGGGCTGCGGCTGCGGCGGTCGAACACGATCGGCTTCGTCAGCGACCAGATCGCCACCACTCCGCACGCCGGCCGGATCATCCTGGGAGCGCAGGAGGAGGCGGCCAAGCACGGCCTGCTGCTGCTCATGCTGAACACCGGCGGCGACCCGGAGCTGGAGCGCAAGGAGATCGATCTGCTGCTGCAGCGCCAGGTCGACGGCGTGCTGTACGCGTCCATGTACCACCGGGTCGTGGAGGTGCCGGAGCGGCTGCGGTCGGTCCCCACCGTGCTGCTGGACGCGCGCTCGGACGACCCCGGCGTGCCCTCGGTCGTACCGGACGAGGTCCTGGGTGGGGAGACGGCGGTGCGCGAGCTGGTCCGCCACGGCCACCGCCGGATCGGCTTCATCACCAACGTCGACGACATCCCGGCCACCCACGGACGCCTTGAGGGCTACCGGCGTGCTCTCGCCGAGGCGGGCGTTGCCGAGGACCCCCGGCTGGTGGTGGCAGATGTCAGCGAAGCCGTCGGCGGGTACCGGGCGGCGCTCCGACTGCTCCAGGCGGAGGAACGGCCCACCGCGCTGTTCTGCTTCAACGACCGGATGGCGATGGGCGTCTACCGCGCCGCCGCCGAACTGGGGCTGTCGATCCCCGCCGACCTGTCGGTGATCGGGTTCGACGACCAGGAACTGATCTCTGATGGCTTGTTCCCCGGGCTGACCACCGTCGCCCTGCCGCACTACGAGATGGGGGCGCGGGCGGTCGTGCAGCTGCTCGCGCTCACGGGCACCCCGGATCAGGAGTCTGGTCCGGGTGCTCAGGCTCAGGAAATGCTGCCCTGCCCGCTGGTGGTACGGGCATCGGTCGCTTCGCCGCCCCGACTCTGACCCCGGAACGGCGAAGCACCACCGATACAGGCGGCCGTCAACACCGGCCGCCGGCGCGGTCTGCCAGGACCGTGCCCAGTGAAATTGGAGGAACCCAGGTGGAATCGAGAACCAGGCGCCTCACGGTGTCGAGCATAGCCGCCCTTGCCGCGGCGGCGCTCGTGGCCGGCTGCGGCGGCAGTGGGAGCACCGGCTCGTCGGGCGCCGACGGCGACACGCTGACCCTGTGGACGCACAACGCCGGCAACGCAGCCGAGTACGGCGTCGTGAAGCAGATCGTCAAGGACTTCAACGCCGGCCAGAGCAAGTACAAGGTCAAGATCCAGGCGTTCCCGCAGGGTTCCTACAACGACTCGGTGGTGGCCGCGGCCTCCGCCAAGAAGCTGCCGTGCATCCTCGACGTCGACGGGCCCAACGTCCCCAACTGGGCCTGGGGTGGGTATCTCGCGCCGCTGGACCTGTCCAAGGGCAAGGTCGCCGTGAAGGACCAGCTGACCAGTACGGTCGCCACGTACCAGGACAAGACGTACGCGTTCGGCTTCTACGACGTCGCGCTGACCATGTACTCCCGCAAGTCGGTGCTGAAGAAGTACGACATCCGCGTCCCCACCCTCGACCAGCCCTGGACCAAGGGCGAGTTCATGGACGCGCTCGCCAAGATCAAGGCGAGCGGCAAGTTCAAGAACACGCTGGACCTCGGCACGGGCGACCCCGGTGAGTGGTGGCCGTACGCCTACTCGCCGATGCTGCAGAGCTTCGGCGGCGACCTGATCGACCGCTCGGCCTACAAGACCGCCAAGGGCGCGCTGAACGGTGAGAAGGCCGTCGAGTGGGGCAAGTGGTTCCGCTCGCTGGTCACGAAGGGTTACGCGCCGCAGAAGTCCAGCAAGAGCCCCGCCGACGACTTCCGCAACGGCAAGACCGCCATTCAGTGGGACGGCAGCTGGTCCGCCCAGGCGAACACGGACAAGTTCGGCAGCGACCTGGCGATCCTCCCGCCAGTCGACTTCGGCGACGGACCGAAGATCGGCGGAGCGTCCTGGCAGTGGGGCATGAGCTCGACCTGCTCCAACAAGGAAGGCGCCCAGGCGTACCTGAACTTCTCCCGGCAGACGAAGTACTTCGTGGACTTCGCCAAGGCCACCGGCACCATCGCCGCCACCGACGCGGCAGCGCAGCAGGTGAAGGGCTACGAAACGGGCGGGCAGTTCAACATCTTCCTGAAGGCGGCGCAGGAGTTCGCGGTGGTCCGGCCCGTCACCCCGGCCTACCCCTACATCTCCACGGTGTTCTCCAAGACGGCTCGGGACATCCTGGCCGGCGCCAATGTCAGCAGCGCCCTCGACCAGGCCGTCAGCCAGATCGACAACAACCTGTCGACCAACAACTACTCCACCGGCAGCTGACCGCGTCCGCCCGTCCCGGCGGATGACGGATGCGGTTCCTCCTCTCCGCCTCCACCTCCGCCGGGACACGTACCTGCCTGGATGTCCCATGAGTACAACAATGACCTCACTGCCCTCCCGGCCCGGCACCGCCGCCGGTGCCCCACAGGCCCGACGGCCGACGCGTAGGCGATCACGGCGCAGGGAAAGCCTCACCGCCCTCGGCATGGTGAGCCCCGCCGTTTTCCTCCTGCTGCTGTTCTTCGTCATCCCTGTGGTGCTGGCCTTCGCGCTGGCGTTCACCAACGCCCGCCTGGTGTCGCCGACCCCGGCCGAGTTCACGGGCCTGCAGAACTTCCGCACCCTGCTGGACGACCCGCTGTTCTACAAGTCGCTGCGCAACACCTTCTACTTCGCCGCCGTCGTCGTCCCGCTCCAGGGCGGCCTGGCTCTGGTGCTCGCGCTGCTCGTCAACGCCAAGGTCAAGGGCGTCAACTTCTTCCGCACCGTCTACTTCATCCCGGTCGTCACCTCGATGGTGGTGGTGTCCATCCTGTGGACGCTCATGTACCAGAAGACCGGGCTGGTCAACGAGCTCATCTCACAGCTCACCTTCGGCGTCGTGCACGGACCGGACTGGCTGAACAACCCGTCCACGGCCATGCCCGCCATCATCTTCATGTCCGTCTGGCAGGGCGTCGGCTTCCACATGGTCATCTGGCTGGCCGGCCTCCAGACCATCCCGCAGGATTTGTACGAGGCTGCCGACATCGACGGGGCCACGCGCTGGGTGCGCTTCCGATACGTGACCTGGCCAGGCCTGCGCACGACCCGAACCTTCGTGCTCATCACCATCACGATCGCCGCGTTCAGCCTGTTCGCACAGGTCAGCGTGATGACGCAAGGCGGGCCGCTGGACTCGACCACCACGGTCGTCTACCAGGCCGTGCAGACCGGATACGCGCAGCAGCAGACCGGATACGCGTCCGCGATCTCCCTCGTCTTCTTCGTACTGGTGCTGGCGGTCTCCCTCGTACAACGCTTCCTCACCCGGGAGAAGGACTGACATGACCTCCGCATCCCCCGCCCCCGCACGCCCGGGCCCCCGGACGCCGCTGCTGCGCATGCTTGCCCTGCAGGCGGCACGCATCGCGCTCGCGCTGTTCTTCGCCTTCCCCATCGTGTTCATGCTGGTGTCATCGCTGAAGCCCGACCAGCAGATCTTCGGCGATCTGGACAGCATCAAGGCGTTCCTGCCGGTCGGCCATGTGTCCTTGGACAACTACACCGGAGTCTTCGACCGGGTGCCCGCCGCCCGGTTCCTGTTCAACTCCATCGGGATCTCCGCCGTCACCGTGGTTCTGGGCATCTTCGTCAACAGCCTCGCGGCGTTCGCCCTGTCCCGGATGCGCTGGCGCGGCAAGAAGATCGTGCTCAGCGCCGTGATCGCCACGCTGATCGTGCCGTTCGAGACCTTCGCCCTGCCGCTGGTCTGGTGGGTCAACCAACTGCCCTGGCTCGAGGTCAACGGCTTTCACCTCACCCTGACCGAAGGCTGGCTGGACACCTACCAGGTACAGGTCCTGCCCTTCGTCGCCAACGCCTTCTCCATCTTCCTGTTCCACCAGTACTTCCAGAGCATCCCCAAGGAACTCGACGAAGCCGCCGTCATCGACGGGGCGAACTGGTTCGGTATCTACCGGCGCATCGTCATGCCGCTGTCCGGCCCAGCGATCGCCACGGTCGCCATCCTGACCTTCCTGCCCGCCTGGAACTCCTATCTGTGGCCGCTGATGGTCGTCCAGAGCGAGGACCTGCGCCCGGTCATGGTCGGCATCCAGTACTTCTTCCAGCTCAACCCCTCCTGGGGCGAGATCATGGCCTACTCGTCGATGATCACCGTGCCGGTGCTC
The DNA here is from genome assembly GCF_005768555.2 of Streptomyces sporangiiformans. Taxonomy (GTDB): domain Bacteria; phylum Actinomycetota; class Actinomycetes; order Streptomycetales; family Streptomycetaceae; genus Streptomyces; species Streptomyces sporangiiformans. The sequence goes on from NZ_VCHX02000158.1 coordinate 31,371, forward strand.
GCGCTGTTCGTGGCCTTCCAGCGGGCCTTCGTCAGCAGCATCGCCTCCAGCGGCGTCAAGGGCTGACCTCCGCCGGGCCGATGGCGCCCGCCCCACTTCGTCTGCCACCCCCCTGTGCCTCGCGCACCCTTTGAAAGGCCCCGTGTGTCCACGCCGCCCGCCGACCCCCACCTGCCCGCCGCGCACCTGCGCCCGCCGCGCAACTGGATCAACGACCCCAACGGGATGGTCTTCCACGACGGCCACTACCACGTGTTCTTCCAGTACAACCCGTACGCGCCGCAGCATGCGAACGTGCACTGGGGCCACGCCCGCAGCAGAGACCTGATCACCTGGGAACAGCTCCCGGTCGCCCTCGCCCCCACCCCCGGCGGCGACGACGCCGACGGCTGCTACTCCGGCAACGCGATCTCCGTCGACGGCCGGCTGATGGCCTTCTACTCCGCCCACCGCACCGACCGCTGGTGGCAGCCGGTCACCACCGCCGAGTCCTACGACGGCGGACACACCTGGGCCAAGCGGCCGGAGTTGCTCATCCCACAGCCGCCCACCGACACCACCATGTACCGGGACCCCTACGTCTGGCAGCAGGACGGCCGGTGGCGGATGCTGGTCGGCTCGGCACTCGCCGACGGCCGCGGTGCGGCACTGCTGTACGAGTCCGACGACCTGGAGCACTGGACTTACCTCGGCCCGTTCCACACCAGCAGCCCCGCCGACACGGCCAACCCGGTCGGCTGGGAATGCCCCCAGTACGCGACCTTTGGCGACCGCGGCGTTCTGATCGTCAGCGACTGGGACCCGCAGGACGGCCCAAGCCATGTGACGGTCCACACCGGACATGAGGAACACGGTCGTTTCACGGCGACCGCACCCCCCGTACGACTGGACCACGGCCCGGACTTCTACGCCCCCGCTCTGCTCAAGGCCCCCGAGGAAGACAGGTGGCTGCTGTGGGGCTGGTCGTGGGAGGCCCGCGACAACGACTGGGCGCACGAAGCCGGTTGGGCAGGCGTCCTCACTCTCCCGCGCGAACTGACCCTGGCTTACGACGGCACGGTCGCCCAGCGCCCGGCCCGCGAACTGCTCGCCCTGCGCGGGGAACGCGTCCTGCACCGCAGTGAACACGTCACCCGATCCGGGCCGGTTGAACTGGGGGAGGTCAGCCACACCTTCGACCTCACCGCGGTCCTGACCCTCGACCCCGCCGGCACGAGCGGCCTGCGTCTGATCACCTCCGCGGACGGCACCGAGTACCTGGACATCGGTCTCGACCCCATCGCCTGCCATCTCACCGTCGACCGCAGCCACGCATCACTGGACGCACGAGCACGAGAGGGCATATACACCGTCCCTTGCCCGGCCGCGCGGGGTCCCCGCACTCCTGTCGAACTGCGCGTCGTCGTGGACCGCTCGATCGCCGAGATCTATCTGTCCACCGGTCAAGTCCTCACCGTCAGGTTCTATCCCGTCGGCGACGGACCATGGCGGCTGCAGGCCCACACCACGGGCATCGGAGGCAGCGGCTTCACTGTCGAGGCGTGGGACCTGAATGCCGTCGGAGTCCGTCAAGAACCACTGCTGGCGAGCCGACCGCGGGACGCATGAACGCAGAGTGATCGTGGGCAGGCAGCGGCGCCGGCAGGAGTGGCCTCCTGCCCGGCGTTCGCTCTGGGACAAGCATCCGTGCGCCGACGGGCACGGTTCGTCGTTCCACCCGGCCTAGCCTCGGCGCGAAAGACCGCGCCCGGAGGCCGACGGCCGGAGGAACGAGGAGAGCCATGAGTACGAGCGAGCAGGCGGATGTGGTGGTCGTCGGGATGGGGCCGGGCGGTGAGTATGTCGCGGGCACGCTGGCCGGCGCCGGACTGGACGTGGTGGGCGTCGAGGCGGAACTCGTGGGCGGTGAGTGTCCGTACTGGGGGTGTGTGCCCAGCAAGATGATGATCCGGGCCGGGAACCTGCTCGCCGAGGCGGGCCGGATCCCCGCTCTCGCCGGTGAGGCGGTCGTGACCCCGGACTGGGAGAAGGTCGCCGGCCGTATCCGTGACGAGGCGACCGACGACTGGAACGACCAGGTGGCCGCCGACCGGTTCACGGCCAAGGGCGGCCGGCTCGTCCGGGGGAGGGGACGTCTTTCCGGGCCGCGCCAAGTCACCGTCGGGGAGCGGACGTTCGATGCCCGGCGCGGTGTCGTGCTGGCCACCGGCACCCGGCCCCGGATTCCCCCGGTGCCCGGTCTGGACGAAACGCCGTACTGGACCAACCGGGACGCCATGGCGGCCAAGGAACTGCCGGCGTCGTTGATCGTGCTCGGCGGGGGCGCCATCGGCGTCGAACTCGCCCAGGTCTTCGCACGCTTCAAGTGCGCGGTGACGGTCATCGAGGGACAGGACCGGCTGCTGGCACAGGAGGAGCCCGAGGCGGGGGAGCTGGCCGCCGAGGCGCTGCGCGCGGACGGGGTCACCGTTCTCACGAGTACTCGGGCGCGGCAGGTCGGCCACGACGATGCCGCCTTCACCGTGCGGCTGGAGGGAGCCGGGGAGTTGCTGCGGGCAGAGCGGCTTCTCGTCGCCACCGGGCGCCATGCCGACCTGGCCGCGCTGGGGGTCGGCACGGTGGGGCTCGATCCGTCGGCGGGAGGCGTGCCCACGGACGGGCAGATGCGCGCCGGGGACGGGCTGTGGGCGGTCGGTGACATCACCGGCCGGGGCGCCTTCACCCATGTCTCGATGTACCAGGCGCAGATCGCCGTCCGGGACATCCTCGGGCAGCCCGGTCCCGACGCCGACTACCGGGCGCTGCCTCGCGTCACCTTCACCGATCCGGAGATCGGGGCCGTCGGGTTGACGGAGCGTCAGGCGATGGAGCAGGGACTGCGGGTGCGCACCAGCGTGCTGTCCGTCACCTCCTCCACGCGCGGCTGGGTCCACGGGGCGGGCAACGAGGGGTTCATCAAGCTCGTCGAGGACGCCGACCGGGGTGTACTGATCGGCGCGACATCGGCGGGGCCGGCGGGCGGCGAGGTGCTCTACGGGCTGAACGTGGCCGTGCACGCCGAGGTCCCCGTCGACCGGCTGCGGCACATGATCTACACCTACCCGACCTTCCACCGGACGATCGAGGCGGCTCTGGGAGCCCTCAGCTGAGCCGCACTCCGTTCACGGACGCGGGCCCGACGGTGATGCCACGGCCCACGGCGGTGGCGCACCATGGCGGCCCGTGACCCGGGCCAATCGCACGGGTGCAACCACCCTCCGAGACGGACGAGCCGCGCGGACGACCCCGTACGGGGCCCTCCGCGCGGCTGTTGTGCGGTGCCCCGTCAGCTGGTCGCACCCACCGCTTCGCGGATCAGGTCGGCGACCTCCTTGGGCTGGGACACGGCGACGGCGTGCGAGGCGCCCTCGAGTTCGACGACCGTCGCCCCGGCCCGCTTGGCGCCGAAGCGCTGGACCTCGGGGTTGATCGCCTCGTCCGCGCCGGCCACGAGCGCCCAGGACGGCTTGGTCCGCCACGCGGCGGCCGAGGCCGGCTCCGTGAACACCGAGGCGGCCAGCGGACGTTGCGCGACCGCGAGGACCTCGGTGGCGGCGGCCGGGACGTCGGCGGCGAAGATGGCCGGGAACGCCTCGGGCTTGATGGTGACCTCGACCGCGGGCTCCTCCGCTCCCTCGACGGGGTACGTCCACTCCTTCAGGTTGCTGACCAGCGGCGCGAGCGGGAAGCGGCCCTGCAACTCGCCCAGGTTCTCGCCCTGTTCGGGGACGTAGGCCGCGACGTAGACCAGCCCGACGACGTTCTCCGTGGTGCCGGCCACGGTGATGATCGCACCCCCGTAGGAGTGGCCGACCAGGACGACCGGGCCGTCGATCTGCGAAGCCAGGGAGGCGATGTACGCGGCGTCGGACGCCAGGCCGCGCAGTGGGTTCGGCGCCGCCACCACGGGGATGCCGTGCTGCTGCAGCTCCGCGATGACGCCGGACCAGCTGGATGCGTCCGCGAAGGCACCGTGCACGAGAAGGGCGGTGGGGGTGGTGGACATGGCGGGTTCTCCTTGTCGGATTTCAGTGATCGTGGAGCGCGGTGCGCAGGGTGCCGACGGCCATCGTGATCGCGGCCTCGGCGGCGTGCGTCTCGCGCAGGGCGTTGAGCATCACGAAGTCGTGGATGATGCCCTGGAAGCGCACGGCGGTCACCGGGACGCCGGCTTCGCGCAGCTTGTTGGCGTACGCCTCGCCCTCGTCGCGCAGCACGTCCGCCTCGCCGGTGATGACCAGGGCGGGCGGCAGCCCGGCGAGCTGCTCGGTGGTGGCGCGCAGCGGGGACGCGGTGATCTGGGCGCGCTCCGCCTCGTCGGTCGTGTACTGGTCCCAGAACCACCGCATGCCGTCGCGGCGCAGGAAGTAGCCGGTGGCGAACTGGTGGTAGGAACCGGTGTCGAAGTTCGCGTCGGTGACCGGGTAGAACAGCACCTGCTGGACGAGGGGGACGCCGCCGCGCTCCTTGGCCATGAGCGTCAGCGCGGCGGTCATGTTGCCGCCGACGGAGTCCCCGGCCACCGCGAGCCGGGAGCCGTCCAGGTCCTTGGACGCGCCCTCCTCGACGACCCACCGGGCGACCACGAAGTTCTGCTCGATGGCGACCGGGTAGCGGGCCTCGGGGGAGAGGTCGTACTCGGGGAAGACCACGGCGGCGTTCGCGCCGACGGCGAGTTCGCGCACCAGGCGGTCGTGGGTGTGGGCGTTGCCGAACACCCAGCCCGCGCCGTGGATGTAGAGGATCACCGGCAGCGTCCCCTCGGCACCGGCGGGCTTGACGATGCGGGCCCGGACACTGCCCGTCGGGCCCCCCGGGACGGTGATCCACTCCTCGTCGATGGCCGGCTTCTCGATCTCGCCGGACTGCACTTCGTCGACCGCCTTCCGGCCCTCGGCGGGCGGCAGGTCGAAGAGGTAGGGCGGGTTGGCGGTGGCTTCCGCGAAGGTGGCTGCCGCCGGCTCCAGGACCGGCTGAACCGGCTCGACGGTGTCGGACATGTAATTCTCCTGAGGTTTCGCACGCCTGATCTGATCTGTAGGTGCGTCGGTCAGCACGCTAAAACCGGAAAGCGGCCGGGAATTGCCCACGAGTGCACCGGAGCTGACCTCACAGCGCACGGAGCAGCGCACGGAGCAGCGCACGAAAGGGTCGCGGAAAGAGGCAGTGCGCTGTCGGTACGAATTCAGTGCGCTGCCGGGACACATGGGCCTGTCCGTCAGCAATAGCGTGACGGCTCGAATCAAAAGCCGTTCGACTTCAGGAGGTTGGCCACGTTGTCCACGATGCCGGTCGGTGGGCTGGTTCCCCGCGCCACAGACGACGCCGCGGACCTGGTCGTCCGCAACGCGAAGATCCACACGGGAGACCCGGTCCGCCCGCAGGCCGGGGCGGTCGCCATCCGCGACGGTGTCATCACCGCCGTCGGCGACGACAAGGACATCGCGCTACAGATCGGCCCGGGCACAAAGGTGGTCGACGCACTCGGCCGACGGATGATCCCCGGCCTCAACGACTCCCACCTGCACGTCATCCGCGGCGGGCTGAACTACGTACTGGAGCTGCGCTGGGACGGCGTTCCCACCCTCCGCCAGGGCCTGGCGATGCTGCGCGAGCAGGCGGCCCGTACGCCCAAGGGCCAGTGGGTACGGGTGGTGGGGGGCTGGTCGGCCGAGCAGTTCACCGAACGGCGGCTGCCGACCGTCGCCGAGCTGAACGCCGCCGCGCCGGACACCCCGGTGTTCGTCCTGCACCTGTACCAGTCGGCGGTACTCAACCGCGCGGCGCTCAAGGCCGCCGGATACACCAGGGACACCCCCGACCCCAAGGGCGGGCAGATCGTACGGGGCCGGGACGGCGAGCCCACGGGCATGCTGCTGGCCGCTCCGAGCGCCCTGATCCTCTACTCGACCCTGGCCAAGGCCCCGGTCCTGGAGGGCGAGGACAAGAAGACCTCCACCCGTCACTTCCTGCGGGAACTCAACAGGTTCGGACTCACGTCGGCGATCGACGCGGCCGGCGGATTCCAGAACTTCCCCGACAACTACGACACGGTCGCCGAACTGGCCAAGGCCGGACAGCTTTCCCTGCGCATCGCCTATCACCTCTTCCCACAGACCCCCGGCCAGGAAAACGACGACCTGGCGCGCTGGATCGAAATGGCCCGCCCCGAGGACGGGGACGCATGGCTGCGACTCAACGGCGCGGGAGAGAATCTCACCTGGGCGGCAGCGGATTTCGAGAACTTCGCCCAGCCGCGCCCGGAACTCACTCCGGACTACGAGGCGGCATTCGAGAAGGCCGTACGCCTCCTCATGGAAAACGGCTGGGGATTCCGGCTGCACGCCACCTATGACGAGACCATCCGCCGCGACCTCGCGGTATTCGAGAAGCTCGGCGCGGAAGGACTTTTCCCGGCTGGAAACCGGTGGCTTTTCGACCACGCCGAGACCGTGTCCGCCGACAGCCTCGACCGCATCGCCGCCCTCGGCGGAGCCATCTCCGTGCAGAACCGGCTGTCCTTCCAGGGCGAGGCCTTCGTACGCCGCTACGGCCCCGGCGCCGCAGCGGACGCCCCTCCGATCCGCGCCATGCTGGACCGCGGCCTGACCGTCGGCGCGGGCACCGACGCCACCCGTGTCTCCACGTACAACCCGTGGATCGCCCTGCACTGGCTGGTCACCGGCCGCACCGTCGGCGACCTGGTCGTCCGCCCTCCGCACAACCGCGTCGATCGGCGGACCGCGCTGGCGATGTTCACCGAGGCGGGAGCCACGCTGACCGGTGAGGAGGGCGTCAAGGGTGTCCTGCGGCCGGGATACCTCGGAGATCTCGCCCTCCTGTCCGAAGACTACTTCGCCGTGCCCGAGCCGGACATCGCCCACATCGAGTCCCTGCTGACGGTCGTCGGCGGCCGAATCGTCTACGCCACCGCCGAGTACGAGGGCCTCGACGAGGAACTGCCGCCCGTCAGCCCGGCCTGGAGCCCGGTGGCGCGCTTCGGTGGCTATCAGGCCACACCGTTCTCCGGCCTGTCGGGCAGCCGCCAGGCCGAGTTGCTCGGCCAGGCCGTCGCCGAGTCCGAGCAGCACCGTCAGTGGCGTGTCCGTCGAGGGCTCGCCCCGGAGACCGGGAGACCGGTCTTCGACCCCTGTTTCTCTCTCTGAGAGATCCACCCCTCACCCACAGAAAGGCACGTACATGGTCACCATCGATGAGGTCACCGCGGTCCCCAGCCCCGACCTGCTCACCCCCGACAACTGCGCGGTGCTGTTCGTGGACCACCAGCCGCAGATGTTCTTCGGTACCGGCAGCGGCGACCGCACAGCGATCATCAACTCCACCGTGGGCCTGGCGAAGGCGGCCAAGGTGTTCGACGTTCCGGTGGTCCTGAGCACGGTGGCCGCTGAGTCCTTCTCGGGACCGCTCATGCCCCAGCTGGCCGACGTCTTCCCCGACCAGAAGATCATCGACCGCACCACGATGAACGCCTGGGAGGACGTCGCCTTCGTCGAGGCCGTCAAGGCGACCGGCCGCAAGAAGCTCGTCATCGCCGGGCTGTGGACCGAGGTGTGCGTCGTTCTGCCCACGATGTCCGCCCTCGCCCAGGGCTATGAGGTCTACGTCGTCACGGACGCGTCCGGCGGCGTCAGCCCGCAGGGACACGAGCACGCCGTCGAGCGCATGGTCCAGGGCGGCGCGGTACCGGTCACCTGGGTGCAGGTACTTCTCGAGCTCCAGCGTGACTGGGCGCGCGCGGAGACGTACGTGCCCGTCACGGAGCTGGTCAAGGAGCACGCCGGTGCCTACGGCCTCGGGGTCGTGTACGCGCAGGCGGTCATCGGCGCCCACGCGGCCGGCTGACGCAGGGCCGGACAGGAACACGTAGGCACAGACAGGAACAGGCAGGAACGCGATGGACACCGGACTGTTGGTTCTCCGGCTGGTGGTGGGTCTCCTCGTCGCCGGACATGGAGTGCAGAAGGTCAGCTTCCGTCTCGGCGGCAACGGCCTCGCGGGCGGAACCGAGGAGTTCCGGCACGACGGCTTCCGCGGCGGCAGGCTCACCGCGCTCGCCGCGGGCGGCACCCAGGTCGGCGCCGGCCTGTTCCTGGCGGCCGGATTACTCACTCCCGCGGCGGCGATGGCCGCCATGGGGGTGATGACGGTCGCGAGCACCGTCAAGTGGCACAACGGGCTCTGGGTACAGAACGACGGGTACGAGTACCCGGTGGTCCTGGTCGTCGTCTCCGCGGCGCTGGCACTCACCGGTCCCGGCCGGTGGTCGGCCGACCATGCCCTCGGGCTGGCACCCTGGCCGTGGTGGATCTCCGTCGCGGTCATCGTGTCCGGCCCGGTCAGCGGGCTGCTCACCCGTCTGTTTCTGCACCGTCCCGCCGTTTCGGAAGGAACAGCCCGGTATGCGCAAGCTGCTGATTGACGCGGCTCGTACGCTGGCTCCGCCCAGGGACGACCGGCACGGCCCGCTGCCGCCGCTGATGCTGGCTCTGACCGTGGTGACCGGTCTGGTCGACGCCGTGAGCTATCTGGCGCTCGGGCACGTCTTCGTCGCCAACATGACCGGCAACGTGGTGTTCCTGGGGTTCGCCCTGGCGGGCGCGGAGGGACTGTCCGCCTCCGCGTCCGTCGTGTCGATGGCGGCGTTCCTTCTCGGCGCGCTGGCGGGAGGCCGGTTCGGCACCCGGTTCGCGGCCCACCGCGGGCGGCTGCTGACCATGGCGACGGCGCTGCAGTCCCTGCTCGTCGCCACGACCGTGATCACGGCCGTGGCGACGCACGGCGAGATGACGACCACGGTGCAGTACACCCTCATCGTGCTCCTCGGTCTCGCGATGGGGCTGCAGAACGCGGTCGTCCGGCGCCTGGGCGTCCCGGACCTGACCACGACCGTACTGACCCTCACCTTGACGGGACTGGCCGCGGACTCCACCCCGGCGGGCGGGGCGGCGCCCCGGCCCGGCCGGCGCGTCCTGTCCGTCCTGGCCATGTTCCTCGGAGCTCTCGTCGGCGCCGCGCTCCTGCTGCACACCGAACTCGCCCTCACCCTCACCCTGGGCCTGGCGCTGCTGCTGCTCGCGGTGACATCCACGGCGGCCCATCTGCTCTCGGCCTCCGACGCCGCATGGATCAAGCCGCAACCCTGACGTGTTCTACCGCCGGCGGGAGCGGGCACCCGGGCCTGCCGTGTCCCGCCACTCGCTGGGCGACATGCCGTACGCGGCCCGGAACACCCGGCTGAAGTGCGTGGCGCTCAGGAAGCCCCAGCGACCCGCGACCGCGGCGATGGTCTGCCGCCCACGGACCCGGTGCATCAGGTCGCGACGGCACTCCTCCAGGCGACGGCGCTGGATCCACCGGCCGACGGTCGTGCCCTCGTCCTGGAACAGCTTGTGCAGGTAGCGCACCGAGATGTGATGGGCCCCGGCGATCACTTCCGGCGACAGGTCCGCGTCGGCCAGATGCAGATCGATGAACCGCAGGATCCGCGACAGCATCGGCGACTTGGCGTCGGGCGTGCCCGTCGCGTCCCTGCCCAGCTGTTCCGTGGCCAGGGTGGCCAGGAGGTTGACGGCGTTCCAGGCGAGCATCTCCCCGACCGGGGGCTGTGACGAGGGGACCGTGTCCGCGAGTTCGGACAGGAACGGCGACAGCAGGGCTCCCAGTCGGGAGGACCGGCTGACCGGAGCCGCCATCACGTGCCGTACGTCGTGCTCGTCCAGCCCCAGCGTCTCGCGCGCCAGGAGGAAGACCTTCAGACGGGCGTGCCCGGGAAAGTCCAGCAGCGGAGGACGGTCCGCGTCGTAGAAGCAGATGTCTCCGGGACCGAGGCCGACGTCCTGTGCGCGATCCCCGGCCGGGCCGCAGCCTCGTATGCCGACCAGGAGGTACTCGCCGTTGCTTCGGGCGATCAGTTTGTGGGCCCCTGGTCGGGGCCACGGCTCTCCGGGCAGCTGCGTGGGCGTCCCGTCCGTGACGACGATGGCGAGGCCCATGGACATCGGGAACACCGTTTCGCCGCCCTCGGCCTGGATGGTGCTCATGCCAGACGTCATATGTCTTCGCCTCCGTGCGGGCCGAATCAAGTCATTCACTGCCCACGGAGCCTAGGAATGATGATGTGCAAAAAGAGTGACAGAGAAGTGAGGGCGGCGATCCGCCGCCTATACGCGGCCGGTGTGCGGGATGTGAGCCGACAGGCGCTGCCGCGCGGCCTGGCGTTCCGTCAGCGAGTCGTGCTCTGCGCTGAGTTCGGCGGCGAACACACGCAGCAGGTCGTGCTGGGTGTAGCGCCCCGGGGTGTGTTCGGTGAGGAGATGGGCGTCGGCGAGTTCATCGAGGATCAGACGCACTCTGCGGGCAGGGTGGTCGGCCAGGGCTGCGGCGGCGTCCGTCGCGATGTCCGGGCCGGGGTGCACTGACAGCAGGCGGAACAGCCGGGCGCTGTCGGGCGGCAGACTCCGGTACGAGCATGCGAAGGCGGTGCGGGCGTCTGCTGTGCTGTCTGTGCCGTCTGTGCCGTCTGTTCTGTCTGTGCCGGCGAAGGCGTCGAGGCTCCCCTCGGAGAGGCGCAGTTCAGCCGCGATGGCCGCGAGGGGGACCTCGGGGCGGCTGATGGCCCGGGCGGCCACGATGGCCAGAGCCAACGGCAGCCGACCGCAGCGCTCGACGATCTCATCGGCCGCCGCGGGCTCGGCGGTCACACGCTCGTGGCCGATGCGCACGGCGAGCACGGCCCGGGCGTCCGCGGCGGACGGCAGGCCAAGGCGCAGCGGGTGGGCACCCGAGGCGATCAGGCTGGGCAGGCCGTTGCGACTGGTGACCAGCGTCAGGCAGCCGGGCGAGGCGGGCAGCAACGGCCGCACCTGCTCGGTTCCGGAGGCGTCGTCCAGCAGGATGAGAACCCGTCGGCCCGACAGCACACTGCGGTACAGACCGGCGAGGGCGTCCAGACCGTTCGGCAGATGACGGGACACGCCCAGCCCGGTGAGCATCCCGCGCAGTGCCTCCGCGGGTTCCAGGGGCGCCCTGGAAGGGTCGAAGCCCCGTAGCTCGACGTGGAGTTGACCATCCGGAAACCGATCGGCGACCGCATGGGCGCCATGGATGGCGAGCGTGCTCTTTCCGATGCCCGCCATACCGCTGATGAGAACGCCGGCGGGCGCCCCGGCGTAGTCCGACGCCGCCTCGATGATCTCCAGCAGCCTGCCGAGCTCGGCCCGCCTGCCGCTGAAGTCCGCCCCGTCGGGCGGCAATTGGGCAGGGCGGACCACGGGCTCCGGTGCTTCAGCCCGTGCCGTCCGCTGTTCATGGGCGGTGGCGGAGCCGGTCGGCCGGAGCTCCTGACGGAGCACCCGCATGTGTGCCTCGGACAGTTCGACGCCGGGCGAGACGCCTAACTCCTCGGCGAGCAGCCGTCGTACGGCCTTGTACGCCGCCAGTGCGTCGGCCTGCAGCCCGGCGGCGGCGAGCGACATGACGAGCCTGGAGTGCAGCGGCTCGTTCAGGGGGTCGAGTTCGACGGCGCGGCGCAGCCGTGGCAGGACCTGCTCCGTTCTGCCGCACAACAGCGCCGCGTCGGCCGCCATCACGGTCGTGTGCACGAGCTCGCGTTCCACGGCGGCGAACGCGGCGTGTTCTCGCACGGATACCGGGATTCCCATCGCCACCGGACCCCGCCACCCGCTCAGTGCCTCGACGAAGTGCCGCAGCGCCACCTCGGGTCTTCCGGTGGCGGCTGCCCGCTTGCCGCGCTTGGTGAGATCCCGGAACCTCAGCAGGTCGAGCTCGTCCTCGCCCGCCTCCAGCAGATAACCACCGGCACGGCGCAGCAGCCGGCGTCCGGGCGCCCGAGGCGGCAGGCTGGGCTCGAGCAGCCGACGCAGTGAACCGGCGTAACGGCGCACCACGTTCAGCGCGCTGGCCGGCGGTCGTTCGGACCACAGCACGTCGACGATCTCGCTCATCGGCACGGGCCGGCCGGCCCGCACCAGGAGCAGTCCCAGCAGGGCACGCTGCTGGGGGAACCCGAGATCGAGCTCGCTGTCCCCCCGGCACACCCGAAGCGTGCCCAGTACCTCGAACCGCATCCTCATGCGAGACCGCGCCCGTTGCTCCGCCCCCGCAGCCGGGCTCGGACCCGGTCCACGTCCGGGTGGCCGAGCGAGGTGAGGAGAGTGAGCGCCTGCCGCCAGGCAGCGTGCGCGTTGTCGTGGTCGCCCAAGGTGAGATGGGTGTCCCCCAGATCGACGAGGGTGGACGCTTCCATGTACGGCACGCCCAACTCCTGGCAGAGAGCGAGCCCGTTGCGGTAGCCGAGCAGGGCTTGCGGGTGGCGGCCCAGGTGCTGCTGGGCGTAGGCGATGCTGTGCCAGGTGGCCGCCTGGCCGTAGCGGTCGCCCAGATCCCGCAGCATGGCCAGGGCCTCGGAGCAGTGGCTCAGGGACTGCCGGTACTGCCCGAGCAGTGCGTGGTACCAGCCGACGGCGTTGAGGACACTGGCCTGCGCGGCCCGGTGATCGCCGTCCCGGAACAGCTCCAGGGCCTGTTGGTTGTGCCGGAGGGCGCCGGGGAGGTCGCCTTGTTGGTCGCATTCCCAACCGAGGCTGCGGTGGGTGTTGGCCCGTCCGATGTCGTCGCCCAACTCGGTGAAGAGTTCCAGGGCACGGCCCAGGCGGGGGCGGGACTGGTCGTACAGGCCCAGCCGGCCCTCTGCGCGGCCCAGCCCGCGCAGGCCGCGGGCCTCCCAGGCGGGATCGGCCAGCCGCAGTGCCGACTCGAGCGCGGTGCGGTGGGCGGCCGCATAGTCGTGCCAGTGGCCCCGCCGGTCGAAGAACGGCTCAAGGGACCAGGTGAGCAGGCACGCGAGCCGGTCGCGACCGGAGTGTGCGGCCGCGTCGATCAGGGTGAGCAGCGCCGGGTACTCGGCGGTCAGCCAGGTCAGCGCCTGCTGGTCGTCGGCGAGCGGTTCGGCGGCTACTCCCGCCGGGAGCTGCTCCGGTGGCAGGGAATCCGCGTGCGGCGTGAGGAGCAGGTCGGCGGCGTGGGCGGTGTGCAGGTAGTACGCGTACAGCCGGTCCGTTGCCGCCTCGCGCTCGGCCTCGGGGTGCTGGGCGTGTACGAGTTCGGCGGCGTGAGCGCGCAACAGGTCGTGGAAGGCGTACCGACCGGGGGAGTGCTCGCCGATCAGGTGGACCTCGGCGAGTTCGCTCAGGAGCTGCCGGGCCTCCCGCACCGGGAGCCCCGCGAGCGCGGCCGCAGCCGGTACGGAGAAGTCCGGGCCCGGGTGCAGGGCGAGCAGCCGGAAGAGGCGGGCCACCCCGGTCGAGAGGGCGCCGGAGGACCAGGAGAAGACCGCGCTGACGTTCGCGGACGCGTCGGTCCGGCTGAAGGCGTCGAGGCTTCCGTGCGTCGCTCGCAGTTCGGCCGCGATGGCGGACAGCGGGAAGTGGGGATGGGCGGCGGCACGGGCCGCGACACAGGCCAGGGCGAGTGGCAGCCCGGCGCACAGGGCGGTGATCTCGGCCACCGCCCCGGACTCGCCCTCCAGCCGCTGGGCGCCCAGCCGGCGGGCGAGGAACACCCGGGCCTGCTCGGCGTCGAGCGGGCGCAGGGTCAGCGCATGCGCTCCATGCGCGCACACCAGCCCCGACAGCTGATTGCGGCTGGTGACGATGGTCAGGCAGCCGGGCGTGCCGGGCAGCAGCGGTCGTACCTGATCGGTGTCGCGCGCGTTGTCCAGCAGGACCAGGAATCGTCTGCGGGCCAACAGGCTGCGGTAGAGCGCCGCTTGGGCGTCCACGCCGTGCGGGACGCGTTCGGGCGGCACTCCCAGGGCGTCCAGGAACAGGCGCACGGCTTCGCCCGCGCTCATGACCGCTCCGGACGGGTCGTAGCCCCGGAGATTGACGTAGAGCTGTCCGTCGGGGAAGCGTTCGGCGACCCGATGGGCCCAGTGCACGGCGAGAGTGGTTTTGCCGATGCCCGCCATGCCGGCGATGGCGCTGATGACCACCGTCTCGGCGGGCCGCCCGTCATGGCCCGTGAGCAACGCCAGTGCAGCGTCCAGCTCGGTCCGGCGACCGGTGAACGTCGGTAGGTCGTGCGGCAGTTGGGCAGGCGGCGGCGTTGCGGACGCTGTCGGCGGGGTGGGGGTGTCGGAGGCGGTTCCGGCAGAGCCTGCCCCGGTCGCGGGCGCATCCTCCAGCACCGCATCATGCGCTTCGCGCAGTTCCGCGCCCGGGTCCATGCCCAGCTCCTCGGCGAGCCGGGAGCACGCCGCTTGATACGTGCTCAGGGCCTCGGGCCGGCGCCCGGTGGCCGCCAGGACGCGGATCAGCCTGGCCAGCAGCGGTTCGTCCAGCGGGTTGCGGGCGGTGGCTTCCCTGAGTTCGGGCAGTACGGCGCCCGGGACGCCGGCGCGGAGCGCTGCGTCGGCGGCCTCCTGCACGGCCGCGAGATGTTCGCGGTCGACCGAGGCGAAGCCCGCGCGCTCGCGAATCTCCGGGGGAAGCCCGGAGGCAACCGTTCCCTTCCACAAGGACAGCGCCTGGGTGAGGAGTTCCACAGCCCGCGCAGGTGACTCGTCCGCGGCCCGCCTGGCCTCGTGACGGAGCCGGCGGAAACGAAGGAGGTCCAGGGAATCGCTGTCGGCCGCCCATCGGTAACCGCCCGCATCCCGGATCAACCAGCGGCCGGCGGCCCGGGCGGGCAGCCCGGGCTCGACAAGGCGGCGCAGTGACCCGACATGACGGCGAATGACGTTGACGGCGCTGTGGGGAGGGCGCGGTCCCCAGAGCACGTTGACGATCTCGCTCACGGAGACCGGCTGCCCCGCCCGCACCAACAGCAGTGCCAGCAGGGCCCGTTCCTGTGGGCTCCCGAGAGCCAGATCCGCCCCTGCCCGCTGTGCCCGGATCGGCCCGAGGACCGCGAACGTCAACGGCTCCAGCGGCACTTCGTCTCCCTCAGAACTTCACAACTATCACCATTATCTTACGTGTCCCGGCTGTCGACGTTCGAAGGTTCAGTAGACGAGAGCGGTCAGGGGGAGGGCGGCGCCGAGGACGGTGAGGCAGTTCAGGCCTCCGGCGTGGTGGACGACGACGGAATCGAGCCGGGAGCCGGCCGTGCCGCCGACGAAGAACGCGGCGATCGAGGCCCGCGGCAGCGGCCCGGTCGGGGAACTGCGCTCCCCCTCCGGCATGGGCCGGACGTAGTCCCTGTACAGGAAGCCCTTCGGGGTCACGAAGTCGGTGGCCGGGTCGACCAGTTGGTCGACGGGCTGCCCGGTGCCCGCATTGCTCGGGCTGCGGTAGCCGGTCTGGCACCACACCCGGTACTGCCGGCGGATGGCGGGGTTGTCGTCCACCAACTGGCTGTTGGTGCGCCTGGCTCCCGCTGTGGGGCAATGGGCGGCGCGCCAGACGATGGAGGTGGGGGAACCGGGCTCGGCGAGGATGCCGAGGGGGCGTAGCTGACGGCCGTCGGCCTCGATGTCGTAGCCGTCGATGGTGTCGGTGACCTCGTTGGCGGCGAACAGCCGCGGTCCTGACGGCTCCAGCCCGAAGAAGCGCGGTCGGATGCCCTGGGTGGAAACCCAGCCGACGGGCTTGAGGCCGCCGTGACGCTCGATGGTGAAGACGCCGATGGTGTCGGGGTCGGGTCCGCCAGGAGTGGAGCCGACCTGTACGATGAGCACGGAGACGATCTCCAGTCGTGCACCACCCAATTCCGCCTCTTCGGCGCCCGGACGTCGTTCGAGGGTGCCGTCACGACCGTGCGATGCCACGACGACAACGTGATCCTCAAGGCCACCCTCGGCGATCCTGGGGCAGGGCGGGTCCTCGTCGTCGACGGTGGTGGCTCGCCGACCACCGCCCTGATGGGCGATCTCATTGCGGGCATGGCCGCGTCCAACGGCTGGGAGGGCGTCATCATCCACGGCGCTGTCCGTGACGTCGAGGCGCTGTCCAAGATCAACATTGGCATCAAGGCCCTCAGCTCGAACCCCCGCAAGAGCCGCAAGGACGGTGCCGGGGAGAAGGATGTGGAAGTCTCGTTCGGCGAGGTGACCTTCACGCCCGGCTGCCACCTCTACAGCGACGCCGACGGCATCCTCGTCACGCGTGAGACCGGCAGTGCGGCGACCGTCCAGCGGAGTCTGTGACAGCCGCATCATTTCTCCCCAGGGGCTCCCAGAGGCTGTTGCGGCTCCATTTTCAGGAGGTGCGAGAGTAACGGATCTTCGCTCTGGTGCTGCCGGCGGTGGCGGCCTTCATGCTGATCGACGCCGTGCTGTGACAGCCGCCGCGGCAGGCTCTCACGCCAGCGACAGGAACAGTTTCTCCAGCCGGGCGCGCATCGCGTCCGTGTCCTCACCGTTCTTCCGCCCAGAGTCCATGTCCGCCAGGCACTGCTGCAAGCCGGTCGCGATGATCGCGAAACCGGCCCGGTCGAGCGCGCGGGAGGCCGCGGCGAGCTGCGTGACGACGTCCTCGCAGTCCCGTCCCTCTTCGATCATCCGGATCACGCCGGAGATCTGACCCTGCGCGCGGCGTAGCCGGTTCAGCACGGCCTTCAGGTCTGCGCCCTCAAGTTCCAGTTCCACGATCACTCCTCGAAAAATACCCCTAGGGGTACTATGCGTCCCTGTTCGGGGCGGCGTCGACCATTAAGGATCACATCTGTCATGACCAACACCCGACTTCCGTCACCCTTGGCGCCGGCCGGGCCTGCACCGGTTGCATGAGCTCACGTCATCCGGGGTCGCACGCCCGCCGAGTACGCCTCCAGTCACCTGCCCGGCGCTTTGAACATCCCCCCGCCGATGAGCTGCTCCAGGGCCTGCGGCGGCAGCGAGCCCGGTTGCCAGTGCACGGCCTCCCCTCTCATACCCAGTGGGGTATATTTGCTCAACCGGTGCCGTTCCGGTTTTGTTCCAGGCAGACGGGTGGCAGCGGGAACCAGCGCATCCGCTCGAAGTCGGCCGGCAGTGGCGGACGGCCGTAGAGGTGACACGTCCCGTCGACGGCGAAGCACACGCCGGTCAGCCGCAGCGGCGGATCGGAGACACCGGCGTGGTGGTGCCACTGCCCGGTGTGCGGGTCAGGGCGTGTGAGGTGGCCGCGTCGATGGCAAGCAGGCGATGGCCGTACGGTCCGGCGCACGAGCAGCCGCCACGGGCCTGGACGCCGAACGGGTCGTTGAGCAGGGCGACGACATAGTTGTGGTGCAGGTAGGAGTGATCGCCGTGACGGATGCGGAAAGAGATGATGGACAGCCGCCGGGCATGGTCATCAAGCTGGCCACGGTCGGCAACCCCGGTCTGCACCTGCCGACTCTGCTGGGCGGCATGCCCGGCGTTCCGGACCTGGTCACCCGGTACATGAAACGCAAAATGGAGAAGCTCGACATCCCGCCGATCCCCGAGTTCATCGAGATGATCTCCGACACCGGCGCCGGAATCTACGCCTGCAAGGCCTCGGTCGACCCGTTCGAGCTGGACAAGGACGACCTCGTCGACCAGGTCCAGGGCATCATCACGGTTGGCGAGTTCTACGAGCACGCGGCCGGCGGCCAGATCGTCTACACCTGAGATGACCGGCACCGTACCTGGCCTGCCGGACGGTGCTCTCGTCGGCGTCCCGTTGTCCTGGCTTGACCCGGACCGGTGTCGAAGTTCAGAAGAAGTGGGAGCTCTTCCGTGATTACGTCGCTACGTGTCGCGCAGTGACGCGGTGGTGCCATTGCTCCGCACGGTCTCAGCAGGGATGGGGTGCGAGACAGTCCGCCCGCTTGCGTCGTCCGACGGCGCCGAGGCGTTGCCTGCCCGTTCCGGCGTTCGTCCGTCGGAGCCACACAACATGTAGCAGCTGAACACGACCCCCGCCGCCGCGGCCACGGAGGCCCACGTCCAGGGGCTCGTCAGCAGGGTGTGACGCAGGTCGGAGCTGATCTGCCGGCCGAGGACTGACACGCCCATGACGGCGACGAACCAGCCGAAGGACTTGCGCAGGGCGTCCTGCGGGATGCGTCCGGCGAGGCGGCCGCCGATCAGGCTGCCGACGACGGCGGTTGCCGTGACGAGGGCCGCGAACCCCCAGTCGATGTGCACGCTGGCCAGGTAACCGGCCAGGCCCGCGAAGGACTTCATGGAGATGACCAGCAGCGAGGTGCCGACGGCCACGGTCATCGGCAGTCCGCCCAGCAGGGCCAGCGCGGGTACGACCAGGAAGCCTCCGCCCGCGCCGACCAGTCCGGTGATCAGGCCCACGACGATGCCTTCCAACAGTACGTGGAACACGGGCAGTTCGTGGTGGACCTTCTTCGGCTGCTGCTTGCGTCCCCGGATCATGGCGACGGCGGTGGCGATCATCATGAGGGCGAACGCGAGCAGCAGGACGCTGCCGGGGACGAACTCGGCCAGCCGACCGCCCGCGTAGGCGCCGGTCATGCCGGCCAGACCGAACAACAGACCCGTACGCCAGCGGACGCGTCCGGCACGGGCGTGCGAGACGACCCCGGCGGCACTGGTGACGCCGACGACGAACAGCGAGGTGGCAATGGCCTCCTTGGTCTCCATTCCGCCCAGGTAGATCAGGATGGGCACGGTCAGGATGGACCCGCCGCCGCCCAGGACGCCGAGGCCGGCCCCGATGAGCAGTGACGCGGCGATGATGACGGCGATCACGACGAATCCCGCAGGGCGGCGACGACGGTGTCGACGTCGGTGCGCGGGCCGCGGTTGTAGGGCAGCTTCGACAGCAGCATGCCCATGGCGCAGGTGTTGGTGAGCGCGGCGACGGCCAGGCCGGCCCCGACGGCTGTACCGATCAGGTGCAGTCCGGGCAGGAACAGGTCCGTGATGCCGCTCACCAGGACGAGGGTGCCGGCGACCAGGCGCACTTGGCGCTCCAGGTCCCAGCGTTCCGGGCCGCGGGTGAGCGGGCCTCCAGCGGTCTCCCACGCCATGACGCCGCCGTCGAGGACGCGCAGATTGGGCAGTCCGGCTTCAGCCAGGGCCTGTTCGGCCTGGGCGGCGCGGGCACCGGAGCGGCAGATGAGTATGACGTCCTCGTCGAGGTGGTGGAGCAGCTCCGCCCGGTGCTCGCGGAGGGTATCGAGGGGCACGTTGTAGGAGCCGGGGATGTGGGCGGTGCGGAACTCGCCGGGCGTGCGCACGTCCAGCAGGCGCGGGCCCTCCCCGTCCCGGGTCAGGTTGCGCAGAGCGGCGGGATCGAGTCGTGGTGCGTCGGCGTGGGTGGTCATCGGGGCTCCTTGTCGCCTTTGAAGCGTTGTCTTGACGGGGGCGGGCGGCGGCCGATGACTCGGGGCCGCCCGCCCGGGGGTGGGGTGGATCAGGCGTCGGCCGGTGCGGGCTGGGCGAGCCAGGCGCCGTAGCCGCCGAGCAGGTCGGAGACGTCGGTGCGGCCCTTGTGTCGCAGCAGGCTGGCGGCGATGGAGGAGCGGTGGCCGCCCGCGCAGTGGACGACGAGGGGCCGGTCGGCCGGGATCTCGTCCACACGGCGGGCGAGTTCGGGCAGTGGGATGTGCAGCGAGCCTTCGATGAACCCTTCTTCGCGTTCGGCGGTGTCGCGCACGTCGAGGACGAGCGGGGGTTCGTCGCCGTCGAGCGCCCGGCGCAGCTCGTCGGCGGTCAGGCGGCCGGCCTGGCGTAGCTCGTCGGCCAGGGTGGGGAAGGCGCCCTCGGGTTCCCGCAGGTACCCGCCGACCTTGTCGAAGCCGATACGCGCCAGCCGGGTGACGATCTCCTCCTCGCGGTCCTGGGGCGCGACCACGACGACCTCCTGCTCGGGGGCGACGACCATGCCGGCCTGCTCGGCGAAGCGGCCGTCGGCGGGCACGTTGACCGAGCCGTTCAGGTGCCCGGTGGCGAAGTCCTGTGGGGAGCGCGCGTCGACGACGACCGCACCGGCCGCGCCGTGCTCCAGGAATTCCTCGGTGGACAGCGGCCGGGGTGGGTTGGCCGTGTCGAACAGGCTGTGTTCCTTGCGGTTGAGGATGGCGTCGTAGACGAAGTAGGCGGGCGCGGAGGGCTGCCCGGCGGTGACCAGCTCGACGAAGTTCTCCTCGCTCATGGGGCGGCAGGCGTAGTTGGTGGCGCGCTGTTCGCCGATGGTGGACTGGCGGCGGGTGGAGAGGTTCTTGCCGCAGGCGGATCCTGCGCCGTGGGCGGGGAAGACGCGGACGGCGTCGGGCAGGGCCATCAGCTTGTTCTGGATGGTGTCGTAGAGCATGCGGCCGAGTTCGTCGGCGGTCGCGCCGAGCGAGGCGAGCAGATCGGGGCGGCCGACGTCGCCGATGAACAGGGCGTCGCCGGTGAGGACGCCGTAGGGGAGCGTGTCGTCTGCGTGCTCGTGGACCAGGATGCTGATCGACTCCGGGGTGTGGCCGGGGGTTTCGAGGATCTGCAGCTGGACGTCGCCGAGGCTGATCCGCTCTCCGTCGGACAGTTTGCGGATGGGGTACTCGGTCTCGGCGCGCTGCCCGTAGCCGATCCAGGCGCCGGTGCGGTCGGCCAGCTCCAGGTGGCCGGCGAGGAAGTCGGCGTGGAAGTGGGTGTTGAGGACGGCCTCGATGGTGAAACCGTGGGTGGCGGCGTCGGTGAGGTACTCGGAGACGTCGCGGCGCGGATCGACGACGACGGCCCTGCCGGTAGTCTCGTCGGCGATCATGTAGGACGCCTGGGAGAGGCAGTCGAGGTAGTACTGGGCGAAGAACATGGTTGGGTGTCCTCCAGGTCGGAAGAGTGGATTCTGTTAATACCCATGGGGGTATATAGGGGCGTCTGGTCCGCCCGGTTCGAGGCGTGGGGTGGGGCGGGTTGGTCGGCTCGGGGGGCGGGGGATGCCCGGGCCGACCGGTCAGAGGCGGCCGGTGAGCATGCCGTGCCAGTACACCGGCGGCAGCCCGTACCGCTTGAACAGCCACATCGTGCGCCGCTCCTTGAAGGGGCCGAGCAGCGGGAACGTGGGTGTGGGGTGCAGGTCGTAGTCGAACTCGGCAAGCAGCATCCGGTCGCGGGCGGTCACCAGCGGGCAGGAGGTGTAGCCGTCGTACCGGTGCGACGGAGAGCGGCTGTTCATGACGTCGAGCAGGTTGCCGACGACGACCGGTGCCTGCTTGCGTACGGCCGCGCCGGTCTTCGAGGTGGGCAGGTTCGCGACGTCGCCGAGCGCGAAGACGTTGTCGTAGTGCGGGTGTTGGAGCGTGTGCTTGTCCGCGGCGATGAATCCCTGGGGATTCGCGGGGTCGGCGAGCGGGCTCGCTTTGACCCAGTCGGGCGCGCTCTGCGGCGGCACGGCGTGCAGGAGGTCGTAGCCGATGGTCTCCTTGGTGCCGTTCGCGCGGTCGGTGACAGTCACTGTGCGGCCGTCGCCGTCGACGGCGGTCATCTCCGAGCGAAGCCGCACCTCGATGCCGTAGCGGGCGGCCACCTTCTCCAGGACTTGTGACCAGGCGGGCACCTTGAACATCGCCGGGTCGGGCATCACCAGGATGATGCGGATGTCGTCCAGGACCTTCTGCTTGCGCCAGTGGTCGGCGGCCAGGTAGGCGATCTTCTGCGGGGCGCCGCCGCATTTCAGCGGGGTGGCCGGGTGGGTGAAGACGGCCGTGCCGGAGCGCATCCCCTTGATCAGCTCCCAGGTGCGCGGGGCGTACTCGGGTGCGTAGTTGCTGCTCACTCGGTCGTGGCCGACGGTCTCGGCGAGGCCGGGCACGCCGTCCCAGTCGAGTTGGAGACCGGGCGCCATGACCAGGTACTCGTAGGTGAGTTCGTCGCCGCCGGACAGGGTCACCGTGCGGGCCTCGGGGTCGACGGCCAGGGCGCGGCGGCGGATCCACCGTACCCCGTCGGGTATTACGGACCCCTCGGGGCGGCGGGTCGTGCGCAGGGGGGCCTGGCCGCCTCCGACGAGGGTCCACAGCGGCTGGTACCAGTGGGTGTCGGACGGTTCGATCAGGGTGATGTCGGTGACGCCGGCGCGGCGCAGACGGGCGGCGACGCTGATGCCGGCGCTGCCGCCGCCGACGACGGCGACGCGGTGTCGGCCGACGATCGGTGCGTCGGAGGGTGAGGGGGTGGTGGCCAAGGCGGTACTCCTTCCCAACTGGCCGATGTGCGGATTGTGGGTGGTCTTCAGTGGGTGGCGGCGGGTGGTCGGTGGCCGCAGCGAAGACCGAAGGCGGAGTCGTTCAGGCTGCGTGCTCGTGGTGTCCGGCTGCGATCGGGTGTCCGGCGTGGGCCCATGCCCTGGTGCCGCCAGTCACGGAGTAGGCATCGATGCCGCGGGAGGTCATCCAGTAGGCGGCGGTCCTGCTGCGGTTGCCGCTGGCGCAGATCACGAACACCGGCCGGTCGGCGGGCCGTTCGTCGCACCGGGCCGGCACGGAACGCAGTGGCATCAGCCGTGCGCCCGGTACGTGCCCGGCCGTCTGCTCGTCCGCCTCCCGTACGTCGATCACGAGCCCGCCTTCGGCCCAGGCCGCGGCGAACGCCTGCTGCGTTGTTTCACGAGCCACTTGATTGCCTCCTCAAATACCCCGGGGGGTTTCTGCTCGCCGAGAGTACGGCGGCTGAGAGCGGGTCGTCAAATACCCCGGGGGGTATTTGCCCGTCAGGCAACACGCGGCTCCGTGCCAGGGGCGGGAATGAGCCGTGATCCCTGTGACTCGGCCCTGGGCAGCCGGGGGTTCATCCGAGTCCCGCCGCCCGGTCCGGAGTCGGCGGAGACCGTTCCGCCGTGGGCGGTGATCAGCTCTTTGACGACGGCGAGGCCGATGCCGATGCCGCTTCTGGCGCGGGCGCGGGGCCCTCGCCAGAGACGGTCGAAGGCGTACGGCGGCCGGCCGGCTGGGATGCCCGGGCCGGTGTCGGCCACCTCGACCAGCGCTTCGGCGGGCGTGGCGTCTCGTCGGCCTCGCAGCTGCTGATCACCCCGACCGCGACGGCCGGGTCCGCCTCACCTACTTCACCCACAAGGCCACGAATCGCTGGCTGAGGTAAGAGGAGTTGACACGGTACGCCGAGACCCTGCCGGAGACCGTCGCGTGGATCGAGCGGCAACTGGCCGGATTTTCTATGCCGATGAGATCGAGGAGTATCTTCCACGGCTCGGGTGGCGCCTACGGCTCGCCGAAGGTGTTCATCGAGCTGGTACGCAGAGGCTGGCGAGTGTCGGTGAACACGGTCGCGAAGGTCCTGGCCGAACTCGGTCTGGCCGGACGGAAGATGCGTCGCCGCCGGTCGCTGACGAGGCAGGGCGAGCGGTCGGCTGCCACGGACTTCGTGCGCCGGGACTTCACCGCCGAGCAGCCCGATCCCGTCCGGGCGGGCGATCTCACCGAGATCGAAACCGGCGAGGGCAGGCTGTATGTGGCGACGGTCATCGACCTGTTCTCCCACCGCCTGCCCGGCCAAGCGATGGCCGCCCGTCATGCACACGGACAGGGGAAGCGAGTACTGCTCGCGGCGGTTCAGGCGGGCCTTCCGAAAGCTCGGCACCGTCCAGTCACGTGACTACCGAGCCGCCCTCGCCGAGGGACTGGCCGCGTAGATCGTCTCCGCGCTGCGAGGGGATTGACCCTCTTCAAGCTCCCCAATCTGCTGGGGGCAGTGCTCGGGGGCGGGGAAATCGAAGTGCGCGTGCTGGGTCAGCTCACCACCGGGCGGTACCGAGGTGGGACCCGATCGGTCTGGCCCAACCTGCTTGTCGTTGGCCCGAATCTGGCTCGTCGACTGTCTGTGATGTGTTGCGGGGTCGGTGATGTCGCAACGGGAAGCGCCGAACAGGAAGCCGGGCGGCCTCGTCGCGGGAGGCGCAAGGTGTGGCTGTCATTCGTTTCCCCCGGATTCTCCCCAGCGTTCGCCGACACCCAAAAGACCTGTTCAGGGGTGCGTCGGAGGCAGGGCGAGGAGATCAGCCGCATCGTGCAAACTGACGCAAACCACCCCCATCAAGCCGATCGCGAAGGGGCATCCGAAGCTCCAGCCCAACTCAAGGTCGTCTCTGACCTGCGCGGATGAGTCTTTCAGCGTCTTTCAAGGTCGTGTCGCGTTGCGCAGTCGATTCTCCCCGCGCGCTCCCCAGCACGCTCCATACTCCTCAGATTCTCCCCAAGGACGGCACCGCGTCGCGGGCGGCGCAGGCACAGGGGTGTCGTAAGCAGGCATCGTCGGAGCGAGTCGGTTCGCTCTGCTCGCCGACGAGGTCGCCCACCGAGGCCCGGACCGGCTTGTCACTGTTCAATCAGCGGTGGCGTTGGAACTGCGCACGGCGCCGCCGCTGGACGGCGCGGACGACACCGAAGCGTTGGAACTGGAACTGGAGCTGGGACGAGAACTGGTATCCGGCGCCGCGCTCGCGTCCGGCGAGGCAGAGCCGCCTGTCTGCGACGCCGCGCCACTGGACGCACCTGGGGTGGGTGTGCGGCGGTCCGCGGGGCCGGGGGTACCGGCCGTGCCACCGCCCACCGAGGTTCCCCTGCCCGGCTCGTTCTTGACCACGGCCGCTACCGGCTTGCCCATGATCAGCTCCACCGCGGTCACCGTGACCATCGCCAGGGCGAACACCAGGCCCGTGGCCAGGGCGTACTTCTTCCAGCCGATGGACCTCCGGAGGGAGCCACCCCGATAGGTGGTGACCGACTCAGCTTCGGAGGCCGCGGAGGCCGCCGTTGTCCCGCGGTGCTCATCATCCGGGCCACCGGGACCGAAGGGCGGCATCGCGTCAACAGCCGTAGCGTCCGCCGGTAAACCGAATGCCGCCCGGGCGTCAGCGCGGTGCTCCGCCCGCTCCTGGCCCGGCGTCCTCGGCACTCCTACGGCCGGCACTCGGCCGCGGATCCCCTCGCCCGTCCGTCGGAAAGCATGCGAGAAGACGGCTGCGCCTGTCGTGGCGCTGGTACTGATCACGGCGGCGCCGATGATCGTCCCGGTTACCCCCAGCAGGGACGCCAGCACCGCGCCCACCACAGTCGCGAGTGCGCTCGCTACTACCTGCACAAGAGTCAGGTCGAGCACCTTGCGCTTGGGCGCCCGTTTTTCTTCTCTGAGATTCTCCATCAATATCCCTTGATAGTTCTGGAGCCCGGCAGCCATCGGCTCCGTGACCATCGGTGTGATGGCGGACGGCAAGGACCGAGCCGGGCAACAACTCGCCGGCCACTGCGTGATGGCCGGGCTTGTCCCGCTCATGGCGGCGTTAACGGGAGGGTTGATGGAGGTCGGGCTGATACGCGCCGGCCCAGGCACAAGTTCTGCAGGAGCAGTTGAGCGTGCGTAGGCCCCGCCTCCAGAACGCAGCCGCCGCAGTCCGACCGGTGTGGTGTACGCACCGGTCACTGCGGCGGCAGCGGTTTCCGCGGGGAGGACGGTGTTACTGACTGGCAGGCGCCGACATGTGCAGCAGTCGTTCGGTGATCTCCCGGTATTGCCTGAGCGCGAGCCGTAGTTCCTCGGTCTGTGCATCGGTGTCCTGGTCCTGCCAGCTTGCGCGCAGGACGCGGCGCCGTTCGGTGAGGGTGTTGGTGAACTGGGTGGCGATGTCGTCGAAGACGGCGTCGGCCTCCTCCACCGCCTTGTGTGGGCTGTCGACGAAGTTGTTCAGGGCCTGTTGGAGGCGCAGGGTGAGCTCGTCCCGTTCGCCCTGCGGGACCAGTTCCGGGCCCGGCGGGCGATCGGGGCGGTCCGCGGTGGTGTGGCGTTCACGCTGTGCGTCAGCGGATTCGGTGCGGGGTGTCTGCGGGGCGCGCGGGGTTGCGGGATTCGGACTTCCGGTCTGGGGGTGCAGTGCGTGTTGGGCGTTGTGTGACATCAGGTGCTGCTTCCCTTCGCGTGGCGTCGGTTCAGTGCCCACGGCGCGTGGCCGCGGTCGTCGGGGGTCTGCGGACTGTCCTGGTCCGAGTCGGCCCGTTGTTCGGTGACCAGTGCCTCGAAGAGGCTTCGGGCTTCGACCATGGCCTCCCGCATTTCCTCGGTACCGCTCTGGCCGCGGGCGGCCGTGTGCACGCTGCGGTAGCCGCGGACATGGGCGGCGTGGTGGACGGAGAGGGCGGCGAACCGCTCCTCGAACTGTTCACCGGGGAAGCCCCGGTCCTTCGCCAGGTGTGCAAGGAGTGCCTCCGCCTCGGTGACTGCCTTGTGCGGCGAGTCGACGAACTGCTCCTGAACGCCGGCCCACTGAGTCGTGTACTGCGCGCGGGCCTCGGGTGACAGCGGTTGTTCCGTGAGGGAGCCGTGCTGCTTGACGCGCTCGCCGAGTTCCCGCTCGGCCGCCTTTGTGTCGCCGTCGTGGTCGGCGACGGCACGGTCGTACTCGGGTCCGAAGCGGTGCCTCAACCCGCGCCCGCCGCCGTCCCGGATGCGGCCGCGTCCGACGACGAGGACGGCGACCGCCACGATGACGATCACGGCGGTGATCACGATGGTGAGCATGGCTGCCTTCTCTGGCTCTCGGCTCGTAGGGTCTTCTGCTTCATTACCGTCCCCATCAATTCCTGTCGGCTGACTACGCGTTGGCCTGTCGGGTCGCGTCCGCGCAACGGGGACACCACCTGGGGCGTTCGTGGTCAGCGCCTGAAAGCGTTCTTGGCCTTGTCACCTGACTGCTTCAGATTTCCGGAGACCCGGTCGGTCCTGCCTTCGCGCTGCAGTCGCCTGTTGCGGGTGATCCGGCCGATACGTTCGGTGACCTGGCCCTTGAATGCCTGGGTCTTGTGCCTGATCGTCCGTCCGACGCTCATGGTTGTCCTCTGCTCGTTCGCTGGATGGGCTCCCGCGCGTGATCGCCGTATCAGGCCGCCGTTCCCGCGGGCGGGAGAGCGCCTGGTGTGGGCTATCCGCGACTGCGGCCGTACCGGCGGCCGCCACCGCCACGCCTGCCACCGCCGCGCCCGCGCATCGCGAAGCCGACGATCCAGACGACCAGGAGTACGGCGGCGACCCACCAAAGGGTCTGCATGGTGAAGCCGAACCCGAACACCACCAGGATCAGCAGAAGGAGAAGAATCCATAACATCGCCGGGCCTCCAGATCGCGGGAAGTTCCTGAGTTCCGCGGGGTCCGGGCGAAGTGGGAAGGTGGAATGCGTCGCCCGAGTGATCCGGAGTGGCATAGCCCTACACCGTGCTGTCAGTCAACGCCCTACGACTTCCCTTGTCAACGCAGTGTCGACACGGGGGAGTTCTGCGAGCTGGGCAGGGGCCGCTGGGACAAACGGAGCCTCGGCGGGGGCTTCGAGCGGCTCGGCCGGCGGAGCCGGCAGGATGTGGTCCTCCCACCAGGACAGGCCCATGACGGTGGCGAGCAGGACGAAGGGGGTCGAAGCGGGAACGATCAGCGCGTACATGTGTATTGCCTGTCGGTGGATACGTGCGACATCGCGGGCAGCGGATGGACGGTGCCCGCATGGGGCGCATCGAGGCTGCGCCGGGATCGCGTAGCGACGGCGGGTGCGGGAGCGGCCCGCTGCGGGCGGGACAGTGTCCGGCACTGATGCGCAAGGTGCGCCCTCGAAGGGGCGCGAGAGGCGTTCGACGCTGCCGGGGGCTCGGGCCGTACCGCACACGCTAGCCCTCGCCGCGCTCCCTGGACAGATGTCAAGTGGCCATCTGGTCCCGGCGGAAGGCGCTGACGTGGGTCGCTATCCGCAATCTCTGGGGAGGGCTACGCTGTTCGTACTGGCCCCGGCCCCCGGCAGTGATGCTTTGTTCGGCTCCGGGGAGGCCCGCCGTGTTCGTTCTGCTTCTCATCCTGATCGTGGTCTTGGTCGGCCTCGGCTTCATCAACGCCATCTGGTGGGTGGCCGCGGCCGTGTTGGTCTTCGGCGCCACCCGGCACGGCCGCGATCGCGGGGGAGGCTGGACCCGTGGCGACGGTTCCGATCTCGGGGACTACCGAGACTACGAGAACAGCCGGGATCGTCAGGACCGCTGGGACCGTCGCTACAGCCGTCGGCACCGGGCGCGCTGGAGGCGCGAGGACCGTCGGGACCATGAACGCCGCGGGTGACCGATGAAGTTGCCCGACATCCAGAGATTCCGGGGCGCATCAGCCACACCGGACGCACGGAAATCGTGGAGAGGCAGATGCCATGCATCGCACAACCATGCTCCCAGAGAAACGGTGGGATGTGGCGGCTGAGGCCTCGGCGGAGAATGCGACCGGTCAGGATGTCGTCGCACTGCGCGCCGAGAATGATCAGCTACGGCGGGCACTGGCCGGCCGCACGGTCATCGACCAGGCCTGCGGCATGGTGATGGTCCTGGCCCCGTGCCGCCGTGGGCCGGCCAGGAACCTGCTGGTGGATATCTCGCGGCAGTGCAACACCGAACTTCCGGAGGTGGCTGCAGCCATGGTCGCCGCCTGGGAGGGTGAGCCGCTCTCGCGGCTGATGCAGCGGGCGCTGGGGCGTGCCCTGCGGCAGCTTTACGCGGAAGACCGGGGGTGCGACTCTCCACCGGCGGATGAGCCCTCCGGAAGGGGAAGGCCATGATTCACCCAGTCGGCGTCCGGGAATGGCGCAACCGCGATGTCGTCGACACCGAGTCGCACAAGATCGGTGTCCTGGAGAGGGTGTATGTGGACACCACCACCGATGAGCAGGCCATGTCCACCGTACGGATCGGACTGCCCACCCGGCACCGTCTGGTCGCCGCTGACCGCCTGCGGACAGGATGTCTGCCCTGTGAGGTACGCACCATGAGCCAGCTGACCACGCTCCGCGAAGAACAGCGGCTGTTGACGGCCGTGGCTTCGGCGGAGGAAACGGCACTACTGACAGAGGTCGTCGAACTACGCGCCAGAAACGAGCAGTTGGGCCGCGCGCTGGCGAGCCGTGCGGTGATCGACCAGGCGCGCGGCATGGTGATGGCCCTGGCACCGTCTTCCAGCGAGAGGGCCTGGGACGTGCTGGTGGACGTGTCGCAGCACTGCAACATCAAGCTCCGGGACGTGGCTGCGGCCCTGGTCGCCACGACGAAGGACGAGACGCTCCCGGAACCGATGCAGCGGGAGCTTCGCCGGGCACTGCGGCGCCTCCATCTGGCAGACCGGCTGTGACGACATGCGCGTCCAGCGGACGGCACCGGACGCTGTGGGTTCAACTCTCCGGTGCCTTCGTCCAGAGCAACCGTCGCAGGCCTGGGCCGAGTCCGCTACCGCGCCCTCCACGTTCTGTGCCCGCGCGGTCCCCGATGGATTGCCGCAGATGGGCTGCAGAGACCCTGTTTGAAAGGGGCTTGTCCGGGAAGCCGTCCAGTGTGCTTCAGACCGGAGGCGCGCCCGTGGGAGCAGCTGTCGCTGCTCCCCATCGCGCTGCGGTCTGCCGGCTCCCACGGTGAGCGACGCCACCGATCAGGGAGACACGCGCCCATGCCGAACGCACGCACACGGAGCCCACGAAGCGCACGTCCCTACGACGACGCACCGGACACCGACGTCGCCTTCCGCTGTATCGCCGCCCTGCCGGACGGCCCTGAGAGGTCTGCGCTGCGGCAGGAGGTGGTGTGCGCCTGGATGCCGATGGCCGTACGCCTCGCTGGGCGATTCCGTCATCGCGGCGAGACCTTCGAGGACCTCAAGCAGGTCGCCCAACTGGGCCTGGTCAAGGCGGTAGCCCGCTTCGACCCCAGTCGCGGAACCGCCTTTCCGAGCTTTGCCATACCGACGATCCTCGGCGAGGTGAAGCGGCACTTCCGTGACGAACTCTGGGTCGTGCATGTGCCGCGGCGTGTACAGGAGCTGCGCGGCCGGGTCCGCTCCGTCGGCAATGAGTGCGCTTCGCGGGGCGGCCACGAACCCTCCGTCCATGAGATCGCCGCACACACCGGCCTGACCGAGGCCGAGGTACGGCTGGGCCAGGGGGCGCTGGAGAGCTTCACCGCCCTGTCCATGGACGCCCTGCCCGGCCACTCCGCGGACAGCCACCCACTGACCGACACCCTCGGTGGCATGGAGCCCGGCTTCGACCGGGTCGTCAACCGCGAGGCGCTCCGCCCCCTGCTGCAGGCACTGCCCGAACGCGAACGCCAGATCCTCTACATGAGGTTCTTCTGCGAGATGACTCAGCACCGCATCGCCCTACAACTCGGCATCTCCCAGATGCACGTCTCCCGTCTGATCACCCGCACCTGCGCACGCCTGCACGACCAGGTCATGGCCGACACCCACGATCTGAGGAGGGCAGCGTGACGACGTCCCGGGTGCACGGGCGGCGCCGGGCCGCCAGGCCCAACACCCGTCGCTCCACTGAGAGGCAGACACTGACTGCCGCCGGCCGGGCAGGCTTTGCCGCACGCGGGGTGGTGTACGTCCTGATCGGTGTACTGGCCGTCCGGATCGCCCTCGGCAGCGGCGGAGAGTCGGCGGACCGCCAGGGTGCGCTGGCCCAGGTCGCGGCGCAGCCCTTCGGGAAGGCGATGCTGTGGGCGCTGGTCGTCGGCTTCGGCTGCATGGCGTTGTGGCGGGAAGCCCGCGCTACGCCTCCTGGCGTCGTGGCGGGTGGGCGGCCAGAGGCCGTCCACCAGTAGTGTCGGCGTCCTCAGGTCTCGCCATTACCTCATCCTCAAGGTAGACGCAACCCATGGTGGTGGCGTGCCGGGCAGAACGGCTCTACCGTGGGGACAGGAAGCAGATCCCAGGAGCACGTCATGATCATCCTCGGACTTGTCATTCTCGTCGCCGCGGTAGTCATCGGCGTCGCCGGCGTTCTTTCCAACAGTGGCAGCGCCCACGAGTTCACCGGCGGATTCTCCGTCTTCGGAGTCGACGTCACCGGCTCCACCGGCACCCTCTTCCTCTACGGCCTCGTCGTCGGGGCGGCGGCTCTGCTCGGGCTGGGCCTCCTCCTGACCGGCGCACGCCGCACCGCTCGTCGCGGCAGCACCGCACGTCGCGGGCTCAAGCAGTCTCGGCGCGAGACAGCCGCAGCCGAACAGGAACGGGACGTTCTGATCAACGAACGCGACTCCGCCCGCGCGCAGACGGCGCAGACGGAGAGGGATGACGACCACCCTGCCGGACTGGTCGATCGCCCCCGTCACAAGGACCACTGGTTCCGCCACCGGCACCGGGCCGCTCACTGACGATCCAGGTCGGCCGCCTGGCGACCTGCCGCGCGCCCCACAGACGGCGTCGCCGCACCGGACGACCTCGCGCCGCAGCGGTCGTCATCGGCTTGCTCCGGCGCAGACCTCGGCGATCGTCGCACGGCTCTCAAACGCCGGAAGGCGGTGCGGGTTTCCCCGCCGGATGACTCTCTCCTCGGCCGTGGGGTACGCAGGGAACGGGTGTTGCTCATGGAATGGCCGAGACGGCTGCCTGTGATCGGAAAGCTGATGCGGACGCACGCTTGGCAGGCGTTCGAGCGGCTGGATGCCGTCCACTGGGCCAGGCTCGCCGCGGCCGTCACCTTCACCAGTTTCGTCGCCCTCTTTCCGCTGATCACCGTGAGCGCGGCGATCGGTGCCGAGCTGCTGAGCGAGGACCAGCTGGGGAAACTCCAGGACAAGATCGCCGCCCAGGCGCCAGGCCTCTCCGACCTCCTGGACCTGGACGGTTTCGTCGAGCATGCCGGGTCCGTCGGGCTGATCGCGGGCGCGCTGCTGCTCGTGATCGGCATCAACTGGGTCGGCGCTCTGCGCGGGTGCCTGCGCGCGGTGTGGGAGAAGGAGCAGGACCCGGGCAATCCGTTCCTGCTCAAGCTCAAGGACTCCGTGGTGCTGGTCGGGCTCGGCGCGGTCGGGCTGGTCGCGATCGGTAGTTCGGTGTTCGCCAGCAGTGCCGTCGGCTGGGCCGCCGACAAGGCCGGTATCGAGGGCGGGGCGGGACGCGCTCTGCTGTTCTTCACCGGCCTGGCCATCGCCCTGGTCGTCGACTTTCTCCTGCTGGCCTACCTGCTCACCCGGCTGCCGCGGGTGCATCCCGGCCGACGTGCGGTCGTGGTCGCCGGGCTGATCGGTGCGGTGGGCTTCGAACTGCTCAAGTGGTTGCTGACCGGCTACCTGCAGGGCGTTGCGGCGAAGAGCATGTACGGCGCCTTCGCCGTGCCGGTCGCGGTCGTGCTGTGGATCAACCTCATGGCGAGGCTGCTGCTGTACTGCGCCGCCTGGACAGCGACAGCAGCGGGGACGGCGGTGCAGTCCGGCGAGACAGCCGAGGGCGAGAGCCCGGAGCCCGGGATCAGCCCCGCAGCCGACGCCCCATCACAGCGTGCGCCAGTCGGCAGCCGCGCACCAGCAGCACCGCGCCTCCAGAAGCACGGCCCGTGATCCGAGCGTGATTCCTCGTGCTTGGGCAGCTGCGTACGGGGCACCGCTTTGGCGACGGAGTCAGGCCACCAGGCCGGGGAGGGGTTCGGAGCCGTCGATCAAGGCGCGGGCGACGTCGGACAGGCGTCGGTTGTGGGCGCGGGCGTAGCCGCGCAGTGCGGTGAAGGCCTGCTCCATGTCGATGTTCTGGCGTTCGGCGAGTTTCCCCTTGGCCTGCTCGATCAGTACCCGGCTGTTGAGTGCGGTCTGCAGCTGTTCGTTGAGGACGGTGCTGCGGTGGGTGGTGCGTTGTTGCAGGAGGCTGATGGTGGCGACGTCGGCGAGGGCCTGGGCGATGAGGGTGGCGGCCGGGTCGAAGGGGCCGGGGGCGGCGCGGAAGAGGTTCAGGGCGCCGACGACCTCGTCGCGCAGACGCATGGGCAGGGCCTGGACCGCGCCGAAGCCGCTGCGGTGGGCTGCCGTGACGAAGCGCGGCCAGCGGTCGACCTCGCGGGTCAGGTCGGGGACGATCACCGGTGTGCCGGTGCGGAAGCACTCCAGGCAGGGGCCTTCGTCGTTCTGGAGCTGGAAGAGCTCCAGCAGGCGTACCTGTTCGTCGGAGGCGGCCATGACGCGGAGTTCGCCGTCGCGGTCCGCGAGCAGCACCCCGGCCGCACTGGCGCCGAGCATGCCCACGCAGCGATCGGTGAGCAGGCGCAGGAAGTCGATGAGGTCGAAGTCGGCGACCAGGTTGTCCGCCAGCTCGACGAAGGTCTTGGCCAGGAGCTGCTGATTCATCGTGACACCCTCGCTTGAGACGGGTCCCGCCGGGAGGGGGCGGGAAGTGCAGTACGTTCGTCGGTCGGCACCGGTGCGTCAGGTTTCCTCGTCGGTTTGTCTCGGTTCCGCGTCGGGGGAGAAGCGGAGCCGGTGGGCCACCACGTCGGCGGCCACCTCGGCGAGTCGGCGTCCCTGCGTATAGGCGTAAGCACGGAGCCGGACGAAGGCTTCGTCGATGCCGACGCCGAGCTGGACGGTGAGGATGCCGGTGGCCTGGTCGATCTCCGGCCGGTATCCGCCCAGGTCCTCGAAGCCGCGGTCCGGTAACGGTCCGCCGGTCGGCGCGCCCGTCTCGTCGATCCGAGTATCGAGCAGGAGCAGCGTCGCGAGATCGGCGAACGCCAGCGCGTCGGCCAACTCCTCGGCGTCCAGCACGGTCGGCACGTCGGCGTACAGGTCCAGGACTCCCGGGCTGATCGCCCCTATCTGCAGGGGGAGCGCGAACACCGCGCGTGCCCCGGCTTCCAGCGCCGCATCGGCGAACACGGGCCAGCGGTCCTGCGTTGCGCCGGTCAGCAGATCGGGTGTCAGGATGGCGGAACCCTGTGTGAAGGCGTCCACGCAGGGTCCCTCGCCCAGGGTGAGCTGGAGCTCCTCCAGCTGCTCGCTGATGTCGTCGGTGCTGCACAGCGGATGGCTCGTCGTGGTCCGGGACATCGCCGACAGCCCTGCCCCGCCCACCGGCAGCGCGGCCACGGCCGCGGTGCACACATCCACCACGCCGACCCGGGCGCCGCGTCGGGCCGCCTGCTCGACGACCAGCGCCTGGATACGAGCCGAGCGGCTGTCGGACCTCACCCGGGCCACCGGGTCCAGGCATCGGGCGCCAGGCCCTCCAGCCTCGCCGCGGTACGTTCCCCGACGGGAAGGACCAGCACCCGGAGCAGCATGGCGCTGATCGGCCTCCAGATCTCTCCCACGTCCAGCCATCCCCAGGAGCGGAGCGCAGTGAGCGTTGGGCGATCGGCCCGGTCCACCAGGGTGGTACCGAGAGACGCCTGGTGATCCGTCAGCAGCCGCTCCTGCAACCGGCGGGCCACGTCCTGGTCCTGCGGGTGCGGGCGGACCAGGATGTCGGTGATCGCGAAGACGCCGCCCGACTCGGTGAGTTGCTTGATGCTGTGCGGCAGTGCTCCGTCGAACCCGAGCCACCAATAGCCGTCGCTGCGCACCGGGAAGCCGAAGGCGCATCCCACCAGGTGGTCCGTCTCCGCGATCACCATGGCGAACCCCGGCCGACGGATGTCGGCGGTGAGACGGTTCAGAAAGTGCCGGCGGCTGGGACGGCGGTACGCCTCACGGGGTGACGTCTCGCGGGAGTCCACGTACAGATCCGCGAGGCCCCCGCTCACGCCCTGCGCCTGCCAGCGGTTCACCTGACGCAACCGCACCGCGTCCACGTCCGCGTCGGACGGTTCGCCACCACGGGGCTTGTACGGCTGCCCCTGCCCGGACCGGGCCGTCACCGCGCATCGCCCGAGAGGACAGAGGCAAACGGAACGGTCCGGCGCGGCGGGGCTTGGGCGGCCGGGGCTGGTACACCTCCGAGAGGATGCGTCAGTTTCCCGAACGGAACGCCAAGCAGCAGGAACCCGGAACCGGTGAGGTCGAATAATGGGCCCAGTGTCGGTGGTGGGCGGTGCAGACGCAGAGTCCCGCCGGCCTCCGTGGTCTTCTGCGCGGCGTCCAGGAAGGCGTTGAGGCCGCTGCAGTCGCAGAAGGTGACGGGGGTGAGGTCGACGTCGATGGCACGGAAGCCGTCGCTCAGACACCGCGCCAGTGCCGCGCGCACCAGCGGCGCCGATTCCAGGTCGATCTCACCGGCCAGGGTGATCAGTGCCCGGTGCCTTCGACCATGGCGGTAGACGTTGAGCTGCGGTAGGGGCATGAAGCCTCGGTTCAGAAGACCATCCGGCAGCGCACGCGGTGACGCCGGGATTCCCGGCCCCCTTGGCGCGCTGCGGGCAGGGGCGTACGTTCGGCGGAGGTGGAGCAACGGCCGGTCCGGCAGCCTGTGCGACAGGACAGAGGACCACCCAGTTCCCTCCAGGGATGCGCCGGGTGACGGACGAAAGATCCGCTCCCCGTAGCCATTTGTGTCGAGCAACGACGAGCCGCCGGGGTCTGGGACGTCCGTACAGCAGCATAGTCCTTTCCCCAGTCCGGCGGACGGCCGGAAGCCGCCCATTCCCAGATTGTGGACAGTGCCACAAACAGGAATGGCAGTCCGTCGACTGCCCGAGGAGGTGGCTTCGCATGACGGAGCCGAACAGTTCAACCCTGTAGAAGCCCGATCCCGACGAGCCGAGCACTGAACTGGACAATGCTGCAAGTCGCACGGCCCGGACCTCAGGAACCGGTGGAGACCGCGGCCGGACGACCTTCACGCACGGGGCGGCGGATTCACTCGCCTTCGGGGCCGGCTTCAACTGCTCTGGTGGCCCCACGCGCGGAGGTCGTAGCCCTTGCGACCGCACAGCCTGTGAAGGCGTCCGCGGTGCCTTGGCTTTTCGGTTCGCCCCGCGAACCACGCCGCGTAAGAGCCCGGAGGGCGCGGCGTTCTCCATGGATGTCACTGTCTGTGACGCGCCGCAGGGGGCGCCGAACGAAAAACCAGGCGTGCTCGATGCCGCAGGCGCATGGTGTGGGCTGCCGTTCGTTCCTCCCCGGATTCTCCCCAGCGTTCACGGTCGCCCAAAAGGCCTGGTCAGGGGGTTTGTTGGCGGCAGGACGAGGAGATCACCCGCATCACTTCTCCCCAGGGCTTGTCACAGCTCTGTTTTCGCGCGATGCGAGAGCGAACAGTCCGAGTGGCTTGAGGGGCGATTGCCGGACCCTAGAGCCAGTCCCGCCGCTTGAAAATCACGTACAAACTGACACAGACAACCCCCATCAAGCCGATCGCGAAGGGGTATCCGAAGCTCCAGCCCAACTCAGGCATGTCCTCGAAGTTCATGCCATAGATAGTTCCCACGAGTGTGGGAGCAAAGAGAATGGCCGCCCAGGCCGAGATCTTCTTGATCTCCTCGTTCTGTTCGAAGCCCGCCTCCGCCAACGCCCGCATCTCCGCGTTCTGCTGCTGCGTGACCAGCGTCGCGTTCACCGTGAGGATGTCGGCGAGGCCCTGGCGGAAGCCGTCGACGCGTTCGCTGGTGTGGGTGACGTGGTCGGCGACGTCGCGGAGGTAGCGCTGGAGTTCCTCGTCGGTGTCGTACTTGGCGAAGCCCGCCATCAGGCCGTGCAGCATGCCGACCAGAGGGCGGGTGGCGCGCTGGAACTCGACCATTTCACGGGAGAGTTCGTAGATGCGGCGGGAGACCTCCGGGTCGCCGCTGAAGACCTCTGTCTCGATCTCGTCGATGTCGTTCTGGACGCCGGCGACGACCGGCAGGTAGCCGTCGACCACCGCGTCCAGGATCGCGTACAGGACCGCCTCCGGGCCCAGCTTCAACAGTTCCGGTGTCTTTTCCATGCGGCGGCGGACGGCCGAGAGGTCCGGTGCCGCACCGTGCCGGACCGTGATCACGAAGTCGGGGCCGACGAACACGTGCAGCTCGCCGAAGTCCACCTCCTCCGGTGCGTCGAGATAGCGGGCGGCGCGCAGGACGACGAACAGGGTCTCGCCGTAGCGTTCCAGCTTGGGGCGCTGATGCGCCTCCATCGCGTCCTCGACGGCGAGCGGATGGAGGTCGAACTCCTCGGCCAGCGACAGGATTTCGGACTCCGTCGGACGGGCCAGACCGATCCACGCCATGCCGTCCCGCTGCTCGCGCAGCTCACGGAAGGTCTGCGCGAGTGAGCCGGGCGTGGAGACGCGTACCCCGTCGCGGTAGAGGGCCGCCTCGACGACGCTGGCGACGGCCGGCTCCGCGGAGGTCGAGGCCGACGGGGTCGGACGGGGCTTCGGTGGCTCCCCGGACGGCGGGGCCGACGCAGTCATGGCGCGCCGCCACGCCGACTTCCGGCTGCTCTTCGCGGCGGGTACGGGGCGGACTCGGCGCTCCGGCATCGCGGCTGCCTCCCGTGTTCGAAGGTCTGTGGCTCTGACTCGCTGGTTGTGTCCGGCTCTCTGGTTCTGTCCGGCGCTCTGGTTCTGTCCGGCTCCGGCTCTGTCTCTCTGATCTTGGGGCAGGATATACGGGTCAAATGACCCCGACATGGGGTCGGCCGGGGAATCGGGTAGGAGATCGGCAAGGTTTGCGGACAGAGGGTGTCCGCAAGTCCCGCTAGCGTGCGGAGCATGACGAAGACCTCGACCGCCCCTGTGCTGAGCGTCCGCGCGCTGAACCGTGCGACTCTCGAGCGGCAACTGCTCCTGCGTCGCGCGGCCCTGTCCGCGAAGGACGCCGTCGAGCACCTCGTCGGTCTGCAGGCGCAGAACGTGAAGCCGCCGTACTACGCGCTCGCCGCCCGTCTGGAGGGCTTCGACCCCGAGGAGCTGTCGGCGGCGATGGGCGCCCGCGAGGTCGTACGCATCGTGACCCTGCGCTCGACCATCCACACGCACACCGCAGACGACTGCCTCACGCTGCGGCCGCTGGTGCAGTCCGCCCGCGAGCGGGAGTTGTACGGCTTCCGCGACGGGCTCGCCGGGGTCGACCTGGACCGGCTCGCCGCGATCAGCCGGGAGCTGGTCGAGGCCGAGCCGCGCACCATGAAGGAACTGCGCGAGGCACTGCTCGTCGAGTGGCCCGAAGCCGACCCGCAGGCCCTCTCCATCGCCGCCCGCTGTCGGCTGCCCCTCGTCCAGGTCACGCCGCGCGGGATGTGGGGCAGGAGCGGCCAGGTCGCGCTCACCACCGCCGAGCACTGGCTCGGCCGCCCCGCCGAGCCCGCTCCCGCGCCCGACGCGACCGTGCTGCGCTATCTCGCCGCCTTCGGCCCCGCCTCCGTCAAGGACATGCAGACCTGGGCGGGCCTGACCCGGCTGCGCGAGGCCTTTGAACGCCTGCGGCCCCAGTTGATCACCTTCCGCGACGAGAACGGCGTCGAACTCTTCGACCTCCCGGACGCGCCCCGCCCGGACGCGGACACCCCCGCACCACCCCGCCTCCTGCCCGAGTTCGACAACCTGCTCCTCTCGCACGCCGACCGCTCCCGAGTGGTCCCCACCGAGTACAAGGGGCGCAGCTGGCAGGGCAACCAGGCCTACCGCACGTTGCTCGTGGACGGGTTCCTCAGGGGCGTATGGCGGCTGGAGGAGTCGCGCGACCGCGCCGTGGTCACCGTCGAGCCGTTCGACCCCCTCACCAAGGGCGAGCGTGACCAGGTCGTCGAGGAAGGGGAGCGGATGCTGTCGGTGCTGAGCGCGGCCTCCTCGCACGACATCCGGTTCGGAGCCGTCGTACGCGCCTGAGGGCGCCGGCGTAATCTCAGTCCGCCCGGCCCGTCGCCGCGACCGTCACACCCAGGCCGATCATGGTGAAGCCGCCCGCGCCGCCGATCATCGACAGGCGGCGGTCCGAGCGCGCGAACCACGTGCGGGCCGCGGCGGCGGTCAGGCCCCACAAGGTGTCCGTGACCAGGCCTATGGATATCGGGACCAGGCCCAGAAGGAGCATCTGCAAGGGAAGCTGGCCGGCCGACTGGTCCACGAACTGGGGCAGTATGGCGGCGAAGAAGACGATGCCCTTGGGGTTCGTGACGCCGACGACGGCGCCGTCCAGGACCGTCCGCAGATCGCCGCGGGCCGCACCCGCCGATCCCGTCGCGCCTGCCGATCCCGTCGCTTCCGGCGAACCCGTCGCCCCTGCCGCGATCGCCGAGGCCTTCAGGTCCTTGCGGTGGCGGAACGCCTGGACGCCGAGGAACACCAGATACGCGGCGCCCGCCAGCTTGACGGCCAGGAAGACGGCGGCCGAGCGCTCGACGAGCGAGCCGATGCCGACGGCCACCGCCACGACCAGGACGTACGAGCCGAGCACGTTCCCGAGCGCCGTGGCTATCGCCGTGCGCCTGCCGTGGGCGAGTGCGCGGCCGATCACGAACAGCACGCTGGGGCCAGGAATCACGATCACCAGCAGTGACATGGCCGCGAAGGCCAGGAAACGATCTGTGGACACCATGCCCGTCACCCCCTAGGCGACCCATTCAATCAGGCGGCACTGACAACGTGTCCACGCCTGCGCGTGGGCCGGCCGACCGTGTTGCATGGACCGGGGGCGTTGCGAACCGCTCGTGGCGGCCCGCAACGCCCCCTGGCGTTACCTGAGAGGTGCTCAGGAGTTGATCTGCGTCGTCACCAGCGACGAGAAGGTCGTCAGCCGGGTGTAGACGCCGGGCGAGCCCGCGGCCGCGCAGCCGTCGCCCCACGACGTGATGCCGGCGAGCCGGCCGCCGATGACGAACGGACCGCCGCTGTCGCCCTGGCAGGTGTCGGTGCCGCCCTGCGCGTAGCCCGCGCACACCATGTCGCTCGCGACGAACCGGGAACCGTACGAGGAGGAGCAGGAGGAGTTCGAGACGGTCGGGACCGTCGCGGTGCGCAACTGGTTGGAGGAGGAACCGTTCGAGCTGGTGGTGCCCCAGCCGAGGATGCGGGCCGTGGTGCCGGCCGCGTACACGCCGGTGTCGGAGGAGGAGACGTAACCGATCGGCGTGTACGGCATGGACGTCGACAGGGTGAGCACGGCGACGTCGTCGCCCCGCGTGACGGTGCTGTAGTCCGGGTGGATCCATATCTTGCTGACCCGGGCCACGGTGCCGTTCGTGCCGTTGCGGTAGGTGCGGCCGCCGACCACGCGGACGCTGCTCGGGGTCTCGTCGACCATGCAGTGGGCGGCGGTGACGACCTTGGTCGCCGAGACCAGGGTGCCGCCGCAGAACTGGTTCTGCGAGGAGTCGGTGATCTGCATGACGTACGGGTACGCGGACGCCGTGGTCGTCGAGCCGCCGACGATGGGCTGGGGAGCGGCGCTTGCGGTGGTCGCGCCGAGCAGGCCGGTGGTCGTGGCGGCGGCGACCGCCGCGGTGACGGCGAGGGCCTTTTTGGCAAGGGTGAGCCCGAACATGGATCTCCTCAGGAGTGCCGGTGGGGGGTGCACTGTGGGGGGCTGTGGTGCGTGGGGGGCGTGCGACGGCCTGCGGGGCGTGTCCCACGCTAGAAGCGGACCCGTACTCTCTCCAATGAGGGAACGCCCTGCGGGAGTTGGCGAGGGAAAACCCTCGGTTGCCCAGCGCCAACCCTTCGGACCTTCGAGGTCACCCTGTCCGCTTCTGTCCCGCCGCCAACCGCACGATGTCGACCCGCGAGCGGATCCCCAGTTTCCGGTAGACCCTGGTGAGGGTCGCCTCCACCGTCTTCACGCTGATGAACAGCCGTGCGGCGATCTCGCGGTTGGTGGCCCCTTCCAGGACGAGCGAGGCGACCTGACGCTCTGTCGCGGCGAGCTGGTCGAGTTCCGGGCAAGCACTCTGGGCGGTCGACGGGGCGGGGCCAACCCCGGAGGCCGCGGATGTCCCGGATGGCAAGGGTGCCCCGGGTGCCTCGGAAGCCGCGGAGGTTGCGGGAGCGGCGGAGCCAGTCGGCGTCCCCGGCGTCGTGGTGGACGTGGAGTCCGCGGAGGCGGACGAGGCGGCAGGTCCGGTCAAGGCCCCGACGGCCGCTTCCAACTGCCGTAGCCATGGCGCGGCTTGGCACCGCCGGAACAGCCGCGCCGTCTCGTCGTAGGCGCTCGGCCCCGTCCCTGCCCCTGCCGCTGCCTTGGACGCGGACGCGGACCCGGCCCCCGCCCTCTGCGCCCGCTCCACTCGCAGCCGCGCCAACTCCAAAGCGGCGCGCGCCTCTTCGAGTCCGTACCCCAAGCGTCCGAGCCGGGCCTGGGCCGAGGCCAACTGCCGGGCTGCCGCCTCGTGTTCGCCGCGCGCGGCCTTCACCAGGGCCTCGGCCCGATCCAGTACGGCGAGGACGCTCGCGCGCCCGAGCCGCTCCGCGTGCTCGCGCGTGGCGTCGATGACGTCCTGCGCCTCCGCGAGTTCGCCGATCCGGATCAGCGCCTCGGCGAGGTCGCCGTGCCAGCGGCCCCGTGCGGGATCGAAGATGCCGAGCCGCTGCTCCAACTCCCGTGCCCTGCGCAGCGACTGAACCGTTCCGGCGGCGTCCCCGGCCACGAGCCGGGCATGGCCGAGCGCGCCCAGCGCACGTGACAGATAGATCAGGTCGCCGTCCTCCTCGGCGCGGCTGACCGCGTCGCCCGCCAGGGCGAGCGCCCGGTCCAGGTCGCCGCCCGCGGCCTCGGCGAGGGAGGTGAACATGTTGCCCGCCGCCTCGCCGATCCCCGTGTCCCGTCCGAGCCGCAGGCTCTCGTGGGCTAGGGCGAGCGCTCGGCCGCAGTGCCCGGAGCGCAGTTCGGTCTCGGCGAGCCCGCGCAGGAAGTGCACCTCGCTCTCGACCATGCCGCGCCGCCGCACCTCGCTCAGCAGCCGGGTGATCGTCGTACGTGCCTCGGTGAGCTGGTCGCTCATGATCTGCCAGCGGAACCGGGTGGCGCCCGCGCCGTTGTGGTCGCAGGCCACCCTCGGGTCCTGGGGTTCCGTGAGCGCCCGTTCGACGGTCGCCAAGGCATCGGGATGCCCCATCAGGGTCTCCATCTGGGCCTGGAACGACAGGGCGAGCAACTCGGTACTCCGGTCGCCGGCGGTGGCGGCGAGCCGCGCGGCGTGCGCGGCCTCCTCCCGGCCCTTGGCCATCTCGCCCTCGACGAGCAGCGCTCGCCAGGCCAGTTGGTACCGGACGAGGGCGAGTAGCCGCGGGTCGTCGCCCGCGTCCGCGAGTGCCTGCGGGAAGACGGCGTCGACCTCGCTCATGGCCTGGCCGGCCGCGTCGATCACGACCATCCAGGCGCGCACCCGGACCGCCGCGTCGGTCGCCCGGTCCAGCACGTCACGGGCCACTTCGCGCGCGAGGTCGATGTCGCCGGAGGTCAGCGCGTCCTCGGCCGATCTCAACCGGCGTTCGTCCGCGCCGGGTCGGGCACCGGGCGGGGTGTGCCGCGCCGCGAGCATCCCGAGCTGGGCCGCGACCGAGGGTGCCCCACGGTCTCGGGCCAGCGCAGCGGCCTCGGCGAGGCGTGCGGCGACGCGCTCGTCCTTTCCGGTGGTGGCCAGGGCCAGATGGCGCGCCCGCTCGATCGGGTCGGAGGCCGCTGTGGACAGCGCTGAGTGGGCGGCCCGCTGCTCCTGGGGCGTCGCCTGCGCGTACAGCGCGGCCGAGACGAGTGGATGCGCGAACCGTACGGCCCCCTCCTGGCCCTCCGGTCCGCTGGTCGCCACCAGCCCGAGCGAGGCCGCGAGCGCCGTCTCGGCCTCGGCGTTCGTACGGCCCGCTGCGTGCAGCAGCGCCAGTGTGGGGCGTGCTCCGGCGCTCGCGACGAGCAGGGTGCGCCGGGCCTCGGCGGACAGGAGGTCGAGGCGGCTGAGGACGAGCGCGCGCAGCGAGGTCGGCACCGGCAGCGGCTCGCCGGGGCGGGGCGGTGTCGGGCTCTCGGCCAGGGCGCGGCCGAGTTCGAGCGCGAACAGCGGGTTGCCGCCGCTGGTGACGTGGATGTCGCGGACGGTCGAGCGGCGCAGGCCGGTGTAGCCGCGGGCGGCGAGGAGCTCGGAAACCTGCGGGCGGGAGAGGGGATCCAGGCGCAGGGCGAGCGATTCCGGAGGATACGCGCGTAGATACGGAACGTGTTCCTGCTCCTTCGGTTCGGTGCCCGTACGCACCGCGCCGAGCATCCGTACCGGCAGCCCGCCGAGGCGACGGGCCGCGAAGCCGAGCAGCTCCGCGCTGGGCGCGTCCAGCCACTGGAGGTCGTCGGCGACGAGCAGGACGTCGCCTTTGGCCGCGAGTGCGCGCAGTACCGACAGCACCGCGAGGCGCAGTGCCAGACCGCCCTGGTGCAGGGACGATTCGGCACGGCCGGTGAGCGCCGCTTCGAGTGCGGCGCGCTGCGGGGCCGGCAGCGCGTGCGCCACCCCGTCGGCGACGAGACCGAGCAGATCGACGAGGGCGAGGAAGGGGAGGTGCGATTCCGACTCGGTGGCCGAGCAGCGCAACACGGTCCGGGCCGATTCGGCGTATTCCGCGGCCAGTGCCCGAAGGGCGGTCGACTTTCCGATTCCGGGCGGACCGTACAAGAGGACGCTGCCGCCAGAGGAGAGCTGCTCACGTGCCCGTGTCAGCAGCTCGTCCCGGCCGATGACCTGGTCGGAACGGGGTCTGACAGGATCTTCGAAATCCCGCCGCACGCGGACCCTCCCTCATGTCGTGTTCGGTTCAATATTAAGCAAAGAGCCCCTGAATTTCGGAGGGGTGCACCGTGAGGGAAATAACAGAGTTTTGGTATACGGGATTTCAGAGCGCGCGTGCGTGAATGGCTTTGGACTTCAGGGCAGCAGCCCGGCCCGTCGCGCCGCCACCACTGCCTCCAGCCTGGTGTGCGCCCCCAGTTTGCGCATCGCCGAGCGCAGATACGCCTTCACCGTCTCGGACCGCAGACCGAGCCGGTCCGCGGCGGCGGCGTTGGTCGTGCCGGCGGCGACGCAGGCCAGGACGTCCAGTT
The DNA here is from genome assembly GCF_005768555.2 of Streptomyces sporangiiformans. Classification (GTDB taxonomy): domain Bacteria; phylum Actinomycetota; class Actinomycetes; order Streptomycetales; family Streptomycetaceae; genus Streptomyces; species Streptomyces sporangiiformans. The sequence goes on from NZ_VCHX02000158.1 coordinate 75,086, forward strand.
CACGCGGGGAGAGGCGAACCCCGTGGGCCATGGGCGGCGAGGCCGGCGCCGCGGCCAGCGTGTCGCACACCGCGAGGAGTTCGGCCCGCAGCGCCGGGTCCTCGACACGCGGTGCCAGCGCCCGCAGCGCCCCGTGCGCCTCGCGGACCTGCTCCCACGCCGCGCCCGAGGCGGTCTCCGGCTCCCGCGCCGCCGCCAGCAGGCCGTGCGCCTCGTCCCGCACGACCAGCGACTGCTCCACGTCCCGCGCCGCCTCCACGGCCGAGGTCAGCGTCCGGTCGCCGAGCGGCTGGGCGGTGCGCAGGGCGCCGTACAGGACGCCGCGCACCCGGCGGCGTACGACGATCGGCACCGCGAGGACGGACCGCAGCCCCTCCGCGGCGACCGCGGCGTCGTACTCATGGCTGATCTGCCGCGAGGAGGAGTAGTCCGTGACGGAGCAGGGCCGCGCGAGGGCCACCGTCTTGCCACCGAGCCCGTTGCCCGACGACACCGCGAGCGCCCTGAGCGCCGTCGTCGCCGTACCCGTCAACTCGCTGATGCGCATCTGCCCACTGTCCGGCTCGACCAGGCCGCCGAACGCGACCGGCAGCCCTGTCGCGCGCCGCAGCCGCATCAGGGCGCCGCGCATCTCCACCGCTCCGCTGACGTCCGCCGCCACGTGCTCCTCCCTTCGGCCACAACACACCACCCCCGTCCGGGGGTGGTGAGACCCGCATCACCGATTACACGATGTCATTGAGTTGCCCGGCAATGCGGCCGGGTCCGAGGAGGACAGATGACGACGCCCACCGAGAGCTTCCGCAGCGCGCGGGACTTCCTGCTGGAGCACCGTGAGGACTATGCCACGGCTTACGAGGGTTTCGCCTGGCCCCGCCCGGACTTCTTCAACTGGGCGCTCGACTGGTTCGACGTCATCGCCCGCGGCAACGACCGCACCGCGCTGCACATCGTCGAGGAGGACGGCACACGCACCCAGCTGTCCTTCGCCGCGCTGTCCGAGCGCTCGGCCCGGGTCGCCAACTGGCTGCGCGACCAGGGCGTGCGCGCCGAGGACCGCGTCCTCGTCATGCTCGGCAACCAGGTCGAGCTCTGGGAGACGGCCCTCGCCGCGATGAAGCTGCACGCCGTCGTCATCCCGGCGACCCCGCTGCTCGGCCCCGCGGACCTGCGCGACCGCATCGAGCGCGGGCGCGTACGGCATGTGATCGTGCGCGCCGAGGACACCGGCAAGTTCGGCGACGTGCCCGGCCGTTACACCCGGATCTCGGTCGGCGGTCCACCGGAGACCGAAGGCTGGCCGGGCATCAGCAGTTGCCCGCAGACCGGCGGTCGCCCGGCAGGGTGGCGGCCGTACGAGGAGGCGTACGCCGCCTCCGCTGACTTCGTGCCCGAGGGCGTCACCCGCCCGGACGACCCGCTGATGCTGTACTTCACCTCGGGCACCACCGCGCGCCCCAAGCTGGTCGAGCACACCCATGTGTCGTACCCCATCGGGCACCTGGCGACCATGTACTGGATCGGCCTGAAACCGGGCGACGTGCACCTGAACATCTCCTCGCCCGGCTGGGCCAAACACGCCTGGTCGAACCTCTTCGCACCCTGGAACGCCGAAGCCACCGTCTTCATCCACAACTACACGCGCTTCGACGCGGGCCGGCTGATGGCGGAGATGGACCGCGCGGGCGTGACGACCTTCTGCGCCCCTCCCACCGTGTGGCGCATGCTCATCCAGGCCGACCTGACCCAGCTGCGGACGCCGCCGCGGGAGGCCGTCGCCGCAGGGGAACCCCTGAACCCCGAGGTCATCGAACAGGTGCGGCGGGCATGGGGAGTGACGATCCGGGACGGCTTCGGGCAGACCGAGACGGCCGTGCAGGTGTCCAACAGCCCGGGACAGAAGCTGAAGACGGGCTCCATGGGCCGGCCCAGCCCCGGCTTCCGTGTCGAGCTGCTCGATCCGGTGTCGGGCATGCCGGGCCTGGACGAGGGCGAGATCGCCCTCGACCTGTCCGCCCGGCCCGTGGGGTTGATGACCGGCTACCACGGCGACGCCGACCGTACGGCGGAGGCGATGGCGGGCGGCTACTACCGGACGGGCGACATCGGCTCACGGGACGCGGACGGCTACATCACGTACGTGGGCCGCGCCGACGACGTGTTCAAGGCCAGCGACTACAAGATCAGCCCCTTCGAGCTGGAGAGCGCGCTCCTCGAACACGAGGCCGTCGCCGAGGCGGCCGTCGTGCCCGCCCCCGACGAGTTGCGCCTCGCCGTCCCGAAGGCGTACGTCGTGCTGGCGGAGGGATGGAAGCCCGGGCCCGACACCGCCAAGGTCCTCTTCTCGCACTCCCGCACCACCCTCGCCCCCTACAAGCGCATCCGCCGCCTGGAGTTCGCCGATCTGCCCAAGACCGTGTCGGGCAAGATCCGCCGGATCGAGCTGCGCGAGGCCACCGCCGCGGGCTCCGCCGACGAGTACCTCGAGGAGGACTTCCGGTGAGCGGGCCTTCGGTGAGTGGGCCTCCGGTGAGTGGGCCTGGGCCGTCGAGTCCCACTCAGCGGGCCGATGCCCCGACAGCCGGTTACACCCACGGGACCAGTACGACACCGCTCCTGGGCGACACCATCGGAGCCAACCTCGACCGGGCGATCGCCGCGTACCCCTCGCGGGACGCGCTCGTCGACGTGCCCTCCGGACGGCGCTGGACCTACGCCGAGTTCGGCGCCGCGGTCGACGAGGTGGCGCTCGGGCTGCTCGCCAAGGGTGTGCGCAAGGGCGATCGCGTCGGCATCTGGGCGGTCAACTGCCCCGAGTGGGTGCTCGTCCAGTACGCCACCGCCCGCATCGGCGCGATCATGGTGAACATCAACCCGGCTTATCGCGCCCACGAGTTGGAGTACGTGCTCGGGCAGGCCGGGATCTCACTCCTGGTCGCCTCGCTCGCCCACAAGGGCAGCGACTACCGGGCCCTGGTCGGCCAAGTACGCGCGAAGTGCCCGCGATTGACCGAGACGGTCTTCATCGACGACCCGAGCTGGGACGCGCTCGTCGCGGGCGCCGCGTCCGTCCCGTACGAGCAACTGACCATGGCCCAGGCCGACCTGAGCTGTGACGACCCGGTCAACATCCAGTACACCTCGGGCACCACGGGCTTCCCGAAGGGGGCCACGCTCTCGCACCACAACATCCTCAACAACGGCTACTGGGTGGGCCGGACCCTCGGCTACACCGAACAGGACCGAGTGTGTCTGCCCGTCCCCCTGTACCACTGCTTCGGCATGGTGATGGGCAACCTGGGCGCCACCTCCCACGGCGCGTGCATCGTGATCCCGGCGCCGTCCTTCGACCCGACGGCGACACTGAAGGCGGTCGAGCGGGAGCGCTGCACCTCGCTGTACGGCGTCCCGACGATGTTCATCGCGGAGCTCAACCTGCCGGACTTCGCCACATACGACCTCTCCTCCCTGCGCACCGGGATCATGGCGGGCTCGCCCTGTCCGGTGGAGGTCATGAAGCGGGTGGTCGCCGAGATGCACATGGCCGAGGTCTCCATCTGCTACGGCATGACCGAGACCTCGCCCGTCTCCCTCCAGACACGCCGCGAGGACGACCTGGAGCACCGGACCGGCACCGTGGGGCGCGTACTGCCGCACATCGAGGTCAAGGTCGTCGACCCGGTGAGCGGGGTGACGCTGCCGCGCGGGTCCGCCGGCGAGCTGTGCACCCGTGGCTACAGCGTCATGCTCGGCTACTGGGAGGAGCCCGAGAAGACCGCGGAGGCCGTCGACTCCGGGCGCTGGATGCACACCGGGGACCTGGCCGTGATGCTCGACGACGGGTACGTCCAGATCGTCGGCCGGATCAAGGACATGATCATCCGGGGCGGCGAGAACATCTATCCGCGGGAGATCGAGGAGTTCCTGTACGCGCATCCGAAGATCGCCGACGTTCAGGTGGTGGGCGTACCTCATGAGCGGTACGGCGAGGAGGTACTCGCCTGCGTCGTCCCGCGCGACCCCGGCGCCCCGCTGACCCTCGAGGAGCTGCAAGCCTTCTGCGCCGGGCAGTTGGCGCACTATAAGGTCCCCAGCCGGCTGAGGATCATGGAGTCCTTCCCGATGACGGTGTCCGGGAAGGTGCGGAAGGTCGAACTGCGGGAGAAGTACGCGGATTAGTGGCGCAGTGGGTTTGTGGCCTAGTGGCTCAGCGGCTCAGTGGATTGGTGGCCTAGTGGCTCAGCCGCTCAGCCGCGCTCAGGCCCGGGGCGCGGCTGGGCCCTGTCTCCCTGCGCATGCAGACCCGGGGCCAGCGGTCGAGGCCGTGTTCGGCCTCCGTGGCGCGGATCTTCCGTAGTCCCGGGGTGAGTTCGGATTCGTCCAGGGCGCGGAAGCCGATGCGTGCGTAATAGGGGGCGTTCCAGGGGACCTCCGTGAAGGTGGTCAGGGTGAGACCGGCCAGGCCCTGGTCGCGTGCGCGGTCGGCGGCGTACGCGATCAGGGTCCGGCCCACGCCCCGTCGTCCCGCGTCCGGGTGGACGGAGACCTGCTCGATGTGGAAGGCGCCGTCCACGGGCTCGCCGATCAGATAGGCGACGATGCGGCCGTCCCCTTCGGCGACCCAGGCGTGCCCGGCCTGCCGGAAGCGCTCCAGCGCGGCGGGCGCGGGCGGCTCGTCATCGGCGATCTCCGGCATGCCGAGGGCGCGGAACGGTTCGCCCGCTGCGCGTTCGATGTCCTGGAGCAGCGGGAGGTCGGCGGGGGCGGCGGGTCTGATGGGCATGGCGTCAAGTATGCGGGCGGCCAGGGCGGTTGTCGGGGCCGGCCGGAGTGGTCAGGCGCCCGCGGCGATGAGCTCGTCCGCGAGGCTGTTGACCGGCTGCGGAGTGCCGGTGAGATCCAGTACGAAGAGGGGGATGCCGAGGGAGTCGGCCCGGGAACGGGCGTCCTCCGCGTATCCGGCCAGCGAGAAGTAGACGCAGCCCACCGATTCCGTCATCGCCGTCAGCCACAGGCACTCCACGTCGCGCAGTGAGGCGGGGCTCAGGGCGGGCTCGACCTGCGCGAGGACTCCGCGTGCCGCGAGTCCTATCCCCGAGGGCGGTCGCTGATCGGCCCGCCGGATGTCCTGATAGCCGAGCCAGCGGAGGTACAGGGCAGCGACGGTCACGGCGTCCCGGGCGGTACGGATCGTCACGGGCTGGAAGGCGGGGCGGGGCGCGGACGCCGAGCGGGGGAGGGGGATACGCGGGGCAGGGGTGCCCGGGCCTGTGCCCGATGTCGGGTTTGGCGCCGGGCCCGATGTCGAGTCCGGGTGGTCGGCGCCTGCATCGGCCCTCCGGGCTCCTGACCCGTCGTCGGTACCTTCGGCCGCCCGGACTTCGGGGCCTGTGCCGGCGTCCGCCCACGGCATCGGGGGCTCTTCGCCGCTGCCCGGGTCCTGGGCGGCGTCCGCTTCCGTACGGGTGGCGGGCGCCGTGTCGGTGGCGGGCTCCGCCGGCCGTGCGTGCCCGCGCTGTGCGGGTGGCTCCGTCACCGGTACTCGCAGCACGGTCCCGCAGGAGCAGCCCAGTTCGGGCCGCGGCCACTGGTCCTCTCGTCCGCAGGCCGCGCAGCGAACCGTGACCCAGTCCTCGTCCCAGGTGTGGTGCGTGACGGGCTCCAGGGCCGCGCGCAGGTCGAGCGCGGGCGTGACGGGTGCTCCGCACGCACAGGGAAAGGACGGCGCTGTGTAGTGGTGCTCGCGACGGCAGGCCGGGCACCGCACCGGAACGCTCTCTGCCATGTCCCCACTCCAGAGACGTCACATCGGGACTGCGCCTCCATCGTCCTCCAAGCGGGCCTCCCGCGGCAGGGAGTTGGGGCAACGGACACGTGGGCCCGGTCACGGCGACCCGCGCGCACTCCCTTGACGGTCCCTGGGGCGCCGCTTACATTGCTTCCAAATAGCAGAAGTAATTTTCCGTTATGCGGAATTCATGGAATCCCAGGGAAATTCACAGCTCACCGCGGGGCGCGACGGGAGCTCGAATCCGACGGCCGAAGCAAGCCCGAGCAGGAGTACGCCATGGCTCGTATGACCGCTGCCCGCACGGCAGTTGAGATCCTCAAGCGTGAGGGGGTCAGCCACGCGTTCGGTGTCCCGGGCGCGGCGATCAACCCCTTCTACGCCGCGCTCAAGGCCTCCGGCGGGATCGACCACACCCTTGCCCGCCATGTCGAGGGCGCCTCGCACATGGCGGAGGGGTACACCCGCACCCACTCCGGCAACATCGGTGTCTGCGTCGGTACGTCCGGCCCCGCCGGCACCGACATGATCACCGGTCTGTACTCCGCGACCGGCGACTCGATCCCGATCCTGTGCGTCACCGGCCAGGCGCCGACCGCCGTGATCCACAAGGAGGACTTCCAGGCCGTCGACATCGCCTCGATCGCCAGGCCGGTCGCCAAGATGGCGGTCACGGTGCTGGAGGCGGCCCAGGTTCCGGGCGTCTTCCAGCAGGCGTTCCACCTGATGCGCTCCGCCCGCCCCGGCCCCGTCCTCATCGACCTTCCCGTCGATGTCCAGCTGACGGAGATCGAGTTCGACCCGGAGACGTACGAGCCGCTGCCGGTCTACAAGCCGTCGGCGACCCGCGCACAGATCGAGAAGGCTCTCGCGCTCATGGGCGAGTCCGAGCGCCCGCTCATCGTCGCAGGCGGCGGTGTCATCAACGCCGATGCCTGCGAACTCCTCGTCGAATTCGCCGAGTTGACCGGCACGCCGGTCGTCCCCACCCTCATGGGCTGGGGCGTCCTTCCCGACGACCACGAGCTGAACGCCGGCATGGTCGGCCTCCAGACCTCGCACCGCTACGGCAACGCGACCTTCCTGGAGTCCGACTTCGTCCTCGGTGTAGGCAACCGCTGGGCCAATCGCCACACCGGCAAGCTGGATGTCTACACGGCCGGCCGGACGTTCGTCCATGTCGACATCGAACCGACTCAGATCGGGAGGATCTTCGCCCCGGACTACGGCATCGCCTCCGACGCGAAGGCCGCGCTGAAGCTGTTCGTCGAGGTGGCACGGGAGTTGAGGACCGCGGGCAGGCTGCCGGACCGGAGTGCGTGGGCGGCCTCCGCACAGGAGAAGCGAGCCCGGCTCCAGCGACGTACACACTTCGACGACATCCCGATCAAACCGCAGCGCGTGTACGAGGAGATGAACAAGGCCTTCGGCCCGGAGACCCGGTACGTGTCGACGATCGGTCTCTCGCAGATCGCCGGAGCCCAGATGCTGCACGTCTACCGGCCTCGCCACTGGATCAACTGCGGCCAGGCGGGCCCTCTCGGCTGGACCGTCCCTGCCGCGCTCGGCGTCGCCAAGGCAGACCCGGAGGCGTCCGTGGTGGCCCTGTCCGGCGACTACGACCTCCAGTTCATGATCGAGGAACTGGCAGTCGGTGCCCAGCACAGGATCCCTTACGTCCACGTCCTGGTGAACAACTCCTACCTGGGCCTGATCCGCCAGGCGCAGCGGGCGTTCGACATCGACTTCCAGGTCAACCTGGAGTTCGAGAACATCAACTCGCCCGAGCTCGGCGGCTACGGCGTCGACCACGTCAAGGTCGTCGAAGGTCTCGGCTGCAAGGCGCTCCGCGTCACCGACCCGAACGAACTGGGCGCGGCCTTCGAGCAGGCCAAGAAGCTCGCCGACCGGCATCAGGTGCCGGTAGTCGTCGAGGTGATCCTGGAGCGCGTCACCAACATCGCGATGTCGACGACGAACGACATAGGCAACGTCGTGGAGTTCGAGGAGATCGCGACCGATCCGGACCACACGCCGACATCGATCAGGCCGTTGAAGGTCTGATACGGCGCCTGCGGCTCGATGGCGGGGGGCGGCCGACCGGAAGGTGGGCCGCCCTTCTCCACGCCTGGGAGCACGAAATCCCTCAGGTGGGACTCAGCCGTGCCCGCTCCCGCCCGAGCCGCAGCTCCGGCCCGAGTTGCAGTTCCAGTGCGCACCGCTGCTCATCAGTCCCCCGACCCCCGCTCCGAGGCCCGCCGCCCCCGTGCCGGCGGGCCTCGTGCCGAGAATGATGTGCCCGCATCCGGGGGAAGTTGAAGCCCTTGAGCCAGGTTCAGAGGTTGATTTGAGGGTTCCGTAGGCCCCGTACGCACGCTGGAGTAGGGGCGCGGCGGGGTGTGGCTCCGGGTGGCGCTGTGGCTTGGGCGCGACAGGACAGGTGTCAGCCACGGCGCCACCCGGAGGGCTGTCGGGCGCGGGCCCAGGTCAGACGTGCGTGCCGGAGAGACGCTCGACGGCTCGCAGCAGGGCCGAGTGGTCCAGGTCGCCGTCGCCCTGGGCGCGTAGTGAGGCGACGAGTTGGGCGACCACGGCGCCGGTCGGCAGTGCGGCGCCGACTCGGCGGGCGGCGTCCGTGACGATGCCCATGTCCTTGTGGTGCAGGTCGATGCGGAAGCCCGGCTTGTAGTCGCGGTTCAGGAAGTTGTCCTTCTTGCGCGTCAGCACGGTGGAACCCGCGAGCCCGCCGCCCAGGACGTCGAGCGCGGCGTCGAGGTCCACGCCGGACTTCTCCAGGAAGACCACGGCCTCGGCGCACGCCTGGATGTTCACCGCGACGATCAGCTGGTTCGCGGCCTTCACGGTCTGGCCGGAGCCGTGCGGGCCGCACAGCACGATCGTCTTGCCGAGCGCCTCGAAGACCGGTTTCGCCTGCTCGAAGTCGGCCTGGTCGCCGCCGACCATGATGGACAGCACGGCCTCGACGGCACCGGCCTCACCGCCGGACACCGGGGCGTCGAGGACGCGTATGCCCTTGTCCGAGGCTGCCTCGGCCAGGTCGATCGAGGTCTGCGGGGTGATGGACGACATGTCGATCAGGAGCGCGCCGGGCCTCGCGTTCTCCAGGATGCCGCCGGGGCCGTACGAGACGGCCTCGACCTGCGGGGACGCGGGCACCATGGTGATCACGACGTCGGCGTCCCGCACGGCTTCGGCGATCGATCCGGCCGCGGTGCCGCCGGCGGCGGCCAGGCGGTCGAGCTTGTCCCGCTCCAGGGTGTAGCCGGTGACGTCGTAGCCCGCCTTGATCAGGTTCTCGGACATGGGGGAGCCCATGATGCCGAGCCCGATCCACGCGACCTTGGGAAGCGTGCTGCTCATGAGGGTGCCTCTCTGACTCCTGTGTTACGTCTATGGGTTGCCGGGCCTGGTCTGGTACGGGTCGCCGGGTCTCGTCCGTGGGGTGTCGTGGCGGGCTGTGTCACCGGGCCGCGCGTGCCTCCGGCGGGAGCCAGGCGAAGGACTCGGTGCTCGGGCGGTCGCCCGGCTTGTACTCCAGGCCGACCCAGCCCTCGTAACCCGCCTTCTTCAGCCGCCCGAGGAGGTCTGCCAGCGGGAGCGTCCCCGTGCCGGGGGCACCGCGGCCGGGGTTGTCGGCGATCTGGACGTGGCCGGTCTTCGCGGCGTGGCGCTCGATCACCGACGGGAGGTCCTCGCCGTTCATGGACAGGTGGTAGAGGTCCATGAGGAACTTGGCGTTGCCGAGGCCGGTCGCCTCGTTGACCTTGTCGACGACGCCGATGCCCGCCGAGGCGGTCACCAGCGGGTAGTGCGGCGACTCGGGCCGGTTGAGGGTCTCGATGAGCAGGATGGCGCCGATGCGGCTCGCGGCGCGGGCCGCGAGCACCAGATTCTCCAGTGCGAGCGCGTCCTGCTCGTCCGGTGTCACGCCGTCGACGCGGTTGCCGTACAGGGCGTTGAGGGCCGTGCAGCCCAGGGACTGGGCGAAGTCCGCCGCCACGTCGACGTTCGCGCGGAACTTCTCGGACTCCTCGCCCGGGATCGACAGCGCACCCCGGTCCGGGCCCGGCAGCTGCCCGGCATAGAAGTTCAGGCCCGTCAGTTGGACGTCCGCGTCCTCGATCGCCCTTTTCAGCGCGTCGAGTTCGGTCCGCTCGGGGACGGGGGAGTCGACCCAGGGCCACCACAGTTCCACCGCGGTGAAGCCGGCCGCCGCGGCGGCCGCGGGGCGTTGCAGCAGCGGGAGTTCCGTGAAGAGGATCGACAGGTTGACGTCGAAGCGCTGCTCTGCGGCTGTGCCCCATTCCGAACCTGATGCAGAACCTGGCATGGGAAGGCGACGCTCCTTCCGTATTGTGGAAACTATTTTCTGTTCAATGGAAGACTGCCCGTGGTTCAGGACGACTGTCAAGGGTGCGGCCCGCTACACGCCACGAAAGAACGCCCCCGCGCGGGAGGCGCGGGGGCGCTGCTGCGGTGGCCGACGGATCAGAGCGCGTCGACGGCACTCACCTTCCAGCCCTCGGAGGTACGGGTGAGCGTCATCCGCACCCGGTTCAGGTCCACGCGGGGACCTGAGACCTGGGTGCTCCTGGTCACCTGGTTGACGAAGAGCAGCACGACCGCCTTGTCCGGCGAGGCCGACACGACGGAGGCCGCGGGGGCGCCGTCGGCGGGTTCCACCACCGTGGCCTTCACCACGCCCTGGTACTTCCTGGCTGTCGGCCCCACCACCGTCTTCGTGGTCTTCCCGTACTCGTCACGGAAGTCCCCGGTGAGATGGGCGCGCGCCGCGGCGAAGTCGCGGTCCAGATGCCGGTGGTCGTACGACAACACGACGGGTGCCGCCTTCCGCGCGGCCGCGAGCGCCTCTCCCCGCGCCTGCTCGGCCCGCCGCCCGTCCCGGTACTGCCACCCGAGCACGGCGACCGCGATCAGACCCGCGACGAGCAGGACGGCGAGCACGACGACGAGTACGACGGGGTACGCCTTCCTTCTCGCCGGAGGATCCTCCTCGAAGGACTCCGGCGACGGCTCGGGCGGGTCGTCCCAGCCGTCCGGCCTCTCGATGAGCACGGTGCGCCCGGACCGTCGGGTATCGACGGAGCCGCGCTCCACACGATCCTTGCGCTCCACACGATCCTTGCGCTCCACACGATCCGCACCCTCCACGCGTTCCACGCGCTTCGCCGCCGCGCGGGCGGCCGCCGTCAGGGTGCGGCGGGCGGATGAACCGGCACCGCGCCCCCGGGTGGTCAGGTTCGCCACGGTCTTTCTCCTCACTGGCTTACGGGTCGTACGAGACTGGTCTCGCGGCGGGGCGGGGTGCGGTCAGCCGACGAACTCGACGTCGGACGTCAGCCAGCGGCCGCCCTTCAGGACGAGGTCGAGCTGCAACCGGTAGGTGCGCGCCTCCCCGGCGGGCACGGCGGTGTTGGTCACCTTGCTGTCGGCGACCACCAGGACACGGGCCGAGCGCTCGTCGGACCGTGCGATGCCCGCCTCGAGGACCTGGCCCTCGGACACCGACTTGTTCTGGGCGACCAGCTTGGTCAGCTCCTCGGTCTGCGCGGCGAACTGTTTCTTGAAGTCGCCGGTGGCACCCTTCAGCACGTTCCCGCTGTCCCGGTCGTAGTGCCGGTAGTCGAGCGAGGTGAAGTTCAGCGCCGACTGACGGGCCGCCGCGAGGATGTCCTGGCGCCGCTGGTCCGCCTCGTGCTGCTCGTACAGCTGGACGCTCAGCCAGATGGTCAGCGCGGTCACCACGGCCGTCGTCACGGCGAGCCCCGCCGACAGCGCCCTGCGCCGCAGGCCGCCGCTCGTGTCGGAGCTCGCGCTCACGTCGGAGCCCGATCCAGTGCCGGAGCCTGCGCTCATGTCAGAGCCCTTGCTCATGTCGGAACCCTCGTTCATGTCCTCAGAACCCTCGTTCATGACATCGGTCCCACGAGAAGCCATTGCCACGACTCCTTTCCGAACACGGTCTGCTGTCCGCCCGTCGAGCCGATCTCGACGGACGTTCCGTCCGGACCGGTGGCGGTGCCGGTCTCCGGGTCGTATGGCGCGATGTACGCGGCCTGGTCGGCGCCGCCGGAACCGGCCGACGCGCCGGGGGCGTTCTGCGCGCCGCGCACCGAGGTGTCGCTGCCGCGCGGGGCCGTGCAGCGCGCGTCGGTGTTCGCCGGGCGCGTGCTGGTGTCGGCGGGGTCGCGGCGTCCTGTCCCGTATCCCTGGGTGCACGGCGGCGGGTCGTCGGCGTTGACGACCATCCCGAAGTGGGTGGTGCCGTCGCCCGGGATGACGGTGTAGCTGCCCGCGACCACCACCGGGAACGTGACCAGGGCCTGCTCCACGCCGGGCAGCCGCGCCAGCGTGACCTGGCCGCCGCTGATGAGATTGGCCAGCAGGACCGGCAGATGCGGCCCGGTGGACTTCAGCAGGGAGTTCACCTCCTGCGCGGCCGGCACCGTGTTGCCGATCAGCTTGCGCAGATCCCCGTCACTCGACTTCAACTGGGCGGTGAGCGCCGCCAGATCGCGGGAGAACGACTTGATGGACGAGCCCTGGTCCGCCTGCGTCTTGAGGACCTTCCGTGCGTCCTCGATCAGCGAGATGGTCTGCGGGAGCGAGTCGGACGCCGACTCGACGAGCGAGTTGCCCGAGTCCACCAGCCGGCTCAGCCGCGGTCCGGTGCCGGAGAAGGCCTTGCCCAACTCGTCGACGGTGACCCGTAGATCGTCCTTGCCGACCGAGGTGACCAGCCGGTCGAGACTGAGGACCATGTCAGTGGTGGGCAGCGGAACCCGGGTGCGGTCGCGCGGGATCGAGCTGCCGTCGAGCAGGTACGGGCCGCCGGAGGCGCGCGGCTGAAGATCGACGTACTGCTCGCCCACCGCCGAACGGTTGGCCACCACGGCGAGGGTGTCCGCCGGGATGCGCGGCCCGTCGTCCTCGATGTCGAGGGAGACCGAGACACCGTCGGAACCGGTGAGCCGCAGCGCGCCGACCCGGCCCACCGGCACCCCGCGATAGGTGACCTCGGCGCCGGGGAAGACCCCTCCGGAGTCGGCGAAGTCCGCCCGCACGGTGTAACCGCGGTCGAGGAGGCCGTCCACCAGGCCCGTGTACTCGACGCCGACATAGGACACCCCGACGGCGGTGACGGTGGCGAAGGCGAGCAGCTGAGCCTTGACCGTACGTGTGATCACGGCTGTATCCCCTTCAGCATGAGCTCCGCGAGCGCGAGATCGATCCCTGGTGGCAGGCCGCCCGAGGTTCCGTAGGAGGCATAGCCGCTCGTGCACACCGGTGGGCACAGCGGGCCGCCGTCCGAGGGGGCCGAGGGCTCGGCCGGTGCGTCCGGCAGATCAGGGGTGTCCGGAGTGTCCGGCAGTGAGGTGGGCAGCGGTACGCCCGGGACTTCCGGGAGTTCGGGCAGGTCCGGGCCCTCGGGCTCGTCCTTGCCTCCCCCGTCCTTCTCGCCGGGCTTGTCGGTGAGGTTGCCGTAGATGCCCGCCAGATCGAGGTCGGCGGTCACCTTGAGGTTGACGTAGTCGCCCTTGACGGCGTCGACGGCGTTGCGCGGGAACGGGTAAGTGGTCAGCAGTTCGAGGGAGTTGGGCAGATCGTCGCCCGCCTTGTTCAGCTGCTGCAGGATCGGCCTCAGCTGCTTCAGGTTCGCGACCGTGTCGTCCCGCGAGGCGTTGACCACCTTGGTGCCCGTCGTGCCGAGCTTGGACAGCGCGGTGAGCATCCTGGTCAGGTCGCGTCGCTGGTCGGCGAGGACCTTCAGTGCGGGCGGCATGGTGTCGACGGCACGGGCGATGGTCTTCTTCTCCTTGCCCAGCCGTTTGGCCAGCCGGTCGATGCCCTTGAGCGCACGCACGATGTCCTTGCGCTGCTTGTCCAGGCCGCCGAGGAAGGTGTTCAGCTCCTTGAGGAGGGACTTGACCCGGTTCTCCCGGCCCGCCAGGGCCTTGTTGAGCTCCACGGTGATCGTCTTGAGCTGGGCCACTCCGCCGCCATTGAGGAGCGCGGACAGGGCGGACAGCACTTCCTCGATCTCCGGGTTCCGGCCGCTGCGGGACAGCGGGATCCGGTCGCCGTCGCCGAGCCGGCCCACCGGGGCGGCGTCCGGCGGGGCGGACAGTGCCACGTACTTCTCGCCGAGCATGCTGGTCTGCCGCAGCTCGGCGACCGCGTTGCCGGGCAGCTTCACCGAGTCGGCGACCCGCAGCCGCACCCGAGCGTGCCACCCGGCCAGCTCCACCTTCTCGACGGCGCCCACGGTGACGTTGTTGACCTTCACGGCGGACTGCGGCACCAGGTCGAGTACGTCCCTGAACTCGACCGTGACGTGGTAGGCGTGGCCGTCCGCGGCGGCGCCACCGGGCAGCTGGACGTCGTACCAGCCGTTGAACTCGCAGCCGGACAGCAGCATCGAACCGACGGCCGCCCACGCGACCGCCCCGCCCTTTCGCAGCAGGCTCATGCGTCGGCCTCCAGGATCCCGCCCAGCGTCCGGTCGACCGTGCCCGTGCTCGGCACCGCGGGGGCCGGCGGCAGCTCGGGCAGGGAGTCGAAGAGCTTCTCCAGGTCCCGGCAGTCGGGGTTCTTGCCGCCCTCGTCCCCGGTCGTCTTCAGCACGGAGCACAGCAGCGCGGCCGGATCCTGCGGCCCGTCGGGGTTGTTGCGGGTGTCGAGTGTGCCGGCGGACGCGTTGTACGTGTTCTGCAGATTGGACAGCCCTGTCGGCGCGACCTCCAACAGCTCCTCCAGCGCGGCCCGTTGGGTGACGAGCACCTTGGTGACCTTGCTGAGGCCCTTCACGTTCGAGGTCAGCGACTTCTTGTTCGTCCTGACGAACTCGGAGACGTCACCGAGCGCCGTGCCGAGGTGCTTCAGCGCCGCGGCGAGGTCCTCGCGCTCCCCGGCGAGCTGCTTCGCCACCTTGGCGAGGCTGCTGTTGAACGACCGCACGCTCTTGTCGTCGCCCGCCAGCGCGGCCGTGAACACCTGGAGATTCCGTACGGTCCCGAACAGGTCCCCCCGTCCATCGGACAGGGTCGTGACCGCCTTCGAGAGGTCCTCGACCGTCCCGTTCAGGTTCTCCCCCTGCCCGTCGAGGTTGTCCGCACTCACTCCCAGCAGCCGGGACAGCGAGCCGTCCTTGTTCGCGCCCTTCGGGCCGAGCGCCTCCGACGTGGTGTGCAGACTGTCGAAGATCCGGTCCAGCTCGACCGGAACGGCCGTACGCGCCTCGGGGATCACGTCGCCGTCCCGCAGCACCGGGCCCTTCCGGTACACCGGCAGCAGCTGTAGGTAACGGTCGCTGACCACCGAGGAGTTGATGATCGCGGCCTTGGCGTCGGCCGGCACTTTGCGTCCCTCCTCGTACTCCAGCTCCACCCGCACCCGCTCGCCCAGCGGTGTGATCTTCTTGACCTCGCCGATCCGGACACCGAGGACGCGGACGTCCGAGCCGGGGTAGATGCCGACGGTGCGCGGGAAGTACGCGGTGACGCGCACGCTCTCGGCACGCGGCCACAGCACCACGGCGAGCGCGGCGACGAGCGCCAGGGCGGTGACCAGGGCAAGACGGCGCGCGATACGCCTGTTCATCGTGAGTCTCCCGTCCGCGGCACCACCGGAGCGGCGACCAGGTTCTGGATGTAGCTGTCGAACCAGCGGCCGTTGCCGAGGGTGTTGGTGAAGACCCGCACATAGGGCGCGAGCAGCTTGACGCTCCGGTCGAGGCTCGACTGGTTGCGTTCGAGCATCTTCACGAAGGTGTTGAGGCCCTTGAGCGCGGGCCCGATCTCCTTCCTGTTGTCCTCGACCAGGCCGGAGAGCTGGATGCCCAGCGCGGCGGAGCTCTTGAGCAGCTTGTGGATCGCCTTGCGCCGCTTGCTGATCTCCTTGAAGAGCTTGTCGCCGTCCTCGACCAGCGCGGTGAAGTCCTTGGACCGAGCGGCCAGCACCCCGGTGACGCCGTCGGCGTGGTCGAGGAGTTCGCGCAGCGCCTTGTCGCGTGAGGCCACCGTTTTGGAGATCTTCGACAGCCCCTTGATGGACGCCCGTACCTCGGTCGGCGAGTCCTGGAAGGTGGTGGAGATGGTGTCCAGCGCCTTCGCGAGCCGCTGAGTGTCGACCTCTTCCGTCGTGGTGGTCAGATCGCTGAAGGCCTGCACGACGTCGTACGCGGCGACCGTCCGCCGCAGCGGGATCTCACTGCCGGCCGTCAACTGCCCCGGCCCCTTCGGATGCAGCGCGAGGTACTTCGCGCCGAGGATCGTCTTGACCCGGATCGACGCACCGGTCGCCGTGCCGAATCCCGGATCGCCCTTGACCTTGAAGGTGACCTTGACGTGGTCGCCGTCCAGGTCGACCTCCTCGACCTTGCCGACCTTCACCCCGGCGATCCGCACCTCGTCGCCCGCCTTGAGCCCGCCCGCCTCCGAGAAGGCCGCGCTGTACGTCCGGCCGCCGCCGATCAGCGGGAGACTGTCGGCGTTGAACGCGGCGACGGCCAGCAGCGCGAGGGTGGTGAGACCGACAGCGCCGATGACGACGGGGTTACTCCCCCAGCCAGCGCTGGGAGGTGCCCCCACCCGGAACGGGACCGCACGAGGCAGCAGCCGTATCCGGGGCAGCCTCGGCGGCCGGATCCTCGGCAGTCTCGGCCGCAGGAACCTCAGCAGCTTCGGCGGCTCGACTCGTACCTTCACCAGTGGTTCCGGCCGGCGGGCGCGGGAACCGCGCCCGAGGATGCGCCTCATCACCGGCCGCACCTCGCCCTCGCCACATGCAGCTCGGGAGTGAGGACCTGCCGCGTCTTGGGCAGCACGATGCGGCCGTCGAAGTCGCAGAGGTAGAAGTTGAACCACGAGCCGTAGGACGCCGTCCCCGTCAGCTCGTTGAGCTTGTTCGGCAGCCTCTTCAGGACGCCCTCCACGGTCTTCTCGTTCTTGTTCAGCGTGCCGGTGAGATCGGTCAGCCCGGCGATGTCGTCCTTGAGCGGCGGGCGCGCGTCCTCGAGCAGTCCCGAGGTGGCCGCGGTCAGGTCACCGATACTCACCAGCGAGTTGCCGATGGGCTTGCGGTCGGCGGACAGTCCGGAGATCACCCGCCGCAGCTGCTTGAGCAGCCCGGAGAAGCGGGCGCCGCGCCGGTCGAGCGTCTTCAGCACGGTGTTGAGGTTGTCGATCACGGAACCGATGAGCTGGTCGCGGCCCGCGAGCGTGGTCGTGAGCGAGGCCGTGTGCGCGAGCAGGCTGTTGACGGTGCCGCCCTCGCCCTGCAGCGTTTTCACGATCTCCGTGGCGAGCTGGTTGACGTCCTTCGGGCTGAGCGCGGCGAACAGCGGCTTGAAGCCGTTCAGCAGCGCGTTGAGATCCAGCGCGGGCCGGGTCCGGGACAGCGGGATCGTGCCGCCGGGCCGTAGCCGGGTCCCGTCGCCCGCACCCTCGGTCAGCGCGATGTACCGCTGCCCGACCAGGTTCCGGTAGCGGACGATCGCGCCGGTGCTGCGCAGCAGCGGACGGTCGGCGCGGACGGTGAAGGCGACCTCGGCCAGGGTCCGGTCCTTGATCGTCACGTCCTCGACCTCGCCCACCCGCACCCCGGCCACCCGGATGTCGTCGCCCTCCTCCAGCCCCGTGACGTCGCTGAACACCGCGCGGTACGTGTGTTCGGGGGCGAAGGAGATGTTGACGATGGTGGCGGCGAGCAGAGCCGTCGCCAGGATCGTCACCACCGCGAAGAGGCCGAACTTGACCAGCGGCGCGGCGGCCCGGCGTGCGGGTGTCGTCCTCGTCCTTGTCCTCTTGCTCATGATCCTCGTCCTCATGCGACGGTCACCGCCGTTCCGCGGGCCATCGGTCCGAACAGCAGCGTCGCGACCGGCGGTACCTCGTCGGCGGGCACGCCCAGAACGGGCGCCACGAGCGATCCGACCGCGCGCTGTTCGGCCTCGGTGGCGGACACCCCGACCCCGCCCGGCCCTGTGCCGCCACCCGAACTTCCCCGCTTCGTACCGTCGTTGAGGCGGGTGTCGGGCCCGGGCACCCGCGGGCCCGGAAGGCCTCTGCAGTCGGGTCCGGACCGCTCGCCGTAGCGCGGTTCCTCACCGGGTTCGTACGCGGACCGCTGCCGGACGACCTCCAGGGTGATGCGCATCTTGCCGCCCCGGAACGCCTCCTCCGATGCCGCCTCCTGCCGGACCAGGCCGTCGAGGAGGCAGGGGTACTCGGGCGAGTAGCGGGCGAAGAGGTCCAGCGTGGGCCGCGAGACCCGGCCGAGGGTGATCAGCCGGTCGCCGTTCTCGTCGAGGAAGTCCTCCGCGGTGCCCGCGACGCCGGTGGTCGCGGTGAGCGCGGCGGCCAGTCGGTCCCGCTTGTCGACGAGGGTGCGGCTGGTGGTGACGGTGTTGTGCAGGATCTTCATCAGGTCGGGTGCCGCGTCGCCGTACACCTCGGCGACGTCGGCGAACCGTGCGATGTCCTCCCGCAGCGAGGGCATGTGCGGGTTGAGGCGGCGCAGATAGCCCTCGACGCGGACGAGATTGTCGCCGATCCGGTCCCCGCGTCCCTCCAGCGCGGTGGAGAACGCCGAGAGCGTGGCGTTGAGCTTGCCGGGCTGCACGGTCCGCAGCAGCGGCAGCAAGTCGTTCAACAACTGCTGCAGCTCCATGCCGACCCTGGTGCGGTCCTGGGTGATGACGTCCCCGGCGCGGATGGGCCGGGCCGAGGAGCCTCGGGGCGCCACGAGATCGACGTACTTCTCGCCGAACAGCGTCTTGGGCAGCAGCCGCGCATGCACGTCGGAGGGGATCTGCCCGACCTGCTCCGGCTTGAGCGCGATGTCCAGCGTGGCCTTCTCACCATCGGCCCGCACCGCGCGCACCTCGCCGACCAGCAGCCCGCGCAGCTTGACGTCGGCGCGCGGATCGAGCTGGTTGCCGAGGCTGTCGGCCTCCAGCGTGACGCGTACTACCGGGGTGAACGCCTGCTGGTAGACGGCCACGGCGAGCGACAGCAGCAGTGCGAGCACGGCGATGAACACAAGGCCGTACACCCGCAGTCTCAGCACTCTCACGGCACTCACCCCGCTATCCGTACGGTCGTGTCGGCGCCCCAGATCGCCAGGCTGAGGAAGAAGTCCAGGACGTTGATGGCGACGATCGAGGTCCGCACGCCGCGGCCCACCGCGACGCCGACCCCCGCCGGGCCGCCGCTCGCGTGGTAGCCGTAGTAGCAGTGCACCAGGATGATCACGACGGCGAAGACGATCACCTTGCCGAAGGACCACAACACGTCGACCGGGGGCAGGTACTGCTGGAAGTAGTGGTCGTAGGTGCCCGCCGACTGTCCGTAGTAGCCGGTGGTGATGGTGCGGGCGGCGAAGTAGGAGGACAGCAGCCCGACCACGTACAGCGGGATCACCGCGACGAAACCGGCGATCATCCGGGTCGTCACCAGGAACGGCAGCGAGGGGACGCCCATCACCTCCAGCGCGTCGGTCTCCTCGCTGATCCGCATCGCGCCGAGCTGCGCGGTGAAACCGGCGCCGACCGTCGCGGACAGCGCGAGTCCGGCCACCAGCGGGGCGATCTCCCGGGTGTTGAAGTACGCCGACAGGAACGCCACGAAGTTGGAGGTGCCGAGCTGGTTGAGCGCCGCGTACCCCTGCAGGCCGACCTCCGTGCCGGTGAAGAACGACAGGAAGGCGATGACACCGACCGTGCCGCCGACCACCGCGAGCGCGCCGCGGCCGAAGCTCACCTCGGCCAGCAGCCGCAGGACCTCCTTCTTGTAGCGGCGCAGGGTGCGGCCGGTCCACGCCAAAGAGCGGCCGTAGAAGACCAGTTGAGTGCCCAGCTCTTCGAGGGACCGCAACGGGCGGTCGAGGATTCGCATCGACTAGCCCCTCTGCGGAACGACTTGGAAGTACACGGCGGTCATCACGAAGTTCGTCACGAACAGCAACATGAAGGTGATCACCACCGACTGGTTCACCGCGTCGCCCACACCCTTCGGCCCGCCCTTCGCGGTAAGTCCCTTGTACGAGGCGACGATCGCGGCGATCGCCCCGAAGACGAGCGCCTTCAGCTCGGCCGCCCACAGATCGGGGAGCTGGGCGAGGGTGGTGAAGGAGGCGAGATACGCGCCCGGTGTGCCGTTCTGCAGGACGACGTTGAAGAAATAGCCGCCCGCGACCCCGACGACCGACACCAGGCCGTTGAGCAGCACCGCCACCACCATCGACGCGAGCACACGCGGTACGACGAGGCGGTGGATCGGGTCGATGCCCAGCACCTGCATCGCGTCGATCTCCTCGCGGATCTTGCGCGCCCCGAGATCCGCGCAGATCGCCGTGCCGCCCGCGCCCGCGATCAGCAGCGCGGTGACGATCGGCGACGCCTCGCGCAGTACGGCGAGCACCGAGGCGGCGCCCGAGAACGACTGGGCCCCCAACTGCCGGGTGAGGCTGCCGATCTGCAGCGCGATCACCGCGCCGAAGGGGATCGAGACGAGGGCCGTCGGCAGGATCGTCACGCTCGCGACGAACCAGGCCTGCTGGATGAACTCCCTCGCCTGGAAAGGCCGTCGGGGTATGGCCCACACGACGTCCAGGGCCATCGCGAACAGATGGCCCGAGTGCCGCAGCGCTCCGGTCGGCGACAGGCTCATGCGTCCGCCACCTCCTTCCCGTACGGGCCCGGGTGAAGGCCCGGGTGGAGGGCGGCCTCGCGTCTCGCGATCGCCTCCCAGCGGGGCGGGCGGGGGATGCCCGGACCCGGCAGCAGGCGGGGAGTCATGGCCTGACTGCCGGGAGCCTTCGTGTGCCCGCCGGCACCGAGCTGCGCCAGCTCCTGCTCCACCTGGGCGGCGTCCTTCTCCTCCGCCATGCCGATCGGCCCCTGCATCCGGCCGTTCAGGAACTGCCGTACGACGGGCTCGTCGCTGGTCAGCAGCTTCTCGCGGGTCCCGAACATGACCAGCTCGCGGCGGAACAGCAGCCCGATGTTGTCCGGCACCTGGCGGGCCGAGGCGATGTCGTGCGTGACGATCAGAAACGTCGCGTCGATCTGGGCGTTGAGGTCGACGATGAGCTGATTGAGATAGGCGACGCGCACCGGATCGAGGCCCGAGTCGGGCTCGTCGAAGAGAATGATCTGGGGGTCGAGAACCAGGGCCCTGGCCAGACCGGCCCGCTTGCGCATCCCGCCGGATATCTCGCCCGGCAGTTTCTCCTCGGCGCCGATCAGCCCGACCATGTCCATCTTCTCGAGCACGATCCGCCGGACCTGGCTCTCGGACTTACGGGTGTGCTCGCGCAGTGGGAAGGCGATGTTGTCGTACAGACTCATCGAGCCGAACAGCGCGCCGTCCTGGAACAGCACACCGAACAGCTTCCGCACCTCGTACAGGTCGTGCTCACGGAGCCCGGTGATGTCCCGGCCCGCCACCCGGATCGAGCCCCGGTCCGGCTTCAGCAGCCCGACGAGCGTCTTGAGGAACACCGACTTGCCCGTGCCCGAGGGGCCGAGCATGACCGATACCTCCCCGGCGGGCAGCGTCAGCGACACGTCCTGCCAGATGACCTGGTGACCGAAGGACTTGGTCAGCCCTTCCACACAGATCTCGACACCCATCCGGTCCTACCCTTCAGCCGTGGAGCAGCTCCGACATCTGCTCTACGGGGAGGGGCGGGGCGTCCGTCGCTGCGAACGCGAGATTTTTTTACGGGAGGGCGTCGAGGGTGGGAACGCCGCTGAGGGAGGGCGCGTCGGACGGTGCGGACACAGCGTCCACGGCCTCCGGGGCGGTGGACGTGACCCGCAGGTCAGGGGCGCCCGGCGGTTGCGGGACAGCGGGCGCGCTCGGCAGCGAGGGCACCTGCGGCGCCTCGGGCAGTTCGGGAACCTCGGGGACCTCAGGGACCTCGGGAATTTCCGGGACCCCGGGGGCCGGCAGCGTCGGCAGCGGGGACAGCGAGACCTCCGGCAGGGGCGGCACGGACAGCGGTATGAGGGACCCGTCACCGGAAGAATCAGTGGTGCCCGGGCCGGGCACCGCCGAGGAGGCCGGGTGGTCGCGCGTGTCCGGGGGCGTCGCCCGGCTGTCGCCGTCCGGCCGGAGCGATTCGGTGGACTCCGATTTGCCGGGGCGCGGCGGCGTACGGTCGCCGCCCCAGTCGGCCGCGTACGGGATGACCAGCCCCGCCACCGCCAGGGTCACCGCCGTGGAGGCCACCGCCACGGCCTGGGCGTGTCCGCCCGCTCGCGGCCGGCCGCGTCCGCACAGGAACAGGGCGAGCCCGAGCGTTCCGGCCAGCGAGTTGCGCAGCGTCCGCCGGGCCCGGGCCAGCAGCGACTCGACGGTGCGGTAGCTCAGCCCCATCCGAACGGCGACTTGGCCGACGTCCAGGTCCTCGGACTTCAGCCGGAGCGCCTCCGCCTGGCGGGCGGGCAGTTCCCCGCTGCGCACGGCCAGCCACTTGGCCTCCGCCCGGTCGCACACCGCCTCCTCGACCGGCACCGGTCCGGGGGCGAACAGCGTCGGGCTGGTGCGCACCTCGGCCTCGCGGTTGACCTGGCGGTAGCGGTCGACGCACAACCGCATCGTGACGGTCGTCAGCCAGGCGGCGAGGCGCTCGTCGTCGAGATCCGGGCGTTCCGCGGCCCGCAGCATCGCCTCGTGCACGGCGTCCTCGGCGTCCTCCGGGCTCATCGATCTACGCCGGGCCACCTTGAGCAACTGCTCGCGGTGGCTCCACATGTGCTGCCAACGGTCATGGGCGGCCTGTGCCTGCGCAGCCATTTCCCCAGGCATGTCCGCAGGCACGTCCGGAGGCCCGCCCGTAGGCATCTCCGCAGGCATGTCCGACGCCATCGAGGCCCCTTCGCGCTCGCCCGCCGGACCCGTGCTGCCCGGCGGTTGGCGACATTACCGTCCGGTATCCGCGGTTGTGGAGGGGGCGGCGCTCATCGAGTTCTGGCCGTTATCGCCGGTCAGTGGTTAGGGTCGCCTCGTGGCGGGCCAACCGGCTCTGTCGCCGCGGGTGCAGGTCAGACGGTGGTTCTGGGGGCAGTGTGCGACTGAGAGTGGAATTCACGACCGAGCCCTTCGACCTCGACGAGGTGCCGCCGCACGCGCTCGTCGCCCGCGAGGTCATCGACGCGGCCGAACTGGACGCCGTGGACGTCGGCCCGTTCGGCAACACGGCAGAGGGTGGCGCCGACACGCTGCTCACCGCCGTGGACGCGCTGCTGCGCAAGACCCTGGAGGCGGGCGCCACCCGGGTCTCGCTGCAGGTCAACGTGATCGAGGAGGGCGATCGGTGACCGGTTTGGGGGACGACCCCTTCGTCACGGCGGTCAAGCCGCTGGTCGACGCCATGGGCGGCGAGATGCTGCCGCCCGGGCAGGCCGGCCCCGACGACGTCGTCCTGTCCTGGGAGGGCGCGGACGTCGTCGCCGTACGCCTGCCCCAGCTCGCCGACTCGCTCGACCACATCCTGGCCGCCCTGGAGCGCAAGCAGGGCAAGCCCCTGGCCGAACTCGACCGCAAGGCCAAACAGGAGGTCGTCCGCACCCTGGAGGCGCGCGGAGCGTTCTTCGTACGCCATGGCGTGGAGACGGTGGCAAGCGCCCTCGGCGTGAGCCGCTTCACCGTCTACAACTATCTGAACCGGGAGAACGCGACGAAGGGCGACTGAGCCTGGCCCGCCCGAGCACCGCCCGAGCACCGCCCGAGCTGGCAGTCCTGGCGGGCTGGTTTTTTCAACAAACTGTTGACGTCGTGTCGCTGTGGGGCGTTAGCTGGTCCCGTGATCTCGAGTTCTTCGACGCCGGGCCTCACCCGGTTCAACGCCCTGGAGGAGCACGCCGCCGCCGGGGCGCTCCACGAGGCGTGTGCATCGGTGGAATGGGGGCGCAGGCTGCTCGCGCGCCGCCCGTACGCCACGGCCGACGACCTCTTCCGCGCCAGTGACGCCGCCATGGCGGAGCTGACCACCGCGGACCTGGAGGAAGCCATGGCCGGGCACCCGCCGATCGGCCGCCCGAAGCCCGGCGATCCGGCCTCGGCCCGGGAACAGCGCGGTATGGCGGGCGCCTCCGAGGAGCTGAAGGCCGAGATGCTGGAGCTGAACCTGGCGTACCAGGACAGGTTCGGCCACGTCTTCCTGATCTGCGCCACCGGCCGCACCGGCGAGCAGATGCGCGACGCGATCAAGGAACGGATCGGCAACTCGCCCGAGCGGGAGCGCGAGATCGTCCGCACCGAACTGGGCAAGATCAACCGCATCCGCCTCGCCCGACTCGTGGAACAAGAGGACGACGATTGATGAGTACCGCATCGGTGTCCACCCACATCCTGGACACCAGCATCGGCCGCCCCGCCCAAGGCGTGCCCGTCTCGCTGTCGGCACGCGAAGCCGCAGAGGCCGAGTGGACGGAGCTCGGCTCCTCCGCCACGGACGCCGACGGACGCTGCAAGGACCTCCCGGTACCACCACAGGGCGCCACGCATGTGCGGCTCCGCTTCGAGACGGGCGCGTACCTCTCCGCACACCGGGACGGTGATGCGTTCTTCCCGGAGGTGGCGGTCACCTTCGCCGTCGTGCGGGGCGAGCACTACCACGTGCCGCTGCTGCTCAACCCGTTCGGCTACTCCGTTTACCGAGGGAGCTAGCTAGATGCCCACGATCCTGGGACAGAACCAGTACGGCAAGGCCGAGAACCGAGTCGTCAAGATCACGCGGGACGGTGCCACCCATCACATCAAGGACCTGAACGTCTCCGTGTCGCTCTCCGGCGACATGGAGGAGGTCCACTACTCCGGCTCCAACGCGAACGTCCTGCCGACCGACACCACCAAGAACACGGTGTACGCCTTCGCCAAGCAGTACGGCATCGAGTCCGCCGAGCAGTTCGGCATCCACCTCGCCCGCCACTTCGTGACGAGCCAGGAGCCGATCAGGACGGCACGCATCCGTATCGAGGAATACGCCTGGGAGCGCATCGAGAACGCCGGACAGGGCGCGCACTCCTTCGTCCGCAAGGGACAGGAGACCCGCCTCACGCAGATCACGTACGACGGCGAGGGGTGGGAGGTCGTCTCCGGGCTCAAGGACCTCGTCGTGATGAACTCGACGAACTCCGAGTTCTGGGGCTACGTCAAGGACGAGTACACGACCCTCCCCGAGGCGTACGACCGCATCCTGGCCACCGAGGTCTCCAGCCGCTGGCGCTTCAACTGGACCGACGACGAGCAGGAGGCCCCCGACTGGGACACGTCGTACGAGCAGGTCAAGGAGCACATGCTCCGGGCCTTCGCGGAGACGTACTCGCTGTCGCTCCAGCAGACCCTCTACCGCATGGGCGCGCGCATCATCGACCACCGCGACGAGATCGACGAGGTTCGCTTCTCGCTCCCGAACAAGCACCACTTCCTCGCGGACCTGGAGCCGTTCGGGCTCAAGAACGACACCGCCGACGGAGCTGTGTACTTCGCCGCCGACCGCCCGTACGGCCTGATCGAGGCCACGGTCCTGAGGGACGGCTGCGAGGCGAGGATCCCGGTGGATCTCAGCAACCTCTGAGTCAGCAACCTCCGAGGCGGACACGGACCTGGACAGCAGAGGGAAAGTAGAGGACGAACGATGGCTCAGCGCATCGTCATCGAGAACTGTGCGATCGCGACCGTGGACGCCGACGACACCGAGCACGCCTTCGGCCATGTCGTCATCGCGGGGAACCGCATCGAGTCGCTCGGCGCCGGCAAGGCCCCCGAGGGACTGGAGAACGTCGTACGCCGTATCGACGCGACGGGCCATCTCGTGACCCCCGGCCTGGTCAACACGCACCACCACTTCTACCAGTGGATCACCCGCGGCCTCGCCACGGACCACAACCTCTTCAACTGGCTCGTGGCGCTCTACCCGATCTGGGCGCGCATCGACGAGCGGATGACGTACGCGGCCGCCCAGGGGTCGCTCGCGATGATGGCCCGGGGCGGTGTCACCACCACGATGGACCACCACTACGTGTTCCCGCAGGGCTCCGGGGACCTGTCGGGATCCATCATCCGCGCCGCCCGGGAGATGGGAGTCCGTTTCACCCTCGCCCGCGGCTCCATGGACCGCAGCGAGAAGGACGGCGGTCTTCCGCCCGACTTCGCCGTCGAGACCCTCGAAGGCGCGCTCGCCGCCACCGAGGCGACCGTCGACGAGCACCACGACGCGTCCTTCGGTGCCATGACGCAGATCGCGGTCGCTCCCTGCTCGCCGTTCTCCGTCTCCACCGAACTTCTCCGGAAGGGCGCCGAGTTGGCGCGACGCAAGGGCGTAAGGCTGCACACGCACGGCTCGGAGACCGTCGAGGAGGAGCAGTTCTGCAAGGAACTGTTCGGCCTGGGGCCGACCGACTACTTCGAGTCGACGGGCTGGCTCGGCGAGGACGTGTGGATGGCGCACTGCGTCCACATGAACGACTCCGACATCGCCGCCTTCGCCCGTACGAAGACGGGGGTGGCGCACTGTCCTTCGTCCAACGCCCGTCTGGCGGCCGGGATCGCGCGGGTCCCCGACATGCTGGCGGCCGGCATCCCGGTCGGCCTCGGCGTCGACGGCACCGCGTCCAACGAGTCCGGCGAACTCCACACCGAGCTGCGCAACGCCCTCCTCATCAACCGTCTCGGCGGCCACCGGGAAGCAGCCCTGAACGCCCGTCAGGCCCTGCGTCTCGGCACCTACGGCGGCGCCCAAGTCCTCGGCAGGGCACGGGAGATCGGCTCGCTGGAGCCGGGCAAGCTCGCCGACCTGGTGCTGTGGAAGCTCGACACGCTGGCCCACTCGTCGATCCCCGACCCGGTCACCGCCCTCGTCTTCGGCGCCGCCGCGCCGGTCACCGCCTCCTTCGTGGGCGGCCGGCAGATCGTCGAGGACGGCAGGCTGTCACATGTCGACGAGGAGGCCATCGCCCGCTCCACGCGGGACGAGGCCCGGCGCCTTGCGCGGATCGCCGCGCAGGGCTGATGGTCTCCAGCCCCCTGCTCAGGACGTCGCGGTGAGCTGGTCGCGGACCCGGGCGGCCGCTTCGTAGGTGTCGCCGGCCGGCAGGGTCGCCAGGCGGCCCGGGTTCCGCGTCCACCGGTCCTCGATCGCGAACCAGTCGAGGGACTTCGGCTTCCGGCCCTCCTTCAGCGCGGCCCGCAGCTCGTCGAAGTACGTCGACCAGCGGAGTCGGTAGAGCCCGCCGACCAGGCCCGCCCACTCCCGGTTGGCGTAGTCGCGCAGTCCCGCGTCCGCGCCCGGCCGGGTGCCCCACACGGTCAGCAGCGACAGATTGTCGTAGGCCAGCCGTTCCCGCTCGGCCGCGTCCGCACCCCAGGCCCGCGCGTCGGTCACCCAACGGCCCACCAGATGCCGGGAATCGGTGGCCAGCAGGGCCTCCAGTACGTCCATCAGCGCCAGCCAGTCACGGGTCAGCCGGCTGAACTCGTCGGCGTCCCCCGCGTCGTACGCCTCCTTGAGGCGTGGGAGGAGCACCCGGCTGCGGTTGGCGACGGCCTGACGGGCCACGTCGAGGAGGTCGTAGCGGTACGCGGAGGACTTCCGAAGACGCGGTGCGACCTTCAGGAGCTCGCCGAGCGCGGGCTCGAAGTCCTCGGCGTTGTACCGGAGTTGCTTGGGCGACCACTTGGCGGCTTTCTTGACCGTGAGTGAGGGGCGCGCTCCGAACAGACCGTCGGCGGCCTCGCTCCACGAGTCGGCGCGGGTCGTGCCGTACGCGGTGCGGCGCAGGATGTCCCACGCGGCCTCGGCGTGCGGATCGCGTGCTCCGTAGCGTGCGTGCGCCCAGTCCCTGAACCACGTGGTGAGGTCAATGCCTCCGTTCTCCCAGGCCAGTTCGGAGAACAGGTCGAAGGCGGCGGGATTGTTGTCCGCCGCCTCCGGCATGAGTGCGACACCGCGCAGGGTGCTGCCCTCCTTGGCAAGCCACTTGCCGTACAGGTCCACCCAGTCCCGGGTGTTGGCGCCCATCGCCGTGTGACCGCCGAAGTTCCAGATGGAGCCGAACGCGTACGGGGTGTCGCCCCAGTCGGACTCGCGGTCGACGACCGTGGGGAAACGGTCCGACAGACCGTCGACGACGAGCATGCGGGACTTGTCGACGGCATCGACGATCGCCCTCGGCGGGTTGCGCTGCCAGCCGAGGATCACCCAGATCCCGTCCGGACGCGCGGCCCGCAGCGCCTTCTCGACCCCCTTCGCCGCCTCGCCGACCGGTACGTCTCCGGGGTCGCCGCCCTCGTGCAGCAGGTCCATCTTGTAGAGGGTCGAGGACCCGAACATCTCGTCCTGGATCCGGTAGAAGGCGGCCGCCACCCGCGCGAAGTGGTCGGTCCGCGGGTCGAGCCAGTCGGGCCGCGCGAGCCCCATCCATGTGCCCTGCGGGAGCGTCCGCGCGCCCTCGTTCCGGTCGGCGAAGCCCGGCGGGACCGTACCGAAGAAGCCCGGGAACACCGGGGTCATGCCCAACTCCCGTACCCGCTCGGTGATCCGCCGGCCGAGAGCGGCCCGCGCGTCGAGCAGCTGGCGGGAGACCGGATACGGAAAGGCGGACAGGTTCTGCATCAGCCACCACGGCTGATGGGCCGGGGCCGCGATCCAACCGCGCAGCTCCTCGTCCGTGTAGCCGAACCGCTGGAAGAGCCGGTGGTAGAGCGCGTCCGCGCCCGTGTACACCAGCACCTCGTTGTAGCCGTGCAGCGCCAGGACGTCGAGCTCGCGCTCCCAGTACGACCAGTCGTGGTACGCGCCCGTGTAGCCGTCGTTCGTGTCGTTGAGGACGAAGCGGTGCGGGACGTTGGCCTGCCGGGTGACCGTGTTGTCGAGGCCGGGCAGCCGCGCAGGCAGGTCGAGTTGCTCGCCGGCCCAGCTGATGTTGGCGTGTGTGACGTGCTTCAAGTACCAGCGCAAACCGGTGAGTTGCGTGCCCGGCGTGCCGCCTTGGATGGTGATCCGCCCGCTCCTGCCCGACACCCGGAACGTGTCGGCCGGGCCCGTCGTCTCGAAGCGCAGTTGCCGCCAGTGGCGCGGGAGCAGCCGCCGGGCAGCCCGGCTCGCCGCTGTCGTCTGGTTCATGGGGGCCTCCTCCTCGCCTGGGACACCGTCCACGGGTGTCCCTGAACAGGCGACGACACCGGTGGCCGATCCGGCAACCACGGTGAGGAACGCACGACGGGCGAGCGGCATGGGCGGGTCCTCCGTTTCACGGGCGATTCACGGGTGGGGCCGCGGAGGGGCCACGGGTGGGGGAATGCCGTGGGGGAGGGGTACCCGTTGCTCCGGGTCCTGAGCGTGTATGTACGGCCACAAGGAGCAGAACCCGCCATGAACTGGCCGACTGTTTCACTCGCCCGGCAGCTCGCGCGTTCCGGCAGCCGACGCGGATGGCTTGCCGCGGATGGAAACGTGAGAAACCGTCCTAAAATATGAAAAAGCCGCAGATGGATTGAGGACAGGGTGTCGGCCAACGGTATGGCAGCGGCCTCGTACCCGTTCGGAGCCGCGAGTGTCAGCGAATCGCCCGAGCGCGACGACGCACTGGCCGGTGCCGTCAGCCGAGCCGTCGAAGTGACCGGAGCGCACGCCGGAAGCGTGTTCCTGGTCTCGAGCGACGGCCGCTCGCTGGTACTGACCGCGGCGGCCGGGACGCCGCCCTCCCTGCTCGGCGGCTGGCGGCGGATCCCGGTGAACAGTCATATCCCGGTGGCGGAGGCGTTCCGCTCCGGACGCATGGTCCACTTGACCGACGCGGACGAGACCATGCGGCGCTTCCCTCAGCTCGCGGTTGCCCTGCCCTATGCGTTCGGCTCCGCCTCAGTGCCCGTGAGAGCGGGAAAGGACAGCTTCGGAGCCATGGCCGTCGTGTGGACGGCCGGGCGGGAGCGGGCCGGGCTGTCGAAGACGCAGCGTCGGCTGTTGCGCTCCGCGGCCGACCGTCTGGGCGCCACCCTCGCTGAACTGCGCGCACGACGGGCTCTCGGCGAGGGCGATGCGAGAACCGTCCCGGTGGTGGTTCCGGTGCTGTCCGCTCCGGTGGCACGGGTGGGCCTGTTCGACTGGAACCTCGATACCGGCGCTCTCACGGCGGATGACGAGCTGTGCGCGATCTTCGGGATGGCTCCTCGTGAGTTCGACGGACGAGCGGCCACCCTGGCGGCCAGGATCGACCCCGCCGATCTGGCCGGCTTCCGGTCCGCCGCCCGTACCGCGGTCGAGGAGGGGTATGTGCTCGCCCACTGCCTGCGCGTGCGGGACGCCGGCGCCGCCCACCGTGTCGTGGAGCTGTGGGGCCGGGTGCCCGAGAGCCCCGACGACCCGCGGGCGTCGTCCCATCTGGTCGGTGCCGTGCTCGACTCCGGGGCCGGTATGGCCGCCGTGGCGGCGATCGAGCGGCTCTCGGACGGCTTCTTCGCGCTTTCCCCGGACGGACAGGTCACCTATGCCAATCACAGCCTTGAGCAACTGCTGCGGGTCCGCCACGACGAACTGATCGGCCGGCGCCTCTGGGACGCCCTGCCCTGGCTGGCCGACCCCGCCTACGAGGACCGGTACCGGGCGGCCATGGTCTCCCAGCAACCGGTCTCCTTCCTGGTCCGCCGCCCGCCCGACGAGTGGCTGGTCTTCTCCCTCCACCCCGGGGCGCAGGGCATGACGGGGTGGGCGGCCCCCGTCAGACAGCCGGTCCCGGCCGAGACAGGACCCGGAGCACCTCTCGCGGCTGAGGATTCACCCGTCTCCCCCTCGCCTCTGCCCGCCCGTCCACGGCTGGGTGCCCTGTACCGCGTACTCCAGCTGGGCAGCGCCCTCACCGAGGCCGTCACCGTGCACGAGGTGTGCGACGCCGTCGCCGAGCAGCTGCTGCCGGCCTTCGGCGGCCAGAAGCTGGCGATCTCGGTGGTGGAGGAGCAAGGCCTGCACCTGCTCGCGCGACGCGGCTACCCCGAAGGCTCTCTCACCTGGTTCGAAGGCAGACCACTCCACGCCCGGCTGCCCGTGACGGACGCGCTCACCTCCGGCGCTCCCCTGTTCGTCGAGTCCCGGCAGAAGCTGCTCGACACGTACCCCGGGCTCCCGGCCGATGGAGCCGCCGCCTGGGCGTTCCTCCCGCTCATCGCCTCCGACCGCCCGGTCGGCGCCTGCATCCTCGGCTTCGACGACGCCCACCGGTTCCCCGACGAAGAGCGTGGCGTCCTCACCGCGCTGGGCGGCCTGATCGCCCAGGCACTGGAACGCGCCAGGCTCTACGACGCCGAATTCGCCCTCGCCCGCGGCCTGCAGACCGCACTGCTGCCGCAGCGGCTGCCTGCCCTGCCGGACATCCGTGTCACCGGACGCTACCTCCCGGGCACCCGGGGGATGGACATCGGAGGCGACTGGTACGACGTCATCCCCACCGGCGAAGAGGTCGCGCTGATCGTCGGGGACGTCGAGGGGCACAACGTCGCCGCCGCGGCCACCATGGGGCAGCTGCGCAGCGCGGTACGGGCCTTCGTCACCGCGGGCCATGAGCCGAGCGACGTGATCGCCAGCACCAACCGGCTGCTCCTCGACCTCGACCCCGAGCTCCTCGCCAGCTGCTGCTACGTCCGCTTCCATCCGGGCTCCGGGATCGCTCGCATGGTCCGCGCGGGCCACTGTCCGCCCTTGCTGCGCCGGCCGGACGGGCGCACCGAGGTCCTGGATTTCCCGGGCGGTCCTCTGCTCGGCGTGGAGGCCACGTCCGACTATCCGGAAGCGGAGCTGCGTCTGCGACCCGGAGCGGTTCTGGCCCTGTATACGGACGGGCTGATCGAGAGGCGCGATGCGGACATCGGCTCGGACATCGACCGGCTCCGGGCCTCATTGGCCGACACGAGCGGGGATTCCCTGGAGGACCTGGCGGACACGCTGCTGCGGGAGGCCCGCCGGTCTCCCGACCGGGAGGACGACATCGCACTCCTGCTCACGCAGTACGCCCCCTCGTGCGTGCCCCAGTAGCGCCATCCCGGCGGTGATCAGCACCATCCCGGCGAGCAGCACCCGAGCAGCACCCGAGCAGCGCACTGCGTGGTGGAGGCCGGCTCACCGCCCGGGTGTCGCACCCGGGCGGTGAGCCTCGTCTTCCACCTTCAGGAAGCCACGCCCACCGTCAGCGCGCCCGCGTAGCCCGACGAAGGTGAATTGCCCACGGCCGTCAGGGTCAGCAGGCCGGATGCGGCCCCTCCGCCGTCGTAGATGGAGTCCCGGTCGAGCGTGGTGCGCGGTACGTCGTTGGCGGCGTACGCGGCCACGGTCGCCACGTCCTCGGTGACGGACTCGTCGAAGAAGAGCTGGCCGGTGTGGAGTTCCTGGCCGCCCTCGAAGGAGCCGTCCTCGGTGAGGGTGACGTCGGTGTGCACCTTGAGGTGGATGTGCACGCAGCGGCCGCGATACCAGCCGGGGTAGATCGTGGTGAGTTTCGCGACGCCGTCCGTTCCCGTCAGCACCCCGCCACGCAGGAACGTGCCGTTGTCGGGCCCTTCGTGCCCGTTGTTGCCGACGAATCCCGAGTACTCGCCGAGCGCGTCGCAGTGCCAGATCTCCACGAGGGCCTGGTCGAGCGGCGCGCAGGTGTCGTCGTCGACGACGGTGAGCGTGAGTTGCAGCGGGATGCCGGCCTTGTCCTCTCTGAGGTCGGCGCGGACGTAGGCGCCGTCCAGGTAGTAAGGGCCCTCGGTCATCTCCTTCGTGAGGGTGCAGACGGCCGTGTCGGCGACGGGGGCGGTGCCGGCGATGCCCTCGGCCGTCGTGACCGTGCCGGGGGAATCAGGCGCGGCCGCGCCTACGGCCGGGGTGGCGGCCGTGGCGCCGGTGGCGATCAGGACGGTGCGGCGTCGGATCGAGGCCGCTTCTGAACCGGTGTGGGTTTCTGTCATGGACACGGCACCGTAAGGACGCGATCTGTTGAAGAGCTGTGCGTTCGGCAAAGTGACGGTGCGTCAAGTCACTTGTGAGACACCGGTGCACGGGTGCGGTGATCTCAAGCCCGGCAAATCCGCGAAGAGTCAGTTGTCTGAGCTCGAGCTCCGGCTTCCGCTCGAACGTCCCGACTTGCGCACCAACTCGCCCACCGCCAGGGTCACGGCGGCCACCGCGCGCACCCAGCGCGGGCCGCCCCGCGCCGCCCACACGACGCAGACGCACCCTCCGACGACGAGGGCGAGGACGCCGGACAAGACGAGCACGTCCATGCTCATCCCCCTTCTTCTCTTGCGGTCCGCGCAATCCTCTCAGCCTGCGAAAGGGGCCGTCGCAGTGGGGCGCCGGGAACCTTTCACCGCACGTGGTGCGTTGTCGGGCAACAGGGACGTATACGCATGACCTCTCCGCGCCCGGTGGGGACCGATCGCGGAGCACGGGGGACAGAAAGCGGGGCACAGCGTGCACCGACACCATCGCGAGACCTACTACGTCGTCAACGAAGGCCGGATCCTGGAGTTCGAGAAAGGGCAGGCAGCCGCGCGCGTACCGACCGCGGCCGAGCAGCAACTGGCCTTCCGTTTCTCCAGGTTCAGCGAGGAGAAGGGCATCCAGCTCGACGAGGAGTTGCGTGCCAAGCTCGCCGAGGCCATGACCACGGGCAATCCAGGCGGCGACGACCCGGACTCCGGGCCGCCCGGGACGCCGGTACCGGCAGGCTTCACCTATCTCGGACAGTTCGTCGACCACGACCTGACGCTCGACAGGACCCAGGTGGGCCTGGGGGAGCCGGTCCCCGTCGAGGAGCTGTTACAAGGGCGCAGCCCCGCCCTCGACCTCGACTCGCTCTACGGCCTGGGCCCGAACCACGCCGGCAGCGCCCGTTTCTACGAGCCCGACGGCCACCTCAGGACGGGTACGACGCTGGGCGTGCCCTTCCCGCCGGAGTTCCCGCCCGCCAACACCGACCAGAAGGGCTTCGACCTGCCGCGGGCCGGCGAGACGGCCGGTGGCACGCGCGCAGACCAGCGTGCCCCGCTGATCCCGGACGCGCGCAACGACGAGAACCTGGCCGTGAGCCAGTTGCACCTGGCCTTCATCCGCTTCCACAACCGCGTCGTCGACCGGCTCGCCGAGCGCGGAGTGCCCGAACCCCGGCTCTTCCACGCGGCCCGGGACACCGTCGTGAAGCACTACCAGTGGATGCTGCGCACCGACTTCCTGCCGCGGATCGTCGATCCGAGGATCGTCGAGCGCGTCTTCACCCGCGGCCGCCGTCACTTCGAGGTACCGGGGCGTTCCCGGCCGGGGGATCTGCCGACCATGCCCATCGAGTTCTCCGTCGCCGCCTACCGGCTCGGGCACAGCATGGTGCGTACCGCCTACCAGTGGAACAGCGTCTTCCGAGCGGGCGGGCGCGGCGGGATCGCCACGCTCGGCCTGCTGTTCCGGTTCAGCGGCACGGCGGGCAACCTCACTCCGGGCGACCCGGCGAACCCGAATGACCTGAGCGACCTCGACGACCCGAACGCCGGTGAGAACCTGCGGCTGCCCAGCAACTGGATCGCCGACTTCCGCAGGCTGTTCGACTTCGGCGAGGCGAGCCGGGACGACCTGGTCGTGCCCGAGGGCGAGTTCAACCTCGCCAAGCGCCTCGACACCCTGCTCGTCGACCCCTTGGCCGCGCTGCCCACCGGCACCTTCGACGGCCGTGGCCGCCCGGCCCCGCCGCCGATACAGCGCAACCTCGCGTTCCGCAACCTCACGCGGGCCACGATGGTGGAGCTGGCCACCGGGCCCCAACTCGCCGCCCAGATGGGCATCAAACCGCTGACCGCGGACCAGATCCTCCAGGGCAGGGGCGGCGCCACGCTCGACGGGCTGACCACCGAGGAGCGGGAACTCCTCGTGGCCTACACCCCGCTGTGGTTCTACATCCTGCGCGAGGCCGAGGTGAACGAACGCCACCCCGGCCGCCTCACCGGCGTCGGCGGCACGCTCGTCGCCGAGGTCTTCCACCGTGCGATGGAGGGCAGCCGGACGTCGATCGTGAAGCACCCGGGCTGGCGCCCGACCCTGCCGTCCCACCGCAAGGGCGCGTTCACCATGACGGACCTGCTGCTCTTCGCCTTCGAGGGCGACGCGGATCTGTTGAACCCGCTGGGCTAGCCGCTCACTTCGCCTGGGCGGCGTACGACACGAACGCCGCCCAGGTGGTGGGGCGCGGGCCGCGACTTCGAGCTGTGACTGCTGCTCGTCGCGGACGGAGCAGTTCGGTTCGAGGTCACCGACAACGGTATTAGAGATTGAACGGCCGTGGATCCGAGGCCAGCGCGCGGAAGTACTCGTGCGGGTCCGTGACCAGCTTCCGCTCCTTGAGGTCCATCAGGCCGCCGAGCGCCGTGATCTCGGCGGCGACCGTGCCGTCCGTCTTGCGGATCGTCTGCTCGATCCGGAACGTCTTGCCCTTGCTCCACTCGAAGCCGCACGTCACCTCCACCTCGTCACCCGCGAGCAGCTCCCGCCGGTAGCGGATGGTCATCTCCAGGGCGACGGGACCGACGCCCTTGGCGATGAGACCGGCCTGGCTGATCCCGGCTGCCCGGAGTAACGACCAGCGGGCGTGTTCCGCGTAGTTCACGTACACGCTCTGGTTGAGGTGTCCCTGGATGTCGGTCTCGTACCCGCGGACGGTCACTCGGACGGAAAACGGCTCGGTCACGGTTTCCCCTTCTCGATCGCTGTGTCGACCCAAGACTGGCATGTCCTGATCACTTCCGTCGCGGCGAAGCCAGCAGATAGCGGACGCGCGTACGGGGTTCCGTGTACTCCCCGACCTGCCATCCCGCCTCCTCCAGCGTGGCGGCACAGGCCCGCAGGGCCTCGGTGTCCGGCACGCGCACGGCGACGGCCTCCGGCTGCGGCGTCGCGCGCACCCGGTAGCCCTCGGTGTCCGCCCCGGCCGGATCCGCCCCGGCGGGCCGGTGACCCGCGGCCTCCAGCGCGAGCGCGGCGGCCTGCACCAGATGCGTACGTTCCCATGCGCACGGCCGGTCCACGGCGCCGTCCGGGTTGGTCATCCGCCGCAGCTCCAGGAGCCCCTGCCAGGCGCTGTGCACCTCACGTGCGCGCGACGGCCCGGCGTCCGGGCTCTCCTCGCCGCCGACCCGGGCGGCGAACACTCCCGTGGTGGCGGGCCCACCGGCGCCCTGCGTCTCCGTCTTCGCCTCCGTCTCGGCAGGGGCCTCCTCCCGTATCCGATGCCCCGCCGGTGTCAGGAAGTGGTCGTGCGGCGGCCGCGGGTGCCGGAAGGCGAGCCCACGCTTCACCAGTGCCGCTAGCTGGCTCTCCGTACCCTTGAGCCGCCCGGTCACGGGATCGGCGGCGTCGATGACACGCCGCTGCGCGGCGGTCGGCGGACGTGTCACGGCGTGCTCCCTCCGAGTCTGTCCGCGAGCTCATTCGAAGACTACGACCCGGGTCCGACACTCGCCCCGCCGTCCGTCACAGGTCGCGAGCCCACCGTTCCAGCTCCTGGAAGTCCTGCTCCCGCAGCCCCCTGCGCGGGTCGATCGGCAGCAGCAGCGCCGCCGCATCGTGGTGTGCGGCGACATGGCGCACATCGAGATCGGTGATCATGTCGTCGACCCACACGAAGGGCCGGCCGGCCGCCCACGCCATGACATGCCGCGTCTTCCAGTACAGCCCCTCGGGGTCCCTGACGAACAGCTCGGGCCACTCGATGACTGGCAGATCACCCGGCAACCCGATCACCGGCGCGATCATCTCGTTGGCGTCGTGCATCCATGTGGTCGCCCACGCCAACTGGTACGGCAACGCCATCAGCCGCGCCCCGTGCCCCGGGTTGAGCCGCACCCGCAGACCCCGACGGTGCAGCCGGGAACCAGGCGCCTGCCGGGCGAGCCAGTCCGAGGGCCGCAGCCGACGCGTCACATAGCCGCGGGGGCGGATGAACCGCGCGCCGTACGGATTGAGGGGGCCGTCGACGTCGAGGAGCAGCAGCGGTCGGTCGCTCATGGAGACGGGCTACCCAGACCGAACGGCCGCCGAACGGCCACGTACCCCCACCGTTACTGCCGATATCCGCTCAGGAACCGCCCGATCCGGCTGATCGCCGCGTCCAGGTCGTCGGCGTGCGGGAGGGTGAGGATGCGGAAGTGGTCGGGGCGCGGCCAGTTGAAGCCGGTGCCCTGGACGACCTGGATCTTCTCCCGCAGCAGAAGGTCGAGGACGAACTTCTCGTCGTCGTGGATCGCGTGGACCTTGGGGTCGATCCGCGGGAACGCGTACAGCGCGCCCTTCGGCTTCACACAGGAGACGCCCGGGATCTCGTTGAGCTTCTCCCAGGCCCGGTCGCGCTGTTCGTGCAGCCGGCCGCCCGGTGCGGTGAGTTCGCGGATGGACTGGCGGCCGCCGAGCGCGGCCTGGATGGCGTACTGGGCGGGCGCGTTGGCGCACAGCCGCATGGAGGCCAGCATCGTCAGGCCTTCGAGGTAGTTGCGCGCGTGCTGGCGCGGGCCCGTGACCACCATCCAGCCGGACCGGAAGCCGGCGACGCGGTAGGTCTTCGACAGGCCGCAGAAGGTGAGGACCACCAGGTCGGGGGCGAGCGCGGCGGCCGAGTGGTGCACGGCGTCGTCGTACAGGATCTGGTCGTAGATCTCGTCCGAGAAGACCATGAGGCCGTGCCGCCGGGCGAGGTCGAGCATGCCCTCGATGATCGCCTTCGGGTAGACCGCGCCCGTCGGGTTGTTGGGGTTGATGATGACCAGGGCCTTGGTGCGGTCCGTGATCTTCGACGCCATGTCGTCCAGGTCCGGGTACCAGTCGGCCTGTTCGTCGCAGAGGTAGTGCACGGCCTTGCCGCCCGCGAGTGTCGTCACCGCCGTCCAGAGCGGGAAGTCGGGGGCGGGGACGAGGATTTCGTCGCCGTCCTCGACCAGCGCCTGCACCGCCATCGACACGAGTTCGGACACGCCGTTGCCGAGGAAGACGTCGTCCACGCCGACCTCGAGTCCCAGATCCTGGTAGCGCTGGGCGACGGCACGGCGGGCCGAGAGGATGCCGCGGGAGTCCGTGTAGCCGTGCGCCTGCGGCAGCATGCGGATCATGTCCTGGAGAATCTCATCCGGCGCCTCGAAGCCGAAGAGCGCGGGGTTGCCGGTGTTCAGGCGCAGCACGCTGTGGCCTGCCTCCTCCAGGGCGTTCGCGTGCTCGATGACCGGGCCCCGGATCTCGTAACAGACCTCGCTGAGCTTGCTCGACTGCCGGAACTCCATGCGGTGCGCACCTCCAGGTTGGTGTGTTGCTTGGTTTTACCAAGTAGGAGCTTGGAAAGTCCAACAACTTGTCTAGACTGCGTCGCATGTCACCTCGTCGAAGCTACGACCAGTACTGTTCCGCTGCCCGGGCCCTCGATGCCGTGGGTGACCGCTGGACCCTCCTGATCGTGCGGGAGCTGCTCGCCGGTCCGCGCCGCTACACCGACCTGCATGCCGACCTGCCCGGCGTGAGCACGGACGTTCTCGCCTCCCGGCTCAAGGACATGGAGCGGGACGGGCTGACGAGCCGACGCCGACTGCCTCCGCCCGGCGCGTCCTACGTCTACGAACTCACCGGCCGTGGACGGCGGTTGCTGCCCGTCCTGCAGGCGCTGGGGGAGTGGGGCGCGCCCCTGCTGGGCGAGCGGCGGGCCACCGACGCGGTGCGCGCGCACTGGTTCGCGCTGCCGTTGCTGCGCTGCCTGACGGGACTTGGCGACGGAGTCGTCCAAGTGCGCCTGGACGAGGGCGAGTTCTACGTACGACTCGTACGGCCCGGTGCTCAGGACGGCGGGCCGGTTTACGGCGAGGGGGCCGCACCCGAGGAGCCCGACGCCTGGCTCTCACTCGACGCCGGGACGTGCACGGCGCTCGCCCGGGGAGAGCTGACACTGCGGGACGCGATCAGGAACGGGCGCGTGGAAGTGGCGGGGGACGGGACGCTGGCCAAGGAGTTGCGGGACGGCTGACCTCGGAAGGGGACATCACGACGGGTGACCCGGCGCCAGGGGATTGGGGACCTGGGCCCAGATGTCGCCAGGCCCCCGAGGGGAGAGCCGCATCAGCGTCAGTGCCTTTGTGGGCAGTGGCCCGTTCAGCAGAGTCGCGAGGTCGGGGGAGGGCGGCAGGTCTCGTACGGCGGTGGCGAGAGCTTCGCCGAGGGACGCGCTCGAACCGGCCGTCGCCCCGAGCGTGCCCGTCACGAGCGAGCCGAACAGCTTGCGGCGCAGGGTGGTTTCGTCGTCCGTGATCAGCCGGCCGGAGAGGTCCGGAGCCGGGATGCCGTGGCGGGCGAGGCGGGCCGGGCTGATGCGGATGTCGGCAAGGTCCCGGTAGATGAGGCGGGTTGGGGCGCCCGAGGGGGAGAGCACCACCAGGAGGTTCTGACCGTGCGCCTCCAGGGCCACGCCCAGGTCGAGCAGTCGCAGGGACACCGTCAGGGCGAGCCGTGTGAACTCGGCCCTCCAGGAGGCGGATCGGGCCTGCTCGGTCGTGGCGAGCGCGGCGACCGGCACGACCCGCTCGCCCTCGGCCGCGTACGTCTCCGGCGCCTCACGCACGACCGCCGCGAGGTCAGGCGTGTGGGCGGTGACCGCCCCCAGGGTCCGCGTGATGTGCAATAGGCCGTCCAGGCGGGCGGCGACGGCTTCCAGGAACGCCGACACCGTCGCGGCGGTCTCGATCGAGTACACCGAGATGTCCCGCACCGCCGACGTCAGCCGGGCACTGAGCGCGGTCTTGATGTGCGGGCCGCCGGGCGTGGCGTCGGCGAGCGTGCGCAGCGACATGAGGGGATGGGCGGTGATGCCCGTGCCGTCCACGATCCTCTCGTCCTTGAGTACGTGCCGGGCCTGCCAGGGATGGACCGGGATCACCGTCCGTCCCCCTGCCTCCCGGTAGGGCCACTCGCCCGAGACCAGACAGGTCTCCTCCGGCACCGCGACCAGCCCCAGCTCGACCAGCGGCCGGTGCTCGGGCCCGTACGCCAACTGCTCGGCGACCGAGAAGCCCGGCCGGGAACGGCAGTTGGGGTGGAACGGATGCCCGTCGACGATGCGCTGCTCCCACTCCCAGGTGGTGCGAGGGTGGCCGGGCGGCGGCTGGTCGGCGCGTGACAGGGCCAACGAGGCGACACTGTGGTCGAGTTCGGCGGCGAAGCCGTCACCGTACGGGAAGGAGAGGGCGGTCATGAGTGCGGCCGGGTGGTCGTACGCCGTGCCGTCCAGTTCCACCTCCGCGACGGAGGCGGCAGTCCCGTACGCATCCGAGTGCGGGCCGTGCAGACGGCGGCCGTCGGCCAGGTGGAGCGTCATACCCCCGCTCCCCGGCTCGCGATGCGTGATCCACGGCAGCGGCTCATGAACGAGACCACGCCACAGCCGGGTCAGCACGGCCGCCCTGGCTCCGGGGAGCCCGGCGGCGTACCGCGGGAGCAGGGCGGGGCGTACGGTACGCAGCTCGGCGGCGAACGACTGCTCGGCGGCGAACGACTGCTCGGCGGCGAACGACTGCTCGGCGGCGAGCGAAGGCTCGGCGGCGGGCGAGGGCTCGGCGGCGGGCGAGGGCTCGGTCTCGGCCGGGGTGCGGGGACGGTGCACGGTGCGGCTCCTCGGTGTGGGGGACGGCGTCGTGGCCGGGGTATGACGCCGGAGATACTGATCGTCAGTGCACCGTACGGAACGAATGGATCGCGTGGACTCCATGCCCCCCAGGGACGACGTCGCGGCGGCAGCCGACGCGTACGCGGCCGCGCCGCTGCTCAATTGTCTGCTGCGGGAGGTGGCCGAGCCCGCACCGGGGCCGGGTGGGGGACAGGCGGAGGGGCACGAGGCGGGACACAACGCGGGACACAACGCGGGGCACATCGCGGCGCACGTCGAGCGGCGCGTGTACCGGCTGCCCTCCGGCGGACGGCTCCTGCGGGTACGCGGCGGACGCCGGCCCGCCGAGCCGGAGGTGTACCGGGCCGGGACCTGGCACCGTCTCGACCACGCCGAGTTGGTCAAACTCACCGCCGAGGAACTGCGCCGGCACACCGGCCTGTCGAACCCCGAGCTGCCCATCGAGATGATGGACAGCCGGGACGCGGTGGCGGCGCTCCTCACCGCGCGCGCGAGCGCGACACCGCCCGAAGACCCGTATCTGCGCTCCGAGCAGTCCCTGATCACCGGACACCCCTGTCACCCCGCCCCCAAGGCCCGGGGCGGCGGCCCCGTCGCCCGCTGGCTCCCGTACGCTCCCGAGGCGTACGCCCGCTTCCCGCTCGTCCTTCTGGGCGTACGGGAGGACGCGGTCGTCGAGGAGGGCGACCTGCGGGCGATCGACGCGCTGGGCGAGGCCCCTGCCGGCTACCGGCTCCTCCCCGCCCATCCCTGGCAGCTCGACCTGGTCGGCGCCCGGCCGGAGATCCGCGACGCCTTCGCCGACGGCCGCCTCGTACGGCTCGGCCGGACCATGTCCCCGGCCTGGCCCACGGCCGCCATCCGCACGGTGTACGTCCCCACCGCCGACCTCTTCGTGAAGTTCAGCCTCGACGTCCGCATCACCAACGACATCCGCCGCCTCTGGCGCCACGACCTCCTCCGGCTCCGCCGCACGGACGCGGCGGTCACCTCGGCGTTCACGGCCCTGGACGGACCCGCGACCTGGCTCAGCGACCGCGGTTACCGCACCGCCGACTTCGCCTTCGAGGAACTCGCCGTCCTCGCACGTGACGGTCTGCGCGAGCATGTGCTGCCCGGCGCCACGCCTCTGCTGGCGGCGGCGCTGACGGAGAGCGCGGAGGGCGCGGAGGGCTGCGCCTCCGGGCCGACTGGACCCAGCCCACTCGACTCCCTTCCCGACCCCGCCGCCTGGTGGGCGGCGTATCTGCGCCAAGTCGTGCCGCCCGCCCTGGAGTTGTTCGCCCGGCACGGCGTCGTCCTCGAAGCGCATCTTCAGAACACAGTGGTGGCCGTGGACGCGGACGGCATGCCAGTCCAGGCGCTCTTCCGGGACGCCGAGGGCGTGAAGCTGCTGTCCGACGTGACGCGGGCCGCCGGCTGGGAGCGGCTGGTGTACTGCCTCGTCGTGAACAACCTTCTGGAGATGGCGGGGTCGCTGGAGGAGCGGTACCCGGGGATGGAGCTCTGGCCCGCCGTGCGGAGGGAACTGACGCGGCACGACCGAGGGCTGCCCGAGGTCGCGGAGCTGGTCCGGGCTGCCTCCCTTCCCGGCAAGACCAACCTGCTGCTGCGATGGACGGGAGCGGACGGGGCGGACGCACGCTACCTGCCCCTGCCCAATCCGCTTCGGCCGACGACCTGGGGACGTACGTCGTGAAGCTGACCTGCGCAGATGGCTGTTTCAGTGTCTCTCAGGTTCGTGGCGCGTTATGCGGTCGATTCTCCCTGGGCGTTCCCCAGTGGCGTGGATACTCCCCAGATTCTCTCCACAGGTGTTTTCGCCACGCGCAGTCGCGAGGCGAAGGCAGCTGGGGCTGCCGTAGACACGCTGGGTGACTGCGCTGCGGCAGGCACCCGCTGCCTCGGCTCGCCGACGCAGCGCCCCACCCATGCTGCTTCAGAGCGTGTGCCTTCTTCGGATGGGCAGGATGTGCGCCATAGTGCACAACCGGCCACGCCGGCACCGGGTTTGACCAGCCGCGACGGAAGCCATGCCGAACGTTCGACAATCCGCACTCGTCGACCAGGCGCCGCCCGAGTGCCCTCTTGCCAGGGGATGTTCGAGTGGATGTGCCGGGCAGGATGCCCCCGCCGATCAGAAGGAGGCGGGCATGGACCCGAATTCACGACGGCGCCAGGCCGGACCCCGACAGTCTGCGGACCAATCCCAGACGCAACTGCAGAGTGACGGACGGCAGGACCGTGACAGCGCGGTCGCGGATTTTTTCGGGCGAGTTCGGCGCAGAGCTGGCGCGGGCCATCCGTGCGGGCCTGAACCAGAGCACCGGCCCTCTCGACCGCTGGTCCACCTGCACGATCCCATCCTGGCGCGCAATGTGCTGGAGTCGCTGCGCCGCAAACTTGACGGCGGTTGAGACGGCCGTGGAGACGATGCGACGCAAACGTGAGGTGCTGGTGCACGCACTCCACTACGCCGTGGAGAGAGGCGAGTTGGGCAGTCATCCTCTGGCACGGATCCGATGGCGGGCGCCCAAGCCGGCGGTCGCGGCGGATCCGGTGGGCCAAAACCGCACCAGGAGCGGGATCTGCTGAGCGCGGTCTCCTATGTGGGTGGCCACCGGTGAGCCCGGGCCCGCCGGCTGGTCGGGTAGTTCGCCGAAATGTACTCGATCTGGCGGGCGACGGCGATGGCGACATAAGTGGACAGGCCGCTGTGGGCCTTGGCTGCTTCGGCGATGTCGCGCGGCATGGTGATCGAGTGCTTTGCCGGTAGGCTCACTCAACCTGTTTATCCTACCGTCAATCCTCCCGAATCGGCTGAGGGGCCGGTCGGGAGCCGGTCCAGAGGTGACGTTTCCTGTAGGAGTCACGGATGAACCGGAGCCATGGCAGATACGGTGCGCCATGCCGTCTGACACCGCCGAGCACCTCAGCGAGTTCGCCAAGATACAAAATGGCGGGCCGTGCCGGTCCCCCTCCGGAGGAAATGTGCTGCGCGCCGCTGAAGATCCGTATCTGCCGGCCGCCGCCACCTGGGGTGCAGCGCCGTCTTGACATGCTTTGGAGTGAGAGTAAGGCTTGGGAATCACAGGAGTTCGGGCAAACCGTCCGACGTCACGGAGTGGGTTTACATCCTCTCACCCCGTATATGCGATCAAAGGACCGATGCACTTCTCGTGGCATCTGCGTTCCGCGCTCATCGTCAGCGGGCTGTGCATACACTGCCGATTCTGTAAAAGCACAGACCTCACGGCTCGTGCTTCGAGGCACAGGCCAGTGTCCGTCATGTTGTGGCGCGGTTCAGGCCTCCCCGAACGGCGGTGAATCTTCGGTCCGACAAGACAAGTCGAGGAAGACAGGGAGAGCCCCATGAGCCTCCACAAGATTGTCCGGGCCTGGGAGGACCCGGAGTACCGTGACAGCTTGAGCGCCGCAGAGCTCGCCGACCTGC
This sequence comes from Streptomyces sporangiiformans, assembly GCF_005768555.2. Taxonomy (GTDB): domain Bacteria; phylum Actinomycetota; class Actinomycetes; order Streptomycetales; family Streptomycetaceae; genus Streptomyces; species Streptomyces sporangiiformans. The sequence continues at coordinate 119,048 of NZ_VCHX02000158.1, forward strand.
CGGAGAACCCGGCGGGCATCATAGAGCTCACCGACGCCGAGCTGGGGCAGGTTCTGGGCGGCGCCCAGAGCGGAAACAGCGTCGGCTGTAACACCAAGACCTGCGTCGTGAGCCGTGGCAACTCGCGCAACCCCTGCGGCTCCAACTGCTGATGGCGGGGTGTCGGCGTACGAGCTGTCACAGAGGCACGTACGCGGTGCAGAAAAGGTGCGACATTTGGGCATCGTCGGCGCGACGGCCCTGCTGGCCTCCTTTGACTGCGCCCACCCCATGGATCGGCTGATATTGCGGCTCCACCGCCGCGCGACGGTCTTTGTACGTACACAGTCCAAAGGAACGAGGCGAGGGCTGCTAGGCGCTGTCCAGCAGCCCTCGCTGACATGCTGGGGAGCAGAGGGTGGAAGTTGAGGGAGCGGCTGGGTCATGAAAGCGGAAGAGGTGTGGCAGGCCCCCGAGTGGTACCGCGCATTGCACCTCCTTGAACGCGGTGACACACGAAGCGCCCGCCCGACGGAGATGTCTTTCGCTTCGGACCTCATCCCTGAGGGAGTGCTAGGTCGTCTGGACGCTTGGAAGAGCCAGAAGCCCTTCGAGCGGGAGCCGCTTTTCGCTCAGCGGCTGGCTATGGACTCGCTCTCGGAACGTGATCTGCTGGCTCTGCTGGCGGAGCCTGCGGAGAGTTTGAAGGCCCGCATCCAGGCCGCTCCCGACTGGCTGATCGTTCTCCGGGAGGCATTCACGCACCCGGATTCTGCGGAGAAGCTGGCGCCTCTGCTCGAGAAGACTGAGGCAGATCACCCTTTCGCTGGAAGCCTGTCGGCGATCAGCCCCCTTCTTTGGCACTTTCTTGACCGTCTCCAGGAAAGGGTGCGCGGGCTACGCGGAGAGGTCGAGTTCCTCCCCTTCGAAAACACAATGCTCCCAGGGGTGTTCCTGGCGAACCTGGCGCCGCTCCTCCTCTTCCAGCTCAGCAAACCGCTCCTGATCGAGCTGCATGTCGCCCGCTTGGAAGGACTCTTGAGGGGCGAGACAGCGGAGGAACGCTTCGAGGACTTCATCCGGCGGCTCGGGCAGGAAGGCTCGATCGTGGCGCTCCTCGCCAAGTACCCGGTGCTTGCACGCCAACTGGTGATCTCGACGAAGCAGTGGGCCGACTACCTGTACGAGTTCTTGACGCATTTGTGCGCGGACTGGCAGTCCATCCGCACGACCCTCGCCCCGGGCGACGATCCTGGACCGCTGGTCGACGTGGAGGCCGGAAAGGGGGACCAGCATCGTCGGGGCCGCAGTGTGCTGCTGCTGCGGTTCGGCTCGGGGATGAAGTTGCTGTACAAGCCGAGGTCGCTGGGTGTGGACGTGCACTTCCAGGAGTTGCTGTCCTGGTTGAACGACCGCGGGGCCGAGCCCAGTCTGCGGCCGCTGAAGGTGGTCGACTGCGGGAACCATGGCTGGTCGGAGTTCGTCGACGCGGCATCCTGCACGTGCGAGGAGGAGGTCGTCCGTTTCTACGAGCGTCAGGGAAGCTACCTGGCGCTGTTGTACGCCCTGGACGCCGCCGACCTGCACAACGAGAACCTGCTCGCTGCGGGTGAGCATCCGATGCTCGTGGACCTGGAGGCTCTGTTCCATCCTCACGTCCATGCCAAGGAACCGACCCTGTCGAACCTTGCGGTGGGAGCGCTGGACCGTTCCGTGTGGCAGGTCGGGTTGCTGCCGCGGCGCGTGTGGTCCGACCAGGATTCCATCGGCGTGGACATGAGCGGCCTGGGCGGGCAACCGGGCCAGATGAACCCGCATCGGCTTGTCAGCTGGGAAAGACCAAGGACGGATGAGATGCGGGTGTGCCGACGGCGCGCCGAGCTACCCGTGAGCGAGAACCGGCCCCGTCTGGGTGACCAGGATGTCGAGGTCTGGCAGTTCAAGGACGCCGTGCTCGCAGGCTTCACCGGAATGTACCGCCTGATCTGCGAGAACAAGGCGGCCCTGCTGGCGGAACAGCTCCCGCGCTTCGCACAGGACGAGACACGCGTCGTCCTGCGCTCGACGAACGTGTACAGCCTCCTCTGGTACGAGAGCTTCCACCCCGATCTGCTGCGTGACGCGCTCGAACGTGATCGCTTCTTCGATCACCTGTGGATCGAAGCGGCGCAGCGCCCCTATCTCGCTCCCCTCATCCCGGCGGAGCAGCGGGATCTGTGGCACGGCGACATCCCGCTGTTCCACACCTGCCCAGGCAGCCGGGCGGTCCTCACCGCAGAGGGGGAGCGCTTCGAAGACTTCCTCGACGCGCCCAGCCTCGACGTGGTGCGGCAACGGGTGGGGCAGCTCGGTGATGACGATCTGGCCAAGCAGAGCTGGATCATCACCGCGTCGCTGGCCACGATGCTCATGGATTCCGAGGACAGGGTCAGCCGGCCGGCACAAGGTCCGTCGACGAGCCGGCCTTCCCTGGTGACCCAGCGGGTGGAGCGAGAACAGCTGCTGGTACTTGCGAGCTCCGTCGGGAGGCGTCTCGACGAGCTCTCTCTGCAGAACGAAGGCGGCGCGTACTGGCTCGGCGTGGGCCCTCTGGACGAATCTGCCTGGGGTCTCTTCCCATCGGGCAGTGACCTCTATTCCGGGACCAGCGGAATCGCGCTCTTCCTGGGGTACCTGGGGGCGGTCACCGGCGAGCCCTCCGCCACACTCCTCGCACGCAGGGCACTGACATCGACGCGAGTTCAAGTGCGGGAGTGGCTCCGGGAGCAGCAGGATGCGAGTGGATCTCCTCCGACGGTCGGAGCGTTCGACGGCCTGGCCTCGGTCGTGTACGTCCTCACGAGCCTGGGCGTTCTGTGGGCAGAACAGGATCTCCTGGACGAAGCGGCCGAACTGGTCGAGCGACTGCCGTCGCTCATCTCCAGGGACCTTTCGCTGGATGTCATCTACGGTTCGGCCGGGTGCATCCTCTCGCTGTTCAGCCTGCACGCGGTCCGTCCCTCGCCACGGACCTTGGACGTGGCGATCCGCTGCGGCGAGCGGCTCCTGGCCACTGCGCAGCCCGTGCATCGAGGGATCGCCTGGACGACGCTCGATGATCAACCGCCGCTGGGCGGGTTCTCGCACGGTACAGCCGGCATTGCGCTGAGCCTTCTGCAGCTGACTGCCCGCAGCGGCGAGGACCGATTTCGGCGAGCTGCTCTCAGCGCTCTCGGCTACGACCGCAGCCTCTTCGTTCCCGAATTGAACAACTGGGCCGACCTGCGAGTCTTCGCACCCCGGACAATCCAGGACGATCCTGTTGAGCCAGCCGTGGCGCTACCTCGAAAGAGCATGGTGGCCTGGTGCCACGGCGCCCCAGGCATCGGCCTGGCACGTCTCGCCGCCTTGGATCAGCTGGCCGACGCGACGACACGAGACGAGATCGACATCGCCCTGAGTGCCACGGAACAGTACGGCTTCCCCATGGGCCACTCGCTTTGCCACGGCGCGATGGGGAACCTCGAGCTTCTTCTGACGGCGGCACGGGTGCTCGACAGACCTGAAGATCAACACGCTTTGGAACGAGCGACGGCGTTGGTCGTGGCGAGCATGGAGGCCAATGGTTTCGTGACGGGAGTGCCCCTCGGGGTGGAGACGCCCGGGCTCATGACCGGGCTGGCGGGGATCGGGTACGAGCTGCTCCGGCTGGCCGAGCCCGCCAAGGTGCCGTCCGTTCTTCTCCTGGCTCCTCCACGGTGGCAAGCGCAGGGCTGAGAGAAAGGATCCTTGGTCGTGGCCCACCGTGTGATCTTCCGGGAGAGCGCCATCCAGGCCTACCGGCGAGGTACGGCGAAGGACATCGTGCCTCGCCTCACCTTCCGGCCGATCGTCGTCTGCCTTTGGCTGCTGCTGGCCGTGCTGATCGCCACCGCGGCACTGGCCTGGTCCGTACGGGTGCCGGCCTACGTCAGTGCCCAGGGCACGATCCTCCCGAACGGTGCCCGGGCGGGACCCGGCGGCGAAACGACGGATGCTGCCCTGTTCCTGCCGGCGGATCAATCGGCTGACGTGCGCGCCGGCCAGCAGGTCCAGGCCCAGATCGGCTCCACCGGTCCGTCCGCGTCGGGTGCCGTCGTCAGGGTCGAACCGGGCGTGATAGGCCCGGACGCGGCACGAGCCAAGTACCGATTTGAGCCCGGGGCCGGTACCGTCCGGCAACCCTGGACCGTCGTGATCGTGCGGCTCGGACAGCCGCTGCCACCGGACGCCTACGGCGGGAGCCTCTTGACTGCTCGGGTGGAGGCCGGGTCTCAGCGGATCCTGACGTTCTTCCCCGGATTGGGCTCGTCCGTAGGCGGTGCCTCGTGACCACCGTGACCGGGAGGACCCGCAGGACGCACCGCAGGAGGGTTCCCGAGGTCAGACAGCTGAGTGAGGTGGAATGCGGCCTCGCTTGCCTGACGATGATGCTCAACTACTACGGCTGCGGGACCTCCTTGTCGGAGCTGCGGACGCGCTGCGGCGTCGGCCGCGACGGCCTCTCCGCGCTGGATATGGTCAGGATCGCACGCGACCATGGAATGCGGGTGAGGACGGTCTCGCTGCCGCGGAATGATCTCCGTTTCGTGGCGCTCCCCGCGATCGTCCACTGGGAGTTCAGCCACTTCCTTGTCGTCGAACGGTGGTCGCGCAAGCACGTCGATGTGGTGGATCCCGCCAGAGGACGCTGTCGGCTGACGGAGGAGGAGTTCGACGCCGGGTTCACGGGGGTGGTCGTCCTCCTCGAGCCAGGTGCGGCCTTCGACCGTCGTCCGGCCGCTCCACCCCGCTCGACCTTCCGGGGGTACGTCCTTCAGTTCCTGCGGCAGTCGCCCGGAACATCGCTGCAACTGCTGGGGGTCTCGCTGCTGCTGATCCTGCTCGGGCTTGTCCTACCGATCCTGACCGCGGTGGTGCTGGACCAGGTCCTCCCCTACCGGATGCGCAACATCATGCCGGTCCTGGGGATCGGTATCGTCGCGATCTTCATCGCCCAGACCGCCGCGACACTGCTGCGGGAATGGCTGTTGGTGTTTCTTCGGGCGCGTATCGACGTCAGTATGATGCTCGGCTTTGTCGAGCACCTTCTCGAACTGCCGTACAAATACTTCCAGCAGCGGTCGACGGGCGACCTGCTTGCCCGGGCGGCCAGCAACGCCATGCTGCGCGAACTGCTGAGCAACCAGCTCCTGTCCGCCGTCATGGACAGCGGGCTGGTGATGTTCTACCTGCTCCTCCTCTTCTGGCAGTCCCCGCCGTTCGGCGCGCTCACGCTCGGCGTCGGCCTGGTGGGGGCGATAGTCCTCATGCTCAGCTACGGCACGATCAACAGGTTGTCGGGCCGGGAGTTGGCCGCCTTCGGGAAGTCCCAGGGATATCTGGGCGAAGCGATCGTCGGCATCGGAACGCTGAAAGCAGCCGGCGCCGAAGCACAGGCCTTCGACCGCTGGTCGAACCTGTTCTTCGACCACCTCAACATCTCGCTGCGCCAAAACTATGTTTCCGGCGCCGTGGCCTCGATACTCGGGTCCCTGCCCTTGTTCGGACAACTCGGGTTGTTGTGGGTGGGTGCCACGCAGGTCCTCAACGGATCGATCAGCGTGGGCACGATGGTGGCGCTCCTGGCTCTGGCCGCCGCTTTCTTCGCGCCGCTCACCTCGCTCGTCGACAGTGCTCAGCAGTTCCAGCTCGTCAGTGCCAACCTCGACCGCATACGTGACGTGCTTGAGGCGGAGCCCGAGCAGTTGCGACAGGCGCCACGACCGGCCCCGCGGCTGTCGGGGCACCTGCGGATGGACGGCGTCGGTTTCCGTTATGCGAAGACAGGCCCCCAGGTGCTGCATGACATCGACCTGACCGCACGCCCCGGAGAGAGGATCGCAATCGTCGGGCTCTCCGGTTCGGGCAAGAGCACGCTGGGGAGACTACTGCTCGGACTCTATGTCCCCACCCAGGGGGACATCTTCTACGACGGCGTCTCGCTGCGGGATTTCAAGTGGCAGGAACTGAGACGCCAGTTCGGCGTCGTCCTGCAGGAGAGCGCCCTGTTCAGCGGGTCGATACTGTCCAACATCGCGCTCAGTAACCCGTCGATCAAGCGCGAGCGAGTGGTCGAGGCTGCCGAGTTGGCTGCCATACACGACGACATCATGGCCATGCCGATGCAGTACGACACCTTCGTCTCCGAGGGCGGGAGCGCCCTGTCCGGCGGTCAGCGACAGCGGCTGGCCATCGCACGGGCCATCGCGCACAGACCGGCCATCATCATGCTCGACGAGGCCACGAGCCATCTGGACGTCGAGACCGAGTGGAGAGTCGCGGAGAACCTGCGCACCCTGGCCTGTACCCAGATCATCATCGCGCACCGCTTGAGCACGATTCGCGACGCCGACACCATCCTGGTGCTCGACCAGGGAACCATCGTGGAGCGGGGAAGCCATCACGACCTGCTTCGGCGAGCCGGTCACTATGCGAGACTCGTGGGCCAGCAGCTCGAGTCAGGCGACGAGGCGTCGCGGCCAAGCACTGGTGCCCCCTGACCGGTGATGAACGGCGGCCTCTTCCAGCCGTGGTCCGAGGCGTAGTCCTGTCCCCTGGTCGGCTGCAGAAGATCGCTGGATCAAGAAGAAGCACTCCATAACCGGGCGCCGACTGTCACGCTCGGTTACTATGCTCACTTCATGCCGGAGGCGGGGAGTAAGGGGCGCATCGCAATCGACGGACTGCTCGGGAACCAGGGAGATCAGCGTGCCGGCCGAAACTCCCCAGATTCTCCCCAGGGGTGATCGTGGCCGACTCTCTGGGGTACGCGTGCTTGGAGTCGGTCGTGGACTGTGAGGCTGGAGAGTCGGGTGGCCTGGGAAAATGCTGACTGAGGTCACCGCAACCCGCTACATCGCGCCCCTCCGGTCCGGCGGCTCCGTGCCCGGCGTCGTCGAGGCCGACGACCTCGGGACGTACGTCGTGAAGTTCACGGGCTCCGCGCAGGGGCGCAAGGCCCTGGTCGCCGAGGTGATCGTCGGCGAGCTGGCGCGCGCCCTCGGGCTGCGGTTCCCCGAGCTCGCGCTGGTGCACTTCGATCCGGCGGTCGCCGGGCACGAGCCCCACCAGGAGGTCCAGGACCTGCTGCGCGCCAGCGCCGGGCTCAACCTCGCCATGGACTTTCTGCCGGGCGCCCAGGACTTCACCCCGGAGGTCGCGAAGACGTTCGCCGTCGACCCGCTGGAGGCGGGCAGGATCATCTGGCTGGACGCCCTCACGGTCAACGTGGACCGTACGACGCACAGTTCGAACCTGATGATCTGGCCCACCTTCGGCATCGCACCCCCGCGCCTGTGGCTCATCGACCACGGCGCGGCCCTGGTCTTCCACCACCGCTGGGACGCGTCGTCACCGGAGAAGGCGTACGACTTCCGGCGGCACGCGCTCGGCGGCTACGCGCCGGACACGCGGGCCGCGGACGCCGAGCTCGCTCCCCGGGTGACCGAGGAGCTGTTGCGCGCGATCACGGCGGAGGTGCCCGACGCCTGGCTCCTCGACGAGCCGGGTTTCGCGACCCCCGACGAGGCCCGCGAGGCGTACGTCGGCTACCTCCTCGCCCGCGTCAAGGCCTCCGCGGCCTGGCTCCCCACGGACTTCCCCACTCGTGAACAGCTCGCCACCGAGGACGCCCACCGCGCGGCGAAAACCCAGGAGGGCCGGCCGAACTGGCTGAAGCGGGTCCCCGACCTGCACGGCAAGCCGCCGGCGGAACAGGATTGGTCGGTGCACCTCGGATGACCACTGGGACACTCACATGACCATTGAGAACACGCATCGCGTGCAGATCGAGTACTGCACCCAGTGCCGCTGGCTCCCCCGGGCCGTCTGGCTCGCCCAGGAACTCCTCACCACCTTCGAGCAGGAGCTGACGGAGCTGGCGCTCAAGCCCGGCACGGGGGGTGTCTTCGTCGTACGGGTCGACGACGAGGTGATCTGGGACCGCCGCGAGCAGGGTTTTCCTGAGCCCACGGCCGTCAAGCGCCTCGTACGCGACCGAGTGGCCCCGGGGAAATCCCTGGGCCACTCGGAGAAATGACGGAGAAATGACGGAGAAGTGACTGCTCAGCCGACGAGCTGTTCGTACGCAGGCAGCGTCAGGAAGTCCGCGTAGTCCTCGTCCAGCGACACCTTCAGGAGCAGGTCGTGGGCCTGCTGCCAGTTGCCGGCGGCGAAGGCCTCCTCGCCGATCTCCGCGCGGATGTTCGCCAGTTCCTCGGCCGCGACCTTGCGTGCCAGTTCCGGCGTGGCCTTCTCACCGTTGTCGAACTCCACTCCCGCGTTGATCCACTGCCAGATCTGGGAGCGGGAGATCTCGGCGGTGGCCGCGTCCTCCATGAGGTTGAAGATGGCGACGGCGCCCAGGCCGCGCAGCCAGGCCTCGATGTAGCGGACGCCGACCTGGACGGCGTTGACCAGGCCCGCGTACGTGGGCTTCGCGTCGAGTGAGTCGATGGCGATCAGGTCGGCCGCCTTGACGTCGACGTCCTCGCGCAGGCGGTCCTTCTGGTTCGGCCGGTCGCCGAGCACGGCGTCGAACGAGGCCATGGCGATCGGCACGAGGTCCGGGTGCGCGACCCACGAGCCGTCGAACCCGTCGCCCGCCTCACGGTCCTTGTCGGCCTTGACCTTCTCGAACGCGACCTTGTTGACCTCCTCGTCGCGCCGGGACGGGATGAACGCCGCCATGCCGCCGATCGCGTGCGCCCCGCGCTTGTGGCAGGTGCGGACCAGCAGCTCCGTGTACGCGCGCATGAACGGGGCCGTCATCGTGACCGCGTTGCGGTCCGGCAGCACGAACTTCGCGCCGCCGTCACGGAAGTTCTTGACGATCGAGAAGAGGTAGTCCCAGCGGCCCGCGTTCAACCCCGAGGCGTGGTCGCGGAGTTCGTAGAGGATCTCCTCCATCTCGTACGCCGCCGTGATCGTCTCGATCAGGACGGTGGCGCGGACGGTGCCCTGCGGGATGCCGACGTAGTCCTGTGCGAAGACGAAGACGTCGTTCCACAGGCGGGCTTCCAGGTACGACTCCGTCTTGGGGAGGTAGAAGTAGGGGCCCTTGCCGAGGTCGAGCAGGCGCTGGGCGTTGTGGAAGAAGTACAGGCCGAAGTCGACGAGCGCGCCGGGGACGGGGGTGCCGTTCGCGTCGACGAGGTGGCGCTCGTTCAGGTGCCAGCCGCGGGGGCGCGTCACGACCGTCGCCAGCTCCTCGGCCGGCTTCAGGGTGTACGACTTGCCCTCGGGGGAGGTGAAGTCGATACGCCGTTCGTACGCGTCGGTCAGGTTGAGCTGGCCGAGGATCACGTTCTCCCAGGTGGGCGCCGAGGCGTCCTCGAAGTCCGCGAGCCAGACCTTCGCGCCCGAGTTGAGGGCGTTGATGGTCATCTTGCGGTCGGTGGGACCGGTGATCTCGACGCGGCGGTCGTCGAGCGCGGCCGGCGAGGGGGCGACCGTCCAGGAGTCGTCGGCCCGGACGGCGGCGGTCTCCGGGAGGAAGTCGAGCGTGGAGGTACGGGCGATCTCGGCGCGGCGCTCGGCGCGACGGGCGAGGAGCTCGTCACGCCGGGGCGTGAACAACCGGTGCAGCTCGGCCACGAAGGCGAGGGCCGCGTCGGTGAGGACCTCTTCCTGCCGGGGCAGGGGCTCGGCGTCGACGATGGCCAGCGGGGTCGGCGCTGGTGCGGACATGAACTGTCACTTCCTTCAGCGAGCTACTTCGGCGAGCTACATGAGCGAGCTTTTCGAGCGGGCTTCTCGAGCGGGCTTCTCCGCGAATGGAGCGAGCGGGCGCTTCTGGTCAATGGATACTAGTTTCCTCATGGTGGAAGTTCAATGTCTTGTTGATGTGACGTGAGACGGAGCAGATCGCCTTCCGTGTCGATGTCGTACGCCTGCGCCACGTCACCGCACTCGACGAGCGTGATCGCGCCCTCACGGGCCTTCAGGTAAGCGCGTGCCCCCTGGTCACCGGTCGCGGTCGCCGCGATCCCCGCCCAGTGGTCGGCACCGAACAGCACGGGATGCCCGCGCCGGCCGTCGTACGCCGCGGAGGCGAGCGACGCGGGGGAGTCGTACGCGGCGAGCACACGGGCCACGGCCTCCGGGCCGATACCGGGCTGGTCGACGAGCGAGACGAGGGCGGCACGCGCACCCGTGCCCGCGAGCGAGGCGAGCCCGGCCCGCAGGGACGACCCCATGCCGCCCTCCCACTCGGGATTGTCGACGAGGACGCAGCCGGGCAGTACGGCCCTGGACCGTACGGTCTCCGCCTGGGCCCCCAGCACCACATGGACGCGGGTGCAGCCGCCCTCGCGCAGGACTCCGGCCGCGTACTCCACGAGAAGGCGGCCCCGGTGCTCCAGGAGCGCCTTGGGCCGCCCGCCGAGGCGCCGGCCTCCACCGGCTGCCAGCAGCAGCCCGGCGACCGGGTTCTCGGGGGCCTTGTTCTCCGTCATGCCCCCTGCATACCTGACCCGGCCGCCGGGCGCCGACGAACCGGGGCGGGCCTCATGGTGTCGGAGGACTGAATTTCGGTCCTTGAGGTGGCGCCCAGCGCATCGGGTGGCGTTTACTGACCCGCGTCCCTCGGCACCTGACCACCGCCCTGGGGTGTTCGTCGGGAGCGCGAAGTCGGGCGCACAAAGGCGTGCGAGGGGGGAGAGCTGTGTTGCGGAGCTTGGGGCAGAGGCCAGTGACCGGCAGGGACGAGGATCCGAACGTGGCGGAGCTGCGGACCGCGGTGTCCAGGCTGCGCCGCGAACTCGCCGCGTATCCGGCCGATTTCCCGGACCGGGGCATAGCGGAGGACGAGCTCGCGGCCCTCGCCGCGATGGCCGTCAGCGGCATTCCCGAGGTTCCCCGGCTGCGTCGCTCGCTGCTCCTGATCGCCGGATCCATCGGCTCGGTCAGCGCGCTCTCGTCGGGCCTCGCGGAGGTGCGCAGCGCGGTGGAACTCTTCGGGGAACCGCCACGGCGTTGAGTACTCCCCGGAGTTGAGCACTCCGCGGCGTTGAGTACTCCCCGGAGTTGAGCACCATCTGCGACGTGCGTACGTGCGTACGTGCGTACGTGTGTGCGTACGGGCGGCGGGCCGGGCCGGGGCCGGTTCAGGCCCCTGTCCCCGAACTCGCCAGCGCCTCCGACAGCTCCACCGCGACCTGCTGCAGTACGGGCACGATCTTCTCCGTGGCCGTCTCCGTTACCCGGCCGGCCGGCCCCGAGATCGAGATCGCCGCGGCGGTGGGGGAGTCGGGGACGGACACCGCGAGGCAACGGACGCCGAGCTCCTGCTCGTTGTCGTCCACCGCGTACCCCGCCCGGCGCACCTCTTCGAGCGCGGTGAGGAAGGCGTCCGGAGAGGTGATCGTCTTCTCCGTCGCGGCCGGCATGCCCGTACGCGACAGCAGCGCGCGTACCTCGTCCGCCGGAAGCTGCGCGAGCAGCGCCTTGCCGACGCCCGTGGAGTGCGGCAGTACGCGGCGCCCGACCTCCGTGAACATCCGCATCGAGTGCTTGGACGGGACCTGGGCGACATACACGATCTCGTCGCCGTCGAGCAGCGCCATGTTCGCCGTCTCGCCGGTCTCCTCGACGAGGCGTGCCAGGTAGGGGCGGGCCCAGGTGCCGAGCAGCCGGGACGCGGACTCGCCGAGGCGGATCAGGCGGGGTCCGAGCGCGTACCGGCGGTTGGCCTGCTGGCGTACGTAACCGCAGACCACAAGCGTGCGCATCAGCCGGTGAATCGTCGGCAGCGGCAGCCCGCTGCTCACGGACAGCTCGCTCAGGCCGACTTCGCCGCCCGCGTCCGCCATCCGCTCCAGGAGATCGAAGGCTCGCTCGAGGGACTGGACACCACCGGTGGGGGCGGAGTTCTTGGACGCGGAGGCATCCCCGGGGGCGTCGTTGGCGCTGGACGTCGGCACGTCGCGGTCCTTTCAAGGCAGGCAGAGAAATCGCAGCCTACCCGCCAGTTTATTGACGGTCTGGCTACGTGGAACTACGTTCTGCTTCATGGAAGTCTAATTCCGCCCAATGGAAAGGTCCAGAGTGTGTGGGTTCGGGGCAGAGTGGAGAAGTCGACTCTTGACGGTCTGAGGCGGGATGGGAAGACTCCTTCAACAGAAAGTTGAATTCCGTTACGTGGAAGTAAAGGGATCCGCACAGCGGCATGGAGAGGGGTCCGCGTGTCTGACGACAGATGGGGCGAACTGATACTGCGCTCAACGCGCGTCATCACCCCCGAAGGGACGCGCGCCGCCTCGGTCGCGGTCGCCGGAGGGAAGATTACGGCCGTACTGCCGTACGAGGCCGAGGTGCCCGCCGGAGCGCGGCTGGAGGACTTCGGTGACGACGTCCTGCTGCCCGGCCTGATCGACACCCACGTACACGTCAACGACCCGGGCCGCACGGAGTGGGAGGGCTTTTGGACCGCCACCCGGGCCGCGGCCGCCGGGGGCATCACGACGCTGATCGACATGCCCCTCAACTCCCTTCCGCCGACCACCACGGTCAACCACCTTCGTACCAAGCAGGAGGTCGCCCGGCCCAAGGCCCACATCGACGTCGGCTTCTGGGGTGGGGCGCTGCCCGGCAACGTCAAGGATCTGCGACCGCTGCACGACGCCGGCGTCTTCGGCTTCAAGGCTTTCCTCTCCCCTTCCGGAGTCGACGAGTTCCCCGAGCTGGACCAGGACCAACTGGACCGGTCTCTGGCCGAGATCGCGGGATTCGGCGGCCTGCTGATCGTGCACGCCGAGGACCCGCACCACCTCGCCGCCGCTCCTCAGAAGGGCGGCGGAAGATACGCCGACTTCCTGGCCTCACGGCCGCGCGACGCCGAGGACACGGCCATCGCCAACCTCATCGCGCGGGCCAAACACCTCGACGCGCGCGTGCATGTGCTGCACCTCTCGTCCAGCGACGCGCTGCCGCTGATCGCCGAGGCCAAGCGCGAGGGCGTACGGCTCACGGTGGAGACCTGTCCGCACTACCTCACGCTGACCGCCGAGGAAGTGCCGGACGGGGCGAGCGAGTTCAAGTGCTGCCCACCGATCCGCGAGGCGGCCAACCAGGACCTGCTGTGGCAGGCGCTGGCCGACGGCACGATCGACTGCGTCGTCACCGACCACTCGCCCTCCACCGCCGACCTGAAGACCGACGACTTCGCCACGGCGTGGGGCGGCATCTCCGGCCTGCAGTTGAGCCTCTCCGCGGTCTGGACCGAGGCGCGCAGGCGCGGTCACGGGCTGGAGGACGTCGTCCGCTGGATGTCGCAGCGCACGGCGCGGCTCGTCGGCCTCGGTGAGCGCAAGGGCGCCATCGAGGCGGGCCGCGACGCAGACTTCGCGGTCCTCGCGCCCGACGAGACCTTCGCGGTCGACCCCGCCGCGCTGCACCACCGCAACCCGGTCACGGCCTACGCGGGCCGGACCCTGTACGGCGTCGTCAAATCCACCTGGCTGCGCGGCGAACGCATCGTGTCCGAGGGCGAGTTCGCGGAACCCGCCGGCCGACTCCTCGAAAGGAACGACTGATCACCATGACGGCGCAGCCTGAAGTCCCTCTGGCGAGTTTCGCCGGCGACGCCAACCCGTACCCGGGCGGCGATCCGTACGCCGACTACCGCACCGCCGACTTTCCGTTCGAGCAGTACGTCAACCTCGCCGACCGGCAGCTCGGCGCGGGGGTCGTCGCCGCCAACGACGAGTTCTTCGCCCAGCGCGAGAACCTGCTCCTGCCCGGGCGCGCCGAGTTCGATCCCGAGCACTTCGGGCACAAGGGCAAGATCATGGACGGCTGGGAGACGCGGCGGCGCCGTGGCGCCTCCGCCGAGCACCCGTGGCCCACGGACGAGGACCACGACTGGGCGCTGGTGCGCCTCGGTGCCCCCGGTGTCGTACGCGGTGTCGTCGTCGACACCGCCCACTTCCGCGGCAACTACCCGCAGGCGGTGTCGGTCGAGGGCGCGTCGGTGCCCGGCTCGCCGTCCCCCGAGGAGCTCCTCGGGGGCGACGTGAAGTGGACGACTCTCGTACCCCGTACGGCTGTTGGCGGCCACGCCGCCAACGGCTTCGCCGTCTCCGTCGAACAGCACTTCACGCACCTGCGCGTCAACCAGCACCCCGACGGGGGCATCGCGCGCCTGCGCGTGTACGGCGAGGTGGCCCCGGACCCCGAATGGCTGACGGTGCTCGGCACCTTCGACGTGGTGGCCCTGGAGAACGGCGGCCAGGTCGAGGACGCCTCCAACCTCTTCTACTCGCCCGCCACCAACACCATCCAGCCGGGGCGTTCCCGCAAGATGGACGACGGCTGGGAGACGCGGCGCCGTCGAGACACCGGGCACGACTGGATCCGCTATCGGCTCGCCGCCCGGTCCGAGGTCCGCGCGATCGAGATCGACACGGCGTATCTCAAGGGCAACTCGGCGGGGTGGGCGTCGGTCTGGGCGCGTGACGGCTCCGCCGGGGACTGGGTGGAGGTGCTGCCCCGCACCCGCCTGCAGCCGGACACGAACCACCGTTTCGTCCTCCCTGCCCCCGTCGTCGGGACGCACGCGCGCGTGGACATCTTTCCGGACGGGGGGATCTCGCGGCTGCGGCTGTTCGGCTCGTTGACGGAGGAGGGGAGCGCGGAGCTGCGGGCTCGTCGTCAGGAGCTGGGCGGCTGACGGGCGGTTTTGTTTCGCCCTCGCCAGGGGGCTCTGCCCCCTGGACCCCCGCTCCTCAAACGCCGGAGGGGCTGACATACCCAGCCCGTCCGGCGTTTGAGGACGAGGCCGTTCAGGC
>NZ_VCHX02000151.1 GCF_005768555.2 Streptomyces sporangiiformans
CGGAGAAGCGTCCTGGTCCCCCCGCCGCCGTCAGGCGGCGGGGCCGCCGGGAGAATCTGGCCGGCTACCTTTTCATGTCCCCGTGGATCGCGGGCTTTCTGCTGCTGACCGCGGGGCCGATGGTCGCCTCGCTGTATTTCGCGTTCACGGACTACAACCTCTTCAATTCCCCGAAGTGGATCGGCTTCGACAACTTCACCAAGATGTTCGACGATCCCCGGTGGCAGAAGTCGGTCGAGGTGACGGCGAAGTACGTCGTCATCGGCACGCCGCTGAAGCTGCTGCTCGCCCTCGGGGTCGCCCTGCTGCTGGCGCAGAGCCGGCGCGGACAGGCCTTCTACCGGGCGGCGTTCTACGCCCCGTCGCTGATCGGCGCGAGCGTGTCCGTCGGCTTCGTGTGGCGCGCGCTCTTCTCCGACGACGCCATCGTGGACCGTACGCAGTCGTTCTTCGGCTTCGACGTCGGCGGCTGGGTCGGGAATCCGGACTGGGTGCTCTACAGCCTGGTGGCGCTCACCGTCTGGCAGTTCGGCGCGCCCATGGTGATCTTCCTCGCCGGGCTCAAGCAGGTGCCGAAGGAGCTGTACGAGGCGGCCGAGGTGGACGGCGCCGGGCCGTTCAAGCGGTTCTGGAGCATCACCCTGCCGATGATCTCTCCGGTGCTGTTCTTCAACGTGCTCCTGGAGACCATCCACTCCTTCCAGATCTTCGGTTCGGCGTACGTCGTCTCCAACACCAGCTGCGGACCGGCCGACGCCACGCTCGTCTACACCTGCTACCTGTACCAAAAGGGCTTCAAGGAGGCCCAGATGGGCTTCGCCTCCGCGATGGCCTGGATGCTGCTGCTCGCCGTGGCCCTGGTGACGGCGGTCCTCTTCTGGTCCCAGAAGCGGTGGGTGCACTACGAGGAGGCCGCCCGATGAGCACCACCACGACCACGACCACCCCGCGCAAGCCACTGGAACTCGGGCGGAAGCGCACCGGGTCGCTCGTTTGGCACATCGGCGCGCTGCTGGTTCTCGCGGTCGTCCTCTATCCCGTCGTCTGGGTCATGGGCGCCTCGTTCAAGCCCAGCCGGGAGATCGTCGGCAGCCTGGACTTGTTCCCGACCAGCCCCATTCTCCAGAACTTCAAGGGGCTCGCCGACGGCATCGCGGACATCTCCATCTCGACCTTCTTCGAGAACTCCCTCTTCTACGCGCTCGGTTCCGTCGTCGGCATCCTGATCTCCTGCTCACTGACTGCGTACGCCTTCGCCCGCATCCGGTTCGCCGGGCGCAACGTGATGTTCTCGCTGATGATCGGCACGCTGCTGCTGCCGTACCACGTTCTGCTCATCCCGCAGTACGTGATGTTCCAGAAGATGGAGCTGATCAACACCTACGTGCCGCTGCTGATCGGCAAGTACCTGGCGACCGAGGCGTTCTTCGTCTTCCTCATGGTGCAGTTCATGCGGAACCTGCCGAAGGAACTGGACGAGGCGGCGCGGCTCGACGGCTGCGGGCATCTGAGGATCTACTGGTCGATCGTGCTGCCACTGTGCCGCCCTGCACTCATCACCAGCGCGATCTTCACCTTCATCAACGCCTGGAACGACTTCATGGGCCCGCTGATCTACCTCAACGAGCCCGGCAAGTACACGGTCTCGCTGGGCATGATGATGTTCCGCGATCAGGAGGGCGTCGCCAACTACGGCGGCATGATCGCCATGTCGCTGGTGGCGCTGTTGCCCGTGCTGCTGTTCTTCCTCGCTTTCCAGCGGTACCTGATCGACGGTATGGCGACCTCCGGGCTGAAGGGCTGAGGCACGCATGAAGGCTCGTACGGCTTCGGCTTCGGCTTCGGCACCGGCTTCGGCTTCGGCGTCATCATCGTCATCGGCCGCCCGGAAGCGTCCTCAGCGCGAATCCGTCTTCGCCGAGCGGTTCGGGCTCTTCGCCGAGTGTCTGCTCACCGGGGTGTGGATCGCCGTGGTCTCCCTGCCCGTGGTCACCTACCCCGCCGCGTTCGCCGCCGGGGCGCGGCATCTGCGGCGGCGTACGACCCATCAGGGCGGCGGCTGGCGGGAGTTCGTCGCCGACTTCCGCACGGCCGTGCGCGGCGGCTGGATCGCCGGGCTGGCCGGCTGGGCCGCGGCCGCCGCGGTCTGGGTGGACGTCCAGGCGGTCCGCGCCGGCATCCCCGGTGGCCCGCTGGTCGGCGCCGTCGGCCTGTTCGCGCTGATCGGACTGGGCGTCGCCGGGCTGCGCGCGGCGGCGGTCTGGGAGCCCGGCGCCTCCTGGCGTGTGCTGCTAGCGGCCGCGGGGCGCCGTACGGTCCTGGACCCTGCCGGGTCCTTCCTGCTCGTCGGCGGTCTGGCCGTGGTGGCCTGCTCCGCCTGGTTCGTCGCGCCGCTGGCGGTCCCCGTCCTGGGGGCCGTCGCGGCGGCGGCCCTCGCCGTGGAGGAGCGCGGCAGGCGTCGCTGACCGGTCACTCGAGCAAGGTTCGGTGCCCCTGCGGCGCCGCACCTCTCTCTGTCATGCCCCTGACTTCCCCGCACGGAAAGGAAAGGCCATGTCCCCCATCCCCCGCAGGTCCCTGCTCAAGGCGGCCGCCGTCGCCGGAGCCGCCGCCCAGTTCAGCTGGGCGTTGGGCGCGAAGGACGCGCAGGCCGCGCCGAGAGCCGAGCCGGCCGACGCGGACCCGGTGACACTGGACTGGCTGGAGGAGGGCGGCCTCGGCGCCGCCCCCGGCTCCACCGTGGGTGTGCCCTGGCCGAAGGGCGTGTACGAGAAGGACCAGACGTTCGCGCTGAAGGACGCCGACGGCAAGGACGTGGCGGTGCAGTCCTGGCCGATCGCCTACTGGCCGGACGGCTCGCTGAAGTGGACCGCGCACGCGGTGGGCCCCGGCGCCGGCACCGGGAAGCTCACCCTCGCCGCCGGCTCGCCCGCCGCCCCCGAGAAGAAGGTCACGGTCGACAAGAGCGGCGGCAGTATCACCGTGTCGACCGGTGTCATCACCGCGAAGATCGGCAAGAGCGGCTCCACCCTCGTCAAGTCCGTCACCCGCGGCTCCACCGAGATCGCCAGGAACGGCCGCCTCGTGCTGCTGCGCCAGCCCGAGATCGAGGACGGCGACCAGGGCACGGAGAAGTACGAGCGGTTCGAGAGCGCCATCTCCAAGGTCGAGGTCGAGCAGGACGGGCCGGTCCGCTCAGTCGTCCGCATCGACGGCAAACACCGCCGCGGCGACCGGAGTTGGCTCCCCTTCTCCATCCGGCTCTACTTCTTCGCGGGCGGCGAGTCGTTCCGCATGGTGCACACGATCACGTTCGACGGGAAGCAGGAGCCCGGCAAGGCGAGCGGTGACTTCATCCGCGGGCTCGGCGTCCGCTTCACCGTGCCGATGCGGGACGCCGCGTACGACCGGCACATCCGGATCGGCGGGGACGGCACCGGGCTGCTGCGCGAGGCGGTCAAGGGCATCACCGGGCTGCGTCGTGACCCGGGCGCGGCCGTGCAGGCGGCCCAGTTCGCGGGGGAGAAGCTGCCCGATCCGTCGACCTGGGACCAGCGCGTGACGACGAGGCTGCAGTACATCCCAGAGTGGGGCGACTACACCCTCTCCCAGCTCTCCGCGGACGGCTTCGCCCTGCGCAAGCGCACCAAGAAGGGGCACGGCTGGATCGGCCCGGGCGGCGGACGGCGTGCCTCCGGCTTCGGGTACGTCGGCGGGGCGAGCGGCGGACTCTCCTTCGGGCTCAGGGACTTCTGGGAGAAGTTCCCCGCCCAGCTCGACATCCGCGGCGCCCACACCGACGAGGCAGAGGTCACCCTCTGGCTCTGGTCGCCCGAAGCGCAGCCGATGGATCTGCGCTTCTACCACGACGGCATGGGCCAGGACACGTACGCCGAACAGCTCGAAGGCCTCAACATCACGTACGAGGACTACGAGCCCGAGTTCGGCACCCCCTACGGCATCGCCCGGACCTCCGAACTCCTCTTCTGGGCCAACGAGTCGACGCCCTCACCCGCGAAGCTCGCCGAACAGGTCGAGGCCGTGCGCACGCTCCCGCAGCTCGCCGCCCCGCCCAAGCACCTCATCAAGGCCAAGGTCTTCGGCGGGCTGTTCTCCGAGCCGGACCGCTCCAGCCCCGCCAAGGCGAAGATCGAGGACCACCTGGACTTCCTGTTCACGTATTACAAGGACCAGGTCGAGATGCGCCGCTGGTACGGCTTCTGGGACTACGGCGACATCATGCACACGTACGACACGGCCCGGCACCAGTGGCGCTACGACGTCGGCGGATACGCCTGGGACAACTCCGAGCTGTCGCCGGACCTCTGGCTCTGGTTCGCGTATCTGCGCTCCGGTCGCGCCGACATCTTCCGCTTCGCCGAGGCCATGACCCGGCACACCGGCGAGGTCGACGTCTACCACCTGGGGGAGTGGGCGGGCCTGGGCACCCGGCACGGTGTGCAGCACTACGCCGACAGCGCCAAGCAGCAGCGCATCGCCAACACCACGTACCGGCGCTACTACTACTTCCTCACGGCGGACGAACGCGTGGGCGACCTCATGCACGCGAACGTCGACTCCGACGAGACGTTCCTGGTCCTCGACCCGATCCGCAAGATCCGCACCGAGCCGTACACCCCGGACCGCCACGCGCTGTCCATCGGCTTCGGCACGGACTGGAGCGGTCTCGTCTCCGCGTGGCTCACGGAGTGGGAGCGCAAGGGCCCGAAGTGGGAGAAGGCCAAGGCGCGCGTGCTGTCCACGATGGAGACGATCGCCGCGCAGCCCAACGGATTCGTGCAGGGCAGCGGGTTGTACGACCTCGACACGGGCAAGTTCGCCGTAGCCGACAAGGCCGCCGTCTCCGTCTCCCACCTGTCGGCGGTCTTCGGCCTCAACGAACTGTGCGCCGAACTCATCGACCTGATCGACATGCCCAAGTTCAATGAGGCGTACTTCGACTACTGCCGCTACTTCAACGCCACCAAGGCCGAGCAGAAGGCGCGCTACGGTTCCGACTTCGGCTCCCTGCTGCTCTTCCAGGGCCACTCGCGCCTCGACGCCTACGCGGCCGTGCAGACCGGGGACGAGAAGCTCGCCAAGCGGGCCTGGGAGAAGTTCTACAACTCCGACGGCTACAAGGAGTCGGCGCCCTGGGCCACCGAGACGGTGAGCGGACCGCTCGGCCTGGTGTCCGGCGAGGAAGCGACCTGGGTCAGCACCAACGACACCTCGCTGTACGGCCTCGCGGCCATCGAGAACCTCGCCCTGCTCGGCGACAAAATGCCGTAACTCCGAAGGATGCGTCCGGCGCTCCGCCGCTCGGGGCGCGGGGCTGTGACATCTGCGGCTCCGCCGCGTGGGCGCGCCCAGCCACGACGGACCCGCACTTTCCCACGCCCCCGGCGGAGCGCTAACGCATTCTTCCAAGCACCTCCCGCACTCGCCGTGCGTCACGGATCCGCTGCTCGTACGTCGCGCCGAGCGCGAGCAGCGCCAGACCGGCGAGTGCGGGAGGCAACCAACGCGGGAGCGCACCGGCCACCTGGACGATGTACGGGGCGAGTTCGTGCAGCGCGTCCAGGGCGAGCACGGTGGAGCCCAGCAGGAGCGGCGCCTGCAGCCTGTGCCAGGCCCCCACGAGCGTGACGAGCAGCGCGGCCGCGCCGAGCAGCAGCGGACGCGGCCAGTCCGGGTCTCCCCACGCCGCGACGAGACTCGGCACCAGCGTCACCGACAGGCCCGCCCCGTACGCCGTCCAGGACGAGACCCGTGCGTCACGGCTCCTGCGTACGACGCCGACGACCAGCGCGGGGACGGTCACCGGCAGCGTGTAGGCCTCCGGGACGTCTACCTCCCAGGACGCCAGGCGCACCCAGGTGGCCAGCAGGAAGAGTGCCGCGGCCGCGTATCCGGCCTGCCGTCGGCCCGGGCGGACGGCGGTTCCGGCGGCGATCACACCGCACAGGGCCAGGACGAGGGCCAGTGTCGGGAGGTCCGTGATCGCGAGCGCCATGGCCGGCAGCCCTGCGACGGCCCCCGTGACCTCTACGGACGCGGTCAGCGCAGCGTCCTTGAGCCGTGCCGCGAGCAGCGCCGCCGTGGCCGGCACGACCAGCACGAGCAGCGCGATGTGATGCGGCTGCCAGCCCAGGGACGCGCCGGTGGCGCAGGCGAGCGCGGCAGCGTACGCGGTGCAGGCGGCGGCGCACACGGGCCCGCAGATGGGCGCGAGTCGATCTGTGAGGGCCACGGCCACGGCCATGGCTGCGAACAACGCCGTCAGGCCGGTGAGAACGGCGAGGGTCGCGGTCTCGGTCGCCAGGGAGAGGAGGACGAGGTGGACCGAGGTGACGAGCGCCAGCGAGAGGGCCGTGAGGGGGAGAGGCGAGGCAGGCTCCGGCGTCGCTCCCAGACGTCCGTACGCCGCTGCCGCCAGCGTCGCCGCCGTGGTCACGCCCTGCGCCAACAGTGCCGCGCCGTAAGGAAGTTCGAGCGTGGCCGGGAGCACGAGAGCCGTGGCCCAGGCCAGTGTCAGGGCGCCGCTCAGCGCCAGGGGTCGATGTGGCCCGCCGCGGAACGCCCACGCCAGGACCATGGCGACCACGGCCAGGACGAGCGGGGCCGTGTCCGCGTCCGCAGGCCAGGGGTCGGCGAGCGTCACCGCGTCACGGGCGTCCGCCGGAGCCCCGGACCACACACGTCCCAGCCAGCCCACCGGACCCAGGAGCGCGACGCCGGCGGGGGACAGCGCCCACGCCACCGCGAGAGCCTGGACGCCGACGGACGCTCCCACCAGGCCGCGGCGTACGGGTTCCGGGAGGCGGGCGATGCCCAGGATCGC
The DNA here is from genome assembly GCF_005768555.2 of Streptomyces sporangiiformans. GTDB lineage: Bacteria > Actinomycetota > Actinomycetes > Streptomycetales > Streptomycetaceae > Streptomyces > Streptomyces sporangiiformans. The sequence goes on from NZ_VCHX02000151.1 coordinate 6,845, forward strand.
CGGCACCGCGACCGCGATGCCGCACGCCAGGTAGCCCGGAACCGTCCAGGTCTCGGGCAGCGCCGACCGCGGGATCCCGCCGATCGCGGCGGCGACGACCAGGCCGCCGGTCAGTGCGATGCCGGTGGCGGCCTTCACGTTCGGCACATGCCACGCCGCCCCCAGCGCGATCGCCGCGGCGAGGAAGAGGAGCGCCGCCGCACGGGCGGCGGCGCTCGGACCGGTGGCCTCCCACGAAAGCCAGCCGGCGGCCAGTACGCCCCACGCACCCCAGCCGTACGCGCCGACGGCGGCGACGACACGTACGGACTTCACGGACACCCGGNCGCGCCGACGGCGGCGACGACACGTACGGACTTCACGGACACCCGGAGCGCCACCACGGCATCGAGCGCGGCCGTCACGAGCAGCGCCGCCGTGAGCGCGTGATCGCCCGCACCGGCCGCCACCGCCCAGAGGAACAAGGGGAGTTGAGCCGCCGCCATGGCGGCCGGAAGCGGCAGGCGCAGCGCGCCGAGGGCCAGCCCGTACGCCGCCCACAGCGCGGCCAGGAGCGCGGACGCGGCTGCCGCGAAAGCGGTGGCGTCCGCGTCCGGGAAAGCGACCTGGTGCAGGGCGTAGACGTCGAGCACCGTCAGCGCGAGGCCCAGACCCGCCACCGACTCGGCTGTCGAGCTCAGTCCGCGCCTCAGCAGCGGCACGGGCACACCGAGCGCGGTCACAGTGACCGCGCCGAGCACCGCCGCTCGTCCCGCGATCCCCAGGTCACCCCAACTGACCAGGGTGAACGCGATCGCCGCGATGGTCAGCAGGACGCCGCCGAGCACGAGCAGCACGTTCTGCACGCTGGGCGCCGTGGCCTCCCGCCGCGGCGCGGTGCCCGTCGGCTGCTCGCGACCAGGAGCCGCGGTCGGAACCGCGGTCGGAAGGGTCGTCGGAGGGGGAGCGGGAGCCGCGTCCGGGGCGAGGGCCTGGGCCGAGGCGGACTGGAGAACCCCGACCAGCCAGGCCCGGCGCGCCAGCAACTGGCCCCGGCGCGCGTCGAGCTGCCACAGCTCGTGGTCGAGGATCCGCAACTCCTCGGCCGGGGGCGGAATCTTCGTCATGCTCCAGGAGTGTGGTCCAGGTCACGTCGCACGGCATGAGTGTGCGTACTCAGGTCGTACTCAGATTCCCCACAGCCGACCGTCGACCGGCAGACTCGGCCCCATGGACTGGACGCATTACCGTTTCCGCAGCCTGTGGGTCCTCGCCGCTCCCGCGGACGACGTGTACGAAGCGCTGGCCGACGCCGAGCACTACCCCCGGTGGTGGCCACAGGTCCGGGAGGTGACACGGCTCGACGACAGCAGCGGGGTGATGCGCATCCGCTCGCTGCTCCCGTACGACCTGCGGTTCACCGCGCGGGAGTTGCGCAGGGACCCGGCGGCCGGGCTCCTCGAGATCACGATGACGGGTGACGTGGACGGCTGGGCGCGCTGGACCGTCACCTCCGACGGGCCGGGCACACGCGCCCGCTACGACCAGGAGGTCCACGTGACCAAACCCCTGCTGCGGCGTCTGGCGGTGCCCGGGCGGCCGGCGTTCCGCGCCAACCACGCGCTGATGATGCGGGCCGGGCGGCGAGGGCTCGCCGCGTACCTCCGCGAGAACCCTCAAGCGGTTTGATGGAAACCCGCCGGGACCTGTATGGTTCAGTGCGTTCCCGGGCGATTAGCTCAGTGGGAGAGCGCTTCGTTCACACCGAAGAGGTCACTGGTTCGAACCCAGTATCGCCCACCCGGAGAAGACCGGCCCGTGCCATACGGGCCGGTTTTTCGCATTCCAGGAGCTTGCCCCGGATGTGTTCCGCGCTTACGCCGCCGCGGGGAGTTCGGGACGCAGGGGCCACGCCGGATCGACCGCCTCGTCCGTGCCGCTGCGCGCGAACCACGCCTCCAGGCCGCGGGCCTGTGCGGCGTGCCAGACCGCCTGCAGCGTGTGCAGTTCGGCCGCGGACAGCCGCTCCAGACGGGCAGCGAAACGGCGCCCGATCGCGCGTACGACCTCCATCGCGGCCAGTGCGTCAGCCGCCGCGTCATGGGCGCCGGCCAGCTCCACCCCGTAGTGCGCGCACAGGTCGGTGAGCGTGCGGCGGCCCTTGCGGTAGCGGTCCAGGTGTTTGTCGAGGACCCGCGGATCGAGGACGCGCAGCGGCACGGTCTCGAACCAGCGGTCCAGCGACGACGCCCGATGTCGGCGCAACTCCCGGTCCAGCAGCGTCAGATCGAACGGCGCGTTCATCACCACGATCGGCCGTCCCGCCGCGCTCTGCTCGGCCAGTTCCCTGACCATCTCGTCCATCACCGGCGAAGGCCAGCGGCCGTTGCGCTGCAGGTGATCCTCCGTCAGCCCGTGTATCGCGGTCGCCCCTTCGGGCACCGGAACTCCCGGGTTCACCAGCCAGCGACTCACGCGCGGCCGGCCGCCGGGAGTGTCCTGGACGACGACGGCGGCCGACACGATCCGGTCGGTCTCCACGTTCACACCCGTCGTCTCCGTGTCGAACGCGGCCAAGGGCCCCTCGTACCAGCACGTCATGCGCACACAACTCCTCGTTCACCCTCGGCAGTTGACGCTCCGTCCGTGCCGTCCTCTGCCCGATTCGGTGATACCCGGGCTGTTTGCGCCGTACGCCGGAAGGAGACAACAGAGATAAGGGTCTTCGCAGTTCAGCGGCCCGGTACGGGGATTCACCAGTTCTGGAAGGCTGTTGGAACGATGGCGCTCGCGCAGCCCGAACAGGGCGGGCTGCTGCCCCAGCGGTCAGCACCGCATCGCGGCACGCTCGCCACCACCGCCTGCATGGAGACGCTGCAGGTCGGCTATCTGCACGCGGTCGCCGCGGCCGCGGGCTGCTCCCTGTCCCAGCCCTTTCCGGACAACGGCATCGACTGGCACGTCAGCCACAGCACCCCCCGGCACACGGTCGACGACGAAGTCACCATCAAGGTGCAGCTCAAGTGCACGTACCAGATCCCGCCGAACCCCGCAGGCCCGGCCTTCTCCTTCACGCTCGACAACGCCCATCTGGAGAAGCTCGCCCGCACCCCGGTCTCGGTCCACAAGATCCTCGTCGTGATGCTCGTGCCCAGGTCCCAGGACGACTGGCTGCGCGCCGGTCACGACCGGCTCGACCTGCGGCACTGCTGTTACTGGACCAACCTCGCCGGGCACCCGGTCACCGGCCGGCGCAGGACCACCGTGCGGATACCGACCTCACGCATCTTCGACGACCGAGCGCTCTGCGAGATCATGACGCGGGTCGGAACGGGAGGCAGACCGTGACGCACCGCCCGACCGACGAGCCCGTACGACCGGTGAGGCCCCACCCCGTGGAGACACCGGCCCTGTGGGAGCAGCCACCGAGGCCCGACCAGGTCGACCCCGCCGTCCTCGGGGCGCTGCTGCACCGGCACGGCTGGCAGCGCCGCGGCGGAGCCGCGGGACGGTACGGCCGCTGGACCCCACCCGGGTCCGGCAGCGCCGGCGGCTCCGGCACCAGCCTGCTCGTGCCGGAGAACCGTGCCTTCCCCGACAGCGAAGACCTTCTCGGCGAGGCTCTCGTAGCCCTGTCCCGCAGCGGATCGCCCTCCGCTCGCGAGGTCCTCGTCGGTCTCGCCGTGCCCAGCGACGAGATCCGCTGGTGGCGCGACGTCCCCACCGGCCCGGTCGGCGTCGCGCCCTGGACCGTCGAGGAGCAACTGCGCACGGCCGCCCGCAAGATGCTCCTCGCGGGCGCCCTCGCCGCACGCGCGCGGGCGGGCTACTACGGCGCCCGCCACCGCGGGCCCGCCGCCGCGTCCTTGGAGAACGTGCTCGTCGGAGCCGCGCCGGGCGGCCGGCAACTCACCGCCTTCGTGCCCGTCGCCACCGGACGGCCGCTCGCCGTCCGGCTCCACCAGGCGTTGTACGCGGCCCGCGAGGCCATCGACTACCAGCGCGCCACCGGCGGTATGGACGCCTTCGACGGGGCCGTCGAGGCGGGCGTCAGCCATGAGCTCACCGAGGCGCTGGTGGCCCTCGTGCGGGGTACCGAGGGAGCCAGGATCGCTGTCGAGTGGGCACCTGCCGCCGGGGTCCCCGAGGGATGCGCGACTTCCGCCGACCCCGTCGAGTTCTCACCCGGCGACCTGCCCGCCCTGCGCGAGGCCGCCGCCCGCTACCTGCGCGAGGAACCCTCCGTGCCCGTGCGCATCACCGGAACCGTGGTGCGCATGCGCCGGTCCGGGCCCTGCGGCGACGGCACCGTACGGCTGCGGGTCCTCGCGGGCGCCGAGGTTCCGCACGTACGGGCGACCCTCGACGAGGAGGCGTACCGGATAGCGGGCCATGCCCACCTGGTGGGGGTGCCGGTGCGGGTGCAGGGGCGGCTGGAGAGCCGGGGCGGCTTCCGGCGGCTGACCGGGGCGTCCGGAGTCACGCCCGTGCAGGTCGACGAGGCGGAGCGGGACCGGCTGATGAAGTCGCTCCAGGAGAACCTCGACTTCTTCGAAGAGGCATGCGGCGGGGACTGACAGGGGGAGGGGCGACCGTTTCGCGAAGCGTGCCTCGGGCTCGGTACGATCCCTTCTATCTATTACGTACGCATGAGAAAGACGCGTGCACCCCTTCAGTCAGGAGAGACCGGTGTCAGACGTCCGTGTGATCATCCAACGCGATTCCGAGCGGGAAGAGCGCGTGGTGACGACGGGCACTACGGCCGCCGAACTCTTCGCAGGAGAGCGCACGATCATCGCCGCGCGCGTGGCGGGTGACCTGAAGGACCTCGCGTACGAGGTGAAGGACGGCGAGACCGTCGAGGCAGTGGAGATCTCCTCCGAGGACGGTCTGAACATCCTGCGCCACTCCACCGCGCACGTCATGGCGCAGGCCGTGCAGGAGCTCTTCCCCGAGGCCAAGCTGGGCATCGGCCCGCCGGTCAAGGACGGCTTCTACTACGACTTCGACGTCGAGAAGCCGTTCACGCCCGAGGACCTCAAAGCCGTCGAGAAGAAGATGCAGGAGATCCAGAAGCGCGGGCAGCGCTTCTCGCGGCGTGTGGTGACCGACGAGGCCGCACGTGAGGAACTGGCATCGGAGCCGTACAAGCTGGAGCTCATCGGGCTGAAGGGCTCGGCTTCGTCGGACGACGGCGCGGACGTCGAGGTGGGCGCCGGCGAGCTGACGATCTACGACAACATCGACGCCAGGACCGGCGACCTGTGCTGGAAGGACCTCTGCCGGGGCCCGCACCTGCCGACCACCCGGAACATTCCGGCGTTCAAGCTGATGCGCAACGCCGCCGCTTACTGGCGCGGCAGCGAGAAGAACCCCATGCTGCAGCGCATCTACGGCACGGCCTGGCCGTCCAAGGACGAGCTGAAGGCGCACCTCGACTTCCTCGCCGAGGCCGAGAAGCGGGACCACCGCAAGCTGGGCAACGAGCTGGACCTGTTCTCCATCCCGGACCAGATCGGCTCCGGCCTCGCGGTGTTCCACCCCAAGGGCGGCGTCGTCCGGCGGGTCATGGAGGACTACTCGCGGCGGCGCCACGAGGAAGAGGGCTACGAGTTCGTCTACACCCCGCACGCCACCAAGGGGAAGCTCTTCGAGACCTCGGGGCACCTCGACTGGTACGCCGACGGCATGTACCCGCCCATGCAGCTCGACGAGGGCGTGGACTACTACCTCAAGCCCATGAACTGCCCGATGCACAACCTGATCTTCGACGCGCGCGGCCGCTCGTACCGTGAACTGCCGCTGCGTCTCTTCGAGTTCGGGACCGTGTACCGGTACGAGAAGTCCGGCGTCGTGCACGGCCTGACCCGGGCGCGCGGCTTCACCCAGGACGACGCGCACATCTACTGCACCCGCGAGCAGATGGCCGAGGAGCTCGACAAGACGCTCACCTTCGTCCTGAACCTGCTCCGTGACTACGGTCTGACCGACTTCTACCTGGAGCTGTCCACCAAGGACCCGGAGAAGTTCGTCGGCTCGGACGAGGCGTGGGAGACGGCCACCGAGACCCTCCGGCAGGTGGCCGAGAAGCAGGGCCTCCCGTTGGTCCCGGACCCGGGCGGCGCCGCCTTCTACGGCCCGAAGATCTCCGTCCAGGCCAAGGACGCGATCGGCCGGACCTGGCAGATGTCGACCGTGCAGCTCGACTTCAACCTGCCGGAGCGCTTCGACCTGGAGTACACCGGCCCCGACGGCTCCAAGCAGCGGCCGGTGATGATCCACCGGGCCCTCTTCGGCTCGATCGAGCGCTTCTTCGCCGTCCTGCTGGAGCACTACGCGGGCGCGTTCCCGGCGTGGCTGGCGCCGGTGCAGGCGGTGGGCATCCCGATCGGCGACGCACACGTCGAGTACCTGCATCGGTTCGCCGCCGAGGCGAAGAAGCAGGGGCTTCGGGTCGAGGTGGACTCCTCCTCCGACCGCATGCAGAAGAAGATCCGTAACGCGCAGAAGCAGAAGGTGCCCTTCATGGTCATCGCGGGCGACGAGGACATGGCCAACGGCGCCGTCTCCTTCCGCTACCGCGACGGCTCCCAGGAGAACGGCATCCCCGTCGAAGAGGCCATCGAGAAGATCGCGAAGGTGGTCGAGGAGCGGGTGCAGGTCTGATCCGAGGGCGGAGGCCCTCGGGGGAGCCTGGTTGACGTTGCCGGCCTGTCGGCTGTGACGCGGTCGGCCGGTCGGCTGCCCCGGGGGCCTTTGCCGTCTCCGGGCCGCGACGCCATATGCTGCACCACATGACGAGTGAGCCGGAGCAGCAGATCGGGGTGGGAATTCAGGACGCGTTCCAGCGTCTGTGGACGCCCCACCGGATGGCGTACATCCAGGGTGAGAACAAGCCCACCGGCCCGGGGGCCGGCGACGGCTGCCCGTTCTGCTCGATACCGGCGAAGTCCGACGAGGACGGGCTCATCATCAGGCGGGGTGAGCAGGTCTACGCGGTGCTCAACCTGTACCCGTACAACGGTGGCCACCTGATGGTCGTGCCCTACCGGCACGTCGCCGACTACACGGACCTCACCGCCGAGGAGACCGTCGAACTCGCCGAGCTCACGAAGCAGGCGATGACCGCCCTGCGCACCGCGTCCGGCGCGCACGGCTTCAACATCGGCATGAACCAGGGCACCGTCGCGGGCGCGGGCATCGCGGCCCACCTCCACCAGCACATCGTGCCCCGTTGGGGCGGCGACACCAACTTCATGCCCGTCGTCGGCCACACCAGGGTCCTGCCCCAGCTCCTCGCAGACACCCGCAAGATGCTCGCGGAGACGTGGCCGACGACGCCTTAGCCCCTGTCGTCTCGCTCGGGGTGGTGGGTGGGTCGGGGTCGTGTGCCGGTGCGTCCGCCCGTCGCCGCGGGGGCGTACGGCCCGGGTTGGGTAAGTCGGTGCGGGTTTCCTGAGACAAGCCGTACGCGACGGCCGATGACGCACCGGCACACGCCCCCTCCCGCCGGTGACCAACCGCGGGTGAGTGGGGGTGCGCCCCTTTAGGGGCGCGGGGAACTGCGAGACCAGCCACAGACGACCCGCAGCCGAGAGACGACCCTGTTCGTGCAGGGGCCCGGAGCCACGAGGCCGGGAGCCCCGGGATCCATGGGCCTCCGGCCCGCCGAGCCCCGCTGAACCGCCGGAGGCCTACGCGTCGTAGAGGTCGGCTTTTCGAGGTGAAGCGTCCTGGACCGCCGTGCTGAGGAAGGCCGAGCGGGTGCCGAACTTCTCGGTGTCCACGCCGTTCTCGTTGAGGACGCGGATCGCTGCCGCGTGCACGACGCGGAGGATCGGCGTCGCGGCGCGCAGGGCGTCATCGGCCATGAAGCGATGGCGCCAGGGCTGGTCGGCCCAGGCGTGGCGCAGCCCGAAGGGCTCGGGGAGGACGAGCTTGCCGCCGAGCCAGTCCAGGATCGGCGGGTACCAGGTGAAGGGGGCGCGCACGGCGAGCCGTACCACCTCGTCGGCGTCGACCAGCGGCAGCTTCTGCGTGCGGGTCTCCCAGAACTTGATGGTCTTGGCGACCTCCTTGGTCTTGGCCTCGGGCTTCGTAGTGAAGAGGGAGTGCACGGGCCCCAGGGCATGCCCGGTGACCTCGATCCGCAGCGTCTCGTGCAGCACGGTCACCGTGATCAGCATGGTGATGATCAACTGACCGTCCCAGAGGGTCCATTGGACCCCGAGGTAGTGCCGGTCGCCGCTGCCGAACTGCTGCTTGTTGCAGATGTCCTGGATGGCATGGGTCTTGACCTGGTAGGCGTCCACGTCCGTACCACCCGGCCGGGACACCGCCTTGGCGTTCTCACCGATCGGTGTGACCACCCAGTGCTTTATCGAGGGTTTCGGAAAACCACCCGTGTTGAGGGGGCCACGCTCCAGCATGCGCAGCTGATCGTGGATCGACCGCACGACGTCCCAGCTGCGGAACGGATGAATCTCCTTGTCGGCGTCGGCCGGCACCAGGTCCTCGGCGAGCTGCCAACTGCCCCAGCGCGTGCCCATGCCGAGTATGCCCTTCGGGCCCGCGTAGAAGACCGAGTTCGACTGCTGCTCGGCGGTGAGCCGGGCCAGACCCTGGCGCAGCCGCTCGGCCGCGGTCTCGCCGGGACTGCCGGGCACCGCCTCGGGAATCTTGGCGCCGATGCCACCGCCGGCCAGCAGACTGTCCCAGCGCTCGCGCAGATCCCTGGCCGTGCGCTCGCAGATCTCCTTCGCCCAGAACCAGCCGGCGACGGGGGCGACGACCGCCGCGCGCGCGTACCAGGCCCAGAAGCCGGTGAACGGCATCTTGATCAGAAAGATCACGGCGAGCGCGGCCACGCCGATCAGGAGGGTGGTGGCGAGGGCGGACGCGCGCTTGTCCGTGGCCTTGGCGATCACCCGGCGCACCTGGAAGACCAGCAGCCAGACGAGCAGGCCGGGCAGGAAGATCAGCCCCGTCAGCACCATCACGGCCGTGAGCCAGCTGTCACGTTCCTTGCGGATGCGATTCGCCGCCAGGCAGTGTTCGACGATGACCTGCGGCTCCGTACCGAACGACTGAATGAGCGGCTTGCGGCCGCCGCCCAGCATCCGCAGCTGCACGGCCCGCGCGAAGGCCTCGCCCAGGTTGGGCGCGAAGATCGTCGCCCACTTGGGGCCCGGTTTCACGGTCGACTTGTGCCATTCGTTGTTGGCCTTGAGGATCTCCGCGACCTCGTTGTCCCGGTACGCCGCCGATGCCAGGGCGAACGTCGCCGCTGTCTGTCCCGCGGCACCCGAGAGCGGGACTTGTGCCCCGGGCCTGAAATCGAATCCCTCGTCCGCCACTGACCGCCCCCATCGCCGCTGTGCTCCGCTGCTGCGGCTTTTCCCGACTTCCGTGCTCCGCACACCTGTTGATCAGGTCATCGTCTTGATCAGGATCTCAGAGTATCCCCCGGAACCGACAATCGTCAGCGGACGGCTCGTGCCGTCCGCCGACCGTTGTGGACAACAACTACTGGGCTCCCTCGGCCTGTTCACGGATCTTGTCGGAGAGCTGCGGCGGCATCGGCTCGTGCCGCGCGTACTTGCGGTTGAACCGTGCGGTGCCGTGCGAGAGAGAGCGCAGATCGATCGCGTACCGCCCGATCTCGATCTCGGGGACCTCGGCCCGTACGAGCGTCCGTCCGCCGCTCGCCTGCTCGGTGCCGACGACGCGGCCGCGCCGCCCGGACAGGTCGCTCATCACGGCGCCCACGTACTCGTCTCCGACGAGGACCGTCACCTCGGCGACCGGCTCCAGGAGATGGATCCGGGCGTCGGACGCCGCCTCGCGCAGGGCGAGCGCGCCGGCCGTCTGGAACGCGGCGTCGGACGAGTCCACCGAGTGCGCCTTGCCGTCGAGCAGGGTGACCCGTATGTCGATCAGCGGATAGCCCGCGGCCACACCCTTGGCGGCCTGGGCGCGTACGCCCTTCTCGACGGACGGGATGAACTGCCGGGGCACGGCGCCGCCGACGACCTTGTCCACGAACTCGATGCCGGAGCCGCCGGGCAGTGGCTCGACCTCGATCTCGCAGATCGCGTACTGCCCGTGCCCGCCCGACTGCTTCACATGGCGGCCGCGCCCGGCCGACGGGGCGGCGAACGTCTCCCGTAGGGAGACCTTGTGCGGTACGACGTCGACCCGGACGCCGTACCGGCTGCGCAGCCGCTCCAGGGCGACGTCCGCATGGGCCTCGCCCAGGCACCACAGGACCACCTGGTGAGTGTCCTGGTTCTGTTCGAGCCGCATCGTCGGATCCTCGGCGACCAGCCGGCTCAGACCCTGCGAGAGCTTGTCCTCGTCCGCCTTGCTGTGCGCGTGGATGGCGAGCGGCAGTAGCGGATCGGGCATCTCCCACGGCTCCATGAGCAGCGGGTCGTCCTTCGCGGAGATCGTGTCGCCGGTCTCCGCGCGGTTGAGTTTGGCCACGGACGCCAGGTCGCCGGCGATGCAGTGCGTGAGGGCGCGCTGCTGCTTGCCGAACGGGGCGGACAGGGCGCCGATGCGCTCGTCGACGTCATGGTCCTCGTGCCCGCGGTCGGTCAGCCCGTGCCCGGAGATGTGCACCGTCTGGTCGGGGCGCAGGGTGCCCGAGAAGACCCGGACGAGGGAGACGCGGCCCACGTAGGGGTCGCTCGCCGTCTTCACGACCTCGGCGACCAGTGGACCGTTCGGATCGCAGGCCTTGACCTCGCGCGCCTTGCCGTCCGGCGTGGTGACCGTCGGTGCCGGTCGCTCCAGCGGCGTCGGGAAGCCGCCGGTGACCAGCTCGAGCACCTCGACCGTGCCCAGGCCCTGTTTGGCGCCCTCGGCCGCCGGCGCGGCAGCCAGCACGGGGAAGAACTTCCCGCGCGCGACGGCCCGCTCCAGGTCCTCCACGAGCGTCTTGAAGTCGATCTCCTCACCGCCGAGATAGCGGTCCATGAGGGTCTCGTCCTCGCTCTCGGCGATGATCCCCTCGATCAGCCGGTTGCGGGCCTCCTCGATGAACGGCAGCTGGTCGGGGCCCGGCTCGGATTCCTTGCGCTCCCCGGAGGCGTAGTCGTACAGCCGCTGGGACAGGAGCCCGGTCAGACCCGTCACGGGCGCGTGGCCGTCGGGGCCGGGCGCGCCGTGGAGCGGCAGATACAGGGGCAGTACGGCGTCCGGGTCGTCGCCGCCGAAGGCCTCCGCGCAGCTGCGTGTCATCTCCTCGAAATCGGCTCTGGCCGCTTCGAGGTGGGTGATCACGATGGCCCGAGGCATACCGACCGCCGCGCACTCCTCCCACACCATGCGGGTCGAGCCGTCCACCCCGTCCGAGGCCGAGACAACGAAAAGGGCCGCGTCCGCCGCTCGCAGACCGGCCCTCAGTTCCCCGACGAAGTCGGCATAGCCGGGGGTGTCCAGAATGTTGATCTTGTGTCCGTCCCATTCGACGGGCACCAGGGAGAGCTGTACCGACCGATGCTGCCGGTGCTCGATCTCGTCGTAGTCGGAGACGGTGCCGCCGTCCTCCACGCGGCCCGCCCGGTTCACCGCTCCCGCGGTCAGCGCGAGAGCCTCCACCAGAGTCGTCTTGCCCGATCCGGAGTGGCCGACCAGCACCACATTCCGTACGGACGCGGGGTGGTCGGCCGCCGTAGCCCTGCCGGCGGCTCCGGGGTGTGCATTCGCCTTGTCGCCCATGGCCTTGCCTCCCGTGCACGGTGAGGTCATTGTGGGCGCGGACATGCGGATCCGCGTGCGGTGGCGGCTCCGTTGACGCCCGCGGTCCTTTCGAGCTTTCCACTCACGTCACGGCGCGTCCATACAACGGACGCGATCGTGGTCCACAGGTGCCCGCCCGTCGCCCACACGCGCGCGTGGCTACGATGGGCCCGCCGGGTGGCCAGCAGGGGCCGCGCGGCCACACCGACCCTCGGGAAGGCCATGCTGAACAAGTACGCGCGTGCATTCTTCACGCGTGTCCTCACGCCGTTCGCCGCGTTTTTGATCCGGCGGGGCGTCAGCCCCGACACGGTCACGCTCCTGGGCACGGCGGGAGTGATCGCGGGCGCGTTGGTCTTCTTCCCCCGCGGCGAGTTCTTCTGGGGCACCATCGTCATCACGCTGTTCGTGTTCTCGGACCTCGTCGACGGCAACATGGCTCGCCAAATGGGCCGCTCCAGCCGCTGGGGCGCCTTCCTGGACTCGACCCTCGACCGCGTCGCCGACAGCGCGATCTTCGGCGGATTCGCGCTCTGGTACGCGGGCGGCGGCAACGACAACGTGCTCTGCGCCGTCTCCATCTTCTGCCTGGCCAGCGGCCAGGTGGTCTCGTACACCAAGGCCCGCGGTGAGTCGATCGGCCTGCCGGTCGCCGTCAACGGGCTCGTCGAGCGGGCCGAGCGCCTGGTGATCTCGCTGGTCGCGGCCGGTCTCGCGGGCTTCCACAAGTTCGGCGTGCCCGGCATCGACGTGCTGCTGCCCATCGCGCTGTGGATCGTCGCCGTCGGCAGTGTCGTCACGCTGATCCAGCGGGTGGTCACGGTGCGCAGGGAGTCCGCGGAGGCGGACGCCGCGGCCGCCCAGGAGAACGCCGCGGAAAACGGTCGGGAAGACGGTCGGGACAACGGGCGGGACAACGGGCGGGACAACGGGCGGGACAAAAGCCCCGGGAACGCCTCCCAGGGCACCCCGCGGAGCAGCACCCAGGGCAGCGCCCCGGGCAGCTCCCCGAGCCGTGAGGCCACGTCATGAGCGGCCTGCGGGGGCGGCTGACGGACGGGCTGTACGCCCTCGGCTGGAGCGCCGTCAAGAAGCTCCCCGAGCCGGCCGCCGTGCGGCTCGGCCGGACCATCGCCGACATCACCTGGAAGCGGCGCGGCAAGGGCGTACGCCGCCTGGAATCCAACTACGCGCGCGTGTTGGGCGACGCGACCGCGGAGCGGCTCGCCGAGCTCTCCCGGGCGGGTATGCGCTCCTATCTGCGCTACTGGATGGAGTCCTTCCGGCTGCCCGCCTGGAGCGAAGAGCGCATCAAGTCCGGCTTCGCCGCCAGGGACCTGCACCATCTGACGGACGGGCTCGCCTCCGGCAAGGGCGTCATCCTCGCGCTGCCGCACCTGGGAAACTGGGACCTCGCGGGCGCCTGGGTCACCACCAAGCTGGAGACCCCGTTCACCACCGTGCAGGAGCGACTCAAGCCCGAGGCGCTGTACGACCGCTTCGTCGCCTATCGCGAGGGCCTCGGCATGGAGGTCCTGCCGCACAGCGGCGGCTCCGCGTTCGGCACGCTGGCCCGCCGGCTGCGCGACGGCGGCCTGGTCTGCCTGGTCGCGGACCGTGACCTGTCCGCCTCCGGAGTCGAGGTCAAGTTCTTCGGCGAGACGACTCGGATGCCCGCGGGCCCTGCCCTGCTCGCCCAGCAGACGGGCGCACTGCTGCTGCCGGTGACGCTCTGGTACGACGACTCGCCGGTGATGCAGGGGCGGGTGTATCCGCCCATCGAAGTCCCCGAGACAGGTACCCGGGCCGAGAAGACGTCTGTCATGACGCAGGCGCTGGCCGACGCCTTCGCCACGGGTATCGCCGACCATCCGGAGGACTGGCACATGCTCCAGCGCTTGTGGCTCGCTGACCTGGAACCCCGACCCGAGCCTACGGACGGGGAGCGCCCGTGAGAATCGGCATCGTCTGCCCGTACTCCTGGGACGTGCCCGGCGGCGTCCAGTTCCACATCCGCGATCTGGCGGAGCACCTCATCCGCCTCGGGCACGAGGTGTCCGTCCTGGCCCCGGCGGATGACGACACCCCCCTGCCGCCGTACGTCGTCTCCGCGGGGCGCGCGGTTCCGGTGCCGTACAACGGGTCGGTGGCCCGGCTGAACTTCGGGTTCCTGTCGGCCGCGCGCGTGCGGCGCTGGCTGCACGACGGCACGTTCGACGTGATCCACATCCATGAGCCGACCTCGCCGTCGCTCGGCCTGCTGGCGTGCTGGGCGGCGCAGGGGCCGATCGTGGCCACCTTCCACACGTCCAATCCGCGCTCCCGGGCCATGGTCGCCGCGTACTCGATCCTCCAGGCGGCCCTCGAGAAGATCAGCGCGCGGATCGCGGTGAGCGAGTACGCGCGGCGCACACTCGTCGAGCACCTGGGCGGCGACGCGGTCGTCATCCCCAACGGCGTCGACGTCGACTTCTTCGCGAAGGCCGAACCCAAGGCCGAGTGGCAGGGCGAGACCATCGGCTTCATGGGCCGCATCGACGAGCCCCGCAAGGGCCTGCCCGTCCTGATGAAGGCCCTGCCGAAGATCCTCGCGGAGCGGCCGGGCAGCCGGCTCCTGGTCGCCGGCCGCGGGGACGAGGAGGAGGCCGTCGAGACGCTTCCCAAGAAACTGCGTTCGCACGTCGAGTTCCTCGGCATGATCAGCGATGAGGACAAGGCGCGGTTCCTGCGCAGCGTCGACCTGTACGTCGCTCCGAACACCGGTGGGGAGAGCTTCGGGATCATCCTGGTGGAGGCCATGTCGGCGGGAGCGCCGGTACTCGCCTCCGATCTCGACGCCTTCGCCCAGGTCCTCGACAAGGGTGCGGCGGGGGAGCTCTTCGCCAACGAGGACGCGGACGCCCTGGCGGCCTCGGCGGTACGTCTGCTCGCCGACTCCGGCCGTCGCGCGGAGCTGCGCGAGCGGGGCAGCGCGCATGTGCGCCGCTTCGACTGGTCGACGGTCGGGGCGGACATTCTCTCGGTGTACGAGACGGTCACGGACGGGGCGGCCGCGGTCGCCGCCGACGAACGCAGCGGGCTGCGGGCGCGGTTGGGGCTGGCGAGGGACTGACGACCCGGGCTGGGGAAGCTGATCCCGGCGTGGCCCCGGGCCGTGCCGGAGGCTTCGTCCCGCACCGGTAGCCTGTGCGCCCGTGACCTCCACATTGATCTGGATCGTGGTCGCCCTTGTGGCGATCGGCCTCTACCTGAGCTGGACCGCGGGCCGACTCGACCGGCTGCACGCCCGGATCGACGCCGCGCGCGCCGCCCTGGACGCGCAACTCCTGCGGCGTGCCTCGGTCGCCCAGGAACTGGCCACCTCCGGAGTGCTCGACCCGGCCGCCTCGATCGTGCTCTACGAAGCGGCGCATGCGGCTCGGCAGGCCGAGGAGGAGCACCGGGAGGTCGCCGAGAGCGACCTCAGCGAGACTCTGCGGGCCATCTTCGGGGAGGCTCAGCAGGTCGAGGCGGTACGCGAAGCCCCCGGCGGCGAGGATGCCGCGCGTGAGCTCGCCCAGGCGGTCCGCCGGGTTCCGATGGCCCGGCGCTTCCACAACGACGCCGTACGCGCGGCTCGTGCACTGCGCCGCCATCGCAAGGTCCGCTGGTTCCGCCTGGCCGGTCACGCTCCGTTTCCGATGGCCTTCGAAATGGACGACGAGCCTCCGGCAGCGCTGGCCGATCGCTCGGGGTAGGGGTGGGTTTTCCTCGCCCCCGCCGCCCCTACCCGTCCCATCCTCATCCTGGAGGCTGCGCCCCCAGACCCCCGCTATCGGCCTGAACGGCCTCGTCCTCAAACGCCGGACGGGCTGATTGATGCCGGCCTCGGCTCGAATGCTTCAGCCCCTCCGGCGCTTGAGGAGCGGGGTCTGGGGCGGAGCCCCCAGGGAGGGAACGGGTAGGGGCGGCGGGGGCGAAACACCAGGTCAAGCCCCCATGCCGGGCCGCGCGCCCCGAAAACATGCCACCGCCTCCCCATTGGCTCTTGCTGTGGCCTGGTTCTCTCGCGTTTCCTCATGGCTGCAGAAACTCTCTTCCCCCGAGTGAGGTCAATCCGTGTCCAACACGCTCCCCAACTCCGCCCAGCCCGTTGAAAGCCCTGCGACCGGCACGGCGCGCGTGAAGCGCGGCATGGCCGAACAGCTCAAGGGCGGCGTGATCATGGACGTCGTCACCCCGGACCAGGCGAAGATCGCCGAGGACGCGGGCGCCGTCGCCGTCATGGCCCTGGAGCGGGTCCCCGCGGACATCCGCAAGGACGGCGGCGTGGCGCGCATGTCCGACCCGGACATGATCGAGGGCATCATCGAGGCCGTGTCCATCCCGGTGATGGCGAAGTCGAGGATCGGCCACTTCGTGGAGGCCCAGGTCCTGCAGTCCCTCGGCGTCGACTACATCGACGAGTCCGAGGTCCTCACCCCGGCCGACGAGGTCAACCACTCCGACAAGTGGGCGTTCACGACCCCCTTCGTCTGCGGTGCCACCAACCTCGGCGAGGCCCTGCGCCGCATCGCCGAGGGTGCGGCCATGATCCGCTCCAAGGGCGAGGCCGGCACGGGCAACGTCGTCGAGGCCGTCCGCCACCTGCGCCAGATCAAGAACGAGATTGCCAGGCTGCGCGGCTACGACAACAACGAGCTGTACGCCGCCGCCAAGGAGCTGCGCGCCCCGTACGAGCTGGTCAAGGAGGTCGCCGAGCTCGGCAAGCTCCCGGTCGTGCTGTTCTCCGCCGGTGGTGTGGCGACCCCCGCCGACGCCGCTCTGATGCGCCAGCTCGGCGCCGAGGGCGTCTTCGTGGGCTCCGGCATCTTCAAGTCGGGCGACCCGGCCAAGCGAGCCGCCGCCATCGTGAAGGCCACCACCTTCTACGACGACCCCAAGATCGTCGCGGACGCCTCCCGCAACCTCGGCGAGGCCATGGTCGGCATCAACTGCGACACCCTCCCCGAGGCCGAGCGCTACGCGAACCGCGGCTGGTAAGCACCCGCCGACGCCATCGCCACCGTGCGGGACGCGCACCGCGCCCGCACACACCTACGTGCACAAGGCAGGCACTACGTAGATGAGCGACACCCCCGTCATAGGCGTCCTGGCCCTCCAGGGCGACGTACGGGAGCACCTGATCGCCCTGGCCGCGGCCGACGCCGTGGCCAGGGAGGTGAGGCGCCCCGAGGAGCTCGCCGAGGTCGACGGTCTGGTCATCCCCGGCGGTGAGTCCACCACCATCTCCAAACTGGCCGTCCTCTTCGGCGTGATGGAGCCCCTCCGCGCGCGCGTACGGGCCGGAATGCCCGTCTACGGCACCTGCGCGGGCATGATCATGCTCGCCGACAAGATTCTCGACCCGCGGTCGGGTCAGGAGACCGTCGGCGGCATCGACATGATCGTGCGCCGCAACGCCTTCGGACGGCAGAACGAATCCTTCGAGGCGGCGGTCGACGTGAAGGGCGTCGAGGGCGATGCTGTAGAAGGCGTCTTCATCCGCGCCCCTTGGGTCGAGTCCGTCGGTGCCGGGGCGGAGGTCCTCGCCGAGCACGACGGCCACATCGTCGCCGTACGCCAAGGCCGCGCGCTCGCCACGTCGTTCCACCCGGAACTGACCGGCGATCACCGCGTGCACGGGCTGTTTGTCGACATGGTGCGCGCCAACCGGACAGCGGAGTCCTTGTAGGATCTCTGGCGTTCGTACAGAGATGGGTTACGCGAAGGAGACAGGCAGATGTCCGGCCACTCTAAATGGGCCACGACGAAGCACAAGAAGGCCGTGATCGATGCCAAGCGCGGCAAGCTCTTCGCGAAGCTGATCAAGAACATCGAGGTCGCGGCCCGCATGGGCGGTGCCGACCCGGACGGCAACCCGACGCTGTACGACGCCATCCAGAAGGCGAAGAAGAGCTCGGTCCCCAACAAGAACATCGACTCCGCCGTCAAGCGCGGTGCGGGTCTCGAGGCCGGGGGCGCCGACTACGAGACCATCATGTACGAGGGTTACGGACCGAACGGTGTCGCGGTGCTCATCGAGTGCCTCACCGACAACCGCAACCGCGCCGCCTCCGACGTACGCGTCGCCATGACCCGCAACGGCGGCTCGATGGCCGACCCCGGCTCCGTCTCGTACCTCTTCAACCGCAAGGGCGTTGTCATCGTCCCCAAGGGCGAGCTGGCGGAGGACGACGTCCTGGGTGCCGTGCTCGACGCGGGCGCCGAGGAGGTCAACGACCTGGGCGAGTCCTTCGAGGTGCTCAGCGAGGCCACCGACCTGGTCGCGGTCCGCAGCGCCCTCCAGGACGCCGGCATCGACTACGACTCCGCCGAGGCCAACTTCGTCCCGACCATGCAGATCGAGCTCGACGAAGAGGGCGCCAAGAAGATCTTCAAGCTGATCGACGCCCTCGAGGACAGCGACGACGTGCAGAACGTCTTCGCCAACTTCGACGTGAGCGACGAGGTCATGGAGAAGGCCAGCGCCTGAGCGGGGCGCAGACCGCGTACTTTGGCGGGCCGGTGGGACACAACCCCCGGCCCGCCGTTGTTGTCAGCGGCAGCGGATAGCCTGACGTCAGTCAAAGATCGCCACCACGGACCCCAACCATCAATTGAGGAACGCAGATGGCGCTCAACCAGCTCCGCGAGAGCGGCGGCGGTTCAGCCGCGGAGGGAGGTACCGGATGCGTGTGCTGGGTGTGGACCCGGGGCTGACCCGTTGCGGCGTCGGCGTCGTCGAAGGCGTCGCCGGGCGCCCTCTGACCATGGTCGGCGTCGGGGTCGTGCGGACACCCGCGGACGCGGACATCGGCCACCGCCTCGTCGCCATCGAGCAGGGCCTCGAGCAGTGGCTCGACGAGCACGAGCCCGAATGCGTCGCCGTGGAGCGGGTGTTCAGCCAGCACAACGTCCGTACGGTCATGGGCACCGCCCAGGCCAGCGCCGTAGCCATGCTCTGCGCGTCCCGTCGCGGCCTGCCCGTCGCCCTGCACACGCCCAGCGAGGTCAAGGCGGCGGTGACCGGCACCGGTCGCGCGGACAAGGCCCAGGTCGGCGCCATGGTCACGCGCCTGCTCCGGCTCGACGCACCGCCGAAGCCCGCCGACGCCGCCGACGCCCTCGCGCTCGCCATCTGTCACATCTGGCGCGCCCCGGCCACCAACCGCCTCCAACAGGCCCATGCGCAGGCCCGCCAGGCGCAGGCACAGGCCCAGCAGCGGGTCAGGCAACAGACACTCGCCCGAAAGGCCACCCGATGATCGCCTTCGTCAGCGGCCCGGTCGCCGCCCTCGCCCCCGACTCCGCGGTGGTCGAAGTGGGTGGCATCGGCATCGCCGTCCAGTGCACACCCAACACACTGTCCGGGCTCCGCACGGGCAGGCCGGCGAAACTGGCCACCTCCCTCGTCGTACGGGAGGACTCGCTGACCCTGTACGGCTTCGTGGACGACGACGAGCGGCAGATCTTCGAGTTGCTGCAGACCGCGAGCGGCGTCGGCCCCCGGCTCGCCCAGGCGATGCTGGCCGTGCACAGCCCGGACGCGCTGCGCCGAGCCGTCTCGACCGGTGACGAGAAGGCGCTCACGGCCGTGCCCGGCATCGGCAAGAAGGGCGCCCAGAAGCTCCTTCTGGAACTCAAGGACCGCCTCGGCGAGCCTCTCGGCACGGGCGGCCCGGCCATCGGCACGGCCGTCACGGCCGGCTGGCGCGAGCAACTGCACGCCGCGCTCATCGGACTTGGGTACGCGACGCGGGAGGCCGACGAGGCGGTCTCCGCCGTCGCACCCCAGGCCGAGGCGTCCGAAGCGGCGCCCCAGGTGAGCCAGTTGCTCAAGGCGGCCCTGCAGTCTCTCAACAGAGCGCGCTAGCGGGCCCCTTGAAGGAGACGGCCGCCGCACCGCGGAGCGCGGCCGACCCCACGCCCGTCCGAAGGAACGAAGACGCACACGGCACGCTCCGCGAGGAGAGCCACAGCGAGGAGAGCCACAGTGAACTGGGACGACACGACCGACGCGACCGCCGACGAGCGGCTCGTCGGCGCGTCCGCCGACCGTGAGGACCAGGCCGTCGAAGCGGCGCTGCGCCCCAAGGACCTGGACGAGTTCATCGGACAGGAGAAGGTCCGCGAGCAGCTCGACCTCGTCCTGCGCGCGGCACGCGCGCGTGGCGCCACCGCCGACCACGTACTGCTCTCCGGCGCCCCCGGCCTCGGCAAGACCACCCTCTCGATGATCATCGCGGCCGAGATGGGCGCCCCGATCCGCATCACCAGCGGCCCCGCCATCCAGCACGCCGGCGACCTCGCCGCGATCCTCTCCTCCCTCCAGGAGGGCGAGGTCCTCTTCCTCGACGAGATCCACCGGATGTCGCGGCCCGCCGAGGAGATGCTCTACATGGCGATGGAGGACTTCCGCGTCGACGTCATCGTCGGCAAGGGCCCCGGCGCCACCGCCATCCCGCTCGAACTGCCGCCGTTCACGCTGGTCGGCGCCACCACGCGCGCGGGACTGCTGCCGCCCCCGCTGCGCGACCGCTTCGGCTTCACCGCGCACATGGAGTTCTACGAGCCCGCCGAGCTCGAGCGCGTCATCCATCGCTCCGCGCACCTGCTCGACCTCGAGATCGGTACCGAGGGCGCCGCCGAGATCGCCGGCCGCTCCCGCGGCACACCCCGGATCGCCAACCGCCTGCTGCGCCGCGTGCGCGACTACGCCCAGGTCAAGGCCGACGGCGTCATCACCCGGGACATCGCCGCGGCGGCCCTCGCCGTGTACGAGGTGGACGACCGCGGACTCGACCGCCTCGACCGTGCGGTCCTCGAAGCCCTGCTCAAGCTGTTCGGCGGCGGCCCGGTCGGCCTGTCCACGCTCGCGGTCGCCGTGGGGGAGGAGCGCGAAACGGTCGAGGAGGTCGCCGAGCCCTTCCTCGTACGGGAGGGACTGCTGGCCCGCACCCCCCGCGGCCGCGTGGCCACACCGGCCGCATGGGCTCATTTCGGCCTCACCAGGCCCGGCCCGTCAACCGGTGGAACCGGACAACAGGACCTGTTCGGGGCGTGACGGCCCGGGCATTCGCCGGGCCAGGAACCACGGTGCGATGCTGAGCGTTGTTCCATGAGTGCGGACTCGCTTAGACTCCGCCGATGCCGCCTTTGTCGGCGGCGCACATACCCCCATCCATCAGGCCGCTCAGCAACGCGGTCGAATGAAGGAAGTTCCGACCCGTGAGTCTCGTGACCCTCCTCCCGTTCATCGTGCTCATCGGGGCCATGTTCCTGATGACCCGGTCGGCCAAGAAGAAGCAGCAAGCGGCTGCGCAGATGCGCAACGACATGCAGCCTGGCTCCGGCGTCCGCACGATCGGTGGCATGTACGCGACGGTGAAGGAGGTCAACGAGGACACGGTCCTCCTTGACGCAGGTCCGGGCGTCGACCTGCTCTTCGCCAAGAACGCCATTGGTGCCGTCCTCTCCGACGACGAGTACAACCGCATCGTCCACGGCATCGAGCACGACCTGAAGTCCGACCAGGCCATCGTCCCGGACGACGCCTCCTCCCTCACCGAGACCGACGAGTCCGCCGACTCTTCCGACGAAACGCCCATCGACCTCGGCAAGAAGGAGGCGGCCGACGAGCCCGCCGACGAGGAGCCGAAGAAGGCCGATGACGCAGAGCTGAAGAAGTCCGACGGCGAGTCCGAAGCGAAGTAGTCATGACCGGGGACCGCGGAGTGCGAGCGACGCACTCCGCGGTCCCCGGATCGTGTGGCTTCGCGCGGAGACTCGACACCATTTCGTGGTCGTCCGCGCAGGCGCCTCGACGCCGTGCGGACGAAGAGGGAGAACGTGAAGGTGGCAGCACCTAAGAAGGGCCGAAAGCAGGGCGCCCAGGGCAGGCCGGGGCGCACCTTGGTCCTGATCCTGATCGCCATCGTGGCGCTCACCGGTGGCATGTTCGCCTCCGGACACACGACGCCGCGCCTCGGCATCGACCTCGCCGGCGGCACGAGCATCACGCTCGAGGCACAGAACGAGCCGGGTCAGAAGAACGCGATCAACCCGACCAACATGAACACCGCGGTCGACATCATGAACCGCCGTGTCAACGGTCTGGGCGTCACCGAGGCGGAGGTCCAGACCCAGGGCGATCGCAACATCATCGTCAACATCCCCAAGGGCACGAACTCCAAGCAGGCCCGGGAGCAGGTCGGTACCACCGCCAAGCTCTACTTCCGTCCGGTTCTGACCGGAGCGCCGACGGGCTCTGGCGCGGACAGCGGCAAGGATCCCGGAACCTCTCCGTCGCCGACCCCCTCGGGGAAGGCGTCGCCTTCTGCCACCGGGAAGTCGGCGTCGCCGACCCCCTCCGCCACGGCCAGCACCCAGGGCCGCGCGGTCACGGAAGGCCTTGCGAAGGACGACGCCAAGGCATCCCCGACCCCCTCCACGACGCCCAGCGGCAACGCCTCGCCGCCTGCCGATGCTGCGACCGGCGTCGCCGCCGACCTCCAGAAGCAGCTCGACGCGCTGGACTGTGCCACGAAGAAGGGCCGCGCCGCGGCGAGCGAGAAGGCCGGCCGGGCGGAGAACTCCGAGCCCGTCGTCGCCTGCGACCCGAAGTCCCAGTACAAGTACGTGCTCGGCCCCGTCGCCGTGAAGGGTGAGCAGGTCTCCGACGCCAGTGCCGTCTTCCAGACCCAGACCGGCGAGGGCTGGATCGTCCAGATGGACTTCGACAAGACCGGCGCCAAGCAGTTCGCCGACGTCACCGGCAAGCTGGTCGGCCAGGCACCGCCGAAGAACCAGTTCGCCATCGTGCTCGACGGTGAGATCGTCTCGGCTCCGTCGGTCAACTCGGCGATCACCGGCGGTAACGCCCAGATCTCCGGTGGCTTCACCCAGCAGTCCGCCGAGGATCTTGCGAACATCCTGTCCTACGGCGCCCTCCCGCTCACCTTCAAGGAGGCGAGCGTCACCACCGTCACCGCCGCCCTCGGCGGCGAGCAGCTGGAGGCCGGTCTGATCGCCGGCGCCATCGGCCTCGCCCTGGTCGTCATCTACCTGGTGCTCTACTACCGCGGCCTGTCCCTCATCGCCATCGCCTCGCTGCTGGTCTCGGCGGTCTTGACGTACGTGATCATGTCGCTGCTCGGACCGACCATCGGCTTCGCGCTGAACCTGCCGGCCGTCTGTGGTGCGATCGTCGCGATCGGTATCACGGCGGACTCGTTCATCGTGTTCTTCGAACGCATCCGTGACGAGGTCCGCGAGGGCCGTACGCTCCGGCCCGCGGTCGAGCGGGGCTGGCCGCGCGCCCGGCGCACCATCCTGGTCTCCGACTTCGTGTCGTTCCTCGCCGCCGCCGTGCTCTTCATCGTCACCGTCGGCAAGGTCCAGGGCTTCGCGTTCACCCTGGGTCTGACGACGCTGCTCGACGTGGTCGTGGTGTTCTTCTTCACCAAGCCGCTGATGACGATCCTCGCCCGCAAGAAGTTCTTCGCAGGCGGCCACAGCTGGTCCGGCCTGGACCCGAAGCGCCTCGGGGCCAAGCCACCGCTGCGCCGCTCCCGTCGCGTGTCCGCTCCCGTCGACCCGAAGGAGGCGTGAGATGTCGAAGCTCGGCAACCTCGGCGCCCGTCTCTACCGCGGTGAGGTCGGCTACGACTTCGTCGGCAAGCGCAAGATCTGGTACGGCGTCTCGATCCTGATCACCATCACGGCCATCCTGGGCCTGGGGGTGCGCGGCCTGAACATGGGCATCGAGTTCGAGGGCGGTGCCGTCTTCACCACCCCGAAGACCAGCATCTCGGCGTCCAAGGGGGAGGAGTACGCGGAGAAGGCGTCCGGCCACGACGCGATCGTCCAGAAGCTGGGCTCGGGCGGGCTGCGCATCCAGATCGCCGGTGTCGACCCGAGCACGTCCGATCAGATCAAGGCGGAACTCTCCAAGGACCTGAAGGTCGACTCGGAGAACATCGCCGCCGACCTGGTCGGACCCAGCTGGGGCGAGCAGATCGCCAACAAGGCATGGCAGGGCCTCGCGATCTTCATGATCCTTGTCGTGATCTACCTGGCGATCGCCTTCGAGTGGCGCATGGCCCTGGCCGCACTGGTGGCACTCGTCCACGACATCACCATCACGGTCGGCATCTACGCCCTGGTCGGCTTCGAGGTCACGCCCGGCACGGTGATCGGTCTGCTGACCATCCTCGGTTACTCGCTCTACGACACGGTCGTCGTCTTCGACAGTCTCAAGGAGCAGTCGAAGGACCTCACCAAACAGACCCGCTGGACGTACAGCGAAGTCGCCAACCGCTCGATCAACAGCACCCTGGTGCGTTCCATCAACACCACGGTGGTCGCGCTGCTCCCGGTCGCGGGCCTGCTGTTCATCGGTGGCGGTGTGCTCGGCGCGGGCATGCTCAACGACATCTCGCTGTCGCTGTTCGTCGGCCTCGCGGCCGGTGCGTACTCCTCGATCTTCATCGCCACGCCGCTCGTCGCCGACTTCAAGGAGCGCGAGCCGCAGATGAAGGCCCTCAAGAAGCGCGTGCTCGCCAAGCGGGCCTCGGCCGCCGCGAAGGGCGAGTCCCAGGAAGCCCCGGTCCTCCTCGGGTCGCAGGACGACGAGGACCCTGAGGACGCGGCGCCCGCGGTCGTCGGACCTCGCGGTCAGCGTTCGCAGCCCTCGTCCCGCACCCGCGGCCGTGGGCGCCCCTCGGGGAAGCGCCGATGACCGACATCGAAGAGCTGCTCCTCAGCCGTATTCGTGACGTGGCCGACTACCCGGAGCCGGGTGTGATGTTCAAGGACATCACCCCGCTCCTGGCCGATCCGGCGGCGTTCACGGCGCTCACCGACGCACTGGCCGAGATCAGTGTCCGCAACGGCGCAACGAAGATCGTCGGTCTGGAGGCCCGCGGGTTCATCCTCGGGGCCCCCGTCGCCGTCCGGGCCGGACTGGGCTTCGTCCCCGTCCGCAAGGCCGGCAAGCTCCCGGGCGCGACGCTCAGCCAGGCGTACGACCTGGAGTACGGCTCGGCCGAGATCGAGGTGCACGCCGAGGACCTGGCCGCGAGCGACCGCGTCATGGTCGTCGACGACGTCCTCGCCACCGGCGGCACCGCCGAGGCCTCGCTCGAGCTGATCCGCCGGGCCGGTGCCGAGGTGGCCGGAGTCGCCGTCCTGATGGAGCTCGGCTTCCTCGGCGGCCGGGGCCGGCTGGCGGCGTCCCTGGCGGGCGCGCCCCTGGAGGCGCTCCTCAAGGTCTGAGCGAGGCCCCGGCCACACTCTTGAGGCACCCTTGGGGCAAGCTGTACGCAAGGCCTGATGCACCTGTAGGACGCCGTGGAGGCGGGCCCGGAGGAATCCGGTGCCCGCCTCTGGCGTTCCTCCAGTACAAGGCCGTCTCACCGGCCGAAGGCGAGTCCGAGGCCGAGGATCGCTACCATGGGGTCTCCGGAGCCTGACCGGGGGACCCGGATCGCGCACGAGGAGCCCTCTTGCCAGACGAGGCCCAGCCACTCACCGCCGCCAAGCCCGACAAGGTTTCGGGCCCTGCGGCCACGCCCGCGAAGAACGACGCGCGCGGGCCAGTGGAGCACGCCCAGTCCGCGCCCGGCGACAAGGCGGCAGAGCAGTCGCGTCCCAAGCCCCCTCCTCCCGAGCCCGAGAGGTCCAGGACCGCGCCCACGCCGAACCCCACGTCCAAGCCCGCGCCCGCGACCACCCCCGCGGTCCGCCCGGCGGCCGGCCAGCCCACCCGCTCCGGCGGCTCCTCCAACCGCGTACGCGCCCGTCTCGCCCGTCTCGGCGTCCAGCGCTCCAACCCCTACAACCCGGTCCTGGAGCCGCTGCTGCGGATAGTGCGCAGCAACGACCCGAAGATCGAGACGTCCACGCTCCGCCAGGTCGAGCGCGCCTACCAGGTCGCCGAGCGCTGGCACCGCGGCCAGAAGCGCAAGAGCGGCGACCCGTACATCACGCACCCGCTCGCCGTCACCACGATCCTCGCCGAGCTCGGCATGGACCCGGCCACGCTCATGGCGGGCCTGCTGCACGACACGGTCGAGGACACCGAGTACGGCCTGGAGCAG
This sequence comes from Streptomyces sporangiiformans, assembly GCF_005768555.2. GTDB lineage: Bacteria > Actinomycetota > Actinomycetes > Streptomycetales > Streptomycetaceae > Streptomyces > Streptomyces sporangiiformans. The sequence continues at coordinate 32,689 of NZ_VCHX02000151.1, forward strand.
CTCCGCCGCGACTTCGGTGACCAGGTGGCCCTCCTCGTCGACGGCGTCACCAAGCTGGACAAGGTCAAGTTCGGCGAGGCAGCCCAGGCCGAGACCGTACGCAAGATGGTCGTCGCCATGGCCAAGGACCCCCGCGTCCTGGTCATCAAGCTCGCCGACCGCCTGCACAACATGCGCACCATGCGCTACCTCAAGCGCGAGAAGCAGGAGAAGAAGGCGCGCGAGACGCTGGAGATCTACGCGCCGCTGGCCCACCGCCTGGGCATGAACACCATCAAGTGGGAGCTGGAGGACCTCGCCTTCGCGATCCTCTACCCCAAGATGTACGACGAGATCGTCCGTCTCGTCGCCGAGCGCGCTCCCAAGCGCGACGAGTACCTCGCCATAGTGACCGACGAGGTCCAGGCCGACCTGCGCGCCGCCCGCATCAAGGCGACCGTCACCGGCCGCCCCAAGCACTACTACAGCGTCTACCAGAAGATGATCGTCCGCGGCCGTGACTTCGCGGAGATCTACGACCTGGTGGGTATCCGCGTCCTGGTCGACACGGTCAGGGACTGTTACGCCGCCCTCGGCACCGTGCACGCGCGATGGAACCCGGTCCCCGGCCGGTTCAAGGACTACATCGCGATGCCCAAGTTCAACATGTACCAGTCGCTGCACACGACGGTCATCGGGCCCAACGGCAAGCCCGTCGAACTCCAGATCCGTACGTTCGACATGCACCGCCGCGCCGAGTACGGCATCGCCGCGCACTGGAAGTACAAGCAGGAGCCCTCCGCAGGCGCCTCCAAGGTGCGCACGGACGCGCCCAAGAGCCTGGGCAAGGACAAGGACGCCGTCAACGACATGGCGTGGCTGCGCCAGTTGCTGGACTGGCAGAAGGAGACCGAGGACCCCAGCGAGTTCCTGGAGTCCCTGCGCTTCGACCTGTCCCGCAACGAGGTCTTCGTCTTCACCCCCAAGGGCGACGTCATAGCGCTCCCCGCGGGGGCGACACCGGTGGACTTCGCCTACGCCGTGCACACCGAGGTGGGTCACCGGACCATAGGAGCGCGGGTCAACGGACGGCTCGTCCCGCTCGAATCGACCCTGGACAACGGCGACTTGGTGGAGGTCTTCACCTCCAAGGCGGCCGGCGCGGGCCCCTCCCGCGACTGGCTGGGCTTCGTCAAGTCACCGCGGGCCCGCAACAAGATCCGCGCCTGGTTCTCCAAGGAGCGCCGCGACGAGGCGATCGAGCACGGCAAGGACGCCATCGCGCGTGCCATGCGTAAGCAGAACCTGCCGATCCAGCGCATCCTCACCGGTGACTCGCTCGTCACGCTCGCGCACGAGATGCGCTACCCCGACATCTCGTCCCTGTACGCGGCGATCGGCGAGGGCCATGTGGCCGCGCAGAACGTCGTGCAGAAGCTCGTCCAGGCGCTCGGCGGCGAGGAGGCCGCCACCGAGGAGATCGACGAGAGCGTCCCGCCCGCGCGCGGACGCGGCCGCAAACGCCGCTCCAACGCCGACCCGGGCGTCGTGGTCAAGGGCGTCGACGACGTGTGGGTCAAGCTGGCCCGCTGCTGTACGCCGGTCCCCGGCGACCCCATCATGGGTTTCGTCACGCGCGGCAGCGGCGTCTCGGTTCACCGCACCGACTGCGTCAACGTCGATTCCCTGTCCCGGGAGCCGGAGCGCATCCTCGACGTCGAGTGGGCGCCGACCCAGTCCTCGGTCTTCCTGGTCGCCATCCAGGTCGAGGCCCTGGACCGCTCGCGCCTCCTGTCGGACGTCACGCGCGTCCTGTCGGACCAGCACGTCAACATCCTCTCCGCGGCCGTCCAGACCTCCCGCGACCGCGTCGCCACCTCCCGCTTCACCTTCGAAATGGGTGACCCCAAGCACCTGGGGCACGTCCTGAAGGCGGTCAGGGGAGTGGAGGGCGTGTACGACGTGTACCGGGTGACATCGGCGCGCAGGCCGTGACCGACCACCGCGCAGGCACCACCTGAGCCACTACGTAGAGGGGGCTTCCGTACATTCCGTACGGAAGCCCCCTCTACGTAGACGCGGAAAACCTCAGCCGCCGAACTCCTGCAGCCCCTTCAGGGCCTGGTCCAGCAGCGCCTGGCGTCCATCGAGCTCCTTCTGGAGCTTGTCGGCCTTGGACGTGTTGCCGGCCGAACGAGCCGCCTCGATCTGCGCCTGCAACTTGTCCACGGCGGCCTGCAGCTGACCGGTCAGCCCCTCGGCACGAGCCCGTGCCTCCGGGTTCGTCCGGCGCCACTCGGCCTCCTCGGATTCCTGGATGGCCCGCTCGACCGCGTGCATCCGGCCCTCGACCTTCGGGCGGGCGTCGCGCGGCACATGCCCGATGGCCTCCCAGCGCTCGTTGATGGAGCGGAAGGCCGCACGCGCAGCCTTCAGGTCCGTCACCGGGAGGATCTTCTCGGCCTCCTGGGCCAGCTCCTCCTTGAGCTTGAGATTCTCGGCCTGCTCCGCGTCCCGCTCGGCGAAGACCGAGCTGCGCGCCGCGAAGAAGACGTCCTGGGCGCCGCGGAAGCGGTTCCACAGGTCGTCCTCGTGCTCGCGCTGGGCGCGGCCGGCGGCCTTCCACTCCGCCATCAGCTCGCGGTAGCGCGCCGCCGTCGGACCCCAGTCCGTCGAGCCGGACAGCGCCTCGGCCTCCCCGACCAGCTTCTCCTTGGTCTTGCGGGCCTCCTCGCGCTGCGCGTCCAGCGCGGCGAAGTGCGCCTTGCGGCGCTTGGAGAACGCCGAGCGGGCGTGCGAGAAGCGGTGCCACAGCTCGTCGTCCGACTTGCGGTCCAGCCGGGGCAGACCCTTCCATGTGTCCACCAGGGCACGCAGCCGCTCACCGGCCGCCCGCCACTGGTCGGACTGCGCCAGCTGCTCCGCCTCGGCGACCAGCTCCTCCTTGGCGTGCCGGGCCTCGTCGGACTGTTTCGCCCGCTGGGCCTTGCGCTCCTCACGGCGTGCCTCGACGGTCTCCACGAGCTTGTCCAGCCGGGTCCGGAGCGCGTCGAGGTCGCCCACCGCGTGGTGCGCGTCGACCTGCTCGCGGATGTGGTCGATGGCTGCCTGGGCGTCCTTCGCCGACAGGTCGGTGGTCTTCACTCGTCGTTCGAGGAGGCCGATCTCCACGACCAGGCCCTCGTACTTGCGCTCGAAGTAGGCCAGTGCCTCGTCGGGAGATCCGGCCTGCCAGGAACCGACGACCTGCTCGCCGTCGGCCGTACGCACGTACACGGTCCCCGTCTCGTCGACGCGGCCCCACGGGTCGCTGCTCACAGCGCCTCCTCCACATGATGCCTGCGTGGGGCTGCTGTACCCCCGGGCATCGTCCACAGTTTCGTCACGGCCAACATAGGCGACCGGCGGGGCGGCTGTCCGCATCCCGCGCGACCGAAATCCGCTGTTGGCGGTCAGGACTTCGTCACGGTCGCCTTGTTGATCACAACGGTCGCGTTCGGCGCGGTGTTACCCGTCGTGGGGTCGGCGGGCTCGGCGCCGGCGGTCGCGATCTTCTTCAGGACCTTCATGCCATCCTTGGAGATCGTTCCGAACGGTGTGTAGTCGGGCGGCAGCTGACTGTCCTGGTAGACGAGGAAGAACTGGCTGCCACCGCTGTTGCGGCCCTGCTTCGTCTGGGCGTTGTACTGGTTGGCCATGGCCACCGTGCCCGCCGGATACATGTTCCCCTTCAGACGCGTGTCCTTCAGGTTCTCGTCCGGAATCGTGTAGCCCGGTCCGCCCGTGCCGTTGCCCTTCGGGTCGCCGCACTGGAGCACGTAGATGCCCTGGGTGGTGAGCCGGTGGCACTTGGTGTGGTCCAGATAGCCCTTGCCCACCAGGAAGTTGAACGAGTTCACCGTGTGCGGGGCCTTGGAGGCCGGCATCTCGATGTCCATCGTGCCGCAGGTGGTCTGCAGCTTCATGGTGTAGTCAGCCGACTTGTCGATGGTGACCGCCGGCTCCTTCTTGTAGCTGAGCGACTTCACCTTGCCCGCCGCGGGCTTCTCACAGGGGTCCGGCGCCTTGCTGGTCGGCTGGGCGCTCGGGGTCGCCTCCGCGCTCGCCTTGGCCTGGTCGTCGTCGTTCTTGAAGACACCGGTCGCGTACGACACCATGCTGCCGACGATGACCACTCCGAGGACCGACGCGACCACCGCGTTGCGCATACGTGTCTTGCGTCGCGCGGCCGTACGCCGCTGCTGCTGCCGCAGGAACTTCTCCCGTGCGAGCTGCCGCTTCCGCTGCTCCTGGCTGACCACCGGGTTCTCTCCTCATGCGTCTCGTACGTCGAGTGGGACGCGTGGGGCCTGTGAGCAGACCGCCTGCGTGTTGCCCCGTACCGTATATGGGTTCGCTGTGGTTCCGGCAGCGCCGGTAGGCTCTGGTCCACAGTCACCCGCCCCCGTACGACATACCGAAGGACGATCGTGCTCATTGCCGGGTTCCCCGCCGGCGCCTGGGAGACCAACTGTTATCTGGTCGCCCCCGCCGCGGGTGAGGAGTGCGTGATCATCGACCCGGGCCATCGAGCGGCCCCGGGCGTCGAGGAAGCGCTCAAGAAGCATCGACTCAAGCCCGTCGCGGTCATCCTCACCCACGGCCACCTCGACCATGTGGCGTCCGTCGTCCCCGTGTGTGGAGCGCACGACGTGCCGGCATGGATCCACCCCGAGGACCGGTACATGATGAGCGATCCCGAGAAGGCGCTCGGCCGTTCCATCGGAATGCCGCTGATCGGTGAGCTGACGGTGGGGGAGCCGGACGACGTCAAGGAGCTGACCGACGGCGCGAAGCTGCAGCTCGCGGGCCTGGAGCTGTCCGTCGCGCACGCGCCCGGCCATACCAAGGGGTCGGTGACCTTCCAGATGCCCGAGAGCGCGGACATCCCGTCCGTGTTCTTCTCCGGGGATCTGCTCTTCCCCGGCTCCATCGGACGCACCGACCTGCCTGGCGGTGACATGGACGAGATGCTCGCGTCGCTGGCTCGCGTGTGCCTGCCGCTCGACGACTCGACCGTGGTTCTGCCCGGCCATCTTCAGCAGACCACCATCGGCCAGGAGCGTGCCACCAACCCGTATCTGCGGCAGGTGGCGGCAGCCCGGCAAGGACACAGCGTGGACGAGAGCTCCGCTCCGCGACGAGGAATGTGACGAGACTTCCGTGAGCACCTTCAAGGCCCCCAAGGGCACGTACGACCTGATTCCGCCGGACAGCGCGAAGTACCTCGCCGTGCGCGAGGCGATCGCCGCGCCGCTGCGGAACTCCGGCTACGGCTACATCGAGACGCCCGGGTTCGAGAGCGTCGAACTGTTCGCACGCGGGGTCGGTGAGTCCACCGACATCGTGACCAAGGAGATGTACGCCTTCGAGACCAAGGGCGGCGACAGGCTGGCGCTGCGCCCCGAAGGCACCGCGTCCGTCCTGCGCGCGGCGCTGGAGGCCAACCTCCACAAGGCGGGCAACCTCCCCGTCAAGCTGTGGTACTCGGGCTCGTACTACCGCTACGAGCGCCCCCAGAAGGGCCGCTACCGCCACTTCTCGCAGGTCGGCGCGGAAGCGATCGGCGCCGAGGACCCCGCCCTGGACGCCGAGTTGATCATCCTGGCGGACCGGGCGTACCGCTCGCTGGGCCTGCGCGACTTCCGCATCCTGCTCAACTCGCTGGGCGACAAGGAGTGCCGTCCGGTGTACCGGGCCGCACTGCAGGACTTCCTGGGCGGGCTCGAACTGGACGAGGACACGCTGCGCCGCGCCCAGATCAACCCTCTTCGGGTACTCGACGACAAAAGGGACGACGTACAGAAGCAGCTCGTGGGGGCGCCGCTGCTGCGTGACTATCTGTGCGACGCGTGCAAGGCGTACCACGAGGAGGTGCGTGAGCTGATCACGGCCGCGGGGGTCTCCTTCGAGGACGATCCGAAGCTGGTGCGCGGGCTGGACTACTACACGCGCACCACCTTCGAGTTCGTGCACGACGGGCTCGGTTCGCAGTCCGCGGTGGGCGGCGGCGGCCGCTACGACGGTCTCTCCGAGATGATCGGCGGTCCCGCCCTGCCGTCCGTCGGCTGGGCGTTGGGCGTCGACCGCACGGTCCTCGCCCTGGAGGCGGAGGGCGTCGAGCTCCAACTGCCCGCGTCCACCAGCGTGTTCGCGGTACCGCTCGGTGAGGAGGCCCGGCGGGTGCTCTTCGGGGTGGTCACCGAGCTGCGCAAGGTCGGGGTCGCGGCGGACTTCTCGTTCGGCGGGAAGGGACTCAAGGGCGCGATGAAGAGCGCCAACCGGAGTGGGGCGCGGTACGCGATCGTCGCGGGCGAGCGGGACCTCTCCGAGGGGGTTGTCCAGCTCAAGGACATGGAGTCCGGGGAGCAGGTGGCCGTCCGCGTGAACGAGATCGTGGCGGAACTGGAGGCGAGGCTGGGCTGAGGCCCGGTTTCTTTCGCCCCCGCCGCCCTTACCCATTCCCGTCCCCTGGGGCTCCGCCCCAGACCCCGCCAGGGGGCCAGCCCCCTGTCCCCC
>NZ_VCHX02000152.1 GCF_005768555.2 Streptomyces sporangiiformans
CGCAGCCCCCAGGAAGAGGATGGGACGGGTAGGGGCGGCGGGGGCGAAACAACCCGGCCCTCAGCCCACCCCTCACTCCCCCGCCACAGCCATCGCCTTCAACGCCAGCCACAACTCCATCCGCACATCCGGATCGTCCAACGACCGCCCCAGGATCTCCTCGACCCGCCGCATCCGATACCGCAACGTATGCCGGTGCACCCCAAGATCAGCCGCCGCAGCGTCCCACTGCCCGTGCCGGGACAACCAGGCCCGCAACGAAGCGACCAGGTCCCCGCGCCCGGTGGCGTCATGCTCGTACAGCGCCCGCAGCAACCCGTCCGCGAACGCCCGCACCGCGTCATCCGCGAGCAACGGCACCACAGACCCCGCGGCCAGCTCCTCGTGCTCCACGAGCACCCGTCCCCGCCGCCGGGCAACCGACAGCGCCTGCTCGGCCTGCTTGTAGGCGGACGCGGCGGCGATCGGCCCGGCGGGAGCGGAAAGCCCCACCACCAGCCCGTCCTCGTCCACGCCCTGCTCAGCGGCCCCGCGCACACCCCCGGCACTCCCCGCACCCCCGGTGGTCCCGGCGGTTCCGGCCATGCCGGCCCCGAGCGCCTCCGCGTACTGGGCACAGGACGAAACCACCGCGCCCCTGTCCGCAGCCAGCACCACAAGCCGCTCCCCGTCGGGCACGACCAGCACGGCCTCCCCCGACCGAGCGGCCGCGGCCTCGGCAACCTCCGCGAGCGCGCCCAGCAGATCGGCGCCGCCTTCGGCCCACGCCTCCGCTGCCGCCGCGGCCCCGGCACCGGAGCGCCCCCGCGCGGTCGGCGCGGCCTCCGCGAGGATCATCCGATACGGAGCATCGAGAAGTTCGCCGTACAGATCCCCCGCGACAGCCCGGGCATGGTCGGGCTCCCCGGCCAGCAGCATCCGCAGCACGGCCACCCCGATCCGCTGCTCAGCGGCATACAACGACCGCGACCGCTCAGTCGTGAGCGTCAGCAGGGCGATCGCGGAGTGAACGGCGTACCGCTCGGCGGTACCCAGCGCCGCGGCGGTACCCACGGCCAGCGCGGCCCGGGCCCGCCGCCCGGTCCCGAGGGAATGCAGTTCGACACGATCCTCACCGGCACCGTCCGCGCCACCGTCACGGTCAGTGCCACCGGCACCGCCACCCGCGACGCCACCGCCATCGTCGCCGTCGCCGTCCTCGTCACCGGCCTCCACCTTCCCCCCGACCACGGAACTCGCCGGCGCGGCCCGCTCCCGCAGCCGCTCCACGTCGGCGGTGAGCCGCGCGGCCCGCCGCCCGGCCCACTCGGGCGCCGCCGCGACGACGGCACCCGACGCGTCGTACAGGGCGGACCACCCGTCGACCTGTGAAGCGAGGGCGGTGAGCACACCCTCGGGCCCGGCACTCAGGGCCTGCTTGGTCAGCTCGCGCTGCGCGGCGAAGCCCGCGGTCACGGCCCGGTACTGATCGGCGGCGATGGCGGCGGAGACGGCCTTGCTGATGGCCAGGAAGGGGGTGCGCCGCGGCACTTCGAGGAGCGGCAGCCCCTCCTTCTCCGCGGCGTCGACCAGTGCTTTCGGGACATCCTCGTAATGCACTCCGACGGCGAAGCCGAGCCCGACGACCCCCGCCCCCACCAGCCTCTTCACATAGCGCCGCATGGCGTCCGGCTTCTCCACGTCCAGCTTGAGCGCGGTGATCAGGAGCAGCTCCCCGCCCTCCATGTACGGCACGGGGTCGGCGAGTTCGCTGGCGTGGGCCCAACGGACGGGCACATCCAGGCGTTCCTCGCCCGCGCGCACGGTGAGTTTGAGCGCCGAGTGCTGGACGAGCGAGGCGAGCGTGGGGGGCATGAGGCCTTCAGGTCTTTCCTGGCCAGGTCTTCCGGTTCTTCACGGAAGTGGCGGGAGTGGCGGAGGGTGCGATCTTTTAGCCGTCACGTATGAACGACCTGTGTAGATTCTGCCTCACTGTACGGTGAACGCGTCACCTTATGTACAGATGTCCTGCTCACCTCGGAAAAGCCACTCATCCCCGAAGATCCACCAACAACGGCGGCGCGTGCTCCCCCCGCACACTGGTGAGCGACAGCACCGCGTGCCCCGGCGGCACCGCGTGCGCCAGCTCGGACGCGGACCACCGCTCGCGCTCGACCTGCCGCACGGTGACGGCGCGGGCGGTGGGCGCGCGCCCCGTGATCACTCGCCGCAGGGCGTGCACGGTCTTGCCGAGCGGAGTCTCGGCGATGATCTGCCGGTCGGTGACGTCCCGCGCCTCGGTCCACTCCTTGCCCCACACCTCGGCGAAGTCCTGGCCGTCCCAGGGCGTGAGCCCGGACAACGCCATCCGGCACCCGATCGCACCCAGCAGCGGCGTCCGCAGCGGCCGCGGCACGTCGTCGAGCGTACGGAGCGTCAGAACGGCGCCGGCGTTGGCGGATCGCAGCCGCTGGATCCCCCGTACCGCCTCGGGGGTCACCACGCCCGTCGCGTCGTCCAGCACCAGACACGCGAACAACGACCGGTCCTCCCGCACCGCCACACTCGCCGTGAACTGCGCGAGTACCAGCCGTGCCAGGATCCGCGAGGCATCGGCGTGCCCGCGCTCGGGCAGATCGATGCGCACCCGCACCGGATGGTCGAGGGCGCGAAGCGAGAAGGGCCTGGACTGCCCGGAGGTGTCGAAGAACGCGGCGAAGGCGGGCCGGTCCAGCAGGGCGACCCGGTCCGCGAGGACGCCCCCCAGGTCTCCCGGATGCCCCGACTGCCGTTCCCGCGCGTCGAGTTCGCGCAGCAGCGAGTCCTGCCCGGCCTCCGTGAGCGCCTTGCGCAGGGCGCCGAGCGGGCCGGGTGCGCCGTCGAGGAGCTGCCGCAGCTCGGGTACGGACGGGAAGCGCCCGTGGACCGCGCGGTACGGCCCGAGCAACTGGGCGAGCACGGTGGTGGACCGGCGGCTGTCCCCGCCGGGATGCGGATCGGTGAGGTCGCCGACCAGCGCCTCGGCGAGGACGGCCGCCGCCTCGTCGGGGTCGGTGGTCCCGCCGTAGAGATCGAGGTCGTACACGGACTCGGCGTTCCCGACCCGCACGACGACGTCGTACGCGTCCACCGGCCCGAGCCCCGCGCCCGCGGCCCCCACCACGACCACGGCGGCCCGCCCGGCGAGCGCGTGCAGGCACAGCGACTCGGCGAGCGGCCAGACCACCGCGCCGGTCTTGCCGGATCCTGCGGGGCCGACGGCGAGCAGCGACGTGCCGAGGAGATCGGGGCCGAGGCCGAGTCCGGTGCCGCGGTAGGCGTATGGATTGCGGCGGTCGTCGGCGGTCGCGCCGAGCCGGACCTGCCCGGTGACGAGGTCGTGCTGGGCGAGGCGGCCGGGAAGATCACGATCGCCGGAGGGGTGCAGACAGGCGGCCGCCCCGTCCTTCAGCACGGCGCCCGTGAAGGTGGCGAGGCTGTGCCGCCCGCTGCGTACCCCCTGCCAGGCGCGGGCGATGCGCGCCTGGTCGACGTCGCGCATGAGCCCGGCGCGGGCCTCGGCGGCGAGCCGGTCGGCGGCGTCCGTGGCTCCGGCGGCCCGCAGCTCGGGCCACTGGGCGGGGTCCTCCTCGGGTGTGGGCGGCCGCTCGGCCGCGGGCGCGACCCGGCTCCAGGCGGGCGGCCCGAAGCGGCGCCACACGTCGCCCCAGCGGCCGAGCCGTCCGACGGCCACCATGATGGCCAGGGCGATCACGGTGTAGTAGCCGTACCAGAGGAAGGCGTTGGCGACCCGGTCCCCGCTGTGACGCCAGGAATCCGGCGTGAACAGTTCGAGCGGCAGGACCCACCAGCCGCCCAGATAGCCGTTCCACAGCAGCGACCAGATCAGCCACCCCACGAGGAAGGCGATCAGCGCGCCGCTGAGCAGCTGCCGGGTGGGGATGACCTCGGGTTCCTCGTCCGGCCGCGGCCGGTGCCCGAACCGCCAGACGCCCGGCGCCGCCTCGGGCCGATGGGTCCGCAGCCACGCCAGAAACTGCGATCCGTCCGGCAGCGGCGGCGCGCCGGGTGCCTGCGTGGGCCGCGGCGGCACATGAGGCGGCCCCGCCGGGCGCGGCACACGATCGGCGTGTGTGCCCCGTGCGTCCTGCGTACCGTCGCTGTCCATCGCTCCTGCTCCCTGACCAGCTGCTCCACTCACCATCAGCGAGCCAATCTAATGCCCCCGCAAGGGGAGTTCACCGCTTACCCGGCCGGGCGGGACCCGCCCACGGAGCCGCCGCAATGTCCACGGCGGACAACGCGAGGTCCCGACAACACCCACATGGAGCATGCCCACTCCCCTCCCCCGGCCCTAGCCTGCGAGGAAAGAAGCCGATTGCGCGAAGAAGCCAGTTGCGCGAAGAACCCGTCCGCACGACCCCAGGGAGCCCCTCATGAGCGCACTTCCGCAGGAGCGCCGCGTCGTCACCGCCATCCCCGGCCCGAAGTCGCAGGAGTTGCAGGCCCGCCGTACCGCCGTGGTCGCGGCCGGTGTGGGGTCCGTGCTGCCCGTGTTCACCGCGCGCGCGGGCGGCGGGATCATCGAGGACGTCGACGGGAACCGGCTGATCGACTTCGGCTCCGGCATCGCGGTGACCAGCGTCGGCGCGTCCGCCGAGGCCGTCGTACGCCGCGCCTCCGCCCAGCTGCAGGACTTCACCCACACCTGTTTCATGGTCACGCCGTACGAGGGCTACGTGGCCGTCGCCGAGGCGCTGGCCGAGCTCACCCCCGGTGACCACGCGAAGAAGTCCGCGCTGTTCAACTCCGGTGCCGAGGCCGTCGAGAACGCCGTCAAGATCGCCCGCTCGTACACCAAGCGCCAGGCCGTCGTCGTCTTCGACCACGGCTACCACGGCCGTACGAACCTCACGATGGCCCTGACCTCGAAGAACATGCCGTACAAGCACGGCTTCGGTCCGTTCGCGCCCGAGATCTACCGCATGCCGATGGCGTACGGCTACCGCTGGCCGACCGGCGCCGAGAACTGTGGCCCCGAGGCCGCCGCGCAGGCCATCGACCAGATCACCAAGCAGGTCGGCCCGGAGAACGTGGCCGCGATCGTCATCGAACCGGTGCTGGGCGAGGGCGGCTTCATCGAGCCGGCGAAGGGCTTCCTGCCGGCGCTGAGCAAGTTCGCCGAGGACCACGGCATCGTGTTCGTCGCGGACGAGATCCAGTCCGGCTTCTGCCGCACCGGTCAGTGGTTCGCGTGTGAGGACGAGGGCATCGTCCCCGACCTGATCACGACGGCGAAGGGCATCGCGGGCGGGCTGCCGCTGGCCGCCGTGACCGGCCGCGCCGAGATCATGGACGCCGCGCACGTGGGCGGTCTGGGCGGCACCTACGGCGGTAACCCGGTCGCCTGCGCGGGCGCCCTCGGCTCGATCGAGACCATGAAGGAGCTCGACCTCAAGTCCAGGGCGCGGCACATCGAGACGGTCATGAAGGCGCGTCTGGGTGCCATGCAGGAGAAGTACGACATCATCGGCGACGTCCGGGGCCGCGGCGCCATGATCGCCATCGAGCTCGTGAAAGACCCGGCCACCAAGGAGCCGAACCCCGAGGCCACCGCCGCGCTCGCCAAGGCCTGCCACCAGGAGGGCCTGCTGGTCCTGACCTGTGGCACCTACGGCAACGTGCTGCGCTTCCTGCCGCCTCTGGTCATCGGCGAGGATCTGCTCACTGAGGGACTCGACATCCTCGAGCAGGCCTTCACCCGCATCTGAGCAGGACCTCTCGCATCTGGTTCCGGTGCGGCGGAAGCCAGGAGCAGGGCATGTGAAGAACGTGTGCGAGGTGCATGACGGGTGCCCCATCCGTCTGTCGGACGCCGATCCCCTGTCGTAGGTTTTACCCAGATGAGAGATACACCCCGCCCACAGGGGACTGTGGGTGACACCAGGTCGGGGCCTCCCCAGCCTCACCCTGGTCGTGCCATCGCGCACACAACTGGAGCTTCCGGCTTCAGATCTCCTCACCGATCGGACAGTCGCCCGCCCCAAACCCCCCGGGGCGTGCGACGACCCGGTCTGGACGGCCGTCTCGGAACTTCCCCCCCTGTTCCGGGGCGGCCGACCTTGTTTCTGGGCGGTCTGGCCCTTCTCTTCGCGTTCCTCACCTGGCAGGCGGCCGTCGACACTCCGCTGCGCCGCGCCGACGAGCGCCTCGGGCGGGCGATCACGGGCAGCCGTTTCCCCGGCGGTGCCGCCGAGTTCCTCGCGGACCTGGGGAACTTCGTCGTCGCCGTCCCGGTGCTGGTCGCGGTCCTCGCGTACGTCGCCTGGCGCGCGCGTCGCGCCGGTACGCCCCGATGGTGGCTCCCGCCGCTCGCGGCCCTGGTCGCCCTGGCCGCCGTGCCGGCTGTGATCGCCCCGCTGAAGGCGGTCGTCGGCCGGGCGGGCCCACCCGGCATGGAGGGCGACGGCTTCTATCCCTCGGGCCACACGGCGACGGCCGCCGTCGCCTACGGGGCGGCCGTCCTGCTCGTGCTTCCCTGGCTGCGCGACGCCTACGTCCGCCGCGAACTGACCATCGGCTGCGTGGTGTTGGTCGTCGCCGTCGGCTTCGGTCTGATCCGACGCGGCTACCACTGGCCGCTGGACGTGGCGGGAAGCCTCATCCTGAGCGCGATGCTGCTGATCACGCTCACCGTGTTCCTGCGCCGCGTGGGCCGCACGGGCGGCGGACGCCAGGACGGCTCATAACCCTTCGCCGCCCGCCAGAGTGGCCGCCGCCTCGTGCATCGCCAGTTCCAGCAGCGCCGGATCCGTCAGCGTGCCCGAGCCGTCCGGCGGGACCAGCCAGCGGGTGCCGCCGGTGGAGCGGCCCGGGCACGGCACCACGATCCAGGTGCCGAGACCGGCGGCGCGCACCCCCGTGCCGAGCCAGCGTGCCGCCGTACCCGGCGGCACGAAGAACCCCGTCCGGGCGTCGCCGAAGTCGACGAGCACCGGCCCCGGCTGGTCGATGACCCGCGTCAGTACGTCGAGCGTGGCGATGCCGAGCTCGCCCGGCAGGATGAGTACGTCCCACAGCCTGCCCGCCGGCAGCAGCGTGACCCCCAGGGGGGTGTGGTCCCATTCCCAGCGGCAGACCTCCGGGTGCGGAGCCACCGAAGCGAGCCACTCGACCGCCGTCTTCGCCTCAGTCATCAGGGGTCCTCTCTTTCTCGTGCCGACGCGGTTCGCGTCACTGGGAAGAGAGAGGGGTCCAGGCCGGGCATTACGCGGGTTCGGCGACTTGCTGGTGGTGACCGGTGACGGTCTTCGAGCGGGGCGTACGCCCGGTGGATCATGCTCCGGAACACGCGCCGTCAGCTGTCGAAGCCGAGCCCCAGTCGGTCCATGGTCCTCAGCCACAGATTGCGCCGGCCGCCATGTGCGTCGGCCCGCGCCAGCGACCACTTGGTGAGCGCGATCCCCGTCCAGGCGAAGGGCTCCGGCGGGAAGGGCAGTGGCTTCTTGCGGACCATCTCCAGGGCCGTGCGTTCGGTGCGTTCCCCCGCCAGCAGGTCGAGCATCACGTCCGCGCCGAACCGGGTCGCCCCCACGCCCAGCCCGGTGTAGCCGGCCGCGTACGCGACCCGTCCCTGATGTGCCGTACCGAAGAAGGCCGAGAAGCGGGAGCAGGTGTCGATCGCGCCGCCCCACGCGTGCGTGAAGCGGACGCCCTCCAGCTGCGGGAAGCAGGTGAAGAAGTGCCCGGCGAGCTTCGCGTACGTCTCCGGGCGGTCGTCGTACTCGGCGCGCACCCTGCCGCCGTACGGATAGACCGCGTCGTATCCGCCCCACAGGACGCGGTTGTCGGCCGACAGCCGGAAATAGTGGAACTGGTTGGCGCTGTCGCCGAGTCCCTGGCGGTTCTGCCAGCCTACGGAAGCCAGTTGGCCGGTGGTGAGCGGCTCGGTCATCAGCGCGTAGTCGTAGACCGGGACGGTGTACGGGCGGACGCGTCTGACCAGGTTCGGGAAGATGTTGGTGCCGAGGGCGACCCGGCGGGCGCGGACGCTGCCGTACGGAGTGCGTACGGCCATTCCGGCGCCGTGCGCCCGCAGGGTGAGCGCGGGCGTGTGCTCGTACACGCGGACGCCCAGGCCGATGCAGGCGCGTTTGAGGCCCCAGGCGAGTCGGGCCGGGTTGAGGAGCGCGACGCCGCGGCGGTCGTGGAGGCCGCCGAGGAAGGTCGGTGAGTCGACTTGTTGACGTACGGCGTCGGTGTCCAGGTACTCGATGCCGTCCGCGAGGCCGTGGCGCACCAGCTCCTCGTACCACGCACGGAGTTCGGCGGCCTGGTACGGCTCGGTGGCGACGTCGATCTCGCCGGTGCGCCCGAAGTCGCAGTCGAGGCAGTAGCGGTCGACGGTCGCCTCGATCTCGTCCAGGTTGCGGGCGCCCAGTTTCTGCAGTTGGTGGATCTCGTCCGGCCAGCGGCTGAGGCCGTTGGCCAGTCCGTGCGTGAGCGAGGCCGCGCAGAAGCCGCCATTGCGGCCGGAGGCGGCCCAGCCCACCTCGCGGCCTTCGACCAGCACCACGTCCCGCCGCGGATCGCGTTCCTTGGCGAGGAGCGCGGTCCACAGCCCGCTGTACCCGCCGCCGACGACGAGCAGGTCGCAGCTTTCGGCGGTGGTGAGAGCCGGCTCGGGGTGGGGTCTGCCGGGGTCGTCCAGCCAGTACGGGACCGGCTGGGCGTCGGAAAGGGATGTCGTCCAACGGGTCATGGCGCTCATGCCGTGTGCCGCCTGCGGCGATTGCCGACGACCATGCCGGCCAGCACGAGCAGTACGGCGACGATGAACATGGCCGTACCGATGACATTGATCTGTACGGGAGTTCCGCGCTGTGCCGAACCCCAGACGAACATGGGAAAGGTGACGGTCGCGCCCGCGTTGAAATTGGTGATGATGAAATCGTCGAAGGACAGCGCGAAGGCGAGCAGCGCTCCCGCCGCGATTCCGGGGGCCGCGATGGGCAGGGTGACCCTGAGGAAGGTCTGCAGCGGGCCCGCGTACAGGTCCTGCGCAGCCTGCTCCAGGCTGGGGTCCATCGACATGACGCGCGCTTTGACGGCCGTCACGACAAAACTGAGGCAGAACATGATGTGGGCGATCAGGATCGTCCAGAAGCCGAGTTGCACGCCCATGTTGAGGAAGAGCGTCAGCAGCGAGGCGGCCATCACGACCTCGGGCATCGCCATCGGAAGGAAGATCAGCGAGTTGACCGCTCCCCGTGCGCGGAAGCGGTAGCGCACGAGCGCGAAGGCGATCAGCGTGCCGAGAACTGTCGCGCCGAGCGTCGCCCAGGCCGCGATCCGCAGGCTCAGCGACAGCGAACCGCACAGGTCGGCGACCCCGCACGGATCGGTCCAGGCATCCGTGGAGAACCGCTGCCACTCGTAATTGAAGCGCCCCTTCGGATCGTTGAAGGAGAACACCGTGACGACGACGTTCGGAAGGAGCAGATAACCGAGGGTCAACAGGCCCGCGATCACGACGAGATGGCGCTTGAACCAGCGTACGAAGGTCATTTAGACCAGATCCTCCGTCCCGGACTTGCGGATGTAGAGCGTGACGATGAGGAGAATCGCGGCCATGAGGATGAACGAGAGGGCCGCGGCCGTCGGATAGTCGAGAGTCCGCAGGAACTGGGTCTGGATGACGTTTCCGACCATGCGGGTGTCCGTGGACCCGAGGAGGTCGGCGTTCACATAGTCACCGCTCGCCGGGATGAAGGTCAGCAGCGTGCCGGAGACGACACCCGGCATCGACAGCGGGAACGTCACTTTGCGGAACGTCGTGAAGGGCTTTGCGTACAGATCGCCCGCCGCCTCGTGCAGCCGTCCGTCGATGCGCTCCAGCGAGGTGTAGAGCGGCAGGATCATGAACGGCAGGAAGTTGTAGGTGAGACCGCAGACCACCGCGAGGGGCGTGGCCAGGACGCGGTCGCCGGCCGTGATGCCGAGCGTGCTGGTGACATCCAGCAGGTGCAGCGAGCCCAGGGCACCGACGACCGGGCCGCCGTCCGCGAGGATCGTCTTCCAGGCGAGCGTACGGATCAGGAAGCTGGTGAAGAACGGCGCGATCACCAGGATCAGGATCAGATTGCGCCAGCGGCCCGCACGGAACGCGATCAGATACGCGAGCGGGTAGCCGAGCAGCAGGCACAGGGCCGTGGCCGTGCCGGCGTAGAGGACCGAGCGCATGAACTGCGGCCAGTACGCGGACAACGCGTCCCAGTAGGTCGCGAAGTGCCAGGTGACCTTGTAGCCCTCCTCCAGAGATCCCGTCTGCACGGACGTGGAGGCCTGGTAGACCAGCGGCAGCGCGAAGAAGAGCAGCAGCCAGAGGATGCCGGGCAGGAGCAGCCAGTACGGAGTGAGGCGGCCTCTTCTGCGCGGAGGCTTCTCGTCGGTGGCTGCGGGGCCGGGCGCGAGAGGCGGTGGCGCCTCGGTGAGGGTCGTCATCGGACCGTCACCCCTGCTTCCGGCTCCGCCGTTTCCACGCCGGCGGAGCCCACCGTCCCGGCGAGCAGGGACTGGGCCGCGTCGAGACCGAACGTGTGCGCCGGACTCCAGTGCAGGACGACCTCGGCGCCGGGGGCGAGCCGGGTGTCGCGGTCGATGTTCTGGGCGTAGACCTCGAACTCGGGGCAGACCGGGCTGTCGATGACGTACTGCGTGGAGACGCCGATGAAACTGGTGTCGGCGATCTTCCCGGTGATGCGGTTGCGTCCTTCGGGGATGTCGCCCGCGTCGTCGGCGTGCGTGAGGGTGATCTTCTCGGGGCGGACGCCCACGACGACCTTGCCGCCGGTCGTGGTGGGCGCGGAGCACCGCGCCTGGGGCAGGGTGAGCTTGCCGCCGCCCGCCGTGAGGACGATCTCGTCGCCGCTGTGGGTGTCGACCTCGGCCTCGATGAGGTTCGAGGTGCCGAGGAAGTTGGCGACGAACGTGGTCTGCGGGTTCTCGTAGAGATCGGCGGGCGAGCCGAGCTGCTCGACTCGGCCCGCGTTCATCACGGCGACCGTGTCGGCCATGGTCATGGCCTCCTCCTGGTCGTGCGTGACATGGATGAAGGTGATGCCCACCTCGGTCTGGATGCGCTTGAGTTCGAGCTGCATCTGGCGGCGCAGCTTGAGGTCGAGGGCGCCGAGCGGCTCGTCGAGGAGCAGCACCTTGGGGTGGTTGATCAGCGCGCGGGCGACGGCGACACGCTGTTGCTGGCCGCCCGAGAGCTGGTGTGGCTTCTTGCGGGCCTGTTCACCGAGTTGGACGAGGTCGAGCATCTCCTCGACCTGCTTCTTCACCGACTTGATGCCACGCCGGCGCAGTCCGAAAGCGACGTTCTCGAAGATGTCGAGGTGCGGGAAGAGGGCGTACGACTGGAAGACCGTGTTCACGGGCCGCTTGTAGGGCGGCAGGCGGGTGACGTCCTGGTCGCCCAGGGACACGGTCCCCGATGTGGGCTCCTCCAGGCCCGCGATCATCCGCAGGGTGGTGGTCTTGCCGCATCCCGACGCACCGAGCAGGGCGAAGAACGATCCCTGGGGCACGGTCAGGTCGAGCGGCTCGACGGCGGTGAAGGAGCCGTACGTCTTGCTGATCCCGGAGAGGCGGACGTCGCCGCCGCGGTCTTTCGTCATGGTGTCGTCCTGGATGTCGGGGAGGGCTTCGTGGCCGGCCCGGGGGCGAGCCGCGGATACTGCGGCGGTCGGGCGTTGCGGGCGGCGGGGCCGGTGCATGCCGCTGGGGTCCTGCGGGCCGTCTCGGGCGGGCGCCCGGGCGGCTCGAACACCCGAAAGCGCGCCCGCCGGAGGCGTTACGCCCCGGTCAGCTTGGCGAACTTCTCTTCGTAGGCCGTCTCTTCCTTCTGGCTCAGGGAGCGGAAGGCGTGCGACTTGGCGGCCATGGCCGCGTCGGGAATGATCAGCGGGTTGTTCGCCGCGTCGGGGTCGATCCTCGCGAGCTCGGCCTTCACACCGTCCACGGGGCACACGTAGTTGATGTACGCGGCGAGTTCGGCGGCCTGCCGCGGCTCGTAGTAGTAGTCGATGAGCCGTTCCGCGTTGGTCTTGTGGCGCGCCTTGTTGGGGACCAGAAGGTTGTCGGTGGACGTCAGGTACCCGCTGTCCGGGATGACGAAGTCGACTTCGGGGGTGTCCGCCTTGAGCTGGACGACGTCTCCGGCCCATGCGATGCAGGCCGCGAGGTCTCCCTTGCTGAGGTCGGACGTGTAGTCGTTGCCGGTGAAGCGGCGGATCTGGCTGTTGTCGACGGCCTTCTGGAGGCGGGCGATCGCCGCGTCGTAGTCGTCGTCGGTGAACTTCGCCGGATCCTTGTCCATGTCCAGCAGCGTCATACCGATGCTGTCGCGCATCTCCGACAGGAAGCCGACGCGCCCCTTGAGCCTGGGGTTGTCGAGCATGTCGGAGACGGACTTCACCTCCTCGCCGTCCAGCGCCTTCTTGTTGTACGCGATGACCGTGGAGATGCCGGTCCAGGGGTAGGAGTACGCGCGTCCCGGATCCCAGTCGGGGGTGCGGAACTGCTGGGACAGGTTGGCGTACGCGTGCGGCAGGTTGGACGGGTCCAGTTTCTGGACCCATCCGAAGCGGATCAGCCGGGCGGCCAGCCAGTCGGTGACGCAGATGAGGTCGCGCCCCGTGTCCTGGCCCGCCGCGAGCTGCGGCTTGATCTTCCCGAAGAACTCGACGTTGTCGTTGATGTCCTCGGTGTACTTGACCTTGATGCCGGTGCGCCTGGTGAACGCGTCGAGCGTGGGGTGGTGCTTCTCGCTCTCGTCGACGTCCATGTACTCGGTCCAGTTGGAGAAGTTGAGTCGCTTCTCCGCGGCCGAGTGGTCCTCGGACGAGACGCCGGCGGTGTTCTTCGCCGCGGGGATCCCGCAGGCGCTCAAGCTCCCGATCCCGCCGAGGGCGAACGCGCCGCCGGTGGCCGCGCGCAGCACGGACCGGCGGGTGAGTGAGGCCCTGCCGCTCCCGAAGCCGCGCCGCAACGCGGCGAGTCGGGCCGGGGCCAGGCGATCGGGCTCGTACTGCTCCATGCTCGTGGTGCCCTTTCCGGAGGGTGAGCGGCCGCGGGTGGGACGGCCTGCCTGTGTGCTGCTATCGATCCCCGAAGACAGTGCGGTGCCAGTCCTTCGCGGCCACCGCGGTGTTGTCGAACATGACGTGCTTGATCTGGGTGTACTCCTCGAAGGAGTACACGGACATGTCCTTGCCGAAGCCGGACGCCCGGTGGCCGCCGTGCGGCATCTCGCTGATGATCGGGATGTGGTCGTTGATCCACACGCAGCCCGCCCTGATCTCACGGGTGGCGCGGTTGGCTCGGTACACGTCACGGCTCCAGGCGGAGGCGGCGAGACCGTAGGGCGTGTCGTTGGCGAGCCGGATGCCCTCGTCGTCGCTGTCGAAGGGCAGCACGACCAGGACAGGGCCGAAGATCTCGGACCGCACGATCTCGCTGTCCTGGGCGGCGTCGGCGATGAGCGTGGGCAGGTAGTACGCGCCGTCCTCGAGCCCCTGAGGGATCTCGCCGCCGGTGACCACGCGCGCGGAGGAACGTGCCCGGTCGACGAAACCGGCGACGCGGTCGCGCTGGCCGTGCGAGATGAGCGGGCCGAGATCGGTGTCCGGCGCGAAGGGGTCGCCGAGCCGGACGGTCGACATGAGGTCGGCGGTCCGGGAGACGAACTCTTCGTAGAGGGGCCTTTGCACGTACGCGCGCGTGGCGGCCGTGCAGTCCTGGCCGGTGTTGATGAGCGCGCCCGCCACGGCGCCGTGCACGGCGGCGTCCAGGTCGGCGTCGTCGAAGACCACGAACGGGGCCTTGCCGCCGAGTTCGAGGTGGAGGCGCTTGACGGTGGAGGTGGCGACCTCGGCGACGCGCTTGCCGACGGCGGTGGAGCCGGTGAAGGACGTCATCGCCACGTCCGGGTGCGCGACCAGGTGCTCGCCGGCCTCCTTGCCGGTACCGGTGACGATGTTGAGGACGCCGTCGGGGATACCCGCGCGGGTGGCGGCCTCGGCGAAGAGCAGTGAGGTGAGCGGGGTGAGCTCGGCGGGCTTCAGAACGATGGTGTTGCCCGCGGCGATCGCCGGCAGGGCCTTCCAGGCGGCCATCTGGAGGGGGTAGTTCCAGGGCGCGATCGATCCGATGACACCGATGGGTTCACGGCGTACGTACGAGGTGTGGTCGCCGGAGTACTCGCCCGCGGACTGTCCTTGGAGGTGCCGGGCCGCGCCCGCGAAGAAGGCGGTGTTGTCGACGGTGCCCGGGACGTCGAACTCCCGGCTCAGCTTGAGGGGCTTGCCGCACTGCAGGGACTCGGCGCGCGCGAACTCCTCGGCGCGGTCGGCGAGTACGGCGGCGAAGCGGTGCAGGGCGTCCGAGCGCTCGCCCGGCGTCGCGGCCGACCAGCCGGGGAAGGCGTCCCGGGCGGCGGCGACGGCGGCGTCCACGTCGTCGGTCCCCGCCAGTTCGTAACGGAACACGCGCTCGCCGGTGGCGGGGTCGACCACCGAGTGGGTGTGGCCGGAGGTGCCCCTGGCCGGACGGCCATCGATGTACTGCGCGCCGGCCGCGAAGTGTTCCCGCACGTACTTTTGTGCCTGGGCACGCGTGCTGTGGCCCGGGTTGTCCATGTAGCTCTCCTCCGCCGCCGGCCGCGTTTCCCTGCGGGGCCTGCGTGGCTCCAGCTCGATTTGAGTGCCGATCCTGGCAGAGCAACCCCCGCCCAACAAGTGATTCCGTTGTTGCCTTTTGGTTACGCGACGGAATCTGTCGGCAAGGTGTCGAGTCCACCCGGAAAACCGCGACGGACTGTCAGTGGTGGGTGCCACACTCGCGGCATGGGGAAGATCGAGTCGTGGGCGGCCCTGACCAGCGAAGTCCGGGCCGGGGGCAGGGTCGAGTACCTGCACTTCTGGGGGCACCGGCCGCGGCCGGACGGCCGGGTGGGCGCGAGCTGTCTGAGCCAGTGGTGGCCGTCGCCGTTCACGGTGGACGGGGTGGAGTACGGGACGGCGGAGCACTGGATGATGGCCGGCAAGGCCCGGCTGTTCCAGGACGCGGAGGCCGAGCGGCGGGTACTCGCCGCGGAGCATCCCGCCGAGGCCAAGAAGGCCGGGCGGCTGGTGCGCGGCTTCGACGAGTCCCTGTGGGAGCGCGAGCGGTTCGGCATCGTGGTCGAGGGGAGTGTGCACAAGTTCGCCGCCCATGCCGAGCTCCGGGCGTTTCTGCTCGGCACGGATGAGAGGGTCCTCGTCGAGGCCAGCCCCATGGACCGCGTGTGGGGCATCGGACTCGCCGCGGACGACGAGCGCGCCCACGATCCGGAGCGGTGGCGGGGGCCGAATCTGCTGGGCTTCGCGTTGATGGCGGCGCGGGAGCGGCTGGCGCTCAGCGTTCGGTGACGAGCGAGGTGCTGAAGCCGTCGTCGCCGGTGCCGGAGTCGCTGCTTCCGCTGTCCCCGAACAGGCCGGGGCCGACGATCACCAGCACGCCCACGGCCACGCCCAGCACGATGCCCACGGCTCCGCAGATGATCCCCGCCAGGGCCTGGCCGGGGTTGGTCGCCTCGCCCCGGCGTGCCTTGCCCCGGCCGACCGCGCCGAAGATCACCGCGAGGATGCCCACGACGATGGCCAGCGGCCAGAGGCAGAAGCCGACCGCCGCGATGATCCCGAGCACGAGCCCCGCCGTGCCCAGCCCGTTGCTCGGGGCCATGGGCATCCCGGGCCAGCCGTAGCCCGGGCCGGCTCCGGGGGCGGAGGGGTAGTAGGGCTGTCCCGGGTAGCCGTAGCCGTACGGCACCTGGCCGGGGCCGTCGGGAGAGATGGGAGGCGGGGGGACGGGCTCACCGCCGGCGCCCGGCGCCCCGAAGGGATTGCCGTGACCGGACGGATTCGGGGGCGTGCCGCCGGGAGCGGGGTAGCCGCCGCCGGGCTGGCCGCCGCCGGGTGGCGCGAACGGGTTGCCAGGGGCGGAGGCGGCGGGGGGTGCGACGGGGTTGGCCCACGGCTGAGGGCTCGGCGCGGACGGCGTGCCCGTACCCGACGGGTTCGGCACGTCCGCCCCCGGCAGCGACGTGACCGTCTGCTGGTCGTGCACCGAGGGCGGCCCCGGGGTGCCGCTCGGCACCGCGCCGGGCTTGTCCAGCGGAACCCGGGGACGGGGAGCCATGTCCTGCGGTTCTGGCGTCTCGGCTCCGGCCGTCGGCACGCTGCGCTCGGGCGGAGCCCACGGGTCCGGTTCGCCGTTCTCCGGCGCACCCGGCGTCTGCGCGTCGTCGGACATGCGCGGAGTCCCCTCTGTCGTACGTTCCGTCATGCTACGGCCCGAGCCCCACGCCCATGGGCCGCAGCCTACGATGATCCCGCACCACCGATCAGCCGATCACCCGCGCCCCGCCGGACACCGGCCGGGCGCCGTTCCCGGGGAGGAACCCTTGACCGACCGCCTCGACCCGCGCGGCACGGGCGACGCACGCGACACATCCGGAACCCGTGACCTGCACGCCTTCATCGCCGGACTGCCGAAGGCCGAACTCCACGTGCACCACGTCGGCTCCGCCTCCCCCCGGATCGTCGCCGAACTGGCCGCCCGCCACCCCGACACCAAGGTGCCGACCGACCCCGAGGCCCTCGTCGACTACTTCACGTTCACGGACTTCGCCCACTTCGTCGAGCTGTACCTGTCGGTGGTGGACCTCATCCGCACCCCGGAGGACATAAGGCTCCTGACGTACGAGGTCGCCCGCGACATGGCGCGGCAGCAGATCCGCTACGCGGAGCTGACCATCACCCCGTTCTCCTCGGTCAGCCGGGGCATCGACGAGGTCGCCTTCATGGACGCCATCGAGGACGCCCGCAAGGCGGCGGAGACCGAGTTCGGCACCGTCCTGCAGTGGTGCTTCGACATCCCCGGCGAGGCGGGGCTCCAGGCCGCCGAGGAAACCGTCCGGCTCGCCACCACCGACAGGATCCGCCCCGAGGGACTCATCTCCTTCGGGCTCGGCGGGCCCGAAATCGGCGTACCCCGCCCGCAGTTCAAACCGTACTTCGACCGCGCGATCGCGGCCGGCCTGCGCTCGGTTCCGCACGCGGGCGAGACGACCGGGCCGGAGACCGTCTGGGACGCCCTGGGCGAGCTGCGCGCCGAGCGCATCGGACACGGCACGAGTGCCGCGCGCGACCCGAAGCTCCTCGCGCATCTCGCCGAGCACCGCATCCCCCTGGAGGTCTGCCCGACCTCCAACATCGCCACGCGCGCGGTCCGCACCCTCGACGAGCACCCTCTGAAGGAGATGGTGAGCGCGGGCGTGCTGGTCACCATCAACTCCGACGACCCGCCGATGTTCGGCACCGACCTCAACAACGAGTACGCGGTGGCCGCCCGCCTCCTCGGTCTCGACGAACAGGGTCTCGCCGCGCTCGCCAAGAACGCCGTCGACGCTTCGTTCCTCGATCCGGCCGGCAAGGCGAGGATCACCGCCGAGATCGACGCATACACCTCCACGTGGCACGCGCCCTGAACAGGACGGCGACAGGTGCGGCTGAACAGGTACGGCTGAACAGGTACGGCCCGAGCCAGCACAATGGGCCCATGCGCACCGTGACAGCCGTGGCCCATCGCGGCGACCCCTACCGCGTCCGCGAGAACACGATCGACTCGCTGCGTTCCGCGCTCGACCTGGGCGCGGACGCTGTCGAGTTCGATGTCCGGCTGACCCGCGACGACGTGCCCGTGCTGCTGCACGACGCGACCCTGAAGCGGCTGTGGGAGCAGGACCGGCCGCTGCTCTCGCTCTCCGCGGAGGAGGTGCGCGGGCTCACCGCCGGCGGCGTTCCCACCCTGGAGGAGGCCCTGAAGGCGACCGACCACGGCCGCTTCATGGTCGACCTGCCGGGCGCCGCGAACCCCCGGGCGGTACGCCGGATCGTGGACGTCATCCGTGATCTCGGTGCCGACGAGCGGGTGTACTACAGCGCGGGGGCCGAGACCATGCTGGCCGTCCGCGCGGCCGACCCCGCCGCGGAGATCGCCCTCACCTGGACGACGCTCGCGCCCCCGCGGCCCGCCCTGCTCGACGCGATACGCCCGCGCTGGCTCAACTACCGCTTCGGCCTGGTCGACCGGAACGTCGTCTCCCGCGTCCACCGCGACGGCTACCTGCTGTCGGTCTGGACACCCGACACCCGCCGCTCCATGCGACGGCTGCTCGACGCGGGCGTCGACTCGATCACGACGAACCGCATCGACACGCTGTGCTCACTGCGCGAGGTGAACGCGGGCTCACTGCGGAAGGCGGGCTCACCGCGCGAGGTGACGAGCAACTAGTCGTCGGCCACCTGGGACTTCTGGGGCACCGTCGCCGCATCTTCCGGTTCGGCGCGTGTGAGGTACTGCGGGACCGGCGCCGTGTCCTTGCCGTTGTCGCGGACGAGGCCGTATCGGATCGCGCCCTGGTCGGGGCCCGTCATGACGTCCTTGTTCATGTCGTCCCAGCTCCTCGGGAAGACGGTCACGTTGTAGTCGCAGCCCCGCTCGTTCTGGGTGAGGGTGACGGTGCCGTCGACGTAGAAGTACTCGTTCTGCCACATCTGCTGGGTTCCGGACGGCAGGACGGCGTAGCCGATGTCCGGCCCGCCCATGCCGGTGACGGAGCCGTCGTCGCCCCCGAGGGGGTCGTCCATCCGGCGGCCGCCGCCCGACGCCACGTGGAAGAGCTTGCCCCGCAGACCGGTCCAGGTCGGCATGACCAAGGCGCCCGGCCGGTAATGCGGCAAGATCTGCCAGCGCACCAGGAAGTAGCCCTGACCCTTGAGCGTCACGCGGTCGCCGCGGTGGTTCATGACGGTCATCGGGCCGCCGCTGCTGGTGAGGCCGGACGCGGGCCGGCGCGGCAGGTCGGTGGGACGCGCGTTCGGGTCAGGGGCCCGGTCGACGGCGTCGACGACCGTGCCGTACAGATCCACCTTCTTCGGCGGCGGCGACGGTGCGGGCGAGGCGGATGGCTTGGGCGAGGGCTTGGGGCGGGCCGTACTCAACGCCGTGGGGGCGGCCCTCGGGGGCGGCTCGTCCGCCGGCTGCGTCACGACGTACGTGCCGCCCGCGACGATGGTCGCCCCGGCCGTCATGGCCACGGCGGGCTTGGTGAGCGCGCCGATGACCTTGGCGGACCAGCCGACGGTCGTGGCGGCGACCGCCGTCTTGCCACCGAAGGCCAGCGAGAGCGTGAAGCCGACCGGGATCGGGACGAGCGCGATCCCCACGAGCAGCCGCTCGGCCGGTACGACGGACTCGTGCGACCCCGAGCAGTAGCCGCAGCCCCGGATGTGCCGGGCCAGGCGCTTGCGCCACACCGAGTCGGGCCGCCCGTCCCAGCGGACCGTGACCTCACGCAGCTCGGGGCAGGACGAGTCGAGCGCCCGCACGATGCCCCGCGCGGTCTCCAGGCGTGCCTTCATCCGCTGGACGCGCACGGCGGCGTGCTGCCGGCTGATGCCGACGGCCGCGGCCAGCTCGCGCCGGGTGATCTCGCCCGCGACCTCCAGCCACCACAGCGACAGAAGCTGCCGGTCCTCGTCGTCGAGCCAGCGCACCGCCTCCGCGACCTCGCGCCGCTGGCCCTCCAGCTGAAGCCGCAGCACGGTGAGTTCGGCGAAGTCGGCGGCGTCGTGCGCCGCGTCCTCGGACAGCGACTCGGACGTACGCCGCCGCGCCCGGTCACGTATCTGCCGCATCGCGATGGCCACCAGCCAGGAGCGGAAACTGTCCGGATCACGCAGCGAGCCGAGGTTGTCGACGGCGCGCAGCATGGTCTCCTGCACGACGTCGTCCACGTCCGCGTGGCCGTTCAGGGCGCGCCCCACGATGTTGTAGACCAGCGGCAGCCAGCCCTCGACGAGTTCGTCGAGGGCACGCCGGTCACCGGCCTGCGCGGCCGCGATGGTGGAGCGCCACTGCCGCCCGTCCACGTACGTCCCCTCCGGTCTCACTTGGCGTAGAGCAGCGTCCCGAAGCCGAGCTGATCGAAGCCGCCGCTGTTCGGCCCGTAGTCGCCACCTCCGCCTTCCGGACGCACATTCTCAGCCATCGTGGTGAGGTAGGGCGTGGAGAGCCGGCGGCGGCCGGCGTAGTGGTAGTGCAAGAGGTCCCAAATCGGGCGATCTTGATCGCGGGCTATGTCGGAGATCACAGTCTGCTCGTTGTACTTGCCGCGCCCGGTCCCACTGCGCCAGGTGTATTTGGTGAACGGCACCTGCTCTCCGAGGTTGTACTTGGCCACGTACTGGGCGGCCTTCAGGAAGCGGTTGTTGTCGTAGCCGTACAGGTCGACGCCCTGGTTCCAGGCCATCTCGCAGATGGCGCCCATCAGGCCCACGCCCGACACGGTGTGGCCCTGGTCGCGGCCGCTCTCCTGCCACTGGGCGAGGCCCTGGTCCTCGTAGACGAACGGAATCGCGTTCCGGAAGGATCCGTTGCCCTCACCGGTCTTCATGTACTCCACGGCGCGGTCGAACTTCGCCCGGTCGTCACAGAGGATGCCGATCGCCATGACCGAGGCGACGGTGCACAGGTCCCAGTTGGCCCAGTAGTTGCTGATACAGGCGCCGTTGTGGTGGGTGAGGAAGTCCTCGTTCATGGGGTGGAACACGTCGAGCATCATCTTCTGGAAGCGGGCGAGGTCGAAGCCCTCGTATCCGCGCATCAACTCGGCGGCGTTGGCGAACTGGTAGCCGTAGATTCCGGCGGCCAGGAAGCGGTCGGCGTTGCCGGTGAGCTCCGTGAGCCGGTCCGACCAGGCGTTGAGGATCGCGACGGCGGCGTCCCCGTTCTCCTTGGTGCCGGCGATCTTCCAGCGCAGGGCGTTCTGGTAGGCGGCGTGGACGTCGTTGTAGAGGATCACGTAGTTCTGTCCGGCGCCGCCACGGACGACCTTGGCCTGCGCGTTCGGCCTCCAGGTGCCCGCGGAGTGCCGGTTGGCCGTCAGCCTCCGCCAGCCGGACACCCACGGGTCGGCGCCCGCGGCGACCTTGGCCTTTGCGCGGTTGAGGTCCCCGGCGTTGTGCAGCATGCCGGGGTGCGCGAAGGCGCCGTCCGTGCCGGTGGTGCCGGGCGTCGCCGACCCGCCGGTCTGCGCGGCATCCGCCGCGTCACGGCCGCTCAGCGAGACCGCCAGTCCGCCGACGGCGCCCGCGGCGACGACACCTCCTGCGATCTGGAACAGGCTGCGGCGGCTGATCCGGTGCTTGTTGTGCTCTGCCATGAAGAGCTCCTGTGACGGACGGGATCCTGGTGCGGTGCGCGGCGTGGGTGCGGGTGGCGTGTGCGCCGTGTGTGCCGCGTGTGCACAGGAGACGGAGCGGAGCCTTCCGGGATAACAGTTTTTTCTGCGGCAAGGACCGGGCCCCTAAGGGAAACCCCCGTCAACACCCTTGTCGCACACGTCAGTTGACTCAGGGTCCGACTAGGGGCGTGCCCTCCTCGTCGACGATTCGCGATCACGGCGTACGCCCGGAGGATCAAGGGCATCCACGACCCAGAGGAGCCTTTGATGCACGCCCGTATCCGTACCGCCTGCGCCGCTCTCGTCGTCCTGGGCCTGGCGGCCGGCCCTCTGGCCGGAACCGCCTCGGCCTCCCCCGCCAAGACCGCAACCGTCTTACGGGATTCCGCCGGGCCGAACGTCAAGGCGCTGCGCGCCGCGCTCGCCGGGCTGCCGGACGACGACGCGACGGCCGCGCTCGTCCGGGTCGGCGGCAGGGACGGCAGCTGGCGCGGCAGCGCCGGGGTGCACGACCTCGTCAGCGGCCGCGCGGCCCTGGAGCACGGCCGCTTCCGGGCCGGTTCCACGACCAAGGTCGTCACGGCGGCCGTCGTGCTCCAACTCGCCGCGGAAGGAAAGGTGGACCTGAACGGGCACGTTCAGACCTACCTTCCCGGACTGTTGTCGGCCGCCTTCAAAAAGCCCATTACAGTACGGCAGTTGCTCACCTTCACGAGCGGTTTGCAGGTGGGCTCCACGCTGGGCGATGTGAACGGCGAGGGCTACGAGAACCGCTACAAGACGCTGACGCCGGAGGAGGTCGTGGCCGCCTCCGTCGCCAAGGGTCCCGCCCCCCACGCCCCGGGCGAGCGGCAGCAGTACAGCAACATCGACTACACCGTGCTCGGCATGCTCATCGAGAGGATCACGGGCGACTCGTACGAACACCAGGCGGCCGTACGGATCTTCAGGCCCCTCGGGATGCGGCACACGTCCTTCCCCGGTGGCCCCGACCCGCGTATCCACGGCCCGCACAACCGCGGCTACCAGAGACTCGCCGACGGCCGACTCGTGGACGCCACCGAGTGGAACATGTCGGACCGGTGGGCGGCGGGCGACATGATCTCCACGACGGCGGACCTGGAACGCCTCCTGGTCGGCCTGTTCCGCGGAAAGGTGGTCCCGCGTCCGCTGCTGAGGAAGGAGATGCTCACGCTGCCGAAGGTCAAGGAGGGCGTCGCGACCATGAGCGCGGGTCTGCAGTACTACGAAAAGAACGGCGTCGTCCTCTGGCTCAAGACCGGCGCCCGCCCCGGCTACAGCACGGTGATCGCCACGACCCCCGACCTGTCCCGCACCCTCGTCTACTCGATCAACGCGACCGACGCGAAGAGCGAGGACATGAACCCGGTGGCCGACCGGGTCCTCCGCGCGACGTTCCTCACCTGAACCGTCGGCCGAGTACGCGACGCGCCACCGCGTGCGACGCGACCGTGGCCGCCGCTGCCGCGGCCAGGCCGAGTGCGGCGTCACGTGGGGACGTGGGGCGCAGTACCCCGGCGCGTCGCAGCCTGCCGCGGGCCCAGAGGGTGAACGGGATCACCAGGAGCGGTGAGGTCGCGGAGCCGGGGGTGTAGCCGCGCACCGCGGCCGCCTGGGCGAGGTGGACCAGTCCGTGCAGTCCGAAGCCGTTCAGCGCCGACTGGTAGAAGGCCGAGCGGCCCCCGGTGAGCCGGCCCGCGGTGGACGCGGCGGTGACGATCGCCGCCATCACCGCCACGGCAACGGCGAACTCGCGCTCGTCGACCGACTCGGCCCTGCGCCACACCGCCTCCGGCACGGCTGGAAACCGCTCGCGCAGCGCGGGCACGTTACGGCGCAACCACCGTGGCAGGGCCACGAGTTCCTCCGTGTCGTGCAAGGCCCAGGCCGCCAGCAGCCCGAAGGTGGCGGCGGCACCGATCCGTTCGTCTCCGGGCGCGTTCCTCATGATCGCGATTCTGCTGCAACTCCGCTCCCGCGTACCGCTGTTCGCGGACCCCGGACGGTTCACCTGCTCCCGTCCGGGGCGCGCTCCGCGCGGGAAGCGTCGGCGCGTCAGTCCAGCGACGTCATCACGTGCTTGATCCGCGTGTAGTCGTCGAAGCCGTACGCCGAAAGGTCCTTGCCGTAACCCGACTTCTTGAAGCCGCCGTGCGGCATCTCCGCGACCAGCGGGATGTGCGTGTTGATCCATACGCAGCCGAAGTCGAGGGCCTTGGACATGCGCATCGCGCGCGCGTGGTCCTTGGTCCAGACGGAGGAGGCGAGGGCGTACTCGACGCCGTTCGCGTAGTTGACGGCCTGGGCCTCGTCCGTGAAGGGCTGGACGGTGATGACCGGACCGAAGACCTCATTCTGGATGATCTCGTCGTCCTGCTTGACGCCCGAGACGACGGTCGGGGCGTAGAAGAAGCCCTTCTCTCCGACCCGATGGCCACCCGCCTCGACCTTGGCGTGCGCGGGCAGGCGATCGATGAAGCCGGTGACCTGGGCGAGCTGGTTCGGGTTGTTCAGCGGCCCGTACAGCACGTCCTCGTCGTCCGGCTGTCCCGTCTTCGTGTCGGCGGCGGCCTTGGCGAGCGCCGCCACGAACTCGTCGTGGATGGACTCCTGGACGAGGACGCGGGTGGCGGCCGTACAGTCCTGGCCCGCGTTGAAGAAGCCCGCGACCGAGATGTCCTCGACGGCCTTGGCGATGTCGGTGTCCTCGAAGACCACGACCGGCGCCTTGCCGCCCAGTTCCAGGTGCACGCGCTTGACGTCCTTGGAGGCCGACTCAGCGACCTGCATGCCGGCGCGTACGGAACCGGTGATCGAGGCCATCGCGGGCGTCGGGTGCTCGACCATCAGACGGCCGGTGTCACGGTCGCCGCAGATGACGTTGAAGACGCCCTTGGGGACGACCGAGCCGATGATCTCGGCGATCAGGACCGTCGAGGCGGGAGTCGTGTCCGACGGCTTCAGCACGACCGTGTTGCCCGCGGCGAGCGCCGGGGCGAACTTCCACACGGCCATCATCATCGGGTAGTTCCACGGCGCGACCTGCGCGCAGACGCCGACCGGCTCGCGGCGCACGATCGACGTCAGGCCCTCCATGTACTCGCCGGCGCTGCGTCCCTCCAGCATCCGGGCCGCCCCCGCGAAGAAGCGGACCTGATCGATCATCGGCGGGATTTCCTCGGAGCGGGTCAGGCCGGTGGGCTTGCCCGTGTTCTCCACCTCCGCGGCGATGAGCTCCTCGGCCCGCTCCTCGAACGCGTCCGCGATCTTGAGGAGGGCCTTCTGCCGCTCGGCCGGGATCATGTCGCGCCAGGCCGGGAAGGCCTCTGCCGCGGCGGCCATGGCGGCGTCGACATCCGCCTGCCCGGACAGCGGCGCGGTGGCGTACGCCTCACCCGTCGCGGGATTGACCACCTCTGTGGTCCGTCCATCGGCGGCGTCGCGGAACTCTCCGTCGATGTAGTTGCGCAGACGACGCAGCTCGGTGCTCACTGCCCGGCCCTCCTGTCGGATGTCCAATAGCTGAGACAACCACCCTAGTCCGTGACGCGACGCTTTCAACCCCCCAGATCCCGCCACTTCTGCGAAATCCGCAAACTACGGTGGCGTAAACAACGAATTTCATCGATCAGGCCTTGCGGAATTGTCGAGTCCTCGTGCACAGTGTGCGCGTGGCCAGTCGAAGCACAGACCCCAGGGACTCCCGCGAGTCCAAGAACGGCACGCCCCATCTGGATGCCGTCTCCCTCGCCATCATCGAACAGCTCCAGGAGGACGGCCGCCGGCCGTACGCGGCGATCGGCAAGGCCGTCGGCCTCTCGGAGGCCGCCGTGCGCCAGCGGGTCCAGAAGCTGCTCGACCAGGGCGTGATGCAGATCGTCGCCGTCACGGACCCGCTCACCGTGGGCTTCCGGCGTCAGGCGATGCTCGGCGTCAACGTCGAGGGCGACCTCGATCCCGTCGCGGACGCGCTGTCGGCCATGCAGGAAGTCGAGTACATCGTGATCACCGCCGGCTCCTTCGACCTGATGGTGGAGATCGTCTGCGAGGACGACGACCACCTCCTCGAAGTGATCAACAAACGCATCCGCACCCTGCCCGGCGTGCGCTCGACCGAGAGTTTCGTCTACCTGAAGCTCAGGAAGCAGACCTACATGTGGGGAACCCGATAGCCGTGACCTCCAACGACCTCAGCAAGACCGCGTACGACCACCTGTGGATGCACTTCACCCGCATGTCCTCGTACGAGAACGCTCCCGTCCCCACCATCGTCCGGGGTGAGGGCACCTACATCTACGACGACAAGGGCAAGCGCTACCTCGACGGTCTCGCGGGTCTGTTCGTGGTCCAGGCCGGCCACGGCCGCACCGAGCTCGCGGAGACGGCGTTCAAGCAGGCGCAGGAACTGGCGTTCTTCCCGGTGTGGTCCTACGCCCACCCGAAGGCCGTGGAACTGGCGGAACGTCTCGCCCACCACGCGCCGGGCGACCTCAACAAGGTCTTCTTCACCACCGGCGGCGGCGAGGCGGTCGAGACGGCCTGGAAGCTCGCCAAGCAGTACTGGAAGCTGATGGGCCGGCACACCAAGTACAAGGTCATCTCACGCGCGGTCGCCTACCACGGCACCCCGCAGGGTGCCCTGTCCATCACCGGCCTGCCCGCCCTGAAGGCGCCGTTCGAGCCGCTGGTACCGGGTGCGCACAAGGTCCCGAACACGAACATCTACCGGGCGCCCCTCCATGGTGACGACCCGGAGGCCTTCGGCCGCTGGGCCGCCGACCAGATCGAGCAGCAGATCCTCTTCGAGGGCCCGGAGACGGTCGCGGCGGTCTTCCTGGAGCCGGTCCAGAACGCGGGCGGCTGCTTCCCGCCGCCGCCCGGCTACTTCCAGCGGGTCCGCGAGATCTGCGACCGGCACGACGTGCTCCTGGTGTCCGACGAGGTCATCTGCGCCTTCGGCCGCCTCGGCACGATGTTCGCCTGCGACAAGTTCGGTTACGTCCCGGACATGATCACCTGCGCCAAGGGCATGACCTCGGGCTACTCCCCGATCGGCGCCTGCATCGTCTCGGACCGCATTGCCGAGCCCTTCTACCGGGGCGACAACACCTTCCTGCACGGCTACACCTTCGGCGGACACCCGGTGTCGGCCGCGGTCGGCATAGCCAACCTCGACCTGTTCGAGCGCGAGAAGCTCAACCAGCATGTGCTCGACCACGAGAGCGCGTTCCTGACGACCCTGCAGAAGCTGTACGACCTGCCGATCGTCGGCGACATCCGCGGCAACGGCTTCTTCTACGGCATCGAGCTGGTGAAGGACAAGGCCACCAAGGAGACGTTCACGGACGAGGAGTCGGAGCGCGTGCTCTACGGCTTCGTCTCCAAGAAGCTCTTCGAGTACGGCCTCTACTGCCGCGCCGACGACCGCGGCGACCCGGTCATCCAGCTGTCGCCGCCGCTGATCTCCGACCAGTCGACGTTCGACGAGATCGAGTCGATAGTCCGCCAGGTGCTGACGGAGGCGTGGACGCGGCTGTGATTCTCGTGGAGGGCTGCGACGAGCGGCCATCACTTCGATGAACCGACACGGCTCCGATGAGCTGACTGTGTGATCAACACCGGCCCCGGTGCCGCCCGTTCGAGTGAGAATGGGCGCCCCGGGGCCGCGTACTGTCCGGCCTCCCCGCCCCGACTACCTAGCGTGCCCTGTGACCGATCGGCCCTGCCTTCGTTCCCCCGGACGAGGGACTTCCCCTCGTCCGAGGGGGACTCCGCACGGCATTTCTGATCTGAACCGAGGTGTACGCCCATGGTGGCTCCGCCGGACAACGACGTGCTCTGGGCACACGGCCTGCACGTCAAGCACAACGGCTCGCCCGCGCTCAGCGGCGTCTCGATCGGAGTCGGCGAGGGCGAGATTCTCGCCATCGGCGGCCCGCGCGGCAGCGGCAAGACGACCCTCCTCCAGTGCCTGTCCGGGCAGCTCGTGCCGCAGCGGGGCGAGGTCTGGTTCCACAGCAAGCCCGTGCACACCATGAGCCCGCTCACCCGCGAACGGCTGCGCCGCGACTGCTTCGGCTGGATCGACCCGGCGCCCGTCCTCGTGCCCGAGCTCAACGCCTGGGAGAACACCGCACTGCCCCTGATGTTGCGCGGCATCGGGCGCCGCCAGGCCAAGGCCACCGCCGTGGAGTGGCTGGAGCGCCTCGACATCGGCGGCTGCGCCCGCAAGCGCCCGTACGAGCTGCTCCAGGCCGAGCGTCAGCGCGTCGCCATCGCCCGCGCGCTGGCCCCCGCGCCCACCGTGCTCTTCGCGGACGAGCCGACCGCTGCGCTGCACCGCGCCGACCGCACCCACGCCCTGCGTACGCTCACCACGGCGGCCCGCTCGCACGGCATCACCGTCGTGCTGGCCACGCACGACGCCGACACCGCCGCCCTCGCCGACCGCACGGTGCCGCTGCTCGACGGGCGGCGCGTGAAAACCGTCCACCTGCCCCCGGTGGCCGAGACGGAAGGCCGGGCCGCGTGCTCGCTCTCCGCCTAGCCCGGGGTGCCCGGCCCGCCGTCCAGCTCCGCAGGCTCCTGGTCGCCACGGCGTCGGCGGGCACGGGTTTCCTCCTCCTGTGCACCCTGGGGTTCGCGATGGGGCATCCGAACGCCTCCGCCGCCGCCCTGGTCCGGCTCGCCTGGTGCGTCGCGCCGCTCGCCGCCACCGTGTACCTCGCGGTCGCGGTCGCCCGCACCGACCCGGCCACCCGCCCCCGGCCAGGCCTGTCCGCGATCGGCCTCGGTCCCGGCCGCCTGATGATCCTCGCGGCGACCTCCACCGCCGTGTCGTGCACGCTCGGCTCGGTGATCGCCCTGCTCTTCTTCCTCCATCTGCGCGGCGACCTGACCGGTTTCCCCTTCGACGGCGACGCCGCCGAACTCCTCGCCGCCGACCGGCCGCTGCCGCTCCCGGCCGTCCTCACGCTGCTCGCGCTGGTGCCGCTCACCGCGTCGGTGTCGAGCGCGGTGACGCTGCGCCCCCGCGCGGGGGAACCGGCCTCACTCCCCTCCCACCCCGGCCGCCGAGGCCCCTTCGGCTCACTCAACCCTCCGGGCGGGCGCACCCTTTTCGGCTCGTACGCACGTCTCGGCGCACGGGGCGGAACCAGGGCGACCGGTGCTTCCGGCTCGGGGACGGATCAGCGCTCGGGGGCGGATCAGCGCTCGGGGGCGGATGAGGGCTCGGGGACGGATCGGCGCCCGGGGACTGACCAGGGCTCGGGGACAGACCAGGGCTCGGGGACAGACCAAGGCTCGGTGACCCGCGAGGGATCGAGGACCGGCGGCAGCTCGGGGACGCAGGAGAGCCCGGAGGCGGGCGACGGCTCGGGCACGGGCGGTGCCTCCGGACCGCACGAAGGTTCCGGGACCCGCGATGTCTCGGGCCCACACGAGGAACCCGGGACACACAGCGCCTCCGGACCCCACGACGCGGGGGCACGCGGCGCCTCCGGCGTTCCCACCCCGTTCGACTGGCACTACGGCTCCAGGACGCACGACGACCCCGGCATCATCAGCGCCTCCGACCCGCACGACGGCTCCGGCCCTCCCGGCGAATCGGGTCGGCGCGGCGGGTCCGCGGCGTCCGGTGCCATGGGCGAACAGGGCAGCGGCGGCGCACTCCACAGGGCCGGCACGCAGGCCGGTGTGCGGGACGGCCACGGTGAGCGCGGCGATTCCGGCACCGCCGGCCACGCAGGCGCCCCGGCTCATTCGGACCCACAGGTCACCCCCCAGCAGATCCTTGCCCCTCTCCCCGCCCCCAATGGACTCCCCTGGGGCATGGCGGTGCTGGCGGCCGGGCTTGCCGTCGGGGAGTACGCGAGCCGTACCGGGCCCGTCCCCGGGCTCGCCCTGTCCAAAGTCCTCACGGGCGGCCCTGTAGGAGTGCTCGTCGGCTGGGCGCTCACCGCGCTCGGTCTGGCACTGGTCGGGCCCGGGATCACCCATCTGTGCGGCCGGTTGCTCCAGGCGATGCGGCCGGGAGCGCTGCGGCTGCTCGCCGGGCGTGTGCTCATGGAGGAGGCAGGGCGCATCGGCCGGCCGCTCGGCGTGGTGTGCGCGGTGGCCTCGGGCGCGTACGCCATGTCCACGCTCTACACCAGCGCGCGCCCCGACGTCGGGCCGCTCACCACCCTGGGCGCGCTGCTCGTCGCGGGATGCGCCGTCGCGACGCTGCTGACCGCCGCCGTGGAAGCCAGGTACGCCCGCTCCGACACCACACAAGCGCTGCTGCGCCTCGGCGCACCCACCGCGATGCTGCGCTGCGCCGCCGCGATGCGCGCGGGTGCGCTGCTCGCCGTCCTGGGTCCGCTGACCTTGGCTGTCGGGGAGCTCGCGGCCCTGCCTCTGGCCGGCTGATCCCGCGGAAACAGCCGTACGAGCACCGCACGGCGATCTCGTACGAAAAAAGTTCGCCGCGGCCGATGACTTTCGCCCGAGGCCCAGGTCTAACCCCACGAACAGCACATCACCACCAAGGGAGAGACCTCAGATGTACCAGCAGATGATCTTCGTGAACCTCGCCGTGAACAACCTCGACGCCTCCAAGAAGTTCTTCACCGAGCTCGGCTACGCGCTCAACCCCCAGTTCTCCGACGAGCACTGCGCGAGCGTGGTCATCAGCGACACGATCGTCGCGATGATCATGACCAAGCAGCGCTACGCGGACTTCACGAAGAAGGAGATCGCGGACTCGACGAAGACCAGCGAGGTGCTGCTGTGTCTGAGCGCGGAGAGCCGCGAGAAGGTGGACGAGCTGGTCGACAAGGCGATCGCCGCGGGCGGCTCGGCGACCGGCGAGACCCAGGACCACGGTTTCATGTACGGCCGGGCCTTCGACGACCCGGACGGCCACACCTGGGAGGTCATGTGGATGGACCCGGCGGCTGTCCAGGGCTGAACGCGTCCCTTACCGGGTGCTCCCTACGATGGGCGGGTGCAGCCGACACCCGCCCCCATCGCTTCCCTTGACCGCGAGATCGAGTCCCTCGCCGAGTTCGACGAGGTCGTCTCGTCGCGTGGATCGCTCGCCCAACACCGCATACAGGCCGTCGACCTGACGGACCGCACGCCAGAACTGCTCTCCGTGGACACCGCGGGCGCCGTCTTCCTCGGCTGCCCCATGGATCCGGACGCGGCGGCCAGGATCAGGGCCACCGGAGCGCTGGTCTTCCCGCCCGTACCCGGCCTGCCCTTCGACCCGTACCGCGGACTGCTCTACACCCCCGGCGAACTCTTCGAGTCGATCGTCGAGCGGGGCTACGAGGCGACGCCGGACGCCCGCACGTACGCCTGGTTCCAGCAGACCAAGGCGGACGGCGACATCTTCGCGTCGATGCTCCGCGCGATCCACGACGACTCCGTCTCGGACGCCCTCGACGAACTCCTCGTGGGGGCGCGGGTGGTGGGTGTGATGGGCGGCCACGCCTTGGCGCGCGGCACGGAGGCGTACGAGGGGGCCGCCCGACTCGGCCGCTCACTGGCCCGTGCCGGGTTCACCGTCGCCACGGGCGGCGGGCCGGGCGCGATGGAAGCCGCGAACCTCGGCGCGTACGCCTCTGTCTTCGACGACGAGATGCTCACCGAGGCATGCCGACTCATCGCCAAGGCCCCGTCGTTCACGCCCTCGGTCACCGAGTGGGCGACCGCCGCCCTCGACGTGCGCGACCGCTGGCCGGGCGGCGGGGACTCGGTCGGGATCCCCACCTGGTTCTACGGCCACGAGCCGCCGAACGCCTTCGCCGGCCACATCGCCAAGTACTTCGCCAACGCGACCCGCGAGGACGGTCTGCTGGCCCGTTCGAACGCGGGTGTCGTCTTCCTGCCGGGTGCCGCCGGGACCGTACAGGAGGTCTTCGACAACGCGACCCCGAACTACTACGAGTCGCGCGGCGAACCCACCCCCATGGTCCTGGTCGACCGCGTCCACTGGACCGAGCGGCTGCCGGTCTGGCCGCTGCTCCAGTCGCTGGCCAGGGACCGCTCGATGGAGCCGCGGATCGCCCTCGTCGACCGGGTCGAGGAGGCCCCGGAGGCACTGGCCCGACTGGCCGGGGCGAAGGCCCTCTGACGGCGATGACGGCCACCGCTCCGGCCCCTCTGGCAAACGTCAGCTAAAGCCAACGCTCAAGACGGCCACGCAGATTGACAGGGAGTGACGGCGCCCCATAGACCTGTGGGGCGTCCGGGAGTGCTGCGATCACAGTGCTCCCCGCACTCCCACCCCCCTCAGTTGTGCATCCCGTGAAGGGCAATCGTGTCCATATCTCGTCGACCTTGCCGATCTCGTCGTACCCCACGTACCGGGCGCGTTCTCGGTGTTGCCGCCGCCTCGGCCGCGCTCACGCTCGGTGCCGCGGGCAACGCACTGGCCTGCGACATCAGTGAGTTCTCGGCCCTCGCCAAGTGCGATGGCGACAAGGGCGTCATCAGCGTGACCGACAAGGACCCCACCGGTGTCCCGGCCACCGTCACCGTCTACCTCGAGTCGAACGGCGCGGAAGGGAAGCTCGTCGGCAGCCAGGAGGTCAAGGGTTCCCGCGAGGGCGTGACCATCGACTTCACCGAGGACTGGCAGCCGAACGCGACGTACCGTATCCACGTCAAGGCCGGGAACCAGGTCGACGAGGACATCGCGCCGAACCTGACGACGCCGGCCAAGGCGTGCGAGCCCTCGAAGGAGCCGACGCCGTCGGAGCCGGAGAGCACCTCCCCCGCACCCGCCGGGAACAACGCTCCCTCGCCCGCGGCCGATGACTCGGGCCTCGCCGAGACGGGCGCGAGTTCCAACGCCGGCCCCATCGCCGGTATCGCGGCCGCGCTCATCGTGGCCGGCGGCGCCCTGGTGTTCGCACTGCGCCGTCGTGGCGCGTCGGACGACCGATGACGGCTGACGGCTGACGGCTGACGGCTGACGGCTGAGTACCGCTCGGTTGTCACAGGACCGCCCCCGCGAAAGCGTCCGCGCGGGGGCGGGCCGCAGCCGTCATCGAACGTGAGCCGTCACCGAACGTGAGCCGCCACTCCAAGGCCCAAGGCGAGCCGTCATCCGAAGGTGGCCCGCTCCAGCCAGAACTCCAGCAGCTCCCGCTCTCCCCGTATCTCCAACTGGCCGCCGTCCAGTGGAAGTCTGCGGTAGAAGCCGAGCAGGACCTCGGTGAGCGGCCCGCGCAGCGCGACGGTCGCTTTCTCGTGGCCGCGGCGCCAGTCGAGGCCCTTGTCGTCGAGCTCGATGAGCCACTCGGCGTTCAGGCCGGGATCGGCGTCGGTGGCGTGGAGGTGAATGCTGCGGCCCGACCCGCGCAGTTCCTGCACGTCCGAGTCCTGGGGCATCGCCTCCTGGACGAACCGGACGATCTGCAGCCACTCGTCGATGGCGTCGGCGGCCAGGTCCGGCGCGACCTCGTAGCGCGTGCGTGCCGCGATCGCCACGTCCGCCCGGTGGATCACCGTCTCCAGCGTCATGCGCCTCGCCCAGAAACCAGCCGTCCGCTCCCAGGCCCAGGTCCATGCGCCGGCGTCGGGCCCCGCGGCGCGCAGCGTCCCGGCGACCTGCGTGGCACCTTCCGCAAGCCAGGCGTCGAGCGCGGCCAGAACGCCAGGATCTGTGTCCTTCGGCCCCTCGAAGCCGAACGCCTTCGATTCGGGGACCTCCTCCGTCGCTCGTGTCCGCACGATGTGCTCGACCCAGCGGTGTGCGCGGCCGACGTGCTCGGCGAGTTCCCGCAGTGTCCACTCCGGACAGGTCGGCACGGTCACCGCGAGGTCCGCGCCGGTCAGGTGCTGCCTCAACAGGTCGGTCTGCGCGACGATTTCGTCGCAGTAGCGCTCATGTCCGAGTTGTGTCATGCCCGGCACCCTAGGTGGACGGCTCCCTGTCGAGCACGACGATTTCGGCGGCGTCGAACACCACGGCGACCTCGTCCCCCGGCTCCGGCGCCTCCCTCAGCGCACACGCCGCCTCCAGGCGCGGCGCTTCCTCCGGCTGCAGATGTACGGAGACATGGGTGCCCCGGAACGTGCGCGCCGCCACCGTGCAGCGCAGCCCCTCCCCTGCGGGCACGAGCCGTACCCCCGCGGGCCTGATGAGCAGCGTGCACTCGCCCTGCACAGACCCCGCGGGTGCCGGAACCTTCCCCCACGGTGTGTCCGCGAACTCCCCGCTGACGCTCGCCCCGACCACGTTGTCGAAGCCGAGGAAGCGCGCCACGAACTCGTCCGCCGGCCGCTGCCACACCTCAAGTGGCGTACCGGACTGGGCGATCCGCCCGTCGCGCATCACCACGACCCGGTCGGCGAGCGCGAACGCCTCGCCCTGGTCATGGGTGACCGCGAGCACGGTCGTACCCAACTCGTCGAAGAGCTCACGGAGTTCGACGACGAGTCGCTCGCGCAAGGAGCGGTCGAGCTGGCCGAGCGGTTCATCGAGCATGAGCAGGCGGGGGCGCGGGGCGAGCGCGCGGGCGAGTGCGACGCGCTGCTGCTCGCCTCCGGAGAGGGAGGCGATCGCCCTGGACGCGGCTCCCGGCAGTCCGACCAGCTCCAGCAACTCCCGTACGCGCGCTTCCTGTTCAGCCTTCGACACGCCGTGCATCCGCAACCCGAACGCCACGTTGCCGCCCACGTCGCGCTGCGGGAACAGCTGGTGGTCCTGGAACATCAGGCCGACGCCCCTCTTGTGCGCGGGCACCCCGCCGAGGTCGCGGCCGTCCAGGAACACCCGCCCGGAGTCGAGTGGCTGCAGGCCCGCCACGGCCCGCAGCAGCGTCGACTTGCCGCTGCCGCTGGGCCCGAGCACGCACACGATCTCGTGTTCGGCGACGTCGAGGCCGACGGCGTCGAGCGCGGTCCGCGCCCCGAACCGCACGGTGGCCGCATCCAGCTTGAGCATGCTCAGAACTCCCCCGTCCGGTCGGTACGCACGCGTTCCAGAAGGAGCAACGCCACCGCGCACACCACCATCAAGATCGTTGAAAGGGCCATCGCCTGACCGTAGTTGAGCTCGCCCGCGCGCCCGAGCAGCCGCGCCACGGCCACCGGCAGGGTCGGGTTGTCGGGCCGTGCGATGAAGACGGTGGCGCCGAACTCGCCGAGCGACACGGCGAAGGCGAATCCGGCCGCGATCAGCAGCGCCCGCCGCACCATCGGCAGATCGACCTCGCGCCACACCCGCCACGGTGACGCCCCGAGCACGGCGGCCGCCTCACGCAGCCGTGCGTCCACCGCCCTGAGGACGGGCAGCATGGTCCGTACGACGAAGGGGACGCCGACCAGCGCCTGGGCGAGCGGCACCAGGATCCAGCTGCTTCTGAGGTCCAGCGGCGGCTCGTCGAGCGCGATGAGGAAGCCGAAGCCCACGGTCACGGCGGAGACGCCGAGCGGGAGCATGAGCAGGGCGTCGAAGCCCCGCAGGAGACGGCCCGCGGGGGTCCTCCCTGCTCGATCGGAGCCGGGAGCCTGGGGGCGCCGGGACAGAGCGGCGGCCGCGAGCCCGCCGATCAGGAGGGCGAGGGCGGTGGCGGCGAGGGCGTACTCCAGTGAGTTGCCGACGGCCTCGATCGGCGCCACCAGGAAGACGCCGCTGTCGTCACCGGTCAGCGCCTTGTAGTACCCGAATCCGGGTGCGTCCAGGGAGCGTTGGACCAGCACGGCCAGCGGCAGCACCAGCAGTACGGCGACAGTGCCGAGGACTGCGGCGAGCAGCGCCCACTGCCCGGCTCCGTGCGGCCGTCGCGCGGTCACGGAGGCGGCCACGAGGCGCAGGGCGGTCTCCCGGCGGCGTACCGTCCACGCGTGGACGGCGAGAATCGCCCCCACGGCCACGAACTGGATCATGGTGAGCACGGCGGCCGTGGAGAGGTCGAAGATCTCCGAGGTCTGCCGGTAGATCTCGACTTCGAGGGTGGAGAAGGTCGGTCCGCCGAGGATCTGCACCACGCCGAAGGAGGCGAAGGTGAAGAGGAAGACCATGAGTGCGGCGGCGGCGACCGCGGGGCCGAGGGCCGGCAGCGTCACCTTGCGCCA
The DNA here is from genome assembly GCF_005768555.2 of Streptomyces sporangiiformans. Classification (GTDB taxonomy): domain Bacteria; phylum Actinomycetota; class Actinomycetes; order Streptomycetales; family Streptomycetaceae; genus Streptomyces; species Streptomyces sporangiiformans. Next base: position 35,429 of record NZ_VCHX02000152.1, read on the forward strand.
GGCCGCGAACCGCGAGGCACCGAGCACGCGCGCGGCCTCCTCCTGGCGGGGGTCGAGCTGGGACCACAGGCCGCCGACCGTGCGTACGACGACCGCGTAGTTGAAGAAGACGTGCGCGAGCAGGATGGCCCAGACGGTGGTGTCCAGGCGTACGCCCCACAGCTCGTCAAGCAGTCCACCGCGCCCGACCAGTGCCAGGAAGGCGGTCCCGACGACGACCGTCGGGAGCACGAACGGGACGGTGACGACGGCCCGCAGCACCTGCTTGCCGGGGAAGTCGAAGCGCGCGAAGACGTACGCGCCGGGGAGCGCGATCAGCAGCGTGAGCGCGGTCGAGGCGAGCGCCTGCCAGGTCGTGAACCACAGGACGTGCCGGATGTCGGGCTGGGCGAGCACCTCGCCGATCCGCCCGAACTGCCAGGCGCCTTCGACCTTGAGACCGCGGGCCACGATCGCGGTGACGGGGTAGGCGAAGAAGACCGCGAAGAACGCGACGGGCACGACCATGAGCCCGAGCCGCGCCGCGCTCCCCGCACGGTCGCGTGGCTTTACTTCAGTACGAGCGAGGTCCATGACTTGACCCACTCGTCACGGTTGTCGGCGATCTTGGCCGGGTCCATGGTCTCGGGGTCCTCGGCCTGGGGGCCGAACTTCACGAACTCCTCGGGCACCTGGGCGGCCTCGCGGACCGGGTACACGAACATGTTGAGCGGCATGTCGTCCTGGAACTTCTTGGAGACCAGGAAGTCGATGAGCGCCTTGCCACCCTTCGCGTTCTTGGCGTTGCTCAGCAGCCCCGCGTACTCGACCTGCCGGAAGCAGGTGCCGGTCGCGACGCCCGTGGGCGCGGTCTTCGGCTTCGGGTCGGCGAAGACGACCTCGGCGGGCGGGGACGAGGCGTAGGAGACGGCCAGCGGCCGGTCGCCGCCCGCCTTCTTGCCGCCGGCCGATCCGGAGAACTCCTCGTTGTAGGCCTGCTCCCAGCCGTCGACGACCTTCACACCGTTGGCCTTGAGCTTCTTCCAGTAGTCCGGCCAGCCGTCGTCGCCGTACTTCGCGGCGGTTCCGAGCAGGAAGCCGAGGCCGGGCGAGGAGGTGGCGGCGTTCTCGGTGACGAGGAGGTTCTTGTAGGCGGGCTTGAGCAGATCGTCGAAGGACTGCGGCGGCGTCAGCTTGTGCTTGCTGAAGTAGGACTTGTCGTAGTTGACGCAGATGTCACCGGTGTCGATGGGCGTGACCCGGTGCTTGTCCTGGTCGACCCGGTACTCCGGCAGGATCAGGTCGGCGCCCTTGGCCTCGTACGACTGGAACAGCCCGTTGTCGAGCGCCCTGGACAGCAGGGTGTTGTCGACGCCGAAGAAGACATCGCCCTGCGGGTTGTCCTTGGTGAGGATCGCCTTGTTCACGGCCTGCCCGGCGTCGCCGTCCTTGAGGACCTTCACCTTGTATCCGGACTGCTTCTCGAAGTCCTTGATCACGCTCTTGGACGCGGCGAAGGAGTCATGGCTGACGAGGGTCACGGTCTTGGAGTCGGCGCTCGCGTCGCCGGAGCCGGACTCGGACGACCCGCAGGCGGACAACGTGACGAGGCCCAGGCCGACGGCCGCGGCCGTGATCTTCTTGGTGGTGCTCACTGAATTCCTCCTGGGGTGACCAGGAAGAGACGCGGCCCTGCCCGGGAACCCTTGAGAAGTTCCCGGGCAGGGTGCAACAGCTTGAGTGATGACCGAACTTCCTACCCAGAATGACCTGGGCAAGGTTCAGAGGGTCTGCGGTCAGCTACCGCACTCTCAGCGCTGTGGCGCTCCCCTGTCGGAATATGAAGGTGTACGTACAGGGCTCAGACTACAGCGCCGCACCTCTCGGCCACCGAGGGGTGGTCGCTGTGGGCGCCGGCGCTACCGCTCGGTGGCCGCGAGCTGCCCGCATGCCCCGTCGATCTCCTGGCCACGGGTGTCCCGGACGGTGACCGGCACGCCGTGCGCCGCGATCGCCTCGACGAAGGCCTTCTCGTCCTCGGGCCGGGAGGCGGTCCACTTCGAGCCGGGCGTCGGGTTCAGCGGAATCAGGTTGACGTGCACCGGCTTGCCCTTCAGCAGCCGCCCGAGGCGGTCGCCGCGCCACGCCTGGTCGTTGATGTCCCGGATCAGCGCGTACTCGATGGACAGCCGGCGCCCCGACCTGGCCGCGTACTCCCACCCGGCGTCGAGGACCTCGCGCACCTTCCACCGTGTGTTGACGGGGACGAGGGTGTCGCGCAGTTCATCGTCCGGCGCGTGCAGCGAGATGGCGAGCCTGCATTTGAAGCCCTCGTCGGCGAACCGGTGGATGGCCGGGACCAGCCCGACGGTCGACACGGTGATGCCCCGCTGGGACAGACCTAGGCCGTCCGGCTCGGGGTCGGTGAGCGCGCGTATCGCTCCGACCACGCGCTTGTAGTTGGCGAGCGGCTCGCCCATGCCCATGAACACGATGTTGCTGAGCCGCGCGGGACCACCGGGAATCTCGCCGTCGCGCAGCGCCCGCATGCCGTCGACGATCTGGTGCACGATCTCGGCGGTCGACAGATTCCGGTCGAGACCGGCCTGTCCGGTGGCGCAGAAGGGGCAGTTCATCCCACACCCCGCCTGCGAGCTGATGCACATCGTCACCCGGTCCGGGTAGCGCATCAACACGGACTCGACGAGCGTCCCGTCGAACAGCCGCCACAGCGTCTTGCGCGTCGTGTCCTGGTCGGTGGACAGATGCCGCACGACCGTCATCAGCTCGGGAAGCAGCGCCTCCTGGAGCTTGGCACGCGAACCGGCGGGGATGTCGGTCCACTGCTCCGGCTCGTGAGCGAACCGCGCGAAATAGTGCTGCGACAACTGCTTCGCACGAAACGGCTTCTCCCCGATCGCGGCAACGGCTTCCTTGCGCTCAGCGGGCGAGAGGTCGGCAAGGTGGCGCGGCGGCTTCTTGGCTCCGCGGGGGGCGACGAATGTGAGTTCTCCGGGCTTAGGCATGGCCGTACCAGTGTGGCAGACATACGAAGAGGGACTCGCCACCTGTGGACAACGAGCCCCTCACGTACAAACCTGCAGGTCAGCCGCTCGACGGGCAAGGTCACCCGGAGCCGACGAAGATCACCAGCAGCAGCCAGACCACGGGGGCCGTGGGCAGGAGCGAGTCCAGGCGGTCCATGATTCCGCCGTGTCCCGGCAGCAGCGTCCCCATGTCCTTGATGCCCAGGTCACGCTTGATCATGGACTCGCCGAGGTCGCCGAGGGTGGCGCTGACGGCGACCGCGAGCCCGAGGAGCACGCCCTGCCACCAGCTGCCGTCGTCGATCAGGAACTGCATGCACAGGGCGCCCGCCACCATGGCGAAGGCGACCGCACCGAGCAGGCCCTCGCGGGTCTTGCCGGGGCTGATGCGCGGGGCGAGCTTGTGCCGGCCGAAGCGCCAGCCGACGGCGTACGCGCCCGTGTCGCTCACCACGGCGAGCAGCAGGAAGGTGAGGACCCGCCACGCGCCGTCGTCCGCGGCGAGCATCAATGCCACGAACGTGGCGAGGAACGGGATGTAGAAGGCCGCGAACAGGCCCGCCGTGACGTCCTTGAGGTAGCCCTCGGGCGGTTCCGTCATCCGCCAGACCAGGACCGCGAGGGCCGTGAGCGCCATCGCCACCCAGGCGCCCTCGGCACCCCGGACGTATCCGGCGACCACCATCGCCGCACCGCCGACCGCGAGCGGCACGAGGGGTGCCTTGATGTTTTTGCGTTCGTCGAGCCGCGAGGTGAGCTCCCACAGGCCCACCACGACGGCGACCGCTATGACGCCGATGAAGACGGCCTTGACGACGAACAACGACGCGATGATCACCGCACCGAGCGCGACGCCCACCCCTATGGCGGCACCCAGGTCGCGGCCCGCGCTCTTCTTCTGCGGTGCGGGCGCTGGCTGTGGGGCGCTGGGCATGGGCTCCTGCGGCTTCTGCTGATGCCACGACGGAGCCGGGTGCTGCGGCGTCGACGGCGTCTCGTCGCGGAACGGGGGGCCACCCGTCAAAGCGGCCCCCCGGTCGTCATCCTGGTCTCCGCCATGCGCGGGTACGTCGGGCACGATGGGCATGGGGCGAGTCTGTTGGGCGTCCTGCGCATCGTATGCGGGACCCGCCGGAGCCGCCTCCTGGACGGGCCCCTGGTCGGACGGCCCCCAGTACCCGGCTTGTGGCGGCGCTCCCCAGGAAGAGTCGTTCATCAGACCTCGAGCAGCTCTGCTTCCTTGTGCTTGAGCAGCTCGTCCACCTGAGCGACGTACTTCGCGGTGGTGTCGTCGAGCTCCTTCTCCGCACGGCGGCCCTCGTCCTCGCCGACCTCGCCGTCCTTGATCAGCTTGTCGATGGCGTCCTTGGCCTTGCGGCGGACGGAGCGGATCGAGACCTTGGCGTCCTCTGCCTTGGTCTTGGCCACCTTGATGTACTCCCTGCGGCGCTCCTCGGTGAGCTCGGGGAACACCACCCGGATGATGTTGCCGTCGTTGCTCGGATTGACGCCCAGGTCGGAGTCGCGGATCGCCTGCTCGATGTTGCGCAGCGCGCTCTTGTCGAACGGGGTCACCACGGCCATGCGCGGCTCCGGCACCGAGAACGAGGCCAGCTGGTTGATCGGGGTCAGCGCACCGTAGTAGTCGGCCACGATCTTGTTGAACATCGCCGGGTGCGCACGACCGGTGCGAATCGCGGCGAAGTCCTCCTTGGCGACCACGACGGCCTTCTCCATCTTCTCCTCGGCTTCGAGGAGGGTCTCTTCGATCACCACTTGCTCCTGCGTGTCTTGAGTAGGCCCGGCAGCTGTTCCTGTTCGGGTCGGCGGCCGGCTGCGTCGCGTCTTATTCCTGCACGGTTCCCGACCCGCAGGACATTGTCCATCCCCCGGTCAGGGTCCGTCCCCCGCGCAGGGAAGGTCCCCGGTCAGGCCCGGCTGCCTTGATCCCCCACGAGAGTGCCGATCTTCTCACCCTTGACGGCCCGTGCGATATTGCCCTCCGCCAGAAGCTCGAAGACCAGGATGGGCAGCTTGTTGTCCCGGCAGAGCGTGATGGCGGTCATGTCGGCGACCTTCAGGTCGCGCGTGATGACCTCGCCGTAGCTGAGCGAGTCGAACTTGACGGCCTCGGAGTTGGTCTTGGGGTCGGAGTCGTAGACCCCGTCCACTCCGTTCTTGCCCATGAGCAGCGCCTCGGCGTCGATCTCCAGGGCGCGCTGGGCGGCGGTGGTGTCGGTGGAGAAGTACGGCATGCCCATACCGGCGCCGAAGATGACCACACGGCCCTTTTCCAGGTGGCGTACCGCGCGCAGCGGGATGTACGGCTCGGCGACCTGTCCCATGGTGATGGCGGTCTGCACGCGCGAGTCGATGCCCTCCTTCTCCAGGAAGTCCTGGAGGGCGAGGCAGTTCATGACCGTGCCGAGCATGCCCATGTAGTCGGAGCGGGCCCGATCCATGCCGCGCTGCTGCAGTTCGGCACCCCGGAAGAAGTTGCCGCCGCCGATGACAACGGCGATCTGGGCACCACCGCGGACCACCGCGGCGATCTCACGGGCGATGGCGTGCACCACGTCGGGGTCGACGCCCAGTCCCCCGCCACCGGCGAACGCCTCACCGGAAAGCTTCAGCAGAAAGCGCCCCGCGCCTTTGCCGTGATCGCTCTTTTCGTCCTTGTCGGCCTTGGTGGTGGTCATGGAGATCCCGCCTCTTTACCTGTCGCACATACGAAGGAGGCCATTGCCGGTGGGGTTTTGTTGCATCCCATGCGCGGCAATGGCCTCCTCGTCAGATCTGCTGTCGTCCGTCACACGCGCGCGTGTGACGGCGTACGCGGATGACTGCTGTCGACCCTATCGGGGTCTCGCGTCGATCGCGGTACGGACTCAGATGCCGACCTTGATGCGCGCGAAGCGCTTCAGGGCGACACCGGCCTCGTCCAGGACCTTCTGGACGGACTTCTTCTGGTCGAGCGCGTACGGCTGGCCGAGGAGGGTGGCCTCCTTGAAGAAGGCGTTGACGCGACCCTCGACGATCTTCGGCAGGGCGGCCTCGGGCTTGCCCTCGGCGCGCGTGGTCTCCTCGGCGACACGACGCTCGCTCTCGACGACCTCGGCCGGTACGTCCTCACGGGAGAGGTACTTCGGCGCGAAGGCGGCGATGTGCTGGGCGACGCCCTTGGCGATCTCGGCGTCCACCTTGTCCAGCTCGACCAGGACACCGATCTGCGGCGGCAGGTCCGGCATGGTGCGGTGCATGTAGGCGGTGACGTAGGCGCCGGAGAACTGGGCGAAGCGGTCCAGGACGATCTTCTCGCCCAGGTTGGCGTTGGCCTCGTCGACGTACGCCTGAACCGTCTTGCCGGGCTCGATCTCGGAGGCGAGCAGCGCCTCGATGTCGGCCGGGGAGGTGGCGGCGACGTGCGCGGCGAGCGCGTTCGCGACGGCCTGGAACTTCTCGCCCTTGGCGACGAAGTCCGTCTCGCACTTCAGCTCGACGAGGACACCGGAGGTGTTGTCGTCGGCGATCAGGGAGACGACGGCGCCGTTCTCGGCGGAGCGGCCCTCGCGCTTGGCGACGCCCTTCTGGCCCTTGATGCGCAGGGCCTCGACGGCCTTGTCGACGCTGCCGTCGGCCTCGTCGAGCGCCTTCTTGCAGTCCATCATGCCGGCGCCGGTGAGCTCGCGGAGCTTCTTGACGTCGGCGGCGGTGTAGTTCGCCATGATCTGTGAATCTCTTCTCGGAGTTCGAAGTCTCGAAGTCGGCGTCCGCGGCTGATCGGGCTGGCGTCCGCCGAAGATCTACGGGCTGTGGGTGAACGGCGGGCGGCGCGGACCGCGCCGCCCGCCGTCACTCAGCCGTGACGCCGGGTCAGGCCTGCTCGGTCTCGGCCGGCTTNCGTCACTCAGCCGTGACGCCGGGTCAGGCCTGCTCGGTCTCGGCCGGCTTCTCGGCCTCGGCGGCGGGAGCCTCGGCCGGCTTCTCGGTCTCGGCCGGCTTCTCGGCCTCGGCGGCGGGGGCCTCAGCAGCAGCCGGGGCTTCGGCGGCAGGGGCCTCGGCGGTGGTCTCCTCGGCCTTCTTCTCGCCGCCCTCGAGCAGGTCGCGCTCCCACTCGGCGAGCGGCTCGCCCGCGGCCTTCTCGCCCTTCGCCTCGGCGGCGGCACCGGAGCGGGCGATGAGGCCCTCGGCGACGGCGTCGGCGATCACGCGGGTGAGCAGGGTGACGGAGCGGATCGCGTCGTCGTTGCCCGGGATCTTGTAGTCGACCTCGTCGGGGTCGCAGTTGGTGTCGAGGATGGCGACGACCGGGATGTTGAGCTTCCGGGCCTCGCCGACCGCGATGTGCTCCTTCTTGGTGTCCACGATCCAGACGGCGCTGGGCACCTTCTGCATCTCGCGGATACCGCCGAGGGTCTTCTCCAGCTTGGCCTTCTCGCGCGAGAGCACGAGAAGCTCCTTCTTGGTCAGACCGGAAGCGGCGACGTCCTCGAAGTCGATCTGCTCGAGCTCCTTGAGGCGCTGCAGACGCTTGTAGACGGTCGAGAAGTTGGTGAGCATGCCGCCCAGCCAGCGCTGGTTGACGTAGGGCATGCCGACGCGGGTGGCCTGCTCTGCGATGGCCTCCTGCGCCTGCTTCTTCGTGCCGACGAACATGACCGTGCCGCCGTGGGCGACGGTCTCCTTGACGAACTCGTAGGCGCGGTCGATGTACGACAGCGACTGGAGCAGGTCGATGATGTAGATACCGTTGCGCTCGGTGAAGATGAAGCGCTTCATCTTCGGGTTCCAGCGACGGGTCTGGTGACCGAAGTGGACGCCGCTTTCCAGCAGCTCCCGCATCGTGACGACGGCCATGGCCGTTCTCCTTGATTTTTCTCGGTTGTGCCGCGCGTGCCGGACGGCACTCGCGCCTGACGCCCACGACGCGCCTGCCACTAGGGACCGAGGGGCGCTGACACCGGCCTGTGAGGGCCCGATGTCGGGGCGTGCGAAGTCGACCCGGTGACCCGGATCGCCATCAGAAGTGTACGGGACACGCGGGGCACCGGGTGACGCCGCTGTCCACAACTGGCCGGTGCTCCACAGATCCGGGCCATGATCCACTTCTCTCGCCGTATCGCGAGAGCGTTCTCGCATGCGAGCAGAACGATGCACACGATGCCTTCGTACGTGGCTGGCCTTGGTGTTGTGCCTGACAGCGACCGCCCTCGGAGCCGCCTTACCCCCGGCCGCGGCACGCGACAGCGGCATGGACGGTCCGTCGCCGCCGAAAGCCGACGGGGCGGTGCCGGCTGTCGGGCGCGCCTGGCCGGTAGGGACACGCCCACGGGTGACCCGCGGCTGGGAGCCACCGGCGAGCACGTACGGGCGGGGCCACCGCGGCGTGGACCTCGCCGCGCCCTCCGGCACGCCGGTCCGGGCCGTGGCTCCCGGCCGCGTCTCCTTCGCGGGCCGGGTCGCGGGCCGCGGAGTCGTCTCCGTGGAACTGGACGGCACCGGCGATCCCCCCGTGCGCACCACGTACGAGCCGGTGCGCGCAACGGCGAGGAAGGGAGCGAAGGTTACGGCGGGCGAGGTCGTCGGCGTCGTGGAACCGGCAGGGTCCCACTGCGCGACACCCTGTCTGCACTGGGGCCTGCGCAGGGCCGACGCCTATCTGGACCCGCTCTCCGTGCTTCCGCCCTGGCTGCTCCACGGGGGCCCATCGCGCCTGCTCCCGGTCATCGGCGTACCGGAGGGACCTGTGGACCAGGGGCGCCCAGGAGATGCCTGAACTGGCGCCGGTCCTGGGGCGCCCAGGACCAGTACCTAGCCCCGCACACCCCGCAGAGCCATCGCGACGGCGGCGTCGGTGATGACGTCGGGCTGTTCGGCCGCACCCAGCTCGATCCGCCGGACCGCGGCGTCCACGATTCCCTGAAGAAGCATGGCGGCCATACGAGGCTGCTCATGCCCCATGTCACCCAGGGCCTCCACGATCATCGCGACGAGCCCGCCGTGCGCCGCGCGGATCTTCTCGCGCGCGCCCGCGTCGAGCTCGCTCGCGGAGATCGCGACCACGGCCCGGTGGCGCCGGTCTCCGACCAGCTGGAGCTGCTGCCGGACATACGCTTCGACCTTGCCCTCGGGCGTCGCGGCCAGCGCCATCGCCTTCTCGACCTCGGCCGCCCAGACCGGGAAGTCGACTGCGCAGAGCTCTTCGACCACGGCCGCCCGCGACCGGAAGTACTCATAGACGGAGGACCGCGCGAGTCCCGTGCGCTCGGCCAGCGCCGGGAAGGTCAGCGCCTCTGTCCCGCCCTCGGACAGCAGTGACCGCGCCGCGTCCAACAGGGCGGCTCGCTGCATCGATCGGTGCTCGGCCACGGAGGCCGCTCGAATCCTTGGCACGTCTCCACTTTACGGACGGACCGCGGGCGAAGGGAGGCACTTGGCACGTCGGCGTCTGAGAGGGCAAGGGAAGACGGAAGCCGGCCGGCCCTGCCAGGACGCGGAAGGGACGATTCGGCGAGGTCAGCGACCGAAACTCGCGAGCTTCGCCCGCAACTGGAGCACCGACTTGGTGTGGATCTGGCTGACCCGGCTCTCGGTCACCCCGAGCACATTGCCGATCTCGGCGAGCGTGAGCCCCTCGTAGTAGTAGAGCGTGACCACGGTCTTCTCACGCTCGGGCAGCGTGTTGATCGCCCGTGCGAGAAAACGCCGCAACTCCCGGTCCTCGGCGACCTCCACGGGATTGTCGGCAGCGGTGTCCTCGAGCGTGTCCATCAGGCTCAGCCGATCGCCGCCCTCGCCCCCGGCGTGCAGCAGCTCCTCCAGGGCCACCACGTTGGCCAGCGACAACTGACTGAAGACCGAGTGGAGTTCGTCCACACCGATGCCCAGTTCGGCGGCCACCTCGCCCTCGGAGGGGCTGCGCCGCAGCCGCGCCTCCAGCGTCGCGTAGGCCCGCTCGACGTTGCGTGCCTTCTGCCGCACCGACCGCGGGATCCAGTCCAGCGCCCGCAGCTCGTCGATCATCGCGCCCCGGATCCGCGTGATCGCGTACGTCTCGAACTTGATCTCCCGCTCGATGTCGAACTTCTCGATCGCGTCGATCAGCCCGAACACTCCCGACGAGACGAAGTCCGCCTGCTCGACATTGGGAGGCAGCCCCACGCTCACACGGCCCGCGACGTACTTCACCAGCGGCGAGTAGTGCAGGATCAGCTGCTCGCGCAAGCGCTCGTCGCCCGTGGCCTTGTACGACCTCCACAGCTCGTCGAGCGTCGAGGGCGCGGGGGGCCGCACGCCGCTTCGCGCAGTGGGGGGAGCAGCCGCCCGGTCAGACCCGGAGGTGTGCTGGGGCATTCGTCGTCTTGTGCCGTTCTGCTGTGAACTGGGGTGCCTGAGTGAGCTGTCGGTCTGTGTCCAGTTGCTGTCTGAGTCGGAATCCCCGTGAGCGTAGCGTGACTGGGGAGTCGCAGTGAGCGAAGAGCCGGGGAACCACCGTGCGCAGATACGTTCCGCTGGGCGCCCCTCAGGGTCACGTCCGTTGCCGTGCGTGACCATCGTGAGGCGCCAACTGCGGGAACTGCCAAGGACATCGGGGGTGTCGCCCGGACGGCCGAACACGCTCGGTCAGCATCGCCCCCGATCCGTGGGGACGGGGATCATCGCCTGGCGTGTCAACTTCCAGCCGTCGCCGTGTCGTTCGACGAACCCAAGTGATCGGAGTTCGTACAGTCTCCCGACCGCGTCGTCCTGCGTCGTCCCCGCGCCTGTGGCGATCTCCTCGGCCGAGGCGGTCCCCCGCGCGGGCAGCGCCGCCAGGACGCGTCCGGCATCCGGGTCGAGGAGGTCACGCGGAAGCACCGGCCCGCGCCGGTCCGGTGCCAGGTCCCCCATGTCACCGACCAGCTCGGCGACCTCGGCGGCGTCGGTGACCAGCACCGCGTCTCCCCGGAGAAGTTCATGGACACCGGCCGACAGCCCGCTGGTGGCGGGACCGGGCACCCCTATCGTGAACCGCCCCAGCCGCTGAGCCGCCCGGGCGGTCACCAGCGCTCCGCTGCGATACGCCGCCTCGACGACCACCGTGCCGCGGGTCAGCGCCGCGATGACCCTGTTGCGGAGGATGAACCTGCTCGGCGTCGGGTGATCACCGGGAGGCAGTTCCCCCACGACCAGACCCTGCTCGGCGATCCTGCTGATCAGCTGGGTGTGCCCCCGCGGATAGGGCCGGTCGACCCCGCAGGCGAGCACGGCGACGGTGGCGCCACCGGCTCCGAGCGCACCGCGATGGGCCGCGCCGTCGATGCCGTACGCGCCCCCGGACACCACGACCCACCCGCGCTCCGCGAGCCCTTCGCCGAATACGGCCGCCATATGGGCGCCGTACTCGGTGCAGGCCCTGGCTCCCACGACCGCGACGGACCGCAGCGCCCATATCCGCAGGCTGGGCCGCCCGCGCACCCAGAGCCCCAGAGGCCGCGCGTCTCCCAGATCGTCGAGCTGCGCCGGCCATTCGGAGTCCCCGGGACACAGGAACCGTGTCCCCGCGTCCCGTGCCGCCGCCAGGTCCCGCTCCGGCTCCGCCCGCTCGGCCCGGGCCCGCAAGCCTGCCCACCGCTTGTCCGTCACCCCCTTCGGCTGCTCCCCGCCTCCGACGAGCCTCCGTACCGCTTCCCCCGCGCCGATCTCCCGTAGCCAGCGCCCGCAGGCCTCGTCCCCGGGTTCGATGACGCGTGCGAGGAAGGCACGGTGAAGCCGCTCGTCGTCGCCGCTCATGACAACGCGCCGATCTCCATCGGCACCCCGCGCGGGACTCCGGTGCGCAGTTGCAGGGCGAGGGCGACGTCGGTCGCGTCGGGCCGGTCGTGTCCGACAAGGTCCGCGACGGTCCAGGCGACGCGCAGTACGCGGTCCAGGCCACGGGCTGTGAGGAGCCCCCGCTCCAGGCCCCACTCGGCTTCGTCCATGGCGCCCGGCGCCGCGTACCACCGGCTGCGCAGCTCCCGCCCCGGCACTTCGCTGTTGGTCCGCCAGGGTGTGCCCGTCAGGCGCGCGGCGGCGCGGTTCCTGGCCGCTTGGACGCGATCGGCGACCGTCGAGGTGGATTCGCCCCGCACACCGCGCTCGGTCAGCTCCGCGCGCGTGACGCGGTCCACCTCGACCCTGAGGTCCACCCGGTCGAGCAGCGGGCCGGAGAGCCTGGCCTGGTAGCGCCGGACCATGGCGGGAGGGCAGTCGCACGAGTTGCCGGTCACCGAGAAGCGGCCGCAGGGGCACGGATTGGCCGCGAGCACCATCAGGAACCTCGCCGGGAAGCGCACGACGCCCGCGCTGCGCGCGATCACCACGTGTCCGGACTCCAGGGGCTGGCGCAGCGCGTCCAGGGCCTGGCCGCTGAACTCCGGTGTCTCATCGAGAAAGAGCACCCCTCGATGGGCCAGGGACACCGCTCCGGGCCGTGCGACGCCCTGGCCGCCGCCGACCAGCGACTGCATCGTCGCCGAGTGGTGGGGCGCGCAGTAGGGCGGAACCTCGATCAGGGGCTTTCCCGGGGGCAGCAGGCCGGCGACCGAGTGGACCGCCGTGACCTCCAGCGACTCCTGCCTCGCGAGCCGCGGCAGGATGGCGGGCAGCCGCTCGGCGAGCATCGTCTTTCCCGCTCCCGGAGGGCCTTCGAGGAACAGATGGTGCCCGCCGGCCGCGGCTACCTCCACCGCCGTCCGCGCGGAGATCTGACCGACGACATCGGCCAGGTCATGGCCGTGGTCGTGTTGCGCGGCGCCCATGGTGTGCATGCCGGTGGCGGCGCCGGTGCCCGGCATGCGCAAGCCCGCGAGGAGCGGGTCCGGCCGGCCCTGCTCGTCCGGATCCTCGTCGGGCACCGGCTCGTCCGTGAGGACGGCGATCAGCTGCCGCAGGCTGCGGACGCCGAGCACCGACACACCGGGCACCAGGGAGGCCTCGGCGGCCGCGCACTCGGGTACCACCACCTGCTCGTACCCCGCGTCCGCCGCGGCGAGCACCGCCGGCAGCACGCCCCGTACCGGCCGGACCCGGCCGTCCAGGCCCAGCTCTCCGATCATCACGATGTCGGAGAGGACCCGTGGGTCGATCCGCTCGGAGGCTCCCAGCACGGCGCAGGCGACCGCCAGGTCGAATCCGCTGCCGCCCTTCGGCACCGACGCGGGGCTGAGCCCCACCGTGAGCTTCTTCTGGGGCCACTCGCCGCCGGAGTTGACGACGGCCGCCCTCACCCGGTCCTTGCTCTCCGTGAGGCTCTTGTCGGGCAGCCCCACCAGGGTGAACGCCGCGATCCCCGGCTCCAGGTCCGCCTGCACCTCGACGACGACACCCTCGACGCCGACCAGTGCCACCGAGCACGTACGGGCGAATCCCATCAGGCAACCCCCCGCACGTGTTCCACCACGGGTGCGCCGCGGTCGGGGAGGACGACGCCTACGAGGTCGATGCGGACGCCTCCGGGTGGCGCCCCTCCGTGTTCCTGCAGCCAGCGCTCGGCGAGGCCCCGCAGCCGCGCGGCCTTGAGCGGTGTGACGGCGGCCATCGGATGTTCGAAGGCACCCGTCCGGCGGGTCTTGACCTCACAGACGACCAGCGCGTCCCCGTCCTGGGCCACGATGTCGATCTCACCGGTCCTGCCACAGCGCCAGTTGCGCTCCAGGACCTGCATCCCGGCCTCGGTCAGCCGCCGCGCGGCCAGGTCCTCGCCGTACTCGCCGAGTGCGCTGCGTGCGTTGCTCGCACTGCGTGTGCTGCTCCCGCTGCCTGCCTTGCTCGTGCTGCCTGCGTTGCGTGCGTTCATGTCGGCACCACCTCCGGCGCCAACATTGAGGGCACATCCGCGCGCTATTGGATCTTGGTGGACAGCACGCCGGGTGTGGACAACTCAGTCACCCACACGAGCCTCCATGCAGACCCCTCAGCTGCTCGGCAGCTCCAGATCGCTCTTGTTCAACTCCTCGATGTTCACGTCCTTGAACGTGAGTACCCGTACCTGCTTCACGAAGCGAGCGGGGCGGTACATGTCCCACACCCAGGCGTCCGCCATGGACACTTCGAAGAACACCTCGCCCTGGACCGAGTGGACCTGCATCTCGTAGTCGTTGGTGAGGTAGAAGCGCCGTTCGGTCTCGATCACGTATTTGAACAGACCGACGACATCGCGGTACTCCCGGTAGAGCTTCAGCTCCATCTCGGTCTCGTACTTCTCGAGGTCCTCGGCGCTCATGGCATGTTCCCCTTCAGCCGTGCGTCCCCCTATTGTGCGCCAGCCCCGCGCGCCTCTAGACAATTTCAGTGTCGAGGATCTCGGGCCTGGCCGGGGGACCCTCGTCGAGCAGCCTGCGCAGCAGCCCGGCGAGTCTGGTCGGATACACCGTCTCATGTGCCTCGGTCAGTTCCTGACACGTCCACCAGCGTGCTCCGGCGACACTGCGCCGTTCCAGCTCCGTGAGCCCCAGGGCCTGGGTCGCCGTCTGAGTGGTACGGGCCAGGTAGTACCACTCGTCCTGGTCCCAGCGGCGTCCCGCGAACGGGAAGGAGCAGGTCCGCCGCCACAGCACCGGGCCGAGCTCGACCTCGGTGATGCCGGTCTCCTCCGCGAGTTCCCGCAATGCGGCCTCCTCGCGCGTCTCCTCGCCCTCCACACCGCCGCCCGGCGTGAACCACCAGTTGTCGGACGGGTCCTCGGGCTCGTGGCCGTACAGCAGCAGGATGCGATCCTGCGGGTCGAGCAGCACCACCCGGGCGACCTTCCTCAGCTCACCGGGGGCCGCGGCGACCTTCGGCGGTTCGCCGGGGTCCGCGAGCTCCTCGGGCGGCTGCTCAGCCCGCAAGAGCCCGCTCCCTCGCCCCGCCGGTACGGCTGCGTCGCTGAGCCGCCCGCTTGGCGACCGGCCCGTAGGCCGCACCGCCGAGGACGAGCACGGCGCCCGCCACGATCGCGGCGAGGACCAGACGCAGGGGCCCCGGCTGGGAGATGCCGCCGAGCTCCTCGAAGCCGGTGGGGCGGTCCAGCATGCCGTCCATGGGCCACACCACCGCGTCGACCCGCGCGCTCACCGCGCCGACCGGTACCGAGCCGTTGCCGGCCTCCGTGAGGTGAGCGGTCGAGTCGAGGGAGCCGCTGCGCTCGTCGCCGAGCAGGAAGAGCCGGCCCTTGGGGACGTCGATGGTGGGAATCTTGCTCGCCTCGGCCGCAGAGCCCTTGGGCAGATACGACTCTTCGATCTTCTTGCCGTTGACGGTCAGCTTGCCGTCCGTACAGCAGGCGACCGTGTCGCCGCCGACCGCGACGACACGCTTGACCATGGGGAGATTGCCCCAGCTGGCCTGCTTGAAGACGACGACGTCGCCACGCTTGATGTCACCGCTGTCGATCCGCTCGGCCAGAACCCGGTCGCCGGCCGCGATGGTGGGCGCCATCGAGGCGGTCGGCACGGTGTACGGCTGGTAGACAACCGCGCCCCAGGCGAATCCGCCGAGGAAGAGCACACAGCCGAGGGCCACGGCAAGCCCCGACAGCTTGCTGCCGAGCCGTCCGTGGCCCTCGTCCGTACGACCTGTCCCGCTCATCCCAGTGCTCCCCCAACTCGGAGAATCGACCCCGGGGCCCTGGTTCCGGCCCCGGAAGATCCGCGATCTGGGACGGCACCCTACCCGGCGGTACCCCGCTCAGAAACCCTGGGGTTTCCGACGGTAATTCCGCCTGTCTCCCGCCACAGCTCTTTCAAGGAGCCACGCGTCACACTCGCTTCTTCCTGCGCCACAGCACCAAGGGCACCGCGCCCGCGAGACCGAGTACTCCCGGAGCCGCGGCGGCGCTGAGGCCCTGGTCGTAGGTGTCCGGCACGGGCAGCGTGGACCAGCGGGTGGGCGGCCAGGCGACCACGATGGCGCGGCCCACGACGTTGTCCACGGGGACGAAGCCCTTGTTCTTGTCCTGCTGGTGATAGCGGGAGTCCAGCGAGTTCTGCCGGTGGTCACCCATGACCCAGATTTTGCCTTCGGGTACCTTCACCTTGAACTGGCCGCCCGTGTCGTCGACCGTGCACGGCGTGTCCCCCGGGTACAGGTAGGGCTCCTTCAGCGCATGGCCGTTGACCTTCAGAGGGGCGGTGCCCTTGCACTCGACGGTGTCGCCGCCGACCGCCACGACCCGCTTGATGAGGTCCTTCTCCTCGGCGGACGGCATCAGGCCGATCCAGCTGAGGGCCTTTTGAATCGCGTTCGGGTTGGGTGTGGGCTCGCCCGCCAGCCAGTTGTCGGGGTCGTGGAAGACGACGACCTCGCCGCGCTCGGGCTCCGAGCCGAACCACGGGGTCAGCTTGTCGACCAGTACACGGTCGCCCTTCTGGAGCGTGTCCTGCATCGAGTCCGAGGGAATCGAGAACGCCTGCACCAGGAAGGTTTTGATCAGCAGGGCGAGGAGGAGTGCGATGCCGATGAGCAGCGGGAGTTCCTTCCAGAAGGACCGCTGCTTCTTCGGCTGCGGGGCGTCCCCACCCCGCTCGTTCCTGTCGTCGCCGACTCCGGAGTCACCTCCGGATCCAGCGGCGTGCTCTGCGGCTGGGGGAGCCGTCTCCTCGGGTCGCTCCGGCTTGTCCTCGGGACCCTCCTGCCCGGACCGTGCGCCGACCGCCAAATCCCCCACATCCACTCCTCACTCCGTGCCGCCGCCTGCGCCAGATCCGACGCAGGCCCATCACTCCCATAACGAGCGGGAGTTCCGCAGGGCTCGGGAGCGGGATCAATCCGTATCGATCCGCATTGGCCACCCTATGCGACGCGCCGATGGCGGTGGTCGACCCGCCGGGCGCGTCGGGCACGGACGCATAGGTGTCCGGTTCCTCCAGACGACTCCAGTGACCGATGGGCCAGGCGATGACCATGGCCCGGCCGACGACCCCGTCCTCGGAGACCGTGCCGTTGAATCCCTCGGTGCGGTGGAAACGGGAGTCGGCGGAGTTGGCCCGGTGGTCCCCCATGACGAACAGGCGTCCGGCGGGCACCTTCACCTCGAACTTGATCGAAGAGGGTTTGTTACCGGGGTGAATGTACGCCTCGTTGAGCGGCATGCCGTTGACGGTGACGCGGCCCTGGGCGTCGCAGCACTTGACGGTGTCACCGCCGACCGCGACGACCCGCTTGATCAGGTCCCGCTCGTTCTCGGAGGGCAGCAGGCCGATGAAGGTCAGCGCCTGCTTGACCTGCTTGACGACGATGGGGTCTTCCGTCTTCGCGATCGGCTGCTCGTCCTCGAGCCATCCACCGGGGTCCTTGAAGACGACCACGTCGCCGCGCGTGGGCTTCGAGCCGAACCACGGGGTCAGCTTGTCGACCAGGACGCGGTCGCCGATCCGGATCGTCTGCTCCATGGAGCCCGACGGGATCACGAAGGCCTGAACGAGGAACGTCTTCAGGACGAGGGCGATGAGCAGGGCGACGCCTATGAGGAGCGGTATCTCCTTGATCGCCGAGCGCTGCCTGCGCCGCTTGACCTTGCGGGCCAGCTTGCGCCGTTCCGCCCGGCCGGGCCGGGCGGAACCGCCGGCGCGCCGGGCCCCTGTGGGCAGCAGGTTGTCGGCGGCGCTACTGGGGACCCCGCGCGGTTTACCGCGTTTACCCATGCGCACCGTCCGCAGCGGGCACGCGCGCGTAGACGTCGACGTGGTCCAGACGGGTCCAGCGCCCCGGGGGCCAGGCGATCCCGTCGGCTCTGCCGATCACATCACCAACGGGGATCATGCCGCCGCCCGGCGCACCCAGGTGGTCCCGGGAATCGCTGGAGTCACCGCGATGGTCACCGAGGAGGAACAGGGTGTCGTCGGGCACGACGACGTCGAAGGGCACCTCGGACGGCTTGTCCCCCGGGTACAGAAACGTCGATTCGTCGACCGACCGGCCGTTCACCTCGATCCTCCCCTGCCTGTCGCAGCAGACCACACGGTCTCCCCCCACACCGACGACACGCTTGATGTAGTCCGCTTCCCCGAAATAGCCCGTGCCGTCGAACACGACGACGTCACCGCGCTTCGGGTCGGCACCAAAACGGTACGCCAACTTATTTACGAGAACGCGGTCCCCGATCCTCAATCCAGGCTCCATAGAACCACTGGGAATCTGGAACGGCTGCACCACAAACCGACTCAAAAGCAGCAGAAACAGGAGACAGGACAACGTGGCCAGACTGATCCGCCCGCCGGGCAGCCAGTCGGCGGCACGGGACACCAACGCGAAACGCGACCGTCCCTCCGCCTGTTCTGTCTCCGAGATCTCCTCGGGTTCGTCAGGGCGGGAGGAGCGGTCGCGCTCCGTCGTCTGTGCTTCGGTGTCCATCGCGGCCAGATGCTATCCGGCCCTCATGTGCGGACCCCGGCGCGAGCTCACTTCTCGCGCTTCTCCTTGATCTTCGCGGCCTTGCCGCGCAGGTCGCGCAGGTAGTACAGCTTCGCGCGACGGACGTCACCGCGGGTGACGAGCTCGATCTTCTCGACGATCGGGGTGTGCACCGGGAAGGTGCGCTCGACGCCGACGGAGAACGAGACCTTGCGGACCGTGAAGGTCTCACGGACACCGGCGCCCTGGCGACGGATGACTACGCCCTTGAACTGCTGCACACGGGAGCGGTTGCCCTCGATGACGCGGACGTGGACGTTGACAGTGTCACCCGGGCGGAAGGCCGGGACGTCGCTGCGCAGCGACGCGGCGTCGACGGAGTCGAGCAGGTGAGACATGATCGTCTGCTTTCTTCGCTGATGCCACAGGTCATCAACGGAAGTCGGTGTTCCAAGAGGGATGCTGTCCTCGTCGGGGCGGGCGTCGTATCCCCCTGTGGCAGGGGCGCACGCTGGACGACGTACAACAGCGGTCTATTCTTCCACGCCGTCTGGCCTGCGCCAAAATCGGCCCTGTGGCTCCCCCTCCGGGTCCGGCGCCCAGCCCAGGATGGAGAGCATTTCGCGGTCCTTCTTGTCGAAGGCGGCGGGGTCGCAGCGCTCGATGAGGTCCGGCCGGTTGGCCGCCGTACGACGCAGGGCCTCGTCCCGGCGCCAACGGGCGATCTTCCCGTGGTGGCCGCTGAGCAGGACGTCCGGGATCTCGCGGTCGCGCCACCGGGGCGGCTTCGTGTAGACGGGCCCCTCCAGGAGGTTGGCCATGGCGCCCGGCGCGAAAGAGTCGTCCCTGTGCGACTGGGCGTTGCCGAGGACGCCGGGCAGCAGCCGCGCCACGGCCTCCGTGATCACGAGTACGGCCGCCTCGCCGCCGGCCAGCACATAGTCGCCGATGGACACCTCGTGGACGGGCATCCGGGTCGCGTACTCGTCGATGACGCGGCGGTCGATGCCTTCGTAGCGGGCGGGCGTGAAGACCAGCCAGGGCCGCTCGGAGAGCTCGACGGCGAGCTTCTGGGTGAAGGGGCGGCCGCTGGGCGTCGGGACCACCAGAGCGGGCTCATGAGAGCCGGTCTCGTAGCCGTCCGCGAGCACCGAGTCCAGGGCGTCGCCCCAGGGCTCGGTCTTCATGACCATGCCGGGGCCGCCGCCGTAAGGGGTGTCGTCGACGGTGTTGTGCCGGTCGTACGCCCACGTCCGCAGATCATGCACGTGCACATTCAGCTGTCCACGCGCCCGTGCCTTGCCGACGAGGGAGACATTCAACGGCTCCAGGTACTCGGGGAAGATCGTGACGACGTCGAGCCGCATTACGCCTCTTCCCCGGAGGGCTCTGCGGATTCCCCGGAGGGCTCTGCGGAGGAGTCCCTGGAGGACGCGATTTCCGCGCGGTCGTCGATCAGCCCCGGCGGCGGGTCCACGATCGCCCGCTGTTCCTTCAGATCGATCTCCACGACGATCTCCCCGACGAACGGGATCAACACCTCGCTGCCGTCGGCCCGCTCCACCACGAAGAGGTCCTGCGAGGGCAGATGCGAGATGTCGGTGATCCGTCCGACCTCGGCACCGTCCTTGGTGACGACGTCCAGGTCCATCAGCTGGTGGTCGTAGTACTCGTCCGGGTCCTCGGGCGTCTCGTCCGGGTCGACGTCGGCGATCAGCAGCGTGTTGCGCAGCGCCTCGGCGGCGGTCCGGTCCCGTACACCCTCGAAACGCAGCAGCAGACGGCCGCTGTGCACCCGGCCCGTCTCGATGGTCAGCGGACCGGCCGAGGCGGGGTCCGTGGCCAGGACGGCGCCGGGCGCGAGCCGCAGCTCCGGCTCGTCGGTGCGTACCTCGACGGTGACCTCGCCCTTGATGCCGTGGGCGCGGCCGATCCGTGCGACTACCAGCTGCACTGTGCTTGATCTCCTGTCGTGTGCCTACGGCATTACCGCGTAGACGACTACGGGCCGGGGACGGCCCCAAGTGGCCGTCCCC
>NZ_VCHX02000159.1 GCF_005768555.2 Streptomyces sporangiiformans
GGGGCGGGGCCGGGCGGCGTGCGGGACGGGCGCCCGGCCCCGGCCTCGGGCTTCGGCTCGGGCTCCGGCTGCCGGGGCGTGCGGGCCTGGCGGGGCGTACGGGCCTGGCGGGCGGCGGCACCCGGCGGCGCGGGGGTTCCCTGTCGGACACTTCCGTCACCTGCCGGGGGTCGTGGAGAGGCGCGTGGGCGCGGTGGGGATCTTGGACGGGGTGGCGGACGGCTCGGACGGGGTGCGGGACTGTGCGGAGGGCTTGCCTTCCGGGGAGCCGGCCGGGCTCGCCACCGGTGCCGGGGCCGCGGACGTGGGCATGGGTGTGGGGGTGAGCATCTCGGGCGGGCGCACCAGGGGGACACGCGCCGACGACTGCTGGGGGGCGGCGCTGGGAACGCCTCGCACCGTGCCGTCGGGGTTGAGGAAGGCCGGGTCGCCCCCGGGCACCATGCCCAGCTCGCGGGCGCGGCGCTGGAGGGCGTCCGGGGCGGAGTAGGCGTCGACGTCCCGCTGGAGCGCCTGCTCCTCGTCGGTGAGGCTCTTCTTGTCCTTCTGGAGGTCGTCGAGCTTGAACGCGCCCGCGCTGAGGGCGGAGTTCAGCATGAGCAGTGCGATGAGGCCGCCGCCCAGGAGGAGCACGACGAGAAGGACGAAGGGAGTACGGGCAGCCTGCCCGGAGCCGGCCGGGATGAGCTGCGCGAGCCGTGCGGCCCGTCCCCTCAGTTCGGGTTTCCTGCTCACTCAACCCTCCCCTTCTTGTGCCTCACTCGGCGTCCTCCCTGATGCGCTGTGCCCCGCGCAGTCGCGCCGGCGCTGCCCGCCGGTTCTCCGCGACCTCTTCCTCTGTGGGGAGTTCGGCTCCGCGCGTCAGCAGCTTGAGCCGGGGCTGGTAGCGCTCGGGCACGACCGGCAGCCCGGGGGGCGCGGTGTTCGCGGCTCCGGCCGCGAACACCTGCTTGACCAGCCGGTCCTCGAGCGAGTGGTACGACAGGACGGCGATCCGGCCCTCCACGGCGAGCGCCTTCACGGCCGCGGGGATCGCCCTCTCCAGGACGGTGAGTTCGCCGTTGACCTCGATACGCAGCGCCTGGAAGGTGCGTTTGGCGGGGTTGCCTCCCGTGCGCTTGGCCGCCTGCGGCAGGGAGTCGCGGATCAGCTCGACCAGGCGCGCGCTGTTACTGAAGGGCTCCTTCGCGCGCTCACGGACGATCGCGGACACGATCCGCTTGGCCTGCTTCTCCTCGCCGTACGCCCTGAGGATCCGTACGAGCTCGCCGGCCGGATAGGTGTTGAGCACCTCGGCCGCGCTGATGCCGGCCGTCTGGTCCATGCGCATGTCGAGCGGGGCGTCCTGGGCGTACGCGAATCCGCGGCCGGCCTCGTCGAGTTGCATGGAGGAGACGCCGAGGTCGAAGAGGACGCCCTGGACGCGCGGGAGCTCCAGGCGGTCGAGCACGTCGGGGAGTTCGTCGTAGACCGCGTGCACCAGGGTGGCCCGGTCGCCGAAGGGGGCGAGCCGCTCTCCGCTGAGGCGCAGCGCCTCCTTGTCGCGGTCCAGGGCGACGAGGCGGGCCTCGGGGAAGCGGGTGAGCAGTGCCTCGCTGTGGCCGCCGAGTCCGAGGGTGCAGTCGACGACGACCGCTCCGGGCCGCTCCAGCGCGGGGGCCAGCAGGTCAAGGCACCGCTGGAGCATCACCGGCACGTGTCGGGCCTGTCCCTCCCGACCGTCGGCACCGCCCTCATGAGGAAGCTCCTCCGGACTCGGTCCGGGGGTACCCCCATCGCGCCCTTGCATTCCGGCCCTCTCAGATCCGACACGGCGTACGCACCGCCGGGTCCCCGCCCTCCCCCAGCCGGCGCTGGGAGGTACCCCGGAGAAGGGGATGGCCTGCCGGCGCCGGAAGCGTCAGCCGACCGGGGAGCGGAGAGGAGGCCGAGCCGTACGTACGCGCCGCGCACGTGGGGAGATTCCGGCACATCGCCGGGCCCTCCGAGGAGATGTCAGTCAAGCGGGGGAGAGTCTCGCCTCCCGCTTCGCGCCACTTTAGTCCACGGTGTCGCGCGGTCAATCAACCGGCCTGCGCGTCGCGAGCCCCCTCCTTCGCTGAAGCCGAACATTGGGGAGAACCACCCTTACGAGGGTGCCCACACCACCCATGTGGGTTAGCTCACAACAAGGCTTGTTGATGTTCTTTGTCCTCTCTCACAGCAGGCCCCTACCAGGTGTGACGGCTACCGTCATAGATATGACGACCTCCGCATCCGTTCCCACAGAGCCCGAAGGCGCCATATCCGCCGGCGGCACTGTCACCGACCGTCTCGTCGAGGCCAACGAACGGTACGCCGCCGCCTTCTCCGACCCCGGCATGGACGCCCGTCCCGTGCTGCGGGTCGCCGTCGTGGCCTGTATGGACGCCCGTCTCGACCTGCACGACGCGCTCGGCCTGGCACTGGGCGACTGCCACACGATCCGCAACGCGGGCGGCGTCGTCACCGACGACGTGATCCGCTCCCTGACCATCAGCCAGCGGGCGCTCGGCACCCGCAGCGTCGTGCTCATCCACCACACCGGCTGCGGCCTGGAGTCCCTCACCGAGGACTTCCGCCACGACCTGGAGATGGAGGTCGGCCAGCGCCCCGCCTGGGCGGTCGAGGCCTTCCGGGACGTCGAACAGGACGTGCGGCAGTCCATGCAGCGAGTGCGCACCTCTCCGTTCCTTCTGCACACCGACGACGTACGCGGCTTTGTGTTCGACGTGAAAACGGGTCTACTGCGTGAGATAGACCCCACCCAAAGGGCGTAAGACCCGACATATCACAGCCAGTTGTCCACAGGCGAGTGACACGAACCGGTAACGGCAACAAGAATGCGGGTGTGGCGTCACGCGGAACTTTTCGCGCGTGGTGTCCGTGTTTCGAGTTGGGCCGGTCCGCATCGCAGAGCGTCGGCCCGAGAAAGAACGGGCCGAGGAGGGCCGGGTGACGACCTATGACGATCGAGCGAGCCTTACTGATCTGACCACCACTGTGGAGCGTATCCGCAGTTCGGTGGAGGAAGTGATCGAGGGCAAGCCTGAGGTCGTACGGCTTTCGCTGACCGTACTGCTCGCCGAGGGGCATCTTCTGATCGAGGATGTGCCCGGCGTCGGCAAGACCATGCTGGCCAAGGCACTGGCGCGGTCCATCGACTGCTCGGTGCGGCGTATTCAGTTCACGCCCGACCTGCTGCCCTCGGACATCACCGGGGTGTCCATCTGGGATCAGCAGCGCAGCGACTTCGAGTTCAAGCCGGGCGCGATCTTCGCGCAGATCGTGATCGGCGACGAGATCAACCGCGCGTCGCCCAAGACGCAGTCCGCGCTCCTGGAGTCCATGGAGGAGCGCCAGGTCACCATCGACGGGCAGACCTACGAACTGCCCAGCCCCTTCATGGTGGTGGCGACGCAGAACCCGGTCGAGATGGAGGGCACGTATCCGCTGCCGGAGGCGCAGCGCGACCGTTTCATGGCCCGCGTCTCCATCGGCTATCCCAGCGCGGAGGCCGAATTGCAGATGCTGGACGTCCACGGCGGCGTCTCCCCCCTGGACGACCTCCAGCCGGTGGCGCACGCGCACGAGATCGTGAAGCTCATCGACGCGGTCCGCACCGTCCATGTCGCCGACCCGGTGCGGCGTTACGCGGTGGACCTGGTCACCGCCACCCGCACCCACCCGGACCTCAGACTCGGAGCCTCGCCGCGAGCGACCCTGCATCTGCTGCGTGCGGCGAAGGCGTCCGCCGCCCTCAGCGGCCGGGACTACGCGCTGCCGGACGACGTGCAGGCGCTCGCCGTGGCGGTCCTGGCCCACCGGCTGCTGCCGACGGCCCAGGCCCAGCTCAACCGCCGTACGTCCGAGCAGGTCGTCCTCGAGATCCTGCAGCGCACGGCCGTCCCCGCGGCGCCCCCGTCCCAGAGTGGCCTCACGGTGGGCCGAGGTGCTCCCGACTTCGGCCAGCAGCCGCCCCGGAGGCTGTGATGACCACCGGGGGGATGCCGGCGGCGCAGGCCGAGGAGGACAAGGGCGGGCTGCGCACGGCACTCGCCGGGCTCACCACGCGCGGGCGCTCCTTCCTGGCCGCAGGGGTGGCGGCCGCGGTGTGCGCGTACGTCCTGGGGCAGAGCGATCTGCTCCGGGTCGGGCTGCTGCTGGCCGTGCTGCCGCTGGTCTGCGCGACCGTGCTGTACCGCACGCGCTACAGGGTGGCGGGCAGCCGTCGGCTCTCCCCCGCGCGCGTGCCCGCGGGCTCGGAGGCCCGGGTGCATCTGCGCATGGACAACGTCTCGCGGCTGCCCACCGGACTGCTGATGCTGCAGGACCGGGTGCCGTACGTGCTGGGGCCGCGCCCCCGCTTCGTACTGGACCGGGTGGAGGCGGGCGGCCGGCGCGAGGTGTCGTACCGCGTGCGCTCGGACCTGCGCGGCCGTTATCCACTCGGTCCCCTGCAACTGCGGCTCAGCGATCCCTTCGGGATGTGCGAGCTGACGCGTTCCTTCTCGACGTACGACACCCTGACGGTCATCCCGCGCGTGGAGGCGCTGCCACCGGTGCGACTGACCGGCGAGGCCAAGGGGTACGGCGAGGGGCGGCAGCGTTCGCTGGCTCTGGCCGGCGAGGACGACGTGATCCCGCGCGGGTATCGCTACGGCGACGATCTGCGCCGGGTCCACTGGCGCTCGACCGCGCGCTACGGCGAGCTGATGGTGCGCCGAGAGGAGCAGCCGCAGCGGGCCCGCTGCACGGTGCTCCTGGACACCCGGGGCATCGCCTTCGAGGGCGCGGGTCCGGACTCGGCCTTCGAATGGGCCGTGTCGGGTGCGGCATCGGCCCTGGTGCACATGCTCGAGCGGGGCTTTTCGGTACGGCTGTTGACGGACACCGGCAATTCAGTGCCCGGCGAGGGGGCCGACGGGTTCGCGGGCGCCAGCCAGGAGTCGGCGGACGCGGCGGGGCTGATGATGGACACCCTCGCGGTGATCGACCACTCCGACGGCACGGGCCTGTCACCGGCGTACGACGTGCTGCGCGGGGGGAACGAGGGGCTTTTGGTGGCTTTCCTCGGCGACCTCGACGAGGAGCAGGCGACGGTGCTCGCCAAGATGCGGCAGCGCAGCGGCGGGGCGGTCGCCTTTCTGCTGGACAGTGACGCGTGGGTGCGCGGAGCGGCCGCCACCGAAGAGAGCGAGGAGCGGCTTCGGATGCTGCGTGAGGCGGGCTGGACCGCCGTGACCGTCCCGCCGGGCACGGGCCTGACCGACCTGTGGCGGGAAGCGGACCGGCAGCGCACTCAGGTCGCGCCGACGGGAAGTACGGCAGGAGGCGGTGGCTCATGAGCGGGGGCGCACGACTGGCGCTGTGCGCCGCGGCGGCGACGCTGATGGCGGCGTGCGCGCTGCTGCCGCTGGTCGATCCCGCAACCTGGCTCCTGCAGGCGGCGTTCCTGCTCGCGGTGCAGACCGGCGTGGGCGCGGCTGCCCGGCGGGTGCCACTGGCCCGGCCGCTCACGATCGCGGTGCAGGCACTGGTGTCCCTGATGCTGCTGACGCTGACGTTCGCCCGTGAGCACGCCGTCTTCGGGATCATCCCCGGCCCGGAAGTGTTCCAGCACTTCGGGGTGCTGTTGCAGGCGGGCGCGGACGACGTCGGGCGGTACTCGATTCCGGCGCCGCTGTCGGACGGCATCAGGATGATGACGGTCGGCGGTGTCCTGGTGATCGGGCTCGCGGTGGACGCGCTCGCGGTGACCATGCGCAGCGCGGCCCCGGCCGGACTGCCGCTGCTCGCGCTGTACTCGGTCGCCGCGGGGCTCTCGGACGGCGACGGATGGCCGTGGTTCCTGCTGGCCGCCATCGGTTACCTGATGCTGCTGCTGGCCGAGGGCAGGGACCGGCTCTCGCAGTGGGGCCGGGTCTTCGGCGGCGCGCCCCGCGCGCCGTCCCCCGACACCTCGGGAGGTGCGGTCGCGCCGATCCGCACGGGGCGGCGCATCGGCGCCGTCGCGCTAGGCATCGCCCTGGTGGTGCCGCTCGGCCTGCCCGCCCTCGACGGCGGTCTGCTGGACGGCACGGGGACGGGCGTCGGTTCGGGCTCCGGAGGCGGTGGCACGATCTCCGCGGTCAACCCGCTGGTCTCGCTCCGCGACAGCCTGAACGTGGACGAGGACCGCGAGGTCATGTCCTATCGCACCAACTCCGAGGAGACGCAGGACCTTTACCTGCGGATCGTCTCGCTCGACGAGTTCGACGGCACGGCATGGAAACCCGCCAAGCGCAACATCACGGCCGTACCCGACAGCTTCCCGACGCCACCCGGCCTCGGGGGCGAGGTCCGGCGTACGGAGATTCAGACGAAGCTCTCCGCGGCGAACTGGTACGCGCAGGACTGGCTGCCCATGCCCTACCCCGCCGGCAAGGTGGACATCAGCGGCAAGTGGCGGTTCGAGCCCGTGGGGCGCACGCTCGTCGGCGACCACGGCCAGACCACGCGCGGGCTGGAGTACACCGTCAACAGCCTGATCGTGCAGCCGACCGCGGAGCAGCTCGCCGACGCGCCGGCGGCGCCACCGGCGCTGCGGCGCGAGTTCACCAAGGTGCCGGATTCGCTGCCCCCGGTCGTGGCGGACACGGCCCAGCGGATCACGGCGGGCTCGACCAACAACTACGAGCGCGCGGTGAAGCTCCAGGACTGGTTCGCCCTGGAAGGCGGCTTCACATACGACACCGAGGTGCAGGTCGGCAGCGGCTCCCAGGCGATAGCGCGCTTCCTGAGGGACAAGGAGGGCTTCTGCGTCCACTTCTCCTTCGCGATGGCCTCGATGGCCCGCACGCTGGGCATACCGGCCCGTGTCGCGGTCGGCTTCACGCCCGGCTCGCCCCAGGCGGACGGCACGATGACGGTGGGGCTGCGGGACGCGCACGCCTGGCCGGAGCTGTACTTCGAGGGCGTGGGCTGGACCCGCTTCGAGCCGACGCCCAACCGGGGCACGGTTCCGGAGTACACCCGGACGAACACGCCGGGCACCAGCGTCCCCGCCCCGAACAGGCCTTCCGAGTCCGCGTCGACGGCTCCCTCCGCCGCTCCCTCGACCAGCGAGAGCTGCTCGGCGGCGCAGAAGAGGCTGGACCAGTCCTGCGCGAGTGAGTCTCCGGAGGCCGCGTTCGGCGTGACGAACGACGGCCCGCCGTGGTCCCTGATCCTGGGACTGGTCTTCGCGGGGCTCGCCGTACTCGCGGTGCCCCTGCTGCCGATGCTGTGGCGGATACGAGTACGGTCCATGCGGCTCGGCGCCCACGGGCGTACCGAGGCGGACGCGGCGGCGCACACGCTGGCGGTGTGGCATGAGGTGACCGATACGGCGTGGGACTTCGGTATCGCGCCGGACGAGTCCCAGACACCTCGCAAGGCGGCGGCCCGCATCGTCCGGATCGGGCATCTGGATCCGGCGGCGGCGGCCTCCGTCCACCGGGTCGCGGACGCCGTGGAACAGGTCCTGTACGCGCCGCAGCCGCGGGCGACAGCGGGTCTGGCCGACGACGTCCGCCGTATGACCGAGGGTCTGCGCGCCACCGTCAGCCGCGGCACCCGCCTCCGGGCACTCCTCGCACCTCGTTCGGCTGTGCGGGTGGCGTGGTCGGTCGCCGAGAGCTGGGCATTGCTCAAAGCCAGGGCTTCGGCCCGCTGGACGACGCTGACGCGGCGGCCGTCGGAGCAGAGCGGCGGCTGAGAGGGACGGTCGAAGGGGGCAGTCGAGGACTGCCCCGTGAACTGAAGGGCGCCCACCCGGTCTCGGGTGGGCGCCCTCGTTCGTTGTTCGTTTCAGCGCGATGCGATCCGGACGGTCATTGTCTTGTCGGCATGCCGAAGGGGTGGCCACCCGCAGGTGGTCACCCCTTACGCGCTGTGTCGGCTCTCGGGCTCTCCGCCCGGAGGGCTAATGGCCTTGTTCGTCGCGGCGCCGCTGCCAGCGCTCTTCGATGCGGTCCATCATGGAGCGCCGCTGCCGGCCCTGACGGCGGGCGGGCGGAGCGCCCGGCGCACCCGCCGTGGCGGATTGCTCACCCGGCTTGGGGGCTTTGCGCCAACCGGTGACGGCGAGCACCGCGCAGCCCAGCATGACGAGGAATCCCACCACGCTGACCCAGATCTGCTGTGCGACCATTCCGGCCATGAGGAGCGCGATACCTACGAGAAAGCCGGCGACCGCCTGGTAGACCCGTCGCCGGGTATACGTACGCAGCCCGCTTCCCTCAAGCGCTGTCGCGAACTTGGGATCTTCGGCGTACAGCGCTCGCTCCATCTGCTCGAGCATTCGCTGCTCGTGCTCCGAGAGCGGCACGGAGTCCTCCTCATCGTGCAGTCGCCGGGGCGACCGGGGGTCCCCTTCAGGATAGGCAGGGAATCGCCCCCGTGAAACCCGCCCCTCTACGCCAATTCGCCGACCGGAACCCGCCATGGCACCCCGGTTCACTGAAGCTTGCATTCCCCAGCGACCGGCCTGGCATGCCGGACGGTCTCCCTCGATCATACGGCTCCGAGCCCACGATCGGGGGGCCTGTGGCGTACTCCATCGCACCCCTGGGCTCCCTCTCGCGCGAGACGGCTCAGGCCCCGGAGGCTTCTCCGGTCTCACCGAGCACATGGATCTGGGTCGCCACGGAGTGGAAGGCGGCGAGCTCGGCCGCCGCGGCCTCCAGCTTGAGCAGGGCGTCCAGCGCTCCCGGCTCGGTGTCCACGAGGACTCCGGGGACCAGGTCCGCGAAGATCCGCACGCCGTGGACGGCGCCCACGCGCAGCCCGGCGCCCTCGACGAGGGCGGTGAGCTGCTCGGTGGTGAAGCGCCGCGGCACGGGATCACCCTCGCCCCAGCGGCCGTCCGGGTCACCGAGGGCCTGCTGGGCCTCCGTGAAGTGCCCGGCCAGTGCGCGCGCCAGCACGGCGCCGCCCAGGCCGGCGGCGAGCAGACTGAGGACGCCCTCGGAGCGCAGCGCGCTCACCGCGTTGGCGACGCCTTCGGCCGGGTCGTCCACGTACTCCAGCACGCCGTGGCACAGCACCGCGTCATAGCCGCCGCGCTCGACGACGTCGAAGAGGCCGTGGGCGTCGCCCTGGACACCCTGCACGCGGTCGGCGACACCGGCCTCGGCGGCCCGGCGCTCCAGCGCGAACAGCGCGTTCGGACTGGGGTCGACGACGGTCACGCGGTGGCCGAGGCGGGCGACGGGCACCGCGAAGTTGCCGCTGCCGCCTCCCGTGTCGAGCACGTCGAGCGACTCCCGGCCCGTGGCCTTGACCCGGCCGTCGAGGGCGTCCTTCAGGACCTCCCAGACCACGGCGGTACGGAGAGAAGCGCGGGGGCGCATCGGGTCCGACACGGCAGTTGACTCCTCGGCGCGGCACCGCCACATGCAGGGCGGAGCGATGGGGATACCTCCCGCGGCCTGTGCGGCCAGGGAGGGTGCAGGCGCTTCCAACCCTATTGCCTCCGGCCCCGCGCCCGGTCCGCCGTCTCGCGCGGCGGACGGCAGCCCTCTACCCGGCCTTGGGGCCCTGGTCGGACATCACCCCTCGCATCACCCCTCGCCACCCCCACTCTCCGCCTCCAGGGGCCTGTCAGCCCGCATCCGGTACGTCCGGCACTCCCGGTACCCCCGGCGCTCCCTGGTCGCCGTCCTGCCGCGGCTGGGGCAGGACGGGCTGCAGGACCAGCATGCGCTCGACGAGGCGCAGGAACATCGCCACGTCGCGCAGCAGGTCGTCGGCGTCGCGGCTGCTGACCGCGCCCCGTATGCCCGCCTCCGCGCGGGCACGGCGGCCGGCGCCGGCCGCGAACAGCGCGCTCCACTCCGCGAGTTCGGGCGCGATCTCGGGGAGGACTTCCCAGGCGCTCCGGATCTTGGCCCGGCGCCTCGCGGTGGCCTCCGGGCGCCCCCGGGAGGCGAGGACGGCGGCAGCGGTGCGCAGGGCGGCCAGATGGGCCGTCGCGTAACGCTCGTTGGGCGCTTCCAGCAGGGATGCCTCGTCGAGTCCGGCGCGGGCCTGGGCGAGCAGGTCGAGCACGGCGGGCGGGGCCGTGGCCCGGCGCAGCACGGGGTGTACGTCGCTCGCCGGGCCGGTCAGTGAGGGGGCAGGGCCGGTGGCGCGGCGCCGACGGGCGGCGGCTGCGTGGTAGCTGGCCATGACGAACCTCCTGTCGTCTGTGTGACGGCTCTGTGGCCGTATGTGTCCATCGTGAGGTATGCCACTGACAATCCGTCCTGACCTGGGCTTTTGTTTCGATCGTAGGTTCGGATGGGCGCGAGGGCGGGTGCCGTCGCGCCCACCGCGGCCTCCGCGCGCCGCAAGCGGGTGTGGACCGGCTGCGGCTGGAGCTGAGCCTGTGACAATCAGGGCCATGGAAAGCAGCAGGGCCGTGGCAAGCGGCAGTAGCCGGAGACGGACGACCCGGCAGAAGCTCTACGAGGCGGCCGTGACGCTCATAGCGGAGCAGGGCTTCTCGGCCACCACCGTGGACGAGATCGCCGAGCGTGCCGGCGTCGCGAAGGGCACGGTCTACTACAACTTCGCGAGCAAGTCCGTCCTCTTCGAAGAACTGCTCCGGCACGGTGTGGGACTGCTCACGGCCTCCCTTCGGGAAGCGGCCGAGAAGACCGCCCGGGACGGCGGCAGCAAGGTCGACGCGCTGGACGCGATGATCCGGGCAGGGCTCGTCTTCATCGACCGCTATCCGGCCTTCACCCAGCTGTATGTGGCGGAGCTGTGGCGCACGAACCGGGCCTGGCAGTCCACTTTGATGGTGGTCAGGCAGGAGGCCGTCGCGGTGGTCGAGGGAGTGCTGCGCGACGGCGTCGCGAGCGGCGAGCTGAGCGACGAGATCGACATCTCCCTGACGGCGGCCGCCCTGGTGGGCATGGTGCTGGTCGCGGCCCTGGACTGGCAGGCCTTCCAGCCGGAGCGCACCCTGGACGACGTCCACGCGGCGCTGTCACGGCTGCTTCATGGGCGCGTGAGCGGATGCGGCTGAGACGCGGCCTGTGCCCCTGAGACACAAGTGAGCGCCGATCCGAAGCGGCCGCGTCCCCCGAGGCCGCGCCGGACCGGCGCCACTCTTGTTCCCCCGTACTTCCCCCGTGTTCCCCCGTGTTCCCCCGTGCGGTCTTCCCCCGGGTCCCCCCGTGCCTCGCTCCCGCCGACTCGTCGGCGGAAGGAGCGGCCAAGGGCGCGGGATCCGTTCCGCCGCCCCGTGTCGGCGGTACCGGAGCCGCGCCCCTTTCCGTGTCTCCACTCTCTCGTTCGCGCAGGTCGGAACCTATCCGCGCGCGTACTCATCTCACTCCCTAGGTACGAGTACTCAGCCGTGCGCGCTCACCCCCAGAACGCACCGTTGCCGACTGGTTACGATCACGTCCGCGCCCGTACTCCCCCGGCCGCACTCCCCCGGCCGACCGCGCCTACCACGCGCTGACCACGCGCCGACCGCACGGCCCGCCGACCGCGGCGGCCGGGTTGTCGGTGGCGGCCGATAAAGTCCCTGACATGGCACGGATTGCGGTGATCGGCGCCGGGATGGGCGCGCTGGCGGCCTCCGCCCGGCTGGCCGTCGCGGGCCACCGGGTGGTGGTGTACGAGCGCGCGGCGACGTACGGCGGCGCGGTGGGCGTCCTCGAGCGTGACGGCTTCGTCTTCGACACGGGCCCGGGGCTGCTGCCGGTGCCCGCGGTCTACCGCGATCTGTTCGTCAAGACCGGCAAGAAGCCGCTGGAGCAGTGCGTCGACCTCGTCCAGGTGGACCCGGCCTCGCACCACGTCTTCGCCGACGGCACACAGGTCTCGCTGCCCAACGCTTCGCGCGCGGGCGTCGTCTCGGCCCTGGACGCGGCCCTCGGGGCGGGCGCGGGCGAGCGGTGGGGCGACTTCCTGGTGCGGGCGCGCGAGGCCTGGGACCGCACGCGCCGACCGCTGCTCGAAGAGCCCCTGTGGCCCAACTGGCAGGTGCTCGCGGAGCGTGAGCCCTATCCGGTGGTCAGGCAGCGGCGCCTGCTGCGGACCCGGGCGGCGGCGACGCTTGCCGAGGTCGGGTCCTGGGAGCTGGGCGACCCGCGGCTCGCCGTCCTCCTGGAGAGCCACGCGCTCGCGCACGGCCTCGACCCGCGCGTCGCTCCGCCCGCCGCGGCCGTGCTGCCGTACATGGAGCACGCCTTCGGGACGTGGTACGTGCGAGGCGGGATGCGGGAGTTGGCGCGGGCCGTGTACGAGCGGTGCCTGGCTCGGAAGGTCGAGTTCCACTTCGACACGGCCGTCGGGCGGATCGTCGAGAAGGACGGCCGCGCGGCAGGCGTGGAGCTGGCCGACGGAGCCGTCGCCGACGCGGACTTCGTGGTCGCGGGAGTCGCGCCCGCGGTGCTGGACCGACTGAGCTCGCACGCCGTGCTGCGCGGCGATGCCGAGGTGCCGCCGCAGCGGGGTCGGCCGAGCCGGCTGACGGTGCATCTGGCGCTGCGCGGCGGGCGACCGGGCGGGGTGGCCCACCGGACGGTGGTGCACGCGGCGGATCGCGAGGCGGAACTGAACGGGTTGTTCGGCGAGCGGCGCGCAGGCCCGGCTGCCCCGGGCACCGCTCTGCCGGCCTCGCCCACGGTGACGGTGCTGCGCCCCGGCGATCCGGCGCTGGTGCCGGACGTCGACCACGAAGCGGTCACGCTGGCTGTCACGGTTCCCTCGGGCCTGGAGCCGACCGAGAAGGACGCGCAGCGGGTTCTCACCACCGCCGAGCGGGCGGTCCCGGGCCTCCGTGACCGCCTCCTGTGGCACGAGGTCCGCACCCCGGCGGACATCGCACGGGCGACGGGCGCGGACGGCGGTGCGGTGCCGGCCCCCGCGCTGGCCGCCGCCGGCGGACGCCTGCTGCACCCGTCCAACAGCACCCGCGTGACAGGCCTGTTCACGGTCGGCGGCTGGGCTCATCCCGGCGGCGGGCTGCCGCACGCGGGCATGTCGGGGGCGCTGGTCGCCGGCTTGATCGTGGAGGGACCGGACTTCCAGGGCTCACAGTGAGGCCCTGACGAACGCGGTACCGGTGCGGAGAACCGGTACTGCGGCACTGCTGCTCTCAGAACCGGTACTGGTCGCCGTACCCGTCGCCGTTGCCGTTCCCGTTGCCATTGCCGTTGCCCTGGTACGGATACTGCTGCTCCGGCGGAAGTTCGCCCCCGTACGGGTCGTCGGTGGTGCGCTGCTGCGGAACCCAGACGCCGCCGGGCGGGGTCTCGCCGTAGGTGCCGGTTGCGTACTGGTCCTGGGCGTAGCCCTGTTGCCCGTACTGCTGCTGCGAGGCGTCGTAGGAGGGGTCGTACGAAGCGCCGCCGTACGTCGGCGCGCCGGTGTACGGGTCGGAGTAGGCGGCGTACTGCTGCTGACCGTTGTCGTAGCCGTACTGCTGCTGGTCGTAGCCGGAGTAGCCGTCGTATCCGTAGTTCTGGCCGGCGAAGTCCTGGGACTGGGCGGAGGTCGCGTAGGCCGGGTCGGTGGCCGCGGCGTAGGCGGCGTCGCTGTAGACGCCGTACTGGCCCGTGTCATCGGGCAGGGGCTGCGGCTCGTAGACGGCGGTCGACTCGGCCGCGGACGCGGCCCGGTGCCCGAAGACGGAGTCCTCGTGCCCGTAGGAGTCGCCCTGCCCGAAGCTCTCCGTCTGGTACCCGCCGCTGTTCGCCGCCTGGAGGTCGGAGACCTCGAGTGTCGGGTCCTGGCGGTCCGGCTCGCCGCGGCGGCGCTTGCTGGGGCTCGGGCCCTTGCCCGGGCGGCCGGCGACGGCCCAGCCGGACGCGAAGCCGCTGCGGAACGACAGCGTGACGTACGTCTGCCCGACGGCGAAGGCGGCCGCGCCGAGGCCGATGACCACCACCGACGGAATCAGGACACCGATCACCACGCCGAGGAAGCCGGCGAAGGCCAGCAGCCGCCAGCGCAGCCGCGCCTTGTACTGCAGCAGCACCTCGCCGAGCAGCCACAACGCGACGATGCCGAACGCGATGTAGAGGACCGTCCAGCCCATGTACGCCCCTCTCCCAGTGGCCGCTACGCAGTGTGGCGTACGACGATGCGGCAGGTCTAGGCCTGCTGTGAGTGGTGCAGCCCCAGATTCTCGTAAATTTCCAGCGACGCGGTGGAGTTGTTCAGTGTAATGAAGTGCAGTCCGGGGACTCCCTCGGCCAGCAGCCTCGCGCAGAACTCCGTGGCGAACTCGATGCCAATGGAGCGTACAGCCGCCGGATCGTCTTTGGCTGTGAGGAGGCGCTCTTTCAGGGCGTCCGGGAACGAGGCGTTGCTGAGCTTCGGGAGCCGCTCCAGCATCTTCACACTGGTGACGGGCATGACCTCGGGGATGACCGGGGTCTCGCAGCCCGCCGCGTCGACTCGGTCACGCAGGCGCAGATACGACTCGGGGTGGAAGAACATCTGTGTGATCGCATAGTCGGCGCCGGCCCGGCACTTGTCGACGAAGTGCGCGACATCCCGGTCCCAGTCTTCGGAGCGCGGGTGCATCTCGGGGAAGGCCGCGACACCGACGCAGAAGTCGCCCGCCTCCTTGATGAGCCGTACGAGGTCGGCCGCGTAGTTCAGCCCCTGGGGATGCGGGATCCAGTCGCCCATGGGGTCGCCGGGCGGGTCGCCGCGCACGGCGAGCATGTTCCGGATCCCCGCGTCCGCGTACTGGCCGATGATGTTGCGCAGTTCCGCGATCGAGTGGTCGACCGCGGTGAGGTGGGCGACCGGGGTCAGCGTCGTGTCGGCGACGATCTGCTCGGTCGCCTTCACCGTGCCCGCGCGGGTCGAACCACCCGCGCCGTACGTCACGGAGACGAAGCTGGGAGCGACGGCCTCGATCCTGCGGAGTGAGTTCCACAGGTTCCGCTCACCCTTCTCCGTCTTGGGAGCCCAGAACTCGAACGAATACGTCGTCTTGCCTGTCGCGAGCATGTCGCGCACGGTGCGTGCGCGGTCAGTCCTGGTGGAAGCAGATCCGAGGGCCATACCCGCAGGTTAGTCAGGGGCGGGCGGAGTCCCAACCAGAGGGGGAGAAATGACTGCTTTGTCGGCTTGTTGTCCACTCCTCGGACAACCACGGACTGAGCGAGCCCCGAGCGAACCGCCGGCGACCGCCTGATGAGGCCGTCGTCATGGACTCGTGCGACGCGATCGCTCCCCGCTCAGACCACCGAACGCAGCCGCTTGGCGAATTCCCGCGCGGCCGCCCCCGGATCGTCGGCCTCCGTGATCGCCCGTACGACGACGACGCGGCGGGCGCCCGCGTCGAGCACCTCGTCGAGGTTGCCGAGGTCGATGCCGCCGATGGCGAACCAGGGGCGGTCGGCGCCGAGGGAGGCCGTGTACCGGACGAGATCCAGGCCCGGCGCGTGGCGGCCCGGCTTGGTGGGCGTCGGCCAGCAGGGGCCCGTGCAGAAGTAGTCCACGCCGTCCTGAACAGCGGCGGCGGCCGCTTCCGGCTCGGCGTGCGTGGAGCGTCCGATCAGGATCTCGTCGCCGAGGATCGCGCGGGCCGCGGGGACGGGGAGGTCGCCCTGGCCCAGATGCAGCACGTCGGCGCCGACGGCGTGCGCGACGTCCGCGCGGTCGTTCACGGCGAGCAGTTTGCCGTGTCGCGCGCACGCCTCGGCGAAGACCCGCAGGTGCTCCAGCTCCTCGGCCGCCTCCATGCCCTTGTCGCGCAACTGCACGATGTCGACACCACCCGCGAGGACCGCGTCGAGGAACTCCGCGAGGTCGCCCTGGCGCCCCCGGGCATCCGTGCAGAGGTAGACCAGGGCGTCGGCAAGCTGCGCGCGCCGGGTGGTTTCGGGCATGCGGAATCCCCCGTTGTCGATGGCGTACGGGCCCTCCCGCACCGGGCACGGCCCGTACGCCGGACGGTGTGTTCAGGTCAGACGGCGAGCGCCTGGGCGCGGCGCTTCACCTCCGTGCCGCGATTCTCGCTCAGAGCCTGCGCGGGGGTGCCGGGCAGGGTCGGGTCGGGGGTGAAGAGCCATTCCAGCATCTCTTCGTCGGTGAAACCGTCGTCCTTGAGGAGCGTCAGGGTGCCGGACAAGCCCTTGACGACCTTGTCCCCGTCGATGAAGGCGGCGGGGACGTGCAGCGCGCGGTTCTCACCACGGCGCACGGCGATGAGCTGGCCCTCCTTGACCAGCTGCCGTACGCGGGTCACCTCGACGCCGAGCCGTTCGGCGATGTCGGGGAGGGTGAGCCAGGCGGGGACGAGAGCTTCGATCTTTGCGTCAATCTCGGTCACGGGACAAGCGTGCCATCCCGGACTGACACTCGGAAGTCGAACCCGTCCTGCCTGGGCCGTTCGCCGGACGCCGGGGGTTACGCCACCGCCGCTTTCAGGGGCCGCGAGGCGTCGGACAGCAGATCCGGGTTCATCGGGACGCCCGCCTCGATCAGCTTGCGTCCCTGCGCCAGATCCCGCGGCCGGCCCACCGCGAGGACGGCGACCAGTCGGTTCTCCGTGAGCCAGCACACCGACCAGGCCGGCCCCGTCGGGTCGCCGCGCCAGACCATGGCTTCCGCGCGCGCGTGGTGGCCCGCGTACTGCACGAAGCGGCCGAACTGCTCGGACCAGAAGTACGGGACGGGGTCGTACACCGCGGGTGTCTCGCCGATGATGTTCGCCGCTACCGTGCGGGGGCCCTGGAGGGCGTTGTCCCAGTGGTGGACCAGAAGGCGCTCGCCGTACCTTCCCGAAGGGAAGGAGGCGCAGTCGCCGACCGCGTACACGTCCGGGACGGACGTGCGCAGGTGGTGGTCCGCGACCACCTCGCGATGGGCGCCGAGCTCGATCCCCGACCCGGTCAGCCAGGCCGTGGCGGGCCGCGCCCCGATGCCGACGACGACGGCACCCGCGGGCAGCCGCGAGCCGTCGTCCAGCACCACCACGCCGGGCTCGATGCGCTCCACGCGCGCGTGAGTGCGCAACGAGGCGCCGCTGTCCGCGTACCAGGCGGCCATGGGGGCGGCCACCTCGGCGGGAAGCGCGCCGGCGAGCGGCCGGTCGGCGGCCTCGACGACGGTCACCGCGCACCCGGCCTCACGGGCCGCCGTGGCGAACTCGGCGCCGATCCAGCCCGCGCCCACGACGACGATGTCGTGCTGGCGGGCCAGTACGGGCCGCAGCCGCTCGGCGTCGTCCAGCGTGCGCAGCAGGTGGACACCGGGGATGCCCTCAGCACCCGGCAGCCGCATCGGTTCGGCGCCGGTGGCGAGGACCAGGATTTCGTAGGGAACGGGCCCGGTGGCTGTGTCGAGCTCGTGGTCGCGCGGTCGCAGGCCGGTCACCTCCAGCCCCAGCCGCAGCTCGACGCCCAGCGCCTCGAAGTCGACGTCGAAGGCGGAGCCCTCGGCCTTGCCGAGCAGGACGGCCTTGGAGAGCGGCGGCCGGTCGTACGGCTGATGCGGCTCCGCGCCGATCAGGGTCACGGTGCCGGCGAAACCCCGTTCCCGCAGGGCGACCGCGGTCTGCACCCCGGCCATGCCCGCGCCGACGATCACGACGCTCCGCCGTGCCGTCCGACCCTGTTCCCGTGTCTGCTCGCTCACCTGATCACCATAGACAGCTGACGCTTTGTCAGTCAGCGGGCGCGATCAGTGACGTGTTGCACAGCCTTCAGTCACCGTCGGCGTCCCGTTCGATCTGTTCGACCACACTCGTCCCGCTGCCCGCCTGCGACTCCCACTCCCACGTCTCCTCCAGGCGCACGCGCCCGTCGGCCGACTCGACGACCTGGGACACACAGTGCCCCGAGGAGGTCGTGCCGTCCCGCTTGAGCTGCACATAGCGAAAGTCGAGGCGGTCGCCCCGACGGGTACCCACGAGGTGGCCGCGTACGACGTCGCCGCCCGCGTAGTCGGCCCAGATCTCGCCGTCCTTCTCGTGGTACGTGAAGCGGGTCCGGGTACCCACCTGACCTGGGGCCTGGTCCGCGACCGGGGCGAGTACGAGGCCGTCGAGAGACCGGGCCATGACAAACGGCTCCCTTACTGAGGCGCTGGACCAAGAGCTAGGGTGGCCAACCTAGAGCACTCGCGGGAGTCCGGACGCACCGGGCTGAGAGGGAGGCTGGGACGGCCTCCGACCGTACGAACCTGATCCGGGTCATGCCGGCGAAGGGAGGGGCTGGACGCCCATGTCGCGTATGTCCAACGCATCGCACACACCGCACGCATCGCACACACCGTCAGGCACATCAGACGTCCTGGTCATCGGGGGCGGAATCATCGGTCTGGTGACGGCCTGGCGGGCCGCGCAACGCGGGTTCGCCACCACGCTCGTGGACCCCGAACCGGGCGGCGGAGCGGCCCAGGTGGCGGCCGGGATGCTGGCCGCCGTCACCGAACTCCACTACGGCGAGCAGACCCTGCTCGGCCTCAACCTGGCATCCGCCCGCCGCTATCCGGAGTTCGCCGCCGAGCTGACCGAGGCGACGGGCCACGACCTCGGCTACCGCCAGTGCGGCACGCTCGCCGTGGCGCTCGACGCCGACGACCGCGCCCATCTGCGTGAACTGCACGCCCTGCAACGCCAGTCGGGCCTGGAATCGGAGTGGCTGAACGGGCGCGAATGCCGGCGCCTGGAGCCGATGCTCGCGCCGGGCGTGCGCGGGGGGCTCAGGGTCGACGGCGACCACCAGGTCGATCCGCGGCGGCTCGCCATGGCGCTGGTCGTGGCGTGCGAGCGGGCCGGAGTGGTCTTCCACCGGGGCTGGGCCGGGCGGCTCAGCGTGGCAAGGGGCCGGGCGACGGGGATCGTCACCACCGACGGCACGGATTTGGCCGCGGGCCAGGTCGTCCTCGCGGCGGGCAGCCTCAGCGGGCAGCTCGCGGGCGTACCGGACGACGTGCTGCCGCCGGTACGACCGGTGAAGGGCCAGGTGCTGCGGCTGACCGTGACGAAGCGGCACGCGCCGTTCCTGAGCCGGACCGTGCGCGCCGTCGTCCGGGGCAGCCATGTGTACCTGGTGCCGCGCGAGAGCGGCGAACTGGTCATCGGCGCGACGAGTGAGGAACTGGGCTGGGACACGACGGTGACCGCGGGCGGCGTGTACGAACTGCTGCGTGACGCCCACGAGCTGGTCCCCGGGATCACAGAACTGCCGCTCACCGAGACCCGGGCGGGCCTGCGGCCGGGCTCCCCCGACAACGCGCCCATGCTCGGTCCGACGGAGCTGGACGGCCTGCTGCTGGCCACCGGCCATTTTCGCAACGGAGTGCTGCTCACACCCGTCACGGGCGACGCCATGGCGCACGTCCTGACCACCGGTGAACTCCCGGACGAGGCCGTCGCCTTCACTCCCAAGCGCTTCAGCGCCGCCCTCACGGAGCAGCCCGCATGAACATCTTCGTCAACGGTGAGCGGCAGGAGATCGCCGCGGACACCGCCCTCGACACGCTCGTCGCCGGTCTCACCACGGCCCCCTCGGGCGTCGCCGCCGCCCTCAACGAAACCGTCGTCCCGCGCGCGCAGTGGCCTGGCACGTCCCTCAGTGAGGGAGACCGCGTCGAAGTCCTCACCGCCGTCCAAGGAGGCTGACCGATGGCCGACGATCCGTTCCTCCTCGGCGGTACGTCCTTCACGTCCCGCCTCATCATGGGCACCGGCGGCGCCCCCAGCCTCGATGTGCTGGAGCGCTCGCTCGTCGCGTCCGGTACGGAGTTGACGACGGTCGCGATGCGCCGCGTCAACGCTTCCGTGCAGGGCTCGGTGCTGTCCGTGCTCGACCGGCTCGGCATCCGTGTGCTCCCGAACACGGCGGGCTGCTACACGGCCGGAGAGGCGGTCCTGACGGCCCGCCTCGCGCGCGAAGCCCTCGGCACCGACCTGATCAAGCTGGAGGTCATCGCCGACGAGCGCACGCTGCTGCCCGATCCCATCGAACTGCTCGACGCCGCGGAGACCTTGGTCGACGACGGTTTCACCGTGTTGCCGTACACGAACGACGACCCCGTTCTCGCACGCAAGCTCGAGGACGTGGGCTGCGCCGCGATCATGCCGCTCGGCTCGCCCATCGGCTCCGGGCTCGGGATCCGCAACCCGCACAACTTCCAGCTCATCGTGGAGCACGCGCGCGTGCCGGTCATTCTGGACGCCGGGGCCGGTACGGCGTCCGACGCCGCCCTCGCCATGGAGCTGGGGTGCGCGGGGGTGATGCTGGCCTCGGCGGTGACGCGGGCGCAGGAACCGGAGTTGATGGCCGCGGCGATGCGGCACGCGGTCGAGGCCGGGCGGTTGGCGCGGCTCGCTGGGCGTATCCCTCGGCGCCACTTCGCCGAGGCGTCCTCTCCTGCGGAGGGCATGGCCCGCCTGGACCCGGAGCGGCCCGCCTTCTGACCACCGCGGGTGGATGGGACGGGTTCGCTTTCGGCTGCGGGCCCTCCGCGGCTGGTCGCGCAGTTCGCCGCGCCCCTGAAGGGGCGCGGCAGCGTCACAGGTCAGCTGCAGTCCCGCTCCGATCTCGACCGAACGGACGGGGCTGACAGTGTCGGCTCGTACACTCACCTGCGTGGATACGACCCTTCAGGACCCGTTGGTCGGGCAGGTGCTCGACGGCCGTTACCGCATCGACGCACGGGTCGCGGTCGGCGGGATGGCCACGGTCTACCGGGCTGTGGACACCCGCCTCGACCGCGTGCTCGCGCTCAAGGTGATGCATCCGACACTGGCCGCCGACGCCACGTTCGTCGACCGGTTCATCCGCGAGGCCAAGTCTGTGGCCCGGCTCGCGCACCCCAATGTGGTGCAGGTCTTCGACCAGGGCACGGACGGCTCGTACGTCTATCTCGCGATGGAGTACGTCGCCGGATGCACCCTCCGTGACGTGCTGCGCGAGCGCGGCGCGCTGCAGCCCCGGGCCGCGCTGGACATCCTGGAGCCGGTACTCGCCGCGCTCGGCGCCGCGCACCGCGCCGGGTTCGTACACCGCGACATGAAGCCGGAGAACGTCCTGATAGGGGACGACGGCCGCGTCAAGGTCGCGGACTTCGGACTCGTACGGGCCGTGGACACCGTCACGAACACGACCGGGGCCGTCCTAGGCACAGTGTCGTATCTCGCCCCGGAGCAGATCGAACACGGCACGGCCGATCCCCGGGTCGACGTGTACGCGTGCGGAATCGTCCTCTACGAGATGCTGACCGGCGACCGGCCGCACCTGGGCGACTCACCCGCGCTGGTGCTCTACAAGCACCTGCACGAAGACGTACCGCCGCCGTCGGCGGCGGTCCCCGGCCTGCCCTACGCCCTGGACGAGCTGGTCGCGTCGGCGACCGCGCGCACTCCGGACGTGCGCCCGCACGACGCGGTGGCGCTGCTCGCGCACGCCAGGGACGCGCGGAGCGGGCTGAGCGCCTCCCAGCTGGACGCCGTACCGCCGCAGGCCCTCACCGTGGATCACGACAACGCCGAGGACCGTACGAGCGTGATCCCGCGCTCGCTGTCCGTGTCACGCCTCCTGCCCGTGAACGAGGACGAGGGCGAGCACGGAGACGGGGGCGGGAGTGGGCGCGATCGTGCGATCCACCACACGAGTCTCCTCGAACCCCCGCCGCCTTCCGCTCCGTCACGCCGCCGCGCCCTTCCCCGGCGCCCCCGGCGCGGGATGCTCGCGATCGTCGCCGCGGTGCTGCTGATCCTCGGCGTCGGCACGGGCGTCTGGTACATCAACTCCGGCCAGTTCACCAAGGTCCCTCCGGTGCTGACGATGACCGAGGCGAAGGCGAAGCAGCGCCTTGCGAACGCCGGGCTCGATGTGAAGCAGATCAAGCGGGAGTACAGCGACACGGTCGAGCGCGGCACGGTCATCAGCAGCGATCCCAAGACGGGCGCCCGGATCCGCGACAACGACGCGGTGACGCTGACGATCTCCAAGGGCCCGGAGACCGTACGGGTACCGGACCTCGAGGGCTACAAGCTGAGCAAGGCCAAGGAGCGGCTGAAGAACGAGGGCCTGGCGGCAGGCATGATCACCAAGTCCTTCAGCGAGGACGTCACCCGTGGCTATGTGATCAGCACGGAGCCGGGTGCGGGCACCGAGCGCCGCGCCAGCTCGGCCATCGCGCTCACCATCAGCCGGGGCAGCCCGGTGGAGGTGCCCGACGTCCGGGGCGACGACCTCGCCGACGCGCGTCAGGAGCTGACGGACGCGGGCCTGAAGGTCAAGGTCGCCACCGAGCGGGTCAACTCCGACTTCGACGCGGGCCAGGTCGCAGCGCAGGCGCCGGGTGACGGCCGCCAGTTGGCCACGGGCGACACCGTCACGCTGACGATCTCCAAGGGCCCGGAAATGGTCGAGGTGCCGGACGTCGTGGGCGACAAGGTCGACGACGCGAAGCGGGAGCTGGAGGACGCCGGCTTCCAGGTCGAGGAGGACCGCGGCCTGTTCGGGCTCTTCGGAGACACGGTCAAGGGCCAGTCGGTGGACGGCGGGGACACGGCGCCGAAGGGCTCGTCGATCACCATCGAGATCGAGTGATGTTCGCGTACCGGCGGCCGGCCGAGGGGAGCGGCCATCCGCCGCCGGACCGCCAAAGACCTCGTGACACCCTGAGCGGGTGAGCATTCAGCAGTCCCGCAACCCCGTCGGCGGCCACGTCCCCGTGGCCGGTGGCCTCGCCTCCGTAGGGCTCTCGTACGCGCGCGATCTGGCCGCCGAGGCCGTTCAGGTCTTC
This sequence comes from Streptomyces sporangiiformans, assembly GCF_005768555.2. Taxonomy (GTDB): domain Bacteria; phylum Actinomycetota; class Actinomycetes; order Streptomycetales; family Streptomycetaceae; genus Streptomyces; species Streptomyces sporangiiformans. Next base: position 22,765 of record NZ_VCHX02000159.1, read on the forward strand.
GTCGCCAACCCGCGCGGCTGGGCGACACCGCCGGGGAACCCGCGTCAGGACGAGGAGTTCCGCGCGGCCTGCGCCGCCGGGGCGATCCCCGCGTACGTTCACGCGCCCTATCTGATCAACTTCGGCTCGCACACCGAGGCGACCGTCGAGAGGTCGGTGGAGTCGCTGCGGCACTCGCTGCGCCGCGGGCGCGAGATCGGAGCGCTGGGCGTCGTCGTGCACACCGGTTCGGCGACCGGCGGGCGGGAGCGGGCGGTCGCGCTGAAGCAGGTACGCGCGTACCTGTTGCCGCTGCTCGACGAGCTGACCCACGACGACGACCCGTACCTCCTGCTCGAGTCGACCGCCGGGCAGGGCGCCTCGCTCTGTTCCCGCACCTGGGACTTCGGGCCGTACTTCGAGGCGCTCGACGCCCATCCGAAGCTGGGCGTCTGCCTGGACACCTGCCACGTCTTCGCGGCGGGTCATGACCTCACCGGGCCCTCAGGAATGCACCAGACCCTCGACCTGCTGGTGGAGACGGTCGGTGAGGGGCGTCTGAAGCTGATCCACGCCAATGACTCCAAGGACGTGGTCGGCGCCCACAAGGACCGCCACGAGAACATCGGCGCCGGCCACATCGGCGAGGACCCGTTCCGTGCCCTGATGACCCACCCGGCCACGGAGGGCGTACCGCTGATCATCGAGACGCCCGGCGGGAAGGAAGGGCACGCGATGGACGTGGAACGGCTCAAGAAACTCCGCGACGCCTGACCCAGGCCGGAAGCTCCGAAGACCTCGCGTACCTCCCGCAGAACTCATGTGCCTCCGGTAGCGGACACCCCTCTTGAGGAAATACCCCTAGGGGGTATACGGTTCACCGCAGTGAGCAGGAACCGCTACCGGGCCTTTGGGGGGCTACTCATGCAGCACGACACGCACGACGCGCACTCGAACGAAGCGCACTCGAACGAAGCGCACACGCACGACGCGCACGCGCACGGCATCGGCAAGGTCAGCTGGAGGATGGCCGCACAGGCGACCCTCCACTGCCTCACCGGGTGCGCCATCGGCGAAGTGCTCGGCATGGTGATCGGCACCGCGCTGGGCTGGGGCAACGTGCCGACGATGACCCTGGCGATCGTGCTGGCGTTCTTCTTCGGCTACTCACTCACGCTGCGCGGAGTGCTCAAGGCCAACGTCGGGCTGAAGGCCGCGATCCGGGTCGCCCTCGCCGCGGACACCCTCTCCATCACCGTGATGGAACTGATCGACAACGGCGTGATCGCCTTCTGGCCGGGCGCGATGGACGCCCATCTCGCGGACCCGATGTTCTGGTGGGTCCTGGCCATCGCACTGGCAGCCGCCTTCGTGATCACCCTGCCTGTGAACAAGTGGATGATCGGCCGCGGCAAAGGCCACGCGGTGGTGCACCAGTACCACCACTGACGCACGGGCACCGACGCACGGGGAAGACGACAGGAATCAGAGCTCGGGGCCGTCCCCGGGCTCTTCCTGGTACGAGTAGCGCTGCTCCCGCCAGGGATCGCCGATGTTGTGGTAGCCGCGCTCCTCCCAGAAGCCACGGCGGTCGGCGGTCATGTACTCGACACCCCGGACCCACTTGGGGCCCTTCCAGGCGTACAGATGGGGCACCACCAGGCGCAGCGGGAAACCGTGCTCCGCGGTGAGCAGCTCGCCGTCCTTGTGGGTGGCGAAGATCGTGCGCTCCGACGCGAAGTCGGTGAGGCGAAGGTTCGAGCTGAAGCCGTACTCGGCCCAGACCATCACATGGGTGACGCTGGGGGCGGGCGGCGCGATCTCCAGGATCGTACGGGCCGGAATGCCGCCCCACTCGGCGCCGATCATGCTGAACTTCGTCACGCAGTGCAGATCGGCCACGACCGTGGCGTAGGGCAGGGCCGAGAACTCCTCATGGTTCCAGCAGTGCTTCTCTCCGTCGGCGGTCGCGCCGAATACCCTGAATTCCCAGCGCTCGGGACGGAACTTGGGTACGGGTCCGTAGTGCGTGACCGGCCAGCCGCGTTGCAGTCGCTGTCCTGGCGGAAGCTGTGACTGTGCCGCGTCTCCAGATTCGCGCTCCACCGGCTGCCCCATACCTCCATCCTGACAGACCAATGACGGTGCAGATGACCAGGCCTGTCCCGATTCGGGCAACTCCTACTAAGCCTGCACTTACTGGACCAGCCCTCGGCGCCGGTGCAATCATGCGCGGCATCCTGCCAGTCCCCCCGCTTGGAAGGAGCCTTTGCGATGCAGGGCGACCCCGAGGTCATTGAATTCCTCAACGAGCAGCTGACCGCCGAGCTCACCGCGATCAACCAGTACTTCCTGCACGCGAAGATGCAGGAGAACTTCGGCTGGACCAAGCTCGCGAAGTACACGCGATCCGAGTCCTTCGACGAGATGAAGCACGCGGAGGTGCTCACCGACCGGATTCTCTTCCTGGAGGCCCTGCCGAACTACCAGCGGCTCTTCCATGTCCGGGTCGGGCAGACGGTCACGGAGATGTTCCAGGCGGACCGGCAGATCGAGGTGGAGGCGATCGACCGCCTCAGGCGCGGGATCGAGGTGATGCGGAACAAGGGCGACATCACGTCCGCGAACATCTTCGAGTCGATCCTCGCGGACGAGGAGCATCACATCGACTATCTGGACACCCAGCTGGAGCTGGTGGAGAAGCTCGGCGAGGCGCTCTACATCGCCCAGCTCATCGAGCAGCCGGACAGCTGAGCGGCGATCTTCGAACGGCAGTCTTCGAACGGCAATCTTCGAACCGCGGCCCGGCGGGCCGGGAGCGGTGGGAGCGGGGCTAGGCCGCTTCGCGCAGCGCCTCGTCCAGCTCGGCGGCCTCCGCGATCTCCGAAACCTCTGCGACCCCCGTCAGAACAGGCATGCCCTGATCGGCCTGCTCACCGCGGGGGCAGGCGGACCGGCCCAGCAGTGCCTGGATACGCCGGACGCAGGAGCCGCAGTCCGTGCCCGCCTTGCAGGCCGACGCGATCTGGCGGGGAGTGCAGGCGCCGTCCGCCGCGTGCTTCTTCACCTGCGCCTCGGTGACCCCGAAGCAGTTGCAGACGTACACGCGGTTCACCTCCCCGGCGGAGTTCGTAGGCGCCATCCCGATTCCTCGGTGAGGCTAACCTAACCTTACCCGCCACAGGAAGGCCGCAAAAGAGCGAGGGGCGCGGATCGTATGTGATCCGCGCCCCACCGCGTGCTTCTGTCACCACCGGCGAACAACCGGCCCGCCACTGGCGGCGCCACTGGCGCCGTTACCGGCCCCGCTACTGGTCGCGGTACATCTCCGCCACCAGGAACGCCAGGTCCAGGGACTGGCTGCGGTTCAGGCGCGGGTCGCAGGCCGTCTCGTAGCGCTGGTGCAGGTCGTCGACGAAGATCTCGTCGCCGCCGCCCACGCACTCGGTGACGTCGTCACCGGTGAGCTCGACGTGGATGCCGCCCGGGTGGGTGCCCAGCTCCTTGTGGACCTCGAAGAAGCCCTTCACCTCGTCCAGCACGTCGTCGAAGCGGCGGGTCTTGTGACCCGAGGCCGCCTCGAAGGTGTTGCCGTGCATCGGGTCCGTGACCCAGGCCACCGTGGCACCCGAGGCGGTGACCTTCTCGACCAGCTCGGGCAGCTTGTCGCGGACCTTGTCGGCGCCCATGCGGACGATGAAGGTCAGCCGGCCCGGCTCACGGTCGGGGTCGAGACGCTCGACGTACTCCAGCGCGTCCTCGGCCGTCGTCGTCGGGCCCAGCTTGATCCCTATCGGGTTGCGGATCTTCGAGGCGAACTCGATGTGCGCGTGGTCCAGCTGGCGGGTGCGCTCGCCGATCCACACCATGTGCGCCGAGACGTCGTACAGCTGCCCGGTGCGCGAGTCGACGCGGGTCAGCGCCGACTCGTAGTCGAGCAGCAGCGCCTCGTGCGAGGAGTAGAACTCGACGGTCTTGAACTCCTCCGGGTCGGCCCCGCAGGCGTGCATGAAGTTCAGCGCCTGGTCGATCTCTCGAGCCAGCTGCTCGTAGCGCTGCCCGGACGGGGACGACTTCACGAAGTCCTGGTTCCAGGCGTGCACCTGGCGCAGGTCGGCGTAGCCGCCGGTGGTGAAGGCACGGACCAGGTTCAGCGTGGAGGCGGAGGCGTGGTACATCCGCTTCAGCCGCTCGGGGTCCGGCACCCGGGCCGCCTCGGTGAACTCGAAGCCGTTGACGGAGTCGCCGCGGTAGGTCGGCAGCGTCACGCCGTCGCGGGTCTCGGTCCCCTTGGAGCGCGGCTTGGAGTACTGGCCGGCGATGCGGCCCACCTTCACGACCGGCACGGAGGCCGCGTACGTGAGGACGGCGCCCATCTGGAGCAGGGTCTTGAGCTTGTTACGGATGTGGTCGGCGGACACGCCGTCGAAGGCCTCGGCGCAGTCGCCGCCCTGCAGCAGGAACGCCTCGCCCTTGGCGACGGCTCCCATCCGGGCGCGCAGCTGGTCGCACTCGCCCGCGAAGACGAGCGGCGGATACGACTCGAGGTCCGCGATCACTGCGCGCAGAGCCTCGGTGTCGGGGTACTCGGGCTGCTGCGCCGCGGGCAGGTCTCGCCAGGTGTTGCCAGCGCTCGCGCTGGACTTAGCGTTCACGGTCACGTCGTCCACATTACGGGGTCATGTCGGGCGTCCAGCCGTCTGCTCATCAATTGAGACAGTCAGCGCTCGACCGGAACGGAAGGTTCCGGAGCCCGACGCCGAGAAGCCCAGCGCACCGGGCAGGGCATGGGGTATGGTGCGGCGCATGTTCGCGCACAGCAACCAGACCTGGTGGTGGACCGCTCGTCCGGCGGCCCACTGACTGCGCGTATCCAGACATCGCGAAGGCCGCCCGAGGGGCGGCCTTCACTGTTTCCACCAGCCGGTTTCCGAACCAGCCGGACACGGGCCGTTCCTCCCTCCCACGAAGGAAGGAACCCCATGCTCATCGCTCAGCTCCTGGCCGATCACCGGCCCTTCGCCCTGCTGCGCCGCCGCACCCCAGGCCACGACCACCACACCGTCGAAGTCCTGGTCGGCCCGGTCACCCCGTACGAGCGGCTCGCCGACATCCCCGACGAGGGCCTGGCCCTCATCCCCTTCCGCCAGATCCGCGAGCGCGGATTCGACGTCCGAGACGACGGCACGCCGCTCGCTGTCCTGACCGCCGAGGAGCGATACGAACTCCCCCTGGAACAAGCCCTGTCGGAGCTGCCCTCGCACGAAGTACGCGTCGAGGGCGGGGCCTTCGACGTCACCGACGACAGATACGCGGAGATCGTCGGTCGCGTCCTGAGCGAGGAGATCGGCCGGGGCGAGGGCGCGAACTTCGTCATCCGGCGTACGTACGAGGGTGACATCCCGGGGTTCGGCAGGGCCGACGCGCTCGCCCTGTTCCGCCGGCTGCTCGTCGGCGAGCGGGGCGCCTACTGGACCTTCGTGGTGCATACCGGAGAGCGGACGCTCGTCGGGGCCAGCCCTGAGGTGCACGTCCGGATGTCCGGCGGGACGGTCGTGATGAACCCCATCAGCGGGACGTATCGCTATCCGGCCGAGGGGCCGACCCCCGAGGACCTGTTGGACTTCCTCGCCGACGGCAAGGAGATCGAGGAGCTCTCCATGGTCGTCGACGAGGAGCTCAAGATGATGTGCACGGTCGGCGACATGGGCGGGGTCGTCATCGGGCCGCGGCTGAAGGAGATGGCCCACCTCGCCCACACGGAATACGAGTTGCGGGGCCGCTCCTCGCTCGACGTGCGCGACGTCCTGCGCGAGACCATGTTCGCGGCGACCGTGACCGGGTCGCCCGTGCAGAACGCGTGCCGGGTGATCGAGCGGTACGAGCCCCTCGGGCGGGACGGTGCCGGACGCGGGTACTACGCGGGGGCGCTGGCGCTCCTCGGCCGGGACACGAACGGGGCGCAGACGCTGGACTCCCCCATCCTGATCCGTACGGCCGACATCACCACGAGCGGCCGCCTGAAGGTGCCGGTGGGCGCCACGCTGGTACGGGGATCGGATCCCGAGAGCGAGGTCGCCGAGACGCACGCCAAGGCGGCGGGCGTGCTGGCCGCGCTGGGGGTACGTCCTGGCCGCCAGGACACGGACGGCGTACGGCCGAGGCTGGCGGACGACCCGCGGGTGCGGGCGGCGCTCGACGGGCGGCGTGCCTCGCTCGCGCCGTTCTGGCTGCGGATGCAGGAGCGGGCGGCCGAGTTGGAGGGGCATGCCCTGGTCGTCGACGGCGAGGACACCTTCACCGCGATGCTGGCGCATGTGCTGCGCTCGTCGGGGCTGGAGGTGACCGTGCGGCGGTACGACGCGCCGGGGCTGCGGGAGGCGGTCCTCGCGCACGAGGGGCCGCTGATCCTCGGCCCCGGTCCGGGCGATCCCTCGGACACGGCCGATCCCAAGATGGCCTTCCTGCGCGCTCTCGCCGCCGAGGTGATCCGCGGCCACCGTCACCAAGTGCTCGGCGTCTGCCTCGGTCATGAGCTGATCGCGGTGGAGCTGGGCCTGGAGATCGTACGGAAGGACGTCCCGTACCAGGGCGCCCAGACGGACATCGACCTCTTCGGGCGGACGGAGACCGTCGGCTTCTACAACAGCTTCGTGGCGTACTGCGACGACGAGACCGCGACGGAGCTGGCCGCCCACGACGTGGAGGTGAGCCGCAGCGACGCCGGGGAGGTGCATGCGCTGCGCGGGCCCGGGTTCGCGGGCGTGCAGTTCCACCCGGAATCGGTGCTGAGCCTCAACGGCGCGGCTGTCGTACGGGAGTTGATCGGCGGGTTGCGTGGCGCCGACACGTTCGCCGGGCGACGGCCCGCCGTGTAGCGGGGGTCGTTCTTCGCCCCCGCCGCCCCTACCCATTCCCATCCCTGGGGGCTCCGCCCCAGACCCCGCTCCTCAAGCGCCGGAGGGGCTGAATTTCAGCCCGTCCGGCGTTTGAGGACGAGGCCGCAAGGCCGATAGCGGGGGTCTGGGGGCGCAGCCCCCAGGTACGGGATGGGACGGGTAGGGGCGGCGGGGGCGAAAAAGCTCCGGCCTCAGCCGAAGAAGACGCCGACCTCCTCGTACAGCTTCGGGTCCACGGTCTTCAGACGGGCCGTGGCGTCCGCGATCGGGACGCGGACGATGTCGGTGCCGCGCAGGGCGACCATCTTGCCGAAGTCGCCGTCACGGACGGCCTCGATGGCGTGCAGACCGAACCGGGTGGCGAGCCAGCGGTCGAAGGCGCTGGGAGTGCCACCGCGCTGGATATGACCGAGGACCGTCGTACGGGCCTCCTTGCCGGTGCGCTTCTCGATCTCCTTGGCCAGCCACTCACCGATCCCGGACAGCCGGACGTGTCCGAAGTCGTCCAGCGACTCGTCCTTGAGGACCACGTCCCCGTCCTGCGGCTTCGCTCCCTCGGAGACCACCACGATCGGCGCGTACGAGGCCCGGAAGCGGGAGGTGACCCAGGCGCAGACCTGGTCGAGGTCGAAGGGCTGCTCGGGGATGAGGATGACGTTCGCGCCGCCCGCGAGCCCGGAGTGGATCGCGATCCAGCCCGAGTGCCGGCCCATGACCTCGACGACAAGGACGCGCATGTGCGACTCGGCGGTGGTGTGGAGACGGTCGATGGCCTCCGTGGCGATGTTGACGGCCGTGTCGAAGCCGAAGGTGTAGTCGGTGGCCGAGAGATCGTTGTCGATGGTCTTGGGGACGCCGACGCAGGGGACGCCGTGATCGTCCGAGAGGGTGGCGGCGAACCCGAGGGTGTCCTCGCCGCCGATCGCGATGAGCGCGTCGACCTCCTGCTTCGCGAGGTTCTCCTTGATCCGCCGGACGCCGTTCTCGGCCTTGAGGGGGTTGGTACGTGAGGAGCCGAGGATGGTGCCGCCACGGGGCAGGATGCCGCGCACGGCCGGGATGTCGAGCTGAATGCTGTCGCCCTCGAGCGGACCACGCCAGCCGTCCCGGAAGCCGGTGAAGTCATAGCCGTACTCCTGTACGCCCTTGCGCACGATGCCCCGGATGACGGCGTTGAGTCCGGGGCAGTCGCCGCCTCCGGTCAGTACTCCGACCCGCATGGAAATGTCCCTTCGCCGCGGTTGCCTGGTAACGCTCACGCTAATCGTGATCCAGGTCACTCAGGCAGGGAAGGGGAGGTCAATTCTGGTGAATTGTGTGGGCGTTGATCATCCGCCTTCACTCGAAGGTGTAGTGCGGGCTACTTGGTTTACTCAGGTTTGCTCAGGTTTATTCGTCGTCGAGGCCGCGCTCTATCGCGTACCGCACCAGCTCCACCCGGTTGTGCAGCTGGAGCTTGCCCAGGGTGTTCTGGACATGGTTCTGCACGGTGCGATGGGAGATGACGAGGCGCTCGGCTATCTGCTTGTAGCTCAGGCCCTTGGCGACCAGGCGCAGCACCTCGGTCTCGCGGTCGGTCAGCTGCGGGGCCTTGGGCTTGTCCGCGCCCGGGGCGGGGGCCGGCTCGGAGGCCAGGCGGCGGTACTCGCCGAGGACCAGGCCCGCGAGGCCGGGTGTGAAGACGGGGTCACCGACGGCCGTGCGGCGTACCGCGTCGATCAGTTCCTCCGTGGAGGCCGACTTGAGCAGATAGCCGGTGGCTCCGGACTTGACCGCCTCCAGGACGTCGGCATGCTCACCGCTCGCGGAGAGGACCAGGACACGCAGGGCGGGATTGCCGCCGACGAGTTCCTTGCAGACCTGGACGCCGGGCTTGGCGGGCAGGTTGAGGTCGAGCACGAGGACATCGGGGCCGACGGCCTGGGCCCTGCGCACCGCCTGCTCGCCGTCGCCCGCCGTGGCCACCACGTCGAAGCCGGACTCGCTCAGGTCCCGGGCGACCGCGTCCCGCCACATGGGGTGATCGTCCACCACCATGACCTTGATCGGGCCCCGCTGCTCACTCATCACCACTCCACCTTCGCCATGGCCACCATCGCCTCTGTCATCGTCGGCCCGCCTCCACCACGGCCCCCGGACTCCGCCGTCGTCGTCATCGCTCCCCTGAAACCTTCGGCACCTTGAGTTCGACCTCGGTGCCCTGGCCCGGGATCGAGATCAGGTCGGCCGTGCCGCCGATGTCGCGGAGCCGGCCACGGATGGACAGGGCCACACCGAGGCGGCCCTCGCCCTCGGCCTGGGCCAGGCGGCCCTCCGGGATGCCCGGACCGTCGTCGCGTACGGTCACGATCACCGCGTCCGGCTCGTCCTCGACGAGGATCCAGGCGCGGGCGTCCTCGCCCGCGTGCCGGTGGACATTGTCGAGGGCGGCACCGACAGCGGCCACCAGCTCCTTCGCCACGGGCGGGGCGAGCGGCACGGGGGCGCCCGGCTCGGAGAAGGTCACCTTCGCGGTGGCGTATGGGGCCAGCATCGCGCGCAGGTCGCTGGGGCCGTCCTCGTCGGACTCGTCGGGCTCGTCCACCGCGCGCACCAGCGCCCCCTGGGCCGCGTCCTCCGAGATCCGGGAGGCGGGCAGTCCGCCCGAGACCAGCGTGCGCAGCGCCACTTCCTGTTCGCCCGCCATACGGCCCAGCTCCGCGGCGTCGCCGCCGAGCGCGGAGCCGCGCCGCTGCACCATGGCGAGTACCTGGAGGACGCCGTCGTGGATGTCTCGGGCCAGCCGCTCCCGCTCGCGGGTCGCGGCCTCGATCTCCAGGGCCCGGGCGAGGGTGCGCTCGGAGGCGCGGGCGACCTCGACGACGTACCCGATGGCGATGGACGCTACCCAGACGAGCAGCACGTTGTGGAGCGTGTCCTGGCTGAGGGCCTGGCGCTGCACGACGTTGGCGATGCCGACCAGCGTCGACGCGAAGGCAGCCCAGCGCCAGCCGCCCTTGATCGCGTACGCCAGGACCGCACCCGCGGTCCATATCGACGGCAGCGTGGGGCCGCCGCCCACGATCCGGTCGTGGGAGTCCGCGACCGGTGTGAGCAGGATGCCGACGAGCGCGACGGTCAGGTCGGCGGCGAGGAACGGCTTGGTGCAGCTCACCGCGCCCGCGACCTTGGGCAGGGTCGCCAGGGTCCACACGAAGAGCACGGCGAGGTAGGCGATGGCCACTTGGGGCCGTGCGAACTTGTCGTACGCGGAGACGAAGAGCCCGATCGCGTAGCACATCGTCAGTACGCGGTAGGCGGTGAGCGCGCGCCACAGCGGCTGCTCGACCGACATCCTCATGACTCTCTCGCGCTTGGCCATGTCCCCCATCCCCCCACCCCTGACGGACGCGCCTAGGAGCCGGACCGTTCCTGCTCGCCCTTGTTGCCCTTGTCGTCCTTATCGCCCTGATCGGCCGAATTGTCCTTCTCGGCCGTCCTGCCGCTCTGGTCCTTCTGGGCCTTCTGGCCCTGCTCGGCCGTCTTCTCAGCCGTCTTCTCGGCCGCCGTCTTCTCGGCTTCCTTGCGCGCCTGACCGGCCTGCTTCTGGGCCTGCTTCTCCGCCTTCGCCGCTTCCGCGATCTGCCGTTTGGCGGCGGTCGCGTAGATGTCGACGTACTCCTGGCCGGAGAGCTTCATGATTTCGTACATGACCTCGTCGGTCACGGCGCGCAGCACGAACCGGTCGTGTTCCATGCCCTGGTAGCGACCGAAGTCCAGCGGCTTCCCGATGCGGATGCCCGGGCGCATCAGCTTGGGGAGGACCTTGCCGGGCGGCTGGATCTTCTCGGTGTCGATCATGGCGACCGGAATGACCGGCGCGCCGGTGGCGAGCGCCACGCGCGCGAGGCCGCCGGGCTTGCCCCGGTAGAGGCGGCCGTCGGGCGAGCGCGTGCCCTCGGGATAGATACCGAACAGCTCGCCGCGCTCGATGACGTCGATACCGCTCTTGATCGCCGCCTCACCCGCGCCACGCGCTCCGGAGCGGTCCACCGGCAACTGACCGACCCCCTTGAAGAAGGCGGCGGTCATCCGGCCCTTGATGCCAGGCGTCGTGAAGTACTCGGCCTTCGCGATGAAGGTCACCTTGCGGTCGAGGACCGCGGGCAGGAAGAACGAGTCCGAGAACGACAGGTGATTGCTCGCCAGGATGGCGGGTCCCTCGGCGGGAATGTTCTCGAGGCCTTCCACCCAGGGCCTGAAGGCGAGCTTCAGGGGCCCTCCGATGGAAAACTTCACTGCGCCGTAGATCACCCGAGTGCCTCCTGTGTCCGTAGATCAGACCTTAACCCGGAGCACTGCCAATGGGTCCGACGGCCCTGGTCGGTGTCAGTGCCGTCGCGTACGGTGAAATACGCCTCGAAGTCTCGGGGCGATCGTCGCGTCGCCCCTTTCCGATGAACAGGAGACCGAAGGTGCCGGTCCTTCCTGGAGCCGAGCCGTACCGCCACGAGGGCGGAGAGGTGGGTGTCCTCCTCTGTCACGGCTTCACCGGTTCCCCGCAGCCGCTGCGCCCCTGGGCGGAGTATCTGGCGAAGCGCGGTCTGACGGTCTCGTTGCCGCTGCTGCCGGGCCACGGCACACGCTGGGAGGACATGCGGCTCACCGGCTGGCAGGACTGGTACGCGGAGGTGGACCGCGAGCTGCGCGCCCTGCGTGAGCGCTGCACCCAGGTCTTCGTCTTCGGGCTGTCCATGGGCGGCGCGCTCGCGCTGCGGCTCGCGGCCAAGTACGGGGAAGAGGTCAGCGGCATCGTCGTCGTCAACCCGGCGAACAAGGTGCACGGCCTGTCGGCGCGTGCCCTCCCGGTACTCAGGCACTTCGTGCCTACGACGAAGGGCATCACCAGCGACATCGCCAAGGAAGGCGAGGTCGAGATCGGCTACGACCGGGTGCCGCTGCACGCCGCTCACTCGCTGCGGAACTTCCTCCGGCTGGTCGACGGCGAGCTGCCGCAGGTCACGCAGCCGATGCTGCTTCTGCACAGCGTCCAGGACCATGTCGTACCTCTCGCCGACTCCGCGCGCGTCCTCGGCCGGGTGTCGTCCACGGACGTCACGGAGATCCTGCTGGAACAGAGTTACCACGTGGCGACGTTGGACCACGACAGGGACCGGATCTTCGAGGAGAGCTTCGCCTTTGTCGACCGGCTCACGGCCGGCACCGACAAGGAGGCCGAGTCCGGACGGGCGGACGAGGCGGACGAGGCAGACGAGGCGGACGGGACAGACAGGGTGGATCAAGTGGGTCAGGTGGGTCAGCAGGAAGGGACGGCCACTGGTGGCTGAGCACGACGCGGACCGCGAGCCCGACGAGAAGGACGTGCCGACCGGCGAGGAGCAGGGCCCGTCGTTCGACGAGGATGCCGCGTGGGCGGCGATCGTCGCCGGGTACGGCGAGGAGCCTCCGGACCCGCCCGGCGCCAAGCCCTTCAAGTCGGTGGAGGACCTGGCACTCCTGGACCCCAAGACCAACGACCCCGAGCCCAGGGACACCCGGGACGCGAAGGGCGCCAAGGGCGGCAAGGACTCCGAGGGCTCCGAGGGCTCCGAGGGCTCCGAAGCGGACTCCGAGGGCTCCGCTTCGGGCGACAAACCCGCGTCCGGGAAGCCGCTCGGCAGCTCCGTCGCCTTCGCGCCCGGCGTCGCGGGCCCCCGTGACTACAACACGCCCGAGCCGTCCGAGGACGACTACGACGAGGACGACGAGGGCCACTTCGTACCGCCCGAGCCGCCCCCGCTGCCCACCGCGGACACCACGGCCAAGTTCGCCTGGCTCGCCGTGCTCGGCGGCCCGATCCTGCTCCTGCTCGCCGTCCTGCTCGGCTGGAACATGACCTGGTGGCTGGCCACCCTCGGCATCGGCGGCTTCCTCGGCGGCTTCGCCACCCTGGTCGTTCGGATGCGCCCCGACGACGAGGACGACGACGACCCGGGGCGCGGCGCGGTGGTCTGAAGCCCGATGCTCCAGTCGCCCCGATAGCCCCAGGGCCTGTCGTCGAACTCCCGCCTGCGCCCTAGGCGACCGGAATTCTCAGGGCGGCCAGCACCGGCAGATGATCCGTGGCCGCCCGCAGATCGGCCTCGGTGACTCCCGGGACGGCGCGAGGCACCCCACAGCCGAGGACCTCGATGCCGTCCGTGGCGAAGATCGCGTCGATGCGCTGGTGGGGGTCCGTCGGCGTCGAGGTGTACTCGGCGCCCCAGGGAGCGGCCACCCAGCAGTCCTGGAGACTGGCGGCGAGGCGCCGGAACGTGCGCCCGTTCGGCCGTTCGTTGAGGTCGCCGCCCGCGATCGCGTAGGGGGTGTCGAGCGCGGCCAGCCGGTCGAGGAGCGTGCCGCCCTGCTCGTAGCGCTCGTCCTTCTGCAACGACAGATGACAGCTCAGTACGCCGACCCGCGCGCCCCCGAACCGGACGACCGCCGTGGCGAATCCGCGCCGGTGCAGACCCGGCGTGAGGGGCAGCAGTACGTCCTCGGTCCGCTCGATCGTCGCGCGCAGCGAACAGAGCAGCGCGGGCCCCGACGCGGTGGCCCCGCCCGACAGGATCACCTGCCCCGACGCGGCGGCGAGGCGGGCCAGTTTCTTGCGCCAGCGGAAGAAGCGCGGCGCCTCCTGGACCAGTACGAGGTCGGGTGCGCAGGCGCGGATCACCCGGGCGAGGGCGGCGGTGTCGTCGCGCATCGAGCGGATGTTGTAGCTCAGTACCCGGATGACGGCCGAACCGTCCGGCTCGGTACGGGCGTTGGGCAGCGGGGTCGTCGCCATGCCGATCAAGATACGCCGCAATTTTTCCGGCTCGGTCCTTCTCCGAGCCGCGGCGACCGGTGTCGAGAGCGCGAGCGTGCGCGCTCTCGACACCGGGACGCCTCTTCGGCTCACTGACCGGTGCCACCCGAAGGCGGACCGGTGCCGCCCGAAGGCGGGTCTCACATGATCGGGTCCGGCTCCCGGGCCAGGTCCGCGGCGCCCACCAGGCCGGCCTCGTTGCCGAGCCGGGCGGCGACGACGTCGGCGACGGGGCGCCAGTTGCCACCGACGAGCCAGCGCCGGTAGGACTTGCGGATCGGGTCGAGGACCAGCTCGCCTTCGTCCGAGAGACCGCCGCCGACGATGAACGCGGAAGGGTCGAAGAGCGAGGCCAGGTCGGCGAGTCCGGCGCCGGCCCAGCGGGCCAGCTCACGGTAGGAGTCCACCGCCACCGGGTCGCCCTGTCTGGCCGCCATCGAGATGTGCTTGCCCTCGATGCCGTCAGGGGTGCCGTCCCCGAGCGAGAGCAGGAGCTCGGCGTTCTCGGGCGTCGCGTTGGCCCGCTGTTTCGCGTACCGGACGAGGGCGCGCCCGGATGCGTACTGCTCCCAGCAGCCCTGGCTGCCGCAGCCGCACAGCAGACCGTCCGGGACCATCCGGATGTGGCCGAACTCCGCGGCGACGCCGAAGTGGCCCCGGCGCAGCTTGTTGCCGATGATGATGCCGCCGCCCAGGCCGGTGCCCAGGGTGATGCAGATGACGTTGCGGTGGCCCTTGCCTCCGCCGAACTTGTACTCGCCCCAGGCGGCCGCGTTGGCGTCGTTCTCCACGACGACCGGCAGGCCCACCCGGCTCTCGACCTCTTGCTTCAGCGGCTCCTGCCGCCAGTCGATGTTCGGCGCGAAGTAGACCGTGGAGCGCTGACGGTTGACGTATCCGGCGGCGCCGATGCCCACGCCCACGATCTCGTGCCCGGCCCGGGCACCCTCGACGGCAGCGGCTATGGCGTCCACGATGGCCTGCGGCGTGTTGGGGGTCGGCACCTTGAAGGTCGAGAGGATGTTGCCTTCCTCGTCGACCACGCCGGCCGCGATCTTCGTGCCGCCGATGTCGACGCCGATGGTGAGTCCCATGAATCCCTCAGTTCCGGTCGAGCCCCGCTACGGCCAACCGTACCCGAGCAGCTTCAGTCCAGGTCGATGTGCTCCCCGGGACCGGGCTCCTCGCCGGGCCCCTCGGGGCCGGAATCACGGGTCCAGCGCCGCTCCTGCGCCTCGACCGCGGAGCGGTACGCGGCGAGCAACTCGGAACCGGCCGCGGCCAGGTGGTCGAAGACGTCGGGGTTGCGCTCTATGACGGGCTCGACGGCGGCCTTGGCCTGCTGCACCACCTGGTTCACCATCTGCTGGGCGGCACCGCCCGCCACCGCGCCGAGCAGCGGCGACTGCAGGCCGGACAGCCTGTCGGCGACGGTGTCGACCAGCTTGCGCAGTTCCTCGGCGGCCGACCCCGGAGGGCGGCCGTACTGGCCGCGACGGCGGGCCTTCTCCGCGGCGAGGTCCTCCGCGCACGCCTTGGCCCAGGCATCGGCGTCGGTCGCACGCTCCCCCGGGCTCCCAGCTTCGCTCGACGAGCGGGGACCCCCACCGTCGAGCGCGTCATCCCAGGCATCGGACGTGGGGCGCTCATCGCTCATGGCGGACTCCAAGCATTGGCTCTGTACCACTCGACGTTACCCGAACGGCGGGACGCCGTTCACCGTGCCCGCGCGCATGGACCGGGACTCGGCCACCGGCCCCAGGGGCGCGGGACCCGGCCGGACTCGGCCGAACGCACGGCGGGACGTGGTCACCCGCCCTGCGGCCACAGGGCCGGGTCGGGCGCGAAACGGATGCGCAGTTCGCCGTCGCGCAGGGCGGCGCCGTCCACGGTGCAGCGGCGCAGGGCCGACGGCAGCGGGACGATCCGGCGGAACTGCCCGGCGGTGACGACGACTTCGTCACCGCGCCGGATGAGCTCGAGTTCCTCGCGTACGGCGCCGGGGAGCGGGATGTGCCATACGAGGACTCGGCCGACGCCGTCGTCGGCGAGCTGGCCGGCCACCGTCCACTCGACGGGCGGCGGGACGTCGACGACTCCGGGTACGGGGAGCTCGGCGAGATCGTCCGTGCCGCGCGGGTCGCGGCCGAGGTGCGGGACCTCGCATACGTCGTACGTCGCGCGCCACTCGTCCAGAGCCTTGCTCTGCTGGGCCGCGAGGGCCGCGAGCCAGGTGTCGGGGGACGCGTCGGGCAGGACCCGGTTCGCGACCAGGCCGTCGGCGCGCAGGCCGCGCAACGCGAGGCCGGTGGTGGCGGCGCGTACGGCGTCGGTGCCGGCCGGGCCCGGTTCGGCGACCAGGCGTACGGTCGTCGCCCGGTCCGCCATGACCGCCTCGACGGCGCCCAGTTCGAGGTCCCAGCGGGCGGCCGTCTCGTACAGCCAGTCCGCGGGCATCGGGACACCGGCGAGCCGGCCGAGGACGGGGCGCAGGGCGCGGGCCGCCTGGCGCTCCGCGGGCAGCAGGC
Source organism: Streptomyces sporangiiformans (assembly GCF_005768555.2). Taxonomy (GTDB): domain Bacteria; phylum Actinomycetota; class Actinomycetes; order Streptomycetales; family Streptomycetaceae; genus Streptomyces; species Streptomyces sporangiiformans. Next base: position 39,000 of record NZ_VCHX02000159.1, read on the forward strand.
GGCGGAGGTAGCGGCGCAGTTGTTCGGGGAGCGCGAGCAGGGCGAGTGCCTGCGGGGCGGGAGGCAGGTCGACGACCAGCAGGTCGTGCGTCTCCGCCGTCGCCGCGTCACGCAGCGCGCGCAGCAGGGCGAGTTCCTCGGCGCCGGGGAGCGGGGTGAGTTCCTCGGCTTCGAGGCGGGTGGCACCCAGCAGGTCCAGGGCGGAGGCCGCGCGCTCCTGGAAGGCGAGGAGGTCGTCCCGGAAGCTCTCTGTTGCGTCGGGGCGCCAGGCCGTCAGCCCCGGGGCGGCTTCGACGGGTTCCGGGCCGGTGGGCGTGCCGAGGGCGGCGCCGAGGCTGTCGGTGCGGTCCGCGCTCAGTACGAGCGTGCGGGTGCCCTGGCGGGCGGCCTTCACGGCGGTGGTGGCGGCGACCGTGGTGCGGCCGCTGCCGCCGGGGCCTGTGATCAGGATGGTGCGCATACGCTCCGCTCGGGGGTTGCTTACGGTTGAGCCGTTTTGCAGCGGCGCCCGGTGTTGTCGGGCTGTGCCCACCCTCCCCCAAGCTCTCGGCTTCGCTCGAGCAGGGGGACCCCCACCGCCCTGCGGAACGACTGCCCGCAGCGGTAGCGGAACGGCTGCCCACAGCGGTAGGCGGCGGTGGCTACTCGCCCCCGGCCTCCACCCTCTTCTTCAGGCCCGCCAGGGCCCGGTCGATGATGACCTTCTCCGCCTTGCGCTTGATCATGCCGAGCATGGGGATCTTGACGTCGACCGTCAGCTGGTACGTGACCTCGGTCGCGCCCGCCCCTGCGGGCTTGAGGATGTACGAGCCGTCGAGTGAACGCAGCATCTGGGACTTGACGAGGGTCCAGGAGACCTCGTGATCGCCGGTCCAGGTGTACGCCAGGGTCTGGTCGTCCTTGATGGCGCCGGCGTCCATGACGAGGCGCACCTGCTCGGCGCGGCCCTGGTCGTCGAGGGCGAGTACCTCCGCCTCCTTCACCTCGCCGGTCCAGTCCGGGTAGCGGGCGAAGTCGGCGATCACCCCCATGACATCGGCCGGTGCCGCCTCGATCGTGATGCTCGAGCTGGTGTATTCCGCCATCGCTGTGGCTCCTCCAGATGCGGTCCGGAAAGGGGGTACTTCTCAGGTCTTACCTGTGGATTCAGCGTGAAGGCTACCGCGCGGAGGGCGACTGACCATCCTCGGCCCACTACCACTCCAGAACCCACGGCTTCCCGGATCCGGCGAAGTGCCCGACGTTGACGCATTCGGTCGCGCCCACTCGCATCCGCCGCGCCAGCGGCTGATGGACGTGCCCGAAGAGCGAGTACCGCGGCCGGGTCCGCCGGATCGCGTCCAGCAGCGCCCGGCTCCCCCGCTCGAAGCGCCGCGCCACCGTGTCGTAGACGAGCTCGGGCACCTCCGGCGGAATGTGCGTGCACAGCACGTCGACCTCGCCGACGGCCTCGATCTTGGCCGCGAACTCCTCGTCGCTGATCTCGTACGGCGTGCGCATGGGTGAGCGCAGGCCCCCGCCGACGAAGCCGAACACCCGGCCGCCGATCTCGACGCGCTCCCCGTCGAGCACGGTGGTGCCGGGCCCGGCGTATTCCGCCCACAGGGTCGGCATGTCGACATTGCCGTACGTGGCGTACGTCGGCGTGGGGAACGCGGCGAACAGCTCGGCGTACTGCTTGCGTACGGCCTTCTCGATGGCGGGGCCGCGGTCGACGCCCGCCCACAGAGCGCGGCCGAACTCCCGCGCCTCCTCGTAACGCCGGGCGGTGCGCAACTCGACGAGGCGGTCCGCGTTCTCGGCGCCGAACAGATCGGGGAAGATGCCGCGCGAGTGGTCGGCGTAGTCGAGGAAGAGCACAAGGTCGCCCAGGCAGATCAGGGCGTCCGCGCCGGCACCGGCTCTGGCCAGGTCACGGGCGTTGCCGTGCACGTCGCTCACGACGTGGATCCGCGTCCTTCGGGTGCCGCCTTGTGTACCTGCCATGGCGATCAAGGGTAAGCCTGTGCAGCAAACGTGTGTAGACGCGGTCGGATCTGCGGTTACTTCCGCATCAGTAATGGCGTGGACTACCGTGCGTGGAGGAACGCCCACGCGTGTGACGCAGGGAACATCTCGTCGGACCCCCCTGTCGTAGAGGTGGTACTGACGGGTAACGTCCGGGCAGTCCATTCGTGCTCAGGGTTTCAACCATTATTGAGTCCCCGAGCACCTGCCCGACCCTTGGACCGCTCCGTCGCAACACACGAGGTCGTGGCGTCGGCGCCCTATGAGGAGCAGCAGTCTTGCGCGAGTTCAGCCTTCCGGCTTTGTACGAGGTCCCTGCGGACGGAAATCTGACCGACATCGTCCGCAGAAACGCCGCGCAGCATCCGGATGTCGCGGTCATCGCCCGCAAGGTGGGCGGCACTTGGACGGACGTCACGGCCACCGAGTTCCTCGCCGAGGTGCAGGCGGCCGCCAAGGGCCTGATCGCGTCGGGCGTGCAGCCGGGCGACCGGGTCGGCCTGATGTCCCGTACCCGTTACGAGTGGACGCTCCTCGACTTCGCGATCTGGAGCGCGGGCGCGGTCACCGTGCCGGTGTACGAGACGAGTTCGCCGGAGCAGGTGCAGTGGATCCTCAGCGACTCGGGCGCGACCGCCTGCGTCGTGGAGCTGGACACGCACGCCGCGTCCGTCGAGTCGGTGCGCGACCGGCTGCCCGAGCTGAAGCACGTCTGGCAGATCGAGGCCGGAGGCATCGAGGAACTGGGCCGCGCGGGCCAGGACGTGACCGACGAGACGGTCGAGGAGCGCAGCTCCACGGCCCGGGCCGACGACCCGGCGACGATCGTCTACACCTCGGGCACCACGGGCCGCCCCAAGGGCTGCGTGCTGACTCATCGCAGCTTCTTCGCCGAGTGCGGGAACATCGTGGAGCGACTGCGCCCTCTGTTCCGTACGGGCGAGTGCTCGGTCCTTCTCTTCCTCCCGCTCGCGCATGTCTTCGGGCGGCTCGTGCAGGTGGCGCCGATGATGGCGCCGATCAAGCTGGGCACCGTACCGGACATCAAGAACCTCACCGATGAACTCGCCTCGTTCCGGCCGACGTTGATCCTCGGGGTGCCGCGCGTCTTCGAGAAGGTCTACAACTCGGCGCGGGCCAAGGCGCAGGCCGACGGCAAGGGCAAGATCTTCGACAAGGCGGCGGACACGGCGATCGCGTACAGCCGCGCGCTCGACACCCCCTCGGGCCCGTCCGTCGGTCTGAGGATCAAGCACAAGGCCTTCGACAAGCTCGTCTACAGCAAGCTGCGCGCGGTGCTCGGCGGCAAGGGCGAGTTCGCGATCTCGGGCGGCGCCCCGCTGGGCGAGCGCCTCGGGCACTTCTTCCGCGGCATCGGCTTCACGGTCCTGGAGGGCTACGGCCTGACGGAGTCCTGCGCGGCCACGGCCTTCAACCCCTGGGACCGGCAGAAGATCGGCACGGTCGGCCAGCCGCTGCCCGGCTCGGTGGTCCGCATCGCGGACGACGGCGAGGTGCTGCTGCACGGCGAGCATCTGTTCAAGGAGTACTGGAACAACCCGGGCGCGACCGAGGAGGCCCTGGCCGACGGCTGGTTCCACACCGGTGATATCGGCACGCTCGACGAGGACGGCTATCTCCGGATCACCGGCCGCAAGAAGGAGATCATCGTCACCGCGGGCGGCAAGAACGTCGCCCCGGCCGTGATCGAGGACCGCATCCGGGCGCACGCGCTGGTCGCGGAGTGCATGGTGGTGGGCGACGGGCGGCCGTTCGTGGGCGCGCTGGTCACCATCGACGAGGAGTTCCTGGGCCGCTGGGCCGACGAGCACGGCAAGCCGGCCGGGTCCACCGCGGCGTCGCTGACTGAGGATCCGGATCTGCTGGCGGCGATCCAGAGCGCTGTCGAGGAGGGCAACGCCGCGGTGTCGAAGGCGGAATCGGTGCGGAAGTTCCGCATTCTGTCCTCCCAGTTCACCGAGGATTCGGGCCACCTCACGCCGTCGCTGAAGCTCAAGCGCAATGTGGTGGCGAAGGACTACGCGGACGAGATCGAGGCGATCTACCGGGGCTGAGCCCCTGCCCGGTCGGTCGTCATGGCGCGGTGTCCTCGACCAGGACCCGCGCCATCGTCCGTTCCGCGAGCGCGGTGATCGTCACGAACGGGTTGACCCCGATCGACCCGGGCACGAGCGAGCCGTCGGTGACGTACAGCTTCGAATAGCCCTTCACCCGGCCGTAGTCGTCCGTCGCCCTGCCCAGCACGCAGCCGCCCAGCGGGTGGTACGTGAAGTCGTCGGCGAAGACCTTGCTGGACGAGCCGAACAGGTCGTACCGGTAGATCGTGGAGTTGGCCGAGTTGATCCGGTCGAAGAGCTTCTTGGCCATGGAGACGGACACCGCGCTCTGGGCGGCGCTCCAGCCGAGCTTCGCCGAGTCGGTCGCGGAGTCGTACGTGAACGAGGCGCGCTGGGGATTCTTGGTGATCGCGAGGTAGAGGCTGACCCAGTGCTCCAGTCCCGTGGGCAGCGGGGCGATCTCGGCGAAGACGGGATTGGAGGTGTTCGCCCAGTCGTCGATGCCCATGACGGGCATGGTGGACTGGTTCTCGCCGACGGTGTCCCACAGGTGGTTGGCACGGCCGAGCATCACGTTGCCGTTCGTGCCCCAGCCGGCGCCGACGCTCGCGTTCAGGGCGGGCAGGGTGCCGGTCTCCTGGGCCCGCACCAGGAGTTCAGTGGTGCCGAGACTGCCGCCGCCGAGGAAGAGGTACGTACAGCCGTACTCCTTGGTCTCGACGACCTTGCCGGTGTTGTCGATCCGGTCGACGGTCACGACGTACGTCCCGTCGCTCGCTCTGCGGATGCCCTTGGCCCGCTCCATGGTGTGGATGGTGACGTTGCCGGTGCCCAGTGCCGAGGCGAGGTAGGTCTTGTCGAGGCTGCGCTTGCCGTGGTTGTTGCCGTAGATGACCTCGCCGGCGAGCGCGGACCTGGTGGCGGTGCCGGCGGCCTCGCGCTGCATATGGCCGAAGTCGTAGACGCTCGGGACGAAGGTGGTCTTCAGGCCGGCGTTCTGGGCGTGTTTGCGGGAGATCCGGGTGAAGCGGTACCACTCCGTGGACTCGAACCAGGCGGGGTCGACGGTGTTGACGCCGAGCATGGAGCGGGCGCGCGGGAAGTACGTGCTGTACATCTCGGCGGTGTCGACCGTGGGGAACTGCTCGGCGAAGTACGACTGGGGCGGTGTGACGGCCATGCTGCCGTTGACCAGTGAGCCACCGCCGACGCCCCGGCCCACGAACACGGACATGTTGGCGAAGCGGACGCGGTCGAGGACGCCGGGATAGGGGCTGATGTCCTTGTTGACGACGTCCAGCCACAGGAAGGTGGCGAGCGGCGCCTCGGTGCGCGTGCGGAACCACATGGATCTCTGGTCGGGCGTGCGCGTGGAACAGAACACCTTGCCGTCCGGGCCGGGGGTGTTCCAGAGTCCGCCCATCTCGATGACGAGCGTGCGGATGCCGGCCTGGCCGAGGCGCAGGGCGGCCACGGCTGCGCCGTAGCCGGAACCGATCACGATCGCCGGGGAGTTGTCGACGGCCGCCGGTTCGGCGGCGTGCGCCGACTGGAGCCCGATGCGGGTGAGGCCGAGGGCCGCGGCCGTCTGGAGAGCGGCCATACCCAGGATTTGACGACGCGTCAGGCGACCTCTCGGGTAACCTGACGCCAGCTGACGATGGGTCAGTTTTTCTGTCATGTGCGCAGCATGGGCGGATTTCCGACGTCCGCCTAGAGGGGGCGCGCATATCCCTTGTCGCCGGACAAGGCCCTACAGCAACGCCTGCAACTTCTCCGCCAGCAGGTCCCAGCGCCACTTCTCCTCGACCCACTCGCGGCCCCGCTCGCCCATCCGGCGCCGCAGCTCCGCGTCGCCGAGGAGGGTGACGACGCGGTCGGCGGTCGCCTCCGGGGAGCCGCCCCGGACGACCCAGCCGGTCTCGCCGTCGAGCACCGCGTCCGGAGCACCACCGGAGTCGCCCGCGACGACGGGCAGGCCGGTCGCGGAGGCCTCCAGGTAGACGATGCCGAGGCCCTCGACGTCGAGCCCGCCCCGGCGGGTGCGGCAGGGCATGGCGAAGACGTCGCCCGCGCCGTAGTGGGCGGGCAGCTCGGACCAGGGCACGGCTCCGGTGAAGCGCACGGAGTCGGCGACCCCGGTGTCGTACGCGAGTCGGCGCAGCTCCTTCTCGTACGGCCCGCCGCCGACGAGCAGCAGGACGGCGTCCGGTTCCTTCGCGAGGACGCGTGGCATGGCGAGGATGAGCGTGTCCTGGCCCTTGCGCGGCACGAGCCTCGAGACGCAGACCACCACCGGGCGGTCGGTGAGGCCGAGGCGGGCGCGCACCTCGGCGCCGCCCGAACCCGGGTGGAAGGTCTTCTCGTCGACGCCGGGCGGCAGCTGGACCATGCGCTCCGCTGCCGCGGGCGTCAGCGCGGTGGCGATCCGCGAGCGGGTGTACTCGCCGAGGTAGGTGATCGTGTCCGTGGACTCGCCGATCCTGCGCAGGAGCCCGCGCGAGGCCGGTAGCTGAGCCCATCCCGCCTCGTGACCGTGGGTGGTGGCCACGAGGCGCTCGGCGCCGGCCCTGCGCAGCGCGGGGGCCATCAGGCCGAGCGGTGCCGCCGCCCCGAACCACACCGACGTACAGCCGTGCCCCCGCAGCAGTCCCGCGGCCCGCCGTGTGACGCCCGGCGTCGGCAGCAGCATCGTCGTGCGGTCGCGTACGACGGTGAAGGGCTGCTCGGCGTCGAAGGCCGCGGTCGCCTCGATGCCCTCGCGGCCGCGCTTCCACGTGGACGCGTAGACGACGAGCCGCTCGGGGTCGAGGCGCAGCGCCATGTTGTGCAGGAAGGCCTGGATGCCGCCGGGTCTGGGCGGAAAGTCGTTGGTCACGATCAGGGTCTTGTGCATCGTGGTCGACAGTACCGAACCCGCGCTCCCGGCTCCGGGCGGGCGTGCTCCCGGCTCTCCACGGCCGCGCTTCATGGCTGTCGCACAGCCTCAGGGGGGATCATGGCCGCGAACGGATTCGCACGAAGAGGCTGGGTGGGCATGACAGGCACACAGAGATGACCGGCGCACCGGGAGCGAAGGTTCCGTACGCGCTGCTCGGGGTCTGGGCCCTGACCAGGCTGGTGCTGCTGCTCTTCGTCTTCAAGGTGTTCGTGTTCCCGGGGCCGGACGTCACGAGCGACGTCTCGGTGATCTACCACGGCTGGTACGAGACCCTGCTCGAGGGCGCCTTCCCGCTGAACGACGTGACCTGGCAGTACCCGCCCGCCGCCGCGTTCGCGATCCTCTCCCCCGCGCTGCTGCCCTTCCTGGGCTACGCGTCGGCGTTCTTCGTCCTCGCCTTCCTCGCCGATCTGTCCGTCCTCGTCCTCCTCGAATACGCGGGCGGACGTCCCGGCAGGACGCCCCGCGGCGCCTGGGTGTGGGCGGTGGGCGTGCCACTGCTCGGGCCGACCGTGTACGCCCGCTATGACGTGATGGTCACGGCCGTCGCGGTGGCGGCGCTGCTCGCGGGCCTACGGCACCCACGGGTGCTGGGCACGCTCGCGGGCCTCGGCGCGCTGGTGAAGGTGTGGCCGGTGCTGCTGCTGTGGGGTGTCAGCAAGCGGAAGCCCTGGGTCTCGGCGGCGGTGACGGCCGCGTCCCTGTCGCTGCTGTTCGGCGTGGCGATGCCCGGCGCGTTCGCGTTCCTGGCCTTCCAGCGCGACCGGGGCACGGAGGTCGAGTCGCTCGGCGCTCTCGTCTTCCACATCGCCCGCCACTTCGGCTGGAACGGCAAGGTGCTGCTCCACTACGGCTCCGTGGAGTTCGTCGGCCCGTACGTCGAGGTCGTGAGCACGGCCGCCCTGCTGCTGACCGCGGTCGCCTTCGGCTGGCTGCTGATGTGGCGGCTGCGCGCCCGGCGGTTCCTGTCGCACACGGTGGCGGACGCCGCGTTCGTGGCCGTCCTCATGTTCACCGCCACCAGCCGGGTCGTCAGCCCGCAGTACATGGTGTGGCTGGTCGGTCTCGCGGCGGTGTGCCTGGTCTTCCGCGGCAGCCGGATGGTCCTGCCGGCCGCACTGGTACTGGCCGCGGCCTTCGTGACCGTCCTGGAGTTCCCCCTCTGGTTCGCGCACGTGGTGGCCAGTGACGCGCTGGGCATCACGCTGCTCGTGGTACGCAACGGTCTGCTGGTCGCCGCGGCGACGACCGGGGCCGTACGCCTGTGGCGCGACACGGTGCCGTACGCATCCCTGACGCCGCTGCCCGGTCAGGCCGCCCGCACCAGGGAGCCGCTGGTCTCCTGACGGCGCGGGAGCGGCCGCAGCGCGGCGCACTCCACCGCCATGGAGAGGGATCGGCGGGATCAACCGCGGCAGGAAGATCGGCGGGATCAGCCGAATCAGCCGAGTTGAGCCCTGAGGTACGCCTGCCACTGCTCGGTGAACTTCTCCGGCGTCGTACCCAGCACGTCCCGCATCGCGCCCTCCACCGCACCTTCCCGCGTCCGGTGCGCGCCCACGGCCCGGTAGAAATCGCCGAGCCGCACCTCACCCCACCGGTCCGCGATCAGGCGGCAGGCCAGCCAGCCGCTCTCGTACGCCCGCGCCAGCTTCACCGCGTCCCCGCCGAACCCGAAGTCCGCGTCGACCGGCAGCCCGGCGGGGACCTGCCCCTCTCCTACCGCGCGCCGCAGCTCGGGCGCGGCCTGCGCCGCCGAGCGGCCGGTGCCGCGGTAGCCGACCCAGTCCGCGTACCCCTCGGAGAGCCACAGGGGCGTCGCGGCCGAGGTCCGGGCGCGGGTCGCGACATGGGTCGTCTCGTGGGTGAGCACGACCTGCCGCCCGAAGGCGCCGAGGACGCCGTACGCGTCGGGATTGACGATGATCCGGTCCGCGGGCGCCTTCGCCGCGCCCCCCACCTCGCCCGTGGTGACGGCCGCTATCCCCCGGTACCCGGACGCGGCCGCCCCGAGCAGCCCCGCCATCTCCTCCAGCGACTTCGGTACGAGGACGACGACCCGCCCCGACCAGTCCCCGCCCCACGCCTCCCGCACGGCGGGCACCGCGCGGTCGGCCAGGTGCGCGTACCCGCGCAGCGCCTCACCGCTCTGCCCGACGCCGAGGACGAGGCTGTGCTCCCCCCGGACGACCCGGACGGTCCCCTGCTCCCACAGCTGCTCGCCGGCGTCCTTGGCGGGGCGGTCGGAGGCGACGTACCAACGGCCGTCGGTGCGCATGAGGCTCAGCGTGCGGGCGGTGACGACGGGTGCCCTGTCGTAGCCGTCGATGCGGTAGCGGAGGTCCGCCGCGACCGTGGCGCGGTCGCCGGAGCGGTGGAAGCCGGTCACGCGGTACGACCAGGACGCCAGCGGAACGGTCCTCAGCCGCGTGAACTCGGTGCGGGCGGCGGCCCGTTCCCCGGCGGCGACGGTGCTCGGCACCTCCGTGGCGACATACGCGCCCGCGTCGCGGTCGAGCACCGCCTGCGCCCGCCGGTCGAGCAGACGCCGGACATCGGCGCTCGTGGTGTCGGTGGCGGCGCCACCCGCGCCGCCGCAGCCCACCAGGCCGGCCAGCAACAGCCCTGCTATCCATCTCGGCGCCCGCCCACGACCAGCCACGTTCCCGATCGTACGGTGCCCGCCCCGTGGGGTCAGGGCCGCGTTACGGCCGAGATCGGCATCATGTCCACGGGGTCGTAGCGCACGGGAGCGCCCGGGTAGGGCGCGTGGATCACCTGTCCGTTGCCCATGTACATCGCGACATGGCTGGCGTCGCTCCGGTAGGTGATCAGGTCGCCGGGCCGCGCCTGCGAGAGCGGCACCTGCTGCCCGGCGCCGCGCTGGGCCTGCGAGGTGCGCGGCAGACCGACGCCGGCCTGCGCGTACGACCACTGCATCAGGCCCGAACAGTCGAAGCCGGCGGGCCCGTTGGCACCCCAGATGTACGGGCGGCCGAGGGCCGCGCGGGCCGCGGCGACGGCGGCGGCCGCCCGTGAGGAGGACGGGGCGGCGCCGTCGAGATCCGGCACGCGCCCGGAACGGGAGGCTCGGTCGTAGGAGGCGCGCTCCCGGTCCGGCATCGCGTCGAGGAGCCGCCGCGCCGTGGCCAGTTTCCGCTCGACGGTGTTCTTGTGGTGGACGACGGCCTTGCGGCTCTTCTCCAGCTCGGCGAGTTTGCGGCGAGCCTCCGCGCGCTCCTGGGAGAGCTCGCGCTGGGCTTCCTGGAGGTCCTTGAGTTCGCCGGCCTGATGGACGCCGATCCGGTCGAGCGCTGCCGCCCTGTCGAGGTAGTCGTCGGGGTTGTCGGAGAACATCAGGGCCAGCGAGGGGTCGAGGCCGCCCGAGCGGTACTGGGCCCCGGCGAGCGAACCGAGCGCGTCCCGCATGGTGTTGATGCGGCCCTGCTGCCGGGCGATCCGGTCCTGTGCCCTGGTCACCTGCTCGCGCAGGGTGTCCGCGCGCTCGTCGGCCTCGTTGTAGGCCTCGGTGGCCCGCTCGGCCTGCTCGTACAGCCGGTCCACCTTGGCGCGCGTGTCGTCCTGCGGTGCGGCGCCGGCCGGAACGACCCCGAGGGCCGCGGCGGCGGCGGACAGCACGCAGAGGGTGGCGCTGGTGGCGCCCCGGTCGAGACCGGATGGTGCGGGACGGCGATGGGACCCCACGGGTTGCCGCTCTCCCTTCCGCTGACGGACCCCCTGAATTGGGGGAAACGCGCCAGACAGTAGCCGCGCGACTACGCCACGGCCAAAGTCCCCGTCGGGTGCGGAAAACGCGATGCCCCGCCTCAGACGCAGGTCATCGGCGGGGCGTGCGGTCAGCGGGTGCTGCCGGAATTCGCTCGTTCGGGCGGCACGGCGGACCGTTTCGAAGGAGAGCCGGACGGCGAAGCGAAGTCAGACGGCGAAGGGACTCAGACGGCGAGGGAAATCAGATACGGACGCCGAACTGGAAGGAACCGACGGTGTCCATCGACTCGTAGCGGACGACGGTGCCCGGCTTCGGGGCGTGCAGGAGCGTGTTGTTGCCCGCGTAGAGGCCGACATGCCCCAGGTTGTTGAAGAAGACCAGGTCGCCGGGCTTGAGTTGGCTGCGGCCGATCTTCGTGCCGTCGTTCTGCTGGGTGTACGTGGTCCGGGTTATCGACACCCCGGCCTGGGCGTACGCCCACTGGGTGAGCCCGGAGCAGTCGTAGGAGTTGGGACCGCTGCCACCGGAGACGTACGGCTTGCCGACCTGGGAGTCGGCGGCGGCGAGGGCGGCGGCACCTCGGTCGGAGGCCGGTGCCTCGTTGCCGAGGTCGGCACGGTCCCCGGCGGAGCGGCTGGCGCGCTGCTCCTCTTCGGCCAGGGCCGCCTTCTCCTGCGTGGTCAGGGTGTTGAGGAGCTTCTGCGCCTCGGCGAGCTTGCTCTGGACTTCCTTCTTCTTCTTGCCGAGGGTCTCGCGGGTGTCGGCGAGGTCCTTGAGCTTCTCGGCGGCTTCCTTGCGCTGCTGGGCGAGGACCCGCTGCTTCGCCTGGACCTTCTTCAGCGTCTCGACCTGCTGAGAGCTCAGCTGGTCCATCGTGGACGCCTTGTCCAGGTAGTCGTCCGGGTCGGAGGAGAGGAAGAGCTGGACGGAGGGGTCGATGGCGCCCGTCCGGTACTGGGAGCTGGCCATCAGGCCGAGGCCGTCCCGCAGATCGTTGAGCTCGTCCTGGCCGCGCGCGACCTGGTCCTGGAGAGTTCCGATCTCCTTCTCGAGCTTGTCCTGCTTCTCCTTGGCCCCGTTGTACTTGTCGGTGGCCAGCTCGGACTCGTGGTAGAGCTTGTCGACCTTGGACTTGACCTCGTCCTTGTTCGGCTTCTCGCTGGGCGCGGCGTTGGCCGCCTGCGAGGTGAGGGCCACGGCAGCAGCAGCGGCGGTGGTGAGCACGGTCACGCGGGTGCGGCTCGGCTGCTTCGGTCGACGGTGGGACGCCACGGAGGCGAGCTCCTTCTTACCTCAGCCGCCCACCGAAAACGCCGGTTGGCGGTGCCCCTCCACCGTCACTCCCGATGAGCGATCACCCGAGTGGAGGTTCGAGGGCAGACCCTAGTGACCTTCTTGTGATCAGATCAAATCCCCGCCGGGAAAATCTCGGTTACCGAGCGCATTCTTTGCACTCAATTCACATGCAGTAATGCGCGCTTGACGCTACGTTGCGTGAAGACTTCGCCAATTGGGGCAAGGTGCGCACAGGTTACGGTTGGGCCTTACGTTACTCATGGTGCGTAGATCACATATGGCCGACGGTCCCCGAAGACCCCGCCTCGCCTGCCCGGAGAGCGCCCGGTTCAACCCCGGGAAAGTCCGGCTCAACCCCGCGAAAAACGCTTGAGCAGCACCGCCGAAGCCACCGGACGCGCCCCCGCCTTGGCCACCCCGTCGGCGACCTCGCGGTCGGTCGAGACGACGATGACGGGCCGGCCGGGCGGCTCGGCGCGCACCAGCTGGCGGATCAACTCGTCGGCGGTGACGCCGGCCTTGGAGAACAGCACGCGCACCCCGCGCGGCGGCGCCAGCAGCACCGGGGCGGCCAGCTCGGCCCCGTCGAAGACGCAGGTGACCTCGGCGCCGGTCTGTGCGGCGAGCTGCGAGAGCTGACCGAGCAGCCGCAGCCGCTGCTTCTCCAACGGCATCTGCGGATAGCCGGTCTTGGTGACGTTGTAGCCGTCGACGACCAGATGCGCCTGCGGCAGCGCGAGCAACTGGTCGAGGATCGCGGGGTCGTTTTCGGACAGCGCACGGGCGGCGATGTCCTTCGGGCTCATGCGGCCCGGTTCGACGGCGTCGACGGTCTCCGCGGGCCGCTGCGACACGGGCGGCAGGGCGAGCTCACGCCGCAACCCCTGTGCCGCGTCGAGCACGGTGTCGAGCAGCAGCCGCAGGCGCATGTCCTCGACACTGCGGCCCTCGCGGGCCGCCCTGCGGGCCGCTTCCAGGGCGGCCTCGGCCTCGCCGAGCCGCGCCTTCAGCCGCCGGGTCTCGCTCTCGGCGGCGGACACCTGGGCCTGCCCCTCGGCCCGTACGGACTCGATCTCGCCCCGCACCTTCCGCAGGGCGGCCTCGCCGCGCTTGACGTCACTGAGGGCCGAGCGCAGCTTGCGCTGAAGCGATTCGGCTTCCTTCTTCGCCGAGTCCAGCTCCGTACGCAGCCGTTCGGTCTCGGCCCGGGTCTGGCCGCGGGCCTCGGCGAGTTCGTCGCGCAGGCGCTCCAGCTCGGCACGGTTCTCCTCGTCGGCGCGCTCGGCGTCCGCCCGCTGTGCCTCCTCGCCCGCGGCGGTCACCAGCTTCACCCAGCCCGTGGGCCGGAGCACATAGGCCGCGGCCGCCACGTCCAGCGGGTCCGCGGCCGGGGGCGGCGAGCCTGAGTCGAGAGCGTTGCTCAGCTCCGGCTGGGCCTCTCTGAGCCGCTCGCCGATCCGCTGCCTGAAGAGCGGATCGGTCTCCAGGGCCGCGGCCATCGCGTTACCCGCGAACTTGGCACGGCGATTGGGGGCGAACCGGGCGTACTGCCGCAGCTGGCTGGGCAGTTCGGCGACGGTCAGATGGCCGAAACCGTCCGAGACGATCGATACGACTCGGCGGCGCACTCCGTCGGGCAGGGGGCGGTCGAGCACCTCAGCGGCGCCGTCGGCCGGCTCCCCGCCTGTGGTCTCCACCATCGGTCACCCCAACCGTCTCGACGGGGCCCGCTCCCTCAGGAGCCGGCGCCCGGCCTGTCCACCAGTTCCACCTGATCCACCGCGTTGCACCAGCGGCAGCGCACCGATTCGATGGTCTCACTGACCACCTCGCGCTCCTCGACGTTCGGCTCACCGGCGAGGTCGAGGTGCACGTACTCGACAACCTTCGACGAACGGGTCACGTCGAAACGCGTGAGGTTGCCGCAGAGCGTGCAGCGCCACCGGGTCTCGGCGGTCGGCAGGGGAACCGTCATCGTGGCAGTCGCTCTCTTTCCTGGTGTCCGTGCCGCGCCAGTCTCCCTGGAGCGTGTGGCTCGTAACCCTACGGCCTGGCGGGTACTCGACGCCCGCCACCTGTGAGCGGCGAGGCACTCTGTGTAGTTCGGTCCTGTTACGTCATGATTTGCTCATGATCGGCAACTGGGGTGCGGCCTTCGTCCGGGCGGTCCGGAGCCAGTCCGCGCCGGTGACCTACGGACTGATCACCCTGTGCTGTCTGACCTTCCTGATCGGCCCGGCCTCGGGGCTCAGCCCCTCGTTCGGCACCGGTGACGAGCTCCTCTCCGCTCAGCGGGCCTATTTCGAACGCTGGGGCATCGTGCCCGTCGAACTGTTCAGCGGGTCTTTGCGGGCCGCCCTCACCCCGGCCACCGCGCTCTTCGTGCACGGCAGCTGGCTGCATCTGCTGGGCAACATGCTCTTCCTCTATGTCTTCGGGGCGATGGTCGAGGAGCGGATGGGTCATGTCGAGTTCGCGCTCTTCTATCTGGGCTGCGGTTATCTCGCCCTGCTCGGCTATGCGGCCACCCACGCCGACTCCGAGCAGACGCTGGTCGGCGCCTCCGGGGCGATCTCCGCGGTCCTCGGCGCGTTCCTTTACCTGTTCCCCAAAGCCCGGGTGACCAGTCTCTTCCCGTTCCTGTTCTTCCTGCCACTGCGTCTTCCGGCCTGGGTGGTGCTCCCGTTCTGGGCGTCCCTGCAGTGGCTGGCGGCGGGCCGCGCGCCCCAGGGCCCTGGGGTCGCGTACCTGGCGCACCTGATGGGCTTCTCGATCGGCTTCCTGTACTCGTGGGTGCGCTACGGCCGGACGGCTAGAGTGAAAACCCCAGCGACGGCCACCGAGGGAGAAAACCAGCCGTGATCACCGCGATCGTGCTCATCAAGACCAGTGTGGACCGGATCCCCGAGATCGCCGAGTCGATCGCCGCGCTGGACTCCGTCAGTGAGGTCTTCTCCGTGACCGGTACCTACGATCTGATCGCCATGGTCCGGGTGAAGGCCCATGACGATCTGGCGGACATCATTCCCGGGCAGATCAGCAAGATCCCGGGGGTGGAGGCGACGGACACGCACGTCGCGTTCCGTACGTATTCGCAGCATGACCTCGAGGCCGCGTTCGCCCTCGGGCTGGACAGCTGAGAGCTGGACAGCTGAGGGCCGTATGCGGCCGCAGGCCCTGACCGCCCGCATGAAGAGTTCTTCATCTCCGGCTCATGCGGGCGCTGCGCCGAGCACCGCAGCATCGGGCCCATGGTCTTCTCCCATCGGATGGCGGCCCTGGCCGCCGTCGTGGCGATTCCGCTCGGCATCGCCGCGACCAGCTACGCCCTGACCGACAGTCCTCAGTCCCCCAAGGTCCCGCCCAAGGTGGAACTGGACAGTGGCTCACCCTCGGCGAAGCCCAAGAAGCCGGCGCCGACGCCTACGCCGACGCCCAGCGACGAGGTCGTCTCCCGGCCTCCGGTGAGCGACGACCCCTCGGCCCCCGGGGACGACGATGACAACGGCGGCGCAGGTGACGGAGCGGACGACGACGGACCCGGCGACGACGGCTGAGCTCCCTGCCGTTCCGGTACGGGGGCGGCTCTCGGCCCGGGTCCGCATCCTGCTCTGGCTGCTGCTCGTGACGGCGGTCGCCTTCGCGGCGGTCGCCACGACCACCCGCTCGATACTGCTCCGGGACGTCGACGCCCGGGTCGCCGGACTGCTCGCCCAGGAGACGGGCGAGTTCGCCCACTTCGAGGAGCGGGGCGTCGACCCCGAGAACGGGCGCCCCTTCACCGATCCGCGACGCCTGCTGCGGGTCTTCCTCGAGCGGCAGTACGCCGATCCCGACGAGGAGTTGATGGGGCTCGCCGGACGGCCCGGCGCCGACCCCGCGACGATCGTCCAGGACCGCAGGATCCCGGTGGGGCTGCCGCTGCACCGGGACGAGAAGGCCCTCCGTACGATCTTCGCGTCCCCGGACTCCACCGGTACGCTGCACCGCTCCGCCGGCGAGATCCGCTGGGCCAAGGTCGCCGTCGCCCGGTCCGGCGCCGAACCGGAGGCCGCCTTCGTCGTCGCCTTCCACCCGGAGCGCGAACAGGCCCGCGCGAACGAGGTGTTCCGCATCCTGCTCGCCATCTCCTGCGTCGCGCTGCTGATGACGTCGGGCGTCGGCTGGGTGGTGGCCGGGCGGATCCTCAAGCCCGTACGCCTGGTCCGTACGGCGGCCGCGCAGCTCACCGAGCAGGACCTGACCCGGCGTATCCCGGTGCGCGGCCGGGACGACGTGGCCGCGCTCGCCGAGACGTTCAACGCGATGCTGGACCGGCTGGAACGCGCCTTCGCGGCCCAGCGCGAGTTCGTCGACGACGCGGGCCACGAGCTGCGCACCCCCATCACGATCGTGCGGGGCCATCTGGAACTGATGGGCGACGATCCGGCCGAGCGCGAGGAGACCGTTCGGCTGGTCACCGACGAACTGGACCGGATGAGCCGCATCGTCGAGGACCTGCTGCTGCTCGCCAAGGCCGAACGCCCCGACTTCGTCACGCCCGAACCCGTACAGCTCGCCGAACTCACCGCCGATGTCTTCGTCAAGGCCCGTGCCCTCGGCGACCGCCACTGGGAGCTGACCGAAGTCGCCGACGGACAGGCCGAGTTGGATCCGCAGCGCATCACCCAGGCGATGGTGCAGCTCGCGCAGAACGCGGTGCAGCACACCGTCCCCGGCCAGACGATCCGCATCGGCTCGCACGCCACCGGCTCCCGCGTCGAGTTGTACGTCGCCGACTCCGGACCCGGCGTGCAGCCGCAGGACGCCGAGGTGATCTTCGACCGGTTCCGCCGCGGCACCGCCCGGCGCGGCGCCCGGGGCAGCGGCGCGGGCCTCGGCCTGTCGATCGTCCGGGCCATCGCGGAGGGCCACCGCGGGCGGGTGGGTCTGCGGGAGACCGAGGGCGGCGGCGCGACGTTCGCACTGGCACTCGTACTCGCACCGGAAGAGGAACGCACATGACGGGGTGTCCCGGATGAACCGGATTCTGATCGTCGAGGACGAGGAGCGCATCGCCTCCTTCGTCGAGAAGGGCCTGCGCGCGGGCGGCTTCACCACCACGGTCGTCGCCGACGGCGACACGGCCTACGAGTACGCCCTCACCGGCGGCTTCGACCTGGTCGTCCTGGACATCGGCCTGCCCGGCCGCGACGGCTTCACGGTCCTGCGCGAACTGCGCGAGGCCCGCGTGAGCGTCCCGGTGATCGTGCTGACCGCCCGGGATTCCGTACGCGACACGGTGGCAGGCCTGGAGGGCGGCGCCGACGACTGGATGACCAAGCCGTTCCGCTTCGAGGAGTTGCTGGCCCGGGTGCGCCTGCGGTTGCGTACGGCTGCGCGGGCGCCCGAGGTGACGGTACTGCGGTCCGGCTCACTGACCCTGGACCTGCGCACCCGCCGGGCCCGCGCCGGGGAACAGACCGTCGATCTGACGGCCCGTGAGTTCATGCTCCTGGAGCTGTTCCTGAGGCATCCCGGACAGGTCCTGTCCCGCGAGCAGATCCTGTCGCACGTGTGGGGGTACGACTTCGACCCGGGCTCCAACATCGTGGACGTGTACGTGCGCGCGCTGCGCCGGAAGCTGGGGGCGGAGCAGGTGGAGACGGTGCGCGGGATGGGTTACCGGCTGCCGGGGTGAAGTTCCCTTCATCCACGGCTCATCGATGGCTCACGGCACGCCTGAACGCTGAGTGTCGTGAGCCTGAACTTCCGAAATGCCGCGGCCCTCTGCGTGGCCCTGAGCATCTGCGCCCTGCTGATCGTGCCCGGCAACTTCCCCGGGCTCGGCGGTGACGCCCGGCTGACGCTCGCCGTGTTCGTACTGGCGACCTGCGCCTGGATCGGTACACCGATCGACGACACGTACATCGCCCTGGGGGCGGGACTCGCGCTCACGGTGACCGGGGTGATCAGCAGCGAGACGCTCTTCGGCACCCTCGGCGACTCGACCGTGTGGCTGCTGATCTGCGCCTTCGTGCTCGCGGCGGCGGTGGCCCGGACGGGGCTCGCCGGGCGGGCCGCGGCGTTCCTGGTGGGAGGGGCGCGCGGGGTACGGCAGTTGGTCCATCTGACCACGGCGGCGCTGGTCGTGACGGCCTTCGCGGTACCCGCCACCTCCGGCCGGGCGGCGCTCGCGCTGCCGGTGTTCCTCGCGCTCGCCAAGGTCCTGGCCGACCGAAAGCGACTGGTCGTGATGCTGGCGCTGCTGTTTCCGACCGTGATCCTTCTGTCCGCGGTGGCGACCCTGATCGGGGCTGGAGCGCATCTGATCACGGTGTCGGTGCTGTGGGAGGCCACCGGTGACCGGGTCGGCTTCACGCAGTGGCTGCTGCTCGGGCTGCCGCTGGCCGTTGCCTCCTCCCATCTGGCGGCGGAGGTCGTGCTGTTGACGACGACCCGGCGCGCCGACCGCCGAAGTCCCGTACACATCACGGCCGACGACATCCAGCGGCACAGCGAGCAGCCGGTCGCCGGGCCGTGGTCACCCTCCGAGTCCCGCTGTGCGCTGCTGCTCGCCACGGTGGTGATCCTGTGGTGCAGCGAGCCGCTCCACCAGGTGTCCCCGGCCGTCGTGGCGCTGATCGGCGCGGTGGTCGCGTCCTCGCCGGCCCTCGGCACCGTACGTCTCAAGGACGCCCTCAAGACCGTCCCCTGGTCGCTGCTCCTCTTCATGGCGGCGACGATGGCGATGGGCGTCGCGCTCGCGGACTCGGGAGCGGCGAAGTGGCTGGTCGACGGGTTGCCCGTCAAGGTGGAGCCCTGGGCGTTCCTCGCGTTCGTCATCGCGCTCAGCACGGCGGCGCATCTCGTGCTCCAGTCCCGCTCGGCCCGCTCGTCCGTCCTCGTTCCGCTGGTCGTCGCGGCCGCCGTGGGTGCCGGGGTCAACCCGGTGGCAGCCGCACTGGCGTCCACCGCGGCCGCGGGCTTCTGCCACACGCTCCCGGCCTCGGCGAAGCCCGTCACGCTCTTCGCCGACCTGCCCGGCACACCGACCTACACCCCGCGCGACCTGCTGCGTCTGTCCGCCGTGCTGGCGCCCCTGACCGCCGCTCTCGTCCTGCTCTTCGCCCTCGCCGTATGGCCACTGCTGGGCGTGCCCGTTCTGAAGCCCTGAAGCGTCCCGAAGGAGTCCCTCCCATGCTGACCCGTTTCGCCGTCGCCCCCAGCGGCTTCAAGGAGTCCCTGTCCGCCCAGGCCGCCGCCCACGCCATCGCGGCGGGCGTACGCCGTGTCGTGCCGCACGCCGAGGTCGACCTGATCCCGCTCGTGGACGGCGGCGAGGGCACGGCCCGGGCGCTCGCCTCGGCCACCGGCGGCCGTCTGGTCGCCCTGCCCGCCACCGGCCCGCTCGGTGAGACCGTCGGCACCCATTTCGCGCTCCTGGGCTCCGGCTCCTCCGGCTCCAGCTCCTCCGGCTGCAACTCCAACTCCAACTCCGGCTCCGGCTCCGGCTCTGTCGACACGGCGGTGGTGGAGATGGCGGCCGTCGCCGGCCTCTCCCTCGTCCCGCACAGCCTGCGCGATCCCGGCGCCACCACCACGTACGGCGTCGGCGAGTTGATCCGCGCCGCGCTCGACAAGGGCGTACAGCGCGTCCTCGTCGGCTGCGGCGACTCCGGTACCTCGGACGGGGGTGCCGGCGCGCTCCAGGCGCTCGGAGCCCGGCTGCTCGACATGGACGGCTTTGAACTTCCCTTCGGCGGACGGGAGTTGTCGCGGCTGAGCCGTATCGATGCGACCGGTCTCGACCCCCGCCTCAGCGAGGTGGAGCTGCTGGTCGCCTGCAACCCGTACAACGTGCTGTGCGGAGAACGCGGCGTGGCCCGCGTCTTCGGCCCGCAGAAGGGCGCCACCCCCGCACAGGTCGAGGAGCTGTCGGCGGGTCTGGAGAACTGGGCGTACGTCCTCACCCGCGACCTCGGCGTCACCGGCACCGATCTGTACGGCGGCCCCGGAACCGGCGCGTCCGGAGGCCTGGGCGCGGGCCTCGCCGCCCTCGGCGCCCGCCTGCTCCCCCGCTTCGACGTCCTCCTGGACCACCTCGACCTGGACGCGCGACTGGCTCGCGCCGACCTGGTCCTCACCGCCGAGGGCGCCCTGGACCACCAGACGCCGCGCGGCAAGGTTCCCGCCGAGGTGGCCCGTCGCGCCAAGCTGCACGGGCGTCCGGTCCTCGCCCTCGCGGGCACGCTAGGCGAGGGCGCGCACGAGGTGCCGGGCGTGGACGCCTGCACCGCGATCCTGCCCGCCCCGATGGCCCTGGCCGAGGCCCTGGTCCGCGGGAGCGAGTTCCTCACCGACGCGACCGAGCGCGCCCTCAGGATGATTCTGCTGGGCGCCCGGCTACCGGTTCAGGCAGCGGCGGTTCGGGCAGCAGCTGTTCCGGCGGCGGCGCCGGCGGCGGAAGTGTCCGGGACGCAACGCCCGTCCTCCGTACGGTAGTTCCACCGCGCGCCCTCGGTCACGAGCTCCTTGACCGCGCCCACGAACCGCTCCACGTGCTCGTCCGGCGTACCCGCGCCGAAGCTCACCCGGATCGCGTTGAGCGACTTCTCGCCGGGCGCGGCCTCGGGTGCGCCGCACTCGCCCTGGATCTGCGGTTCGCTGCCGAGGAGGGTACGGACGAGGGGGTGGGCGCAGAAGAGGCCGTCGCGTACGCCGATGCCGTACTCGGCGGAGAGCGCGGCGGCGAGGTGCGAGCTGTTCCAGCCCTCGACGACGAAGGAGATGACGCCCACCCGCGGCGCGTCGTCCCCGAAGAGCGAGAGAACACGCACTTCGGGCACCTCGGCGAGCCCTTCCCGGACCTTCCGGATCAGATACCGCTCCCGCGCGACGAGCCGATCGAAGCCCTCCTCGGCCAGGGCCTTGCAGGCGGAGGCGACGGCATGGGCACCGATGACGTTGGGCGACCCCGCCTCGTGCCGGGCCGCGCTGTCGTGCCACTCGACATCCACTCCCCCGTCCGCCCGACGCGCGACCTTGCGGCTGGCGCCGCCGCCCGCGAGGTACGGCTCGGCCGCACGCAGCCAGTCGGCGCGCCCGGCGAGCACGCCCGTACCGAAGGGCGCGTACAGCTTGTGCCCGGAGAAGGCGACCCAGTCGACGTCCAACTCCCGTACGGACACGGGGTGATGAGGCGCGAGCTGGGCGGCGTCGAGCACGATCCGCGCACCGTGCGCGTGCGCTGCGGCGGACAGTTCGCGTACGGGCCACAGCTCGCCGGTGACGTTCGAGGCACCGGTGACGCAGACGAGGGCGGGCCCCTGCTCGCGTTCGGCGAGGGCACGCTCCAGCGTGGCGACGGCCTGCTCGGGAGTGCGCGGCGCGTCGAGGTAGGTGACGTCGGCGTTCCGCCAGGGAAGCAGCGAGGCGTGGTGCTCGGTCTCGAAGACGAAGACCTGGCAGCCGGCGGGAAGGGCGGCGGCGAGCAGGTTGAGCGAGTCGGTGGTGGAGCGGGTGAAGACGACCTGGTCCCCGTCCCGGCAGTCGAGGAACTCGGCGACGGTCGTCCGCGCCTTCTCGAAGAGATCGGTGGACAGCTGGGACAGATACCCGGCCCCGCGGTGCACGCTCCCGTAGTAGGGGGCGTACGCGGCGACGTCGTCCCAGACCCGCTGGAGGGCCGGGGCGCTGGCGGCGTAGTCGAGCGCGGCGTAGGTGACTTCGCCGCCGGTGACGAGGGGGACGGTGACGTCCCGCCCCAGAACGGGCAGAGGGGTACGAACTGACGAGGCGGCGGCAGCGGTGAGGACAGACATGGCGAACTCCCGTGAGCACAGGGAAAGGAGGAAAAGAGGAAAAGAGGTACGCGGAGGCGGGGCTCGACGCCCTATCGCATTCGCTTGCTCACAGAAGGCTCCCTCGAACGACCAGGACCCCTGGTGACGCGAGGGGTCCGCGCTTGCCGCAGACCTTGCTGCCTACGGCCTGGTCTTCACCCGGGGCACCCCGCCACGGACGGAGGGTTGCCGGACAGCCGGCCGGGGCCTTATGGCTGTCGCTCATGACCTGGGAAGCATCCTGCCACATGATCTTCGGGGCGCAAGTCCGCTGTCCGAATGCCGGGACAGCGGGGGCGGTCCTGGCCGGTTGTCTCGCCCCCGCCGCCCCTACCCATTCCCATCCCCTGGGGCTCCGCCCCAGACCCCGCTCCTCAAACGCCGGAGGGGCTGATTCTCAGCCCGTCCGGCGTTTGAGGACGAGGCCGTTCAGGCCGATAGCGGGGGTCTGGGGGCGCAGCCCCCAGGTACAGGATGGGACGGGTAGGGGCGGCGGGGGCGAGGAAACTGCCGCCCGCCGCCCGAGGCGTCACGCGTTCGTCGNCTGCCGCCCGCCGCCCGAGGCGTCACGCGTTCGTCGCCGCAACCCAGCGATCCAGCGTCCTCTTCGCCGCGCCGGAGTCGATGGACTCCGCCGCCTTCGCCATCCCGGTGCGGAGCTGGTCCGCGAGGGGACCGGAGCCCGGCTCCAGGGCCACCAGGGCGGCCGCCGAGTTCAGCAGAACCGCGTCACGTACCGGCCCGGTCTCCCCGCCGAGCAGCCGCCGGGCGACGTCCGCGTTGTACGAGGCGTCGGCGCCACGCAGCGCCTCCGTCGACACGAGCTCGATGCCGACCTCCCGCGGGTCGAAGGCCTCCTCCTGGACCTTCCCGTCCCGTACCACCCACACCCGAGAGGTGGAGGTGGTGGTCAGCTCGTCGAGGCCGTCGTCGCCCCGGAAGACCAGGGACGAGTTGCCGCGCTCCGCGAGGACACCGGCCATGATGGGCGCCATCCGCGCATCGGCGACACCGATGGCCTGGGCCTTCACACGGGCGGGGTTGGTCAGCGGGCCGAGGAAGTTGAAGACCGTACGGATCCCCAACTGCCCCCGCGCGGCTCCCACATGGCGCATCGCCGGGTGGAACTTCACCGCGAAACAGAAGGTGATCCCGGCCTCCTCGGCCACCTGGGCCACCCGCTGCGGCGTCAGCTCGAGATTCACCCCGAGCTTCTCCAGCACATCCGAGGCCCCGGACGCCGAGGAAGCCGCCCGGTTGCCGTGCTTGACGACCTTCGCCCCGGTACCGGCGAGGACGATCGCGGACATCGTGGAGATGTTGACCGTCTTGGCCCCGTCCCCGCCCGTACCGACGATGTCGACCGTCTCGCCCGGCACCTCGATCACCTTCGCGTGCTCGTACATCGCCCGCACGAACCCGGTGATCTCCTCGACGGTCTCCCCCTTCGCCCGCAGCGCCACCGCGAACCCGGCGATCTGCGCGTCGGTCGCCTCGCCCTGCATGATCAGGTCCATCGCCCAGGCCGTGTCGTCGGCACTCAGGTCGCGCCCGGCCAGCAGGCCATTCAGCAGTGCGGGCCAGGAGCGGACCGCCGCGGTGTCGCCTCCAGCGGGGTGCACAGCGCTCATATGCCGCTCCTGGGGTGCGGTCCCGAAAAGGGACTCCTGTTGGGATGGAAACACCCTATCCAGCCCGGGCACGGCAAAGAGCCCCGTCCGGACAATGGACGGGGCTCCAGCCGTGGCGAAACGATCGGAAGATCAGTGGTGGCCGTGGCCGCTCGTGATCTCCCGGTACTCCTCGGCGGTCGGCTTGGGGATCTGGCTGTCGTCCCCGTAGTACGCCTCGCTGAGCTTGGCCCGCAGCTTCTGCGAACCCTTCACCTTGCGCTCGACACCGTTCTCGTCGACCGCCGGGCCGATCTCCGCCGGCTGGTACTGCTCGTGCGCGGTGAGCACGTGCAGCTGCTCCTGGCTGAGCGGCTCGTGGATCTCGATGAACTCACCGTGCGGCAGGCGCTTGATGATGCCCGACTCGCGGCCGTGCAGCACCTTGTCCTTGTCGCGGCGCTGCAGGCCGAGACAGATCCGCTTGGTGACGACGAACGCGATGACCGGTCCGGCGAAGAACCCGATCCGGACGAACCAGGTGACCGCGTTGATCGACAGATGGAAGTGCGTGGCGACGATGTCGTTGCCACCACCGATCAGCATGATCATGTAGGCGGTGACCCAGGCGACACCGAAGGCGGTACGCGTCGGGGCGTTGCGCGGGCGGTCCAGGATGTGGTGCTCGCGCTTGTCCCCGGTGATCCAGGACTCGATGAACGGATAGAGCGCGATGATCCCGAGGAAGAGACCGAAGAGCACCAGCGGGATGAACACGCCCAGGACGAGCGTGTGCCCCCAGAGGTTGATCTCCCAGCCGGGCATGGCCCGGATGAGGCCCTCCGCGAAGCCCATGTACCAGTCGGGCTGGGCGCCCGTGGACACCTGGTCCGCACGGTACGGGCCCAGGGCCCAGATCGGGTTGATGGACGCGACAGCGGCCAGCATGGCGATGAAACCGAAGACCAGGAAGAAGAAGCCTCCGGCCTTGGCCATGTAGACCGGCAGCAGCGGCATGCCGACCACGTTCTTGTTCGTACGTCCGGGGCCCGCGAACTGCGTGTGCTTGTGGTAGAAGACCAGGATCAGGTGGCCGACCACGAGCCCGAGCATGATGCCCGGCAGCAGCAGGATGTGGATCGAGTAGAACCGCGCGACGAAGTCGCCGCCCGGGAACTCCCCGCCGAACAGGAACATCGAGATGTACGTGCCGACGACCGGCGTGGCCAGGATCGCGCCCTGTGTGAAGCGGACACCGGTGCCGGAGAGCAGGTCGTCCGGGAGCGAGTAGCCGGTGAAACCGGTGAACATGCCCAGGACGAACAGCAGGAAGCCGAACAGCCAGTTGATCTCACGCGGCTTACGGAAGGCGCCGGTGAAGAAGACGCGCATCATGTGCACGAACATGCCGGCCAGGAAGATGATCGCGGCCCAGTGGTGGATCTGCCGGATGAGCAGACCGCCGCGCACATCGAAGCTGATGTCCAGCGTGGAGGCGAACGCCTCCGACATCAGCTGGCCCTGGAGCGGGACGTAACTGCCGTGGTACTCCACCTCGTTCATCGACGGGTGGAAGAACAGCGTCAGATACACACCCGTGAGGATGATGATGATGAAGCTGTAGAGGCAGATCTCACCCAGCATGAAGGACCAGTGGTCCGGGAAGATCTTGCGCATGTTGGCCTTGGCCAGGGAGTAGATCCCCAGGCGGCCGTCGGCCCAGTCGGCGACCCGCTCGCCCGCGGGTGCCTTGCGGCGATCGTCGTTTGCAGTGCTCATCCGCGCTCCCAGAAAGCAGGACCGACGGGCTCTTCGAAGTCGCCGAGCGCCTCGAGGTAGCCCTCGTCGTTCACACCGATGCGCAGCTGCGGCAGGGCGTGACCAGCGGGGCCGAAGATCACTCGGGCACCGTCGGAGAGGTCGAAGGTGGACTGGTGACAGGGGCAGAGGACGTGGTGCGTCTGCTGCTCGTACAGGGAGATCGGGCAACCGACGTGGGTGCAGATCTTCGAGTACGCAACGATGCCCTCGTGGGACCACTCGAGCTCGCGCTTGTCCTTGATGTTCTCCGGCTGCAGCCGGACGATCATCAGGGCCGCCTTGGCGATCTCGTTCTGGAAATCGTGGTCGTGCTCCTCCAGGCCCTCGGGCTTGGCGAAGGTCAGTGAACCGACGGCGACGTCGGAGGGACGCAGCGGCTCGTCCGTGTTCATGTTGACGAGCAGCTTGCCCTTGCGCCACAGCGTGTGCCGCAGCTTGTCCTCCGGCAGCGGACCGAGGTCGCGCAGCAGGACGACGCCGGACAGCGGGACCAGGGTCAGCGCGCCGAACATCGTGTTGCGGATCAGCTTGCGACGGCCGAGCGCGGACTCCTTGGCGCCCTGGCGGAAGTCGTCCATGACCTTCGCCCGGACCTCGGGCTCCGCCTCGATCGCGTGCCGGTCGTCGGCGAGCTCCACGTCGGACATCAGGGTGCGGGCCCAGTGGACCGCGCCCGCGCCGATGCAGAACAGCGCCACGCCGAGGGTCATACCCAGCGCGAAGTTGAGCGCGCTGATGTGCCCGAGCGGGAAGACGTAGATCGACTTGTCTACCGGGACCGCCACGAACGAGGCGATGAAGGCGACGGTGGCCAGCATCGACAACGTGAACATGAAGGCGACCGCGCGCTCGGACCGCCTGGCGGCCCGCTCGTCGATGTCCTGGATGCGGTGCTCGTGCGGCGGCAGTCCCGGGTCCGCGAAGGGATTCTTCTCGCCCGGGACGGCTACCGCGCCGTGCTCGCTGTCGTCGGCGGCCCGCTCGGCGGGCAGGTTCTCTTCTGGGGTGTCTTGGCTACTCATGACTTCTTGGCCTTTGCGGTCCGGGCGGCGACCCACACGGCGACGGCGATCAGTCCGCCGAGACCGAAGATCCAGCCGAACAGGCCCTCGCTGACCGGCCCGAGGCCGCCCAGCTCAAGACCGCCGGGGCTCTCCGACTTGTCGCTGTTGACCGCGTCGAGGTACGCGATGATGTCCTTCTTGTTCTTCTCCGTCAGCGTCGTGTCGGGGAAGGACGGCATGTTCTGCGGGCCGGTCTGCATGGCCTCGTAGATGTGCTTGGGGTCGACGTCTTCCAGCGTCGGGGCGTACTTACCGGTCGTCAGCGCGCCGCCCTTGCCGGTGAAGTTGTGGCACTGCGCGCAGTTCGTACGGAAGAGCTCACCGCCCTCGGCGATGTCCGCGCCCTCGGGGTTGTACTGGTTCTCGGTCGGCACGGAGGGACCGGCACCGAGCGAGGCGATGTACGCCGCGAGCTGGTCGATCTCGGCCTGCGAGTAGATGTTCCTCTTCTTCGGCACCTGAGCGCCGGGCTGCTGCGCCGGCATACGGCCGGTGGCGACCTGGAAGTCGACGGCCGCGGCGCCCACACCCACCAGACTGGGCCCGTCAGTGGTGCCCTGACCGCCGGTGCCGTGGCAACTGGCGCACCCCACGGCGTAGAGCTTCTTGCCCTCGTCGATGGCGAGGGACTGGGCGGTCTCATCGGCCTTGGCCTTGTCCGCGGGCGCGAACAGGGTGTACAGCCCCCCGGTGGCCGCCAGCGCGATGAGTAGGACGACGACCGCCGCCAGCGGATGGCGTCGTCGTGCGGAGAGCTTTTTCACGGATTACCCCGGTGTCAGGATCTTCTGCGTCGGTGCTTCTGGAATGTGCGCGGGAGCGGGCCCGGCTACTTGATCATGTAGATCGTGGCGAAGAGGCCGATCCAGACGACATCGACGAAGTGCCAGTAGTAGGACACGACGATGGCGGCGGTCGCTTGCTCATGCGTGAACCTGCGGGCCGCGTAGGTGCGCCCGAGGACCAGCAGGAAGGCGATGAGACCACCCGTCACGTGCAGGCCGTGGAAGCCGGTGGTCAGGTAGAACACCGAGCCGTAGGGGTCGGACGAGAGCGAGAGGCCCTCGTGCTTGACCAGCTCCGTGTACTCGAAGACCTGACCGCCGATGAAGATCGCACCCATGATGAAGGTGACGATGAACCAGCCCCGGAGCTTCTTCACGTCGCCGCGCTCGGCGGCGAACACGCCGAGCTGGCACGTGAGGGAGGAAAGCACCAGGATCGTGGTGTTGGCCGCGGAGAACGGGAAGTTCAGGCTGGACGCCATTTCCTTCCAGTGATCCGGCCCGGTCACCGATCGCAGGGTGAAGTACATCGCGAAGAGGGCCGCGAAGAACATCAGCTCGGAACTCAACCAGATGATGGTTCCGACGCTGGTGAGGTTCGGCCGATTGACCGACGGGTGCGCGTGCCCGGTTTCTACTGTCGTTGCTGTCGCCACGCCGACATTATGTCGGTCGCTTATCCCGCCCTCACTCCCGGGGGTCCCGTTCGGAGTGTCCGCGGGGTGTGCCCTGCTCATACGGCCTGTCGAAGCCCTGTCGGAACGGGTGTGGATCAGGTGGTTGAGGGAGTAGCATCCGCGCATCGGTCCATGTCCGCACGACGGCAGAACTCAACGTCTCGGAGGAACAATGCAGCCGACCGCCACGGTGCTGGTCTACAGCGACGACTCCAACACCCGGGAGCAGGTACGGCTCGCCACCGGCCGCAGGCCGGCCGGTGACGTTCCCGAGGTCGAGTTCGTCGAGTGCGCGACGCCCGCGGCGGTGGTGCGTGAGCTGGACAAGGGTGGGATCGACGTCTGCGTGCTGGACGGCGAGGCCGTGCCCATGGGCGGTATGGGAGTGTGCCGCCAGATCAAGGACGAGATCTTCAACTGCCCGCCCGTCCTGCTGCTCATCGGCCGGCCCCAGGACGCGTGGCTCGCCACCTGGAGCCGTGCGGACGCGGCGGTGACCCTGCCGGTGGAGCCGGTGGAGTTCGCCTCGGCGCTGGCCTCCTTGCTGCGGCGCAGGGCCGCCGCCATGAGCGCCTGAGGGCTCGGTCGGCCCCCTCGCTCCTGAAGGGAGGGGCGCGCCTCAGACGGACTCGGGGCGCAGGCGGGCCCGGTCCACCGGATTCGGGCCGTCCGGGGTGGCGGCGATCAGGGCGCTGCCCTTGCGCCAGTCCTGCCAGTCGAGGTTCCAGTCCCCGAAGCCGTTGCCGAACGACTCCATCACGTTGCCGTTCGAATTGATCACCTTGACGACGTCGCCGGGGCGAACGGCCTCGAAGAACCAGGCGGCGTTCGCGGTGCTCATCCCGGTGCAGCCGTGGCTGACGTTGGCGGACCCCTGGGAGCCGGTGGACCAGGGCGCGGCGTGCACGTACTCGCCGCTCCAGGTCACCCTGGCCGCGTAGTACACGGGCAGGTCGTACGACTCCGAGCTGCCCTCGGCTATCCCGATGCTGGTACCGCGCATCCGTACGAAGTACTCCTTGGCCAGCACGACCTTGACTCCGTTGCGGGTCTCGAAGCCGGGCTTGCCGGTGGTGACGGGGATCTCCTTGATCACTTCGCCGTTCTTGTAGACCGACATCGTGTGCGACGCGGCGTCCGTCACGGCCTCGACGCGGTCGCCCGTGGTGATCTTCAAGGGCTTCGC
Organism: Streptomyces sporangiiformans; assembly: GCF_005768555.2. Taxonomy (GTDB): domain Bacteria; phylum Actinomycetota; class Actinomycetes; order Streptomycetales; family Streptomycetaceae; genus Streptomyces; species Streptomyces sporangiiformans. Next base: position 68,019 of record NZ_VCHX02000159.1, read on the forward strand.
CTTGCCGCCCCAGAGCCGCTCGGCGACCCGGACGCCGGCGAGGTCGCTGTACGCCCGGATGGTGGCGTGTGTGGGCCAGTACTCCATGGGGCGGTAGTGCAGGGTCTTCGCGTCCACCCAGTGCCAGCCGCCCGACACGGCGGGCGTCGACTCGACCTTGAGTGCGCGTTCGACGACGGCCCGGGCGGCCCTGTCCTTGACGGGGGCGCTGAGTTCAGCCGTGACGGGCTGGCCCACGCCGTACTTGCCCGCCTCGGGGCCGAACTTCACGTTGAGCAACTTCTTCTTGGCGGGCCTGCTGGTGTCGAAGGCGAGGACCTTGCGGCCGGGAGCCCCGTCCTCGTTCTCCGTGCTCACCCGCACGGTGTAGCGGTCGCCCGCGGCGAGCGGCGAGGTGCTGTGCCACTGGCCGCCGTCGGCGGAGAGTTCGCCTCTCACATAGCGTCCCGCCGCGTCCGTGACCGTCACGTCGGTGATGCGCCCGTCGGAGTCCCGGGCGGTTATCTCCAGGGGCTTGTCGGGGTTGACCTTCTTGCCGTCGTCCGCCGGGGCGTTGAAGGAGATCTGTCCGGCCGCGTCGTACGGTGTGGCCGAGAGGGGGTGGCCGTCGGAGCTGCAGGCCGTGACGCCCGCGCCGAGCGCTACCACCAAGAGGGTGCAACTGACGACCGTGCGGTTTCGCGGTGAGTAGCTCATGACCTCAACGTAGGAACGCCCACCGCCCCCGGCGCGGCGAGTGACCCATGCGGGTGACACGAGCGGGGCAAACGAGGGAACCCGGACCCTCCTGTCGGAGTGTCCGGGTTCCCGTGCGCTCAGCGCGTGTTATTGGGTGCGGTTCTCACCGCGGTAGTACTCGAAGACCCAGCCCCACAGGCCGATCATGATGATCGGGGCCGAGAAGTAGAGCAGCCACCAGCCGAAGACGACGCCCATGAAGGCGAGCGCGCCGCCGATGCCGAGGGAGAGCGGCTGCCAGCTGTGCGGGCTGAAGAAGCCGACCTCGCCGGCGTCGTCCGCGACGTCGGCCTCCTTGTTGTCCTGGGCGCCCACGTCGACCCGCCGGGCCGTGAAGGCCAGGTAGTAGCCGATCATGATGCTCAGGCCGAAGGCCAGGAAGAGCGCCGTGGTGCCGGCCGGCTCCTTCGACCACACGCCGTAGACGATCGCCATGGCGAGGATGAAGACGGACAGCCAGATGAACATCTTGCCCTGGATCTTCACTTGCCGGCCTCCTTGCCACCAGCGAGGGACTTCTCACCGTGCGGGGCGTTCTCGAGCTGGTCGAGCGCCGCGATCTCCGGGTGGTGCAGGTCGAACGCCGGGGATTCGCTGCGAATACGCGGCATGGTGAGGAAGTTGTGCCGCGGCGGCGGGCAGGACGTCGCCCACTC
>NZ_VCHX02000165.1 GCF_005768555.2 Streptomyces sporangiiformans
CGTTCCTCTGCCGGAGGAACGGCGGGCCCGCGGCCATCACCTGGAAAGGATGGAAAGGACCACCGTGTCAGAGGACATCACCGCGGAAGTCATCGTCTCGGGCTGGATGGACTACTCACCCGGCGACCGCGACACGATGCTGGGGCATCTCGTCGAGCTGGGCCGCCTGACCCGCGAGGAGGAACCGGGCTGCCTGGACTACGCGATGACCGCGGACCCCACGGACGAGAGACGTATCCGGGTGTACGAGCGGTGGGCCTCCCAGCGGGCGCTCGACGAGCACTTCACCACAGCGCACATCAAGGACTTCCGGGCCGCGGTGTCCGGGCTGACCCGGGTGGGCGTGAGCCTCCAGGCCCACACCGTGGCCGCGTCGCGCGACATGCGCTGAGGCGGGCATGGTCGTCACCGACGCCGACGGAAGGCTGATGTTCGGCCACCCGGCCGAAGGTGGTGCGACCCCACTGACTGGTGATGGTCCCCCTACCGTTGCTCGGGCGATTGCTCGGGCGATTGCTCGAGCGTGGCGAGGGTCAGGACGTTGCCGCCGATGCCCCAGCCGCCGTCGGTGACCTCCTCGACCAGGACCATGGTGTTGGCGCGGGCCCGTTCGCCATAGATCTCGACGTAGAGCTCGGTGGTACGGGTGACGATCCGCTCTTTCTGCTTCTCGTCGAGGGTGCCGGCGGGGACCTTGAAGTTGGCGAACGGCATGGTGGTTCTCTTTTCTGGGATGGGATTACAGGGGGCTGCCTGCGCAAAGGCGCCGCGGTCGGTCAGATGATGCCGCCGTTGGCGCGGATGACCTGGCCGTTGACCCAGTGGCCGGCAGGCGAGGCGAGGAAGGCGACGACCTCGGCGACATCAGCGGGGGTGCCAAGCCGTTGCAGCGGGGGCTGGGCGGCCAGGCGTGCGATGGTCTCCTCGTCCTTGCCCTCGAGGAACAGGTCGGTGGCGGTGGGACCGGGGGCGACGGCGTTGACGGTGACGTCCCGGCCGCGCAGCTCTCGGGCGAGGATCATGGTGAGCGCCTCGATGGCACCCTTGCTGGCGCTGTAGGCGCCGTAGCCGGGAAACGCCAGACCCACCACCGACGTGGAGAACGTGACCACCGCCCCGCCTCCGCGGATCTTCCTGGCGGACTGCTGGGCGACGACGAAGCTCCCGCGGATGTTGGTGCGATGGACCGCGTCCAGCTTCGCCAGGTCCAGGTCGGCGACAGGGGACAGGTACAGTCGGCCGGCCGCGTGGACGACTACGTCGACGCCGCCGAACTCGGACTCGGCCGCGTCGAACAGCGCGGCCACCTGCTGCTCGTCGGCGACGTCGGCCTGGACAGCGACAGCCCGGCCACCGGCAGCGGTGACCTCCTTGACGGCGGCCTCGGCGAGATCACGGTTGCCCGCGTAACCGACCACGACGGCGAATCCGTCGGCGGACAGCCGGCTCACCGTCTCGCGGCCGATACCGCGGGAGCCGCCCGTGACGATGGCGACGCGGGGCTGGTCAGCATGGTGGTCGAGCGCAGCGCGAGGCGCCGCGGTTTCTTGGGGGGACATGAAGACTCCTGCAAGAGATGCCAGTTGCGGGATGCCACGACGGGTGGGTCGTGGCGTGGGGCGTCGGCGTTGTCACCGGCTGCTCCCTGCTTGCGCCTCCAGCGTGGGCCGTTGTCGCCGTGCCGGCCATGGCTGTCTCTACCCAGGGGTTGCCATCCCCTGGCTCAGGACGTCGGTGCGAGTCAGGATGGGGAGCGTGAACCACTCCGAACTCGCCGCCTATCTGAAGTCCCGGCGCGCCCGAATCCGCCCGTCCGACGTCGGCCTGCCCACTGGTCCGCGGCGCCGGGTGCCCGGACTGCGACGCGAGGAGGTCGCCCAGCTGGCGGGCCTGTCCGCCGACTACTACACCGAGTTGGAGCGTGGACGCGGCACCCAGCCCTCGGCTCAGGTGCTGGCCGCTCTGGCCCGGGCGCTGCGCTTGAACGGCGACGAACGCGACCATCTGTTCCATCTCGCCGGCCGTCGTGTCCCCCCGGCTGCGCTCGGCCCGACCGCGCACGTTCAGCCGGGCCTGCTCGGCCTGCTGGACCAGCTCACCACCACTCCTGCCCAGGTCATCACCGACCTGCACGAAACCCTCGTCCAAAACCCTCTGGCCGCCGCGCTCGTCGGCCGGCCCCCGGCCGTGCACGGTCCCGCGGCAAGCTTCGTCTACCGCTGGTTCACCGATCCTGACGCCCGTAGCCTCTACCCGGCCGAGGACCACCCTCACCACTCGCGGGTCTTCGTGGCCGACCTCCAGGCGGTCGCCGCACGGCGCGGCCGGGACGCCGAAGTGAACGAGATGGTGGCCGCACTACGACGGCGCAACCAGGAGTTCGCCGACCTGTGGGACACCCGCGATGTCGGCCTCCGACGGACCGACCACAAACGCATCGTGCACGCCACGCTGGGCGTCATCGAGCTGGACTGCCACAGTCTGTTCAGCGAGGACGGACGCCAGCGTCTGCTGTGGTTCTCCGCCCCACCCGGCACCGAAGGGGCTGCCCAGCTGCAGCTGCTCTCCGTCATCGGCACCCAGGACATGACGCCCAGCGCGAACGAACTCGGACAGCCACGGGCCTGAGCAGGGTCTGGCGCGGGCGTCATCGTGCTAGCAGGCGATCCCCGTGCCGCCCATCAGGAGGGACGGCACGCCCTTCGCATCGGCGAAGGAACTCCCGTGCAGGCGGGTGACACCCCGGGTGGACAGGCCGTCGGCGGCGCCGGGCAGCAGCCACGCGGAGCTGGGGCTCGTGTCGTCGCCCGGCGCCGACACCACGAGATCGGCCCGGTGGTCGCCGTCGAGGTCGGTGAGGCCGACGGCCTGCCCGAAGGCGTGATCCCTGCCCGGGACGCCGTGGACGTCACGTTCGTCGAACACGCGGGCGCCCCTGCCCGTCAGACCGTGCCGTGCGCCCAGGAAGAGCAGCACCTCCTCCGGGCCCGCCTTCGCGTACACCTCGGCCCGGGGAGCGCCGGCCACGACGTCGGCGTAGCCGTCTCCGTTCACGTCGCCGGTGTCCAGGGAGGTGAACACGGCGTCGTTGTCCGCGGTCCGGGGTTCCTTGCCGGGCACGCCCGGGGAGTCGCGGTCGAGGGTCGTGATTCGGGTCCCCGGGCCGTTCTCGGTGCCGTACGCCACTGTCACCGAGCTGCGGCTCGACCGGCCGCCTCGAGGGCTGACGACCAGGTCGCCGTAGCCGTCGGCGTCCACGTCGCCGACCGTCGCCGTCGCCCCGGCGGGGACGTGCGTGCCGTCCGGCCGTGCGAAGCCTTCGCGGCCGCCCTGGAGGTAGCTGCCGGCCCAGTGCAGGCCGGACCAGTCCTCCTCGCCGCCCGTGTCGTCGTCGTGGAAGCTCACCAGGTCGTCGATTCCGTCGCCGTTGAGGTCCCCGGCGACGAGATCCCGGTACGCCGCCTCGCCCGACAGGTCGTCGGGCATCCGGGGCGCGGGAACCCTGCCCGTTCCGGCGGGGGCGCCGTCCCGTCGGAACGGGCCCTTCAGCAGCCCCTTGCCGGAGCCGATCCCGAAGACGAGGTCGGCGTGCCCGTCGCCGTCGAAGTCACCGGCGGCGAGCTGCTCCTCGAGGATGGGCTCCCGCACCCCGGGAACACGGCTGCCGTCCGTCCCCGGCACCCGGGCGGCGTGGGTCAGTCCCCGCCGCGAGCCCCACATGACGATCACGTGGGCGCCGTCCCTCTCGAACACGGAGGCCGCGAGGTCGGTGTAGCCGTCGTCGTCGAAGTCACGGGCCACCGTGTCGAGCCCGAACATCGCCTCGTCGCGCGCCTCACCGGGTATCCCGGGGTCGTTCTGCGTGAGGAACTGGCACCGCTCCAGGCCCGTCCCGGCACCTGAGCCGTACGCCACCTGGATGCTCCCGCCGACGTAGCCGTTCTCGACGTCTCCCTCGCCCGCGGCCAGGGCCACATCTGAGTGGCCGTCACCGTCGAAGTCGGCGGCGGGGGCGGCCGGGCCCGGCTCGACCGAGGCGGCGCCGACGGCCGGTGCGGTGCCGTGGGCGGTGGTACGGCACGCGTGCGGCGCGGTGATGTCCCGCGGCTCGTCGTCCGCGACCACGAACCCCACGACGAGGGCTACCGCGAGAACCGCCGCACCGCCCCCGAACACCCACTGCCGCTCGCCGATGCGTCCCCGCACACGCCCCTCCTCGTCGCCTCACCGACCCCGTACGACCCAGCACGCCTCAGCCGCCCGCGGCGGTTCCACCCCGCGTCCTGCCGAAGCGCCTGCTACATGTGCTGCTCACCCCACCTTCCCGAGCTACGGGCGCTGCCGCACAGGCCGGATGACCAACTCGTTGAGGTCGACATCGGCGGGCTGGCTGATCGCATAGGAGATCGCACGAGCAATGGCATCGGGCGAGATGGCCGCCGAGCGGTAAGCCTTCATCGCCGCCGCGGCTCCTGGTTCAGTGATGGTTTCGGCCAGTTCGGACTCAACGACACCAGGTGAGACGGTGGTGACCCGGATGAACGGCTCAGCCTCCTGCCGCAGCCCCTCTGTGATCGCCCAGGCGGCGTACTTGGTGGCGCAGTACACAGCAGCCGTGGGAACGACTGAGTAGGCGCCGATCGACGCAATGGTGATGAAGTGCCCGCTGCTCTGGCGCTGGAAGTGCGGCATGGCCGCAGCGATGCCATGCAGCAGACCCTTGACGTTGACATCGACCATCCGGTCCCATTCGTCCACCAGCAGTGAGTCAAGCCGCGACAGCGGCATGACACCGGCGTTGTTGACGATCACGTCGATCTGCCCCCGGGCAGTGACCGTTTCGTCGACGAACCTGGCCACGTCGGCCCGGTCGGTGACATCGAGACGGCGTACGTCGATGCTGCCGCCGTCGGCTCGGACGCTCTCCGCCAGGCCGGTCAACCGATCCTCCCGACGCGCACCGGCAACGACGTGGTGGCCTTCAGCGGCAAGCCGCCTGGCGATGCCTTCGCCGATGCCGCTGGTGGCACCCGTGACGAGTACGACCTTCCGGTTGCCCTGCTCTGTGGTCTCTGGGGTTGTCTGTGTCACCGCGTGCTCCTTGCTCAGTCAGGGCAGAAGCCCCGTCAACGGATCGTTCGCCTTCGAACTTGCCGTGCCGGCAACGGCGGGAGAAGGCCGGGATCTTCCTAGGAGTGCTGCACACCCCGTACCTGGCCGACGAGCCGCACCGCGCGGGCAGGACAGCGGCGGAGGCGTCGGGCAACCGAACCCGGACGCAGGGCTGGGCCCGGACGGACACCACGACCGACGGCGCGGAGTCCCCACTCAGTCGTGGTCGGGATAGTCGGCGCTGAGCGTCACGTCGCGCCACGTGGTGAAGTTGGTCCGCAGCGAGTCGAGCCTGGCCAGAGCGACATCGAGGGCGACCTTGCCCAGGAGCAGTCGAAGCGGCGGGTTCTCCGCGTCGACGGCGGCCATGATGGCGGCGGCGGCACGTTCGGGGTCTCCCGGCTGGTGTCCGTAGGTGTCCAGAGTGCTCTTGCGCCGTGCTCCCGCGGTCGCCTCGTAGTCTTCGATGCGGGTCGCGGACTGACGCATGGACGGGCCGGACCAGTTGGTGCGGAAGGCTCCGGGTTCGACGATCGTGACGTTGATGCCCAGCGGGCCGACTTCGGCCGCGAGGGATTCGGAGAGGCCTTCGACGGCGAACTTCGTCGCATGGTAGTAACCGGTGGCGCCGAAGGCGGCGAGGCCACCGAGGGACGAGATGTTGACGATGTGGCCGCTGCGCTGCTCGCGCATGCCCGGCAGTACGGCTCGGGTGACGTCCACGAGGCCGAAGACGTTGGTGTCGAAGAGGGCGCGGACCTGGTGCTCCTCTCCCTCTTCGAGGGCCGCGAGGTATCCGTGTCCGGCGTTGTTGACGAGGACGTCGATGGGGCCGAGGGCGGCCGTCGCCGCCTTGACGGCCGCGGCGATCTGGGCGCCGTCGGTCACATCGAGGGCGAGGGCCAGAGCCCGGTCCTCGTGGCCGGAGACGACGTCCGCAACCGTTCGCGGATCGCGAGCAGTGACCGCGGCCTTCCAGCCGCGTTCGAGCACAGCGGTGGCCAGGGCACGGCCCAGACCTGTGGAGCAGCCCGTGATGAACCAGACGGGCGTGGTGTTGGCAGACATGTGCGCCATGTCCCTTCGTCGAAACGGCTGTTCGTCGCGGTGTTGTGTCGAAGTGTTCTGTCGAGGTGCTGCGGCGAGGTGCTGCGTAGAGGTGCTGTTCCGCGCGGGCGGCGGCTGCTCGGAGTGGCCGTGCGGGGACGGCTCGAGGCATGCGGCATGATCAGGCGCGCCCCGATGCGGCGCGCTCTGAGGGCTCGGGATGTGTGGGCCGGCGCTCTGAGGACGGTGAGGCGGGCCGCTCAGGTGTCGTGGGCAGGTTGGTCCGCCGCCGCGGCGGTTTCCGGGATCTGTGAGGCGATCAGGCTGCCCAGCAGGGAAAGAGTGTGTTCGGAGGGGCTGCCGGGTTCGGCCTGGTAGACGACCAGTTGCTGCCCCGGCGCGCTGTTGACGGTCAACGACTCGTACTCCACGGTGAGTTCGCCGACGACGGGGTGGTGGAAGCGCTTGGTCTCCCTCGTCTTCTGGCGGATGTCGTGACGTGCCCACAACCTGCGGAAGTCGGCGCTCTTGAGCGACAGTTCGCCGACCACCTCGATCAGTTGGGGATCGTTGAGGTCGGACCCCGCCGCCTCACGCAGGCCGGCCACCGTGTTGACAGCGACCCGGTCCCAGTCCGGGTAGAAGTCCCGGGCGTCGGGATCGAGGAAGACCAGGCGCATCAGATCCCCGCTGTAGGTGTGTCCGGCGAACAGCGCCCCGCCGAGCGGGTTGTGGGCCAGCACCTTCATGCAGCGGTCCAGGATCACGGCCGGGGTGTTCGGCCAGTTGTTCATCATCCGCAGCAGGCCCGGGCCGACCTGGCGACCGTGCGTGCTCCGGCGCCCCTTGGCCGGCCGTGGCCGTGCCAGCTGGTGGAGGTGGGCGATCCCGTCGTCATCCAGCATCAGGACAGCAGCCAGGGCGTCGAGTACCTGCACGGAGGGGTTCCGTTCACGCCCCTGTTCGAGTCGTACGTAGTAGTCGGTGCTCAGCCCGGCCAGCATCGCCACTTCCTCCCGGCGCAGGCCTGAGACCCGGCGCCGGTCACCGCCCGGCATGTTCAGGTCCTCGGGCCGCACCAGTCCGCGGCGGGCTCTGAGGAACTGTCCAAGGAGGTTGTCGCTGTCCATGACTCGACACTAGCTCCGCACCCGTGGCGCAGGGTGGCCCTGATACTCCCAGGCACGCTCAGCTCCGCACCGCGTGTCCGTACCGACCCGGCGCAGGCCGGTGCCCACAGTAGAACTCCCCGTCAGGCCTGACCTGTTCAGGCGTCCGCATGCCTAGGGTGACGTTGACGACGGTGGGGTGGGTGAAGGGGAAGGAGATCACCGCGGCGGGCGGGGGCGTGCCGGAGGAGCCAGGGTCGCCGGCCGACTGCGCGACGGTCAGCGTGATCGCGCCGGGTTCGACGCGTCGGCGCAGGTCCCTTCCGGTGAAGTACACACCCTCCGTCGGCCACGACGCCTGCTCGCCCGCGAAGACCCGCTGGATCGAGCCGCTCGCACCGAGCAGCCCGGCGGCACGCGTCCACCCCAACGAGCGCGGCGAGCGCGGCATGGCCGACGCCGTTCTGAGGGCCATCAGGGCCTGAGAGGCTCCGGGCGCGCGTGTCAGGGGCGAGCGTGCCCGGTCCGCACCGGCGCCCGTGGGGACGGGGCCGTCCGGTACGGGTGAACGACCCTGCCGCGATCCCCTGACGTCCCGGGATCCACGGCCGGGTCTTCGCCCCCCCCCGGCTGCCCCCCCCATCAGAGCCCCCTCCCCCACTCTTGCGTCGTCACCGTCCCGCCTGAGAAGGGCCGTCCAGCCTCACCAGCATCTTGCCGACGTTTCCGCCGGCGAGCAGGGACAGCAGCGCCTCCGGCGCGTTCTCCAGGCCGTCCACCACCGTCTCCCGCGCGAGAACGTCGCCCGAGCGCAGCCAGTCGGCGACCCGGCTCTCGAACTCCGGCCGCAGGTCCTCGTGATCGCGCACGATGAAGCCGCGCAGGGTCAGCCGCTTGAGGACGGCCTGGATCAGCTGGTTGATGTCGGCGGACCGGCGGTCGCCGCCGAACTGCGACATCATGCCGCACAGGGCGACGCGGCCGCCGGGCCGCAAGGCGTGCAGGGCAGCCGCGAGTTGCTCGCCGCCCACGTTGTCGAAGTAGACGTCGATGCCCTCCGGCGCCAGCCGGGCCAGTGCCTCGCGCACCGGCTCGGCGCGGTAGTCGGCGGCGGCGTCGTAGCCGAACTCCTTCACCAGCAGGGCGCACTTGTCCGGCCCGCCCGCGGTCCCGATGACACGCTCCGCGCCCAGCATCCGGGCGAACTGCCCGGCGGCGCTGCCCACGGCCCCGGCCGCCGCCGAGACGAAGACCGTGTCACCGGGGCGGACCTCGGCGATCCGCGCCAGCCCGACGTACGCGGTGAAGCCGGTCTGCCCGAGCAGCCCCAACCAGGTCGGCAGCGGGGCGAGTTCGGGGTCGATGCGCCCGGCGCCGTCGGTGTCGGCGGGGTCGAGGACGGCCCGTTCCCGCCAGCCCAGCTGGTGGCGTACGAAGCTGCCGGGCGGAACGGAGGGGCAGCGGCTCTCCTCCACGACGCCCAGCGCCCGGCCGTCCAGCGGGGATCCGGGGGTGAAGTTGTGCGTGTAGTGCTTCTCGGTGCTCTCCAGCCGACCGCGCATCGAGGGGTCGACGCTCATATAGAGGTTGCGGACGAGGAGTTGCCCCTCGGCGAGCGGCGGCAGCGGACGCTCCTCGACCGCGAAGTCGGCGGGGGCCGGCTCTCCGTCGGGCCGGCGCACCAGACAGACCACCCGTGTGGTGCGGGCTGTCACCGGCTCACTCCTCCGGCTGGCGGGCGGAGCGCCGCTGGGCGAGCCGGCCCACCCAACCGGCCATCTGGAGGTCCGCGTGGCGCAGTTCGCCCGACTGCCAGCGGGCCTGGAAGTCGAAGATGCCCTGCGCGCCGGTCTTGGGGTCGGTCACCTCGACCAGTCCGTCCTCGGTGAGCCGGTACACATGCCCGGTCAACGGATGTGTCACTTGCTTGGGCATGGTGCTCACTCCTGCACTGGGCGGCGCACGCCGCGTTTGGTCACGGTCACCGGGCCGGCGACCCGGAGCTGGCAGGCGAGCCGGGTCCGGCCGTCCACCGGCCGGCGGAGGGCCTGGATGCCCTCGCGCTCCAGCGGGCCCACGGGTGAGCAGTTCTCGGCGCCCTCGTCGACCTCCACGAAGCAGGTGCGGCAGGTGCCCTTGCCGCCGCAGACGGTGGGCCACCGGTATCCGAGACGGCGGGCTGCGGTGAACACGTCCTCGTCGCCCCGCACCTCCAGCTCGGCGCCCGAGGGGCGGATGGCCACACGGTGGGTCACGGTCACCGGTTCATCCACTGGTCGAGGGTGTGGTTGAAGTGCCGTATCCGGCTCTCCTGGTAGTTGGCCAGGGTGATACCGGGTTTGCGCAGGGTCTTCAGTCCCTGCTGCACGTACGGCAGGTTCTCGCAGTCCTGGTCGAAGACCGGGCCCAGCAGGCCGAGTTCGGGGATGTCGGCGAAGAGCAGGTCGTCCGGCACCCAGCGGATCTTCGCTGGGGGCGGAGTCTCGCCGGACTTCGGCGGGGAGGACATGAAGAAGATCTCGGCGACGCAGGAGTCGGGGTCGAGCCCGTTGGGCCGGAACCGGTAGACGATGTTGGACTTGGCGCCGCCCCAGGGGTTGAAGTTGGGGAACAGCAGGTAGTTGATGGCGTCCAGCAGCTCGCTGTCGGAGGTCTTCGAAAAGTCCTGGTCCGAGGTGGCCGCCAGCTGTTCTCGCATCCGGTGCGCGAGCACCTGGCGCGCGGTGCCGCCGGGCGGTATCGGGGGAAGCTCGCCGCCTTCCGGCAGTGCCAGGTCGCGGCCCTGGGTGGCCGCGTAGAAGGAGCGCGAGTAGTAGAACGCCTCCAGGACGTCCTCCTCGGTGACGGAGTCCGCCACGTGGGGGCTGGGGGCACCCTGGATGTTGATCATCCGGTTCCAGTTCGGCTGGCCGGCGATGACGTCGTACTGGGAGTTGGCGTCGGCGAGCCACGGCAGCATCTGCGGGTGCGTGGCGATCACGTGGAAGGACTCGATGAACGCGTCCTGCGCGACCTTCCAGTTGCAGGGCAGCACCTTGGCGATGTGCAGCGACTTGTAGCGGTTCTCCAACGGCCAGATGTAGTACTCGTCGAAGGTGCCCCGGTAGCTGTCGAAGGACTCGGCGTACGGGTCCATGTTGATGAAGACGAAGCCGCGCCAGGTGGCCACCTTGGCCTCCGGGAGCGAGAACTTCTCGGGGGTGACATGGGGGAAGTCCCAGACGCAGGGCGGGGTCTGCATGGTGCCGTCGAGGTTCCAGGCGAAGCCGTGGAAGGGGCAGCGGAACTCGGCGACGTTGCCCCCGCCGGTACGCAGCTTGCGGCCCCGGTGCAGGCACGCGTTGACGAAGGCGCGGATCTCGTCGGGTGCCGTGCGCACGATGATCAGTGAGTCGTTGCCGATCTCGTAGATCTCGTGGTCGCCGACTTCGGGGATCTCACTCTCCAGACAGGCGAACTGCCACACACGGCGCCACACCTGCTCCATCTCGCGTTCGGCCCATTCACGGGAGATGAAGCGGTCGATGTCGATGTCCTCGCTGCCGAGGTGGTCGTTGTGGTCGTACCTCAGCGCGGGGGGAACGGTCCCGCTGTCCCGGTCGAGGTAGTCCTGGACGCTGGGCCCGGGACACCGCTCCGTGCCCAACTCCGACGATTCGCCCATCTTCGCTCCTCCAGCAGAAACTATAGATGGAGTGTAGTTAGTGATCGCATGCCAGAGCAACAGTTGTGACGGCGTCGGACGCGCACATCACCCAAGGTCCTGAGAAAGTCGGGCGCCCGACCTCGAATTTATTTCCGCCGCCCCCTCGCCAAGCCGGTTGCGACATGTCACACTCCGACGCACTTGAGACTGTAGTACGTCACAAGTTTCTGTTTGCGGGGACGCGGCTGCGCCCGTTCCCGCCCGAGCGCCGCACGGTCCCTTCCGTCGGCCACCGCGCCGCCCCTCCCCCCACGGCGGCGACCGCCATGGTCAACTCCACCACCCCCCACTGTGCCCCCGCTTCGGGACCGCACCGGAAGAGACTGGACAGAGCCGCCCGCCAGGACCGGAACGCCACCGGCCCGGCGGTACCGGCGCCACATCACAGGAGTGCTCAACGATGAGTTTCAGACCTGTTCGCGCGGCCCGCCGCGCGATGACCGCGATCGTCCCCGTCACCGCGCTGCTCACCCTCGCCGCGTGCGGCGGCGGTGCCACTCCCGCCGCCGACTCGTCGCAGGCGGCGGCGGAAGACTCTCCGGGCCTGACCGCCGCCCGCAAGGCCCTGCAGCAGTACTCACAGCGGCCGACGCGGATTCCCGTCACCCAGCCGGTGGGCAAGAAGATCCCCGAAGGCAAGAAGATCGACTTCATCCTGTGCGGTGTCCAGTCCTGCAAGGACCTCGCCGACCACTTCACCGCCGCGGCCAAGCAGCTCGGCTGGGAAGTCAAGCAGATCGCCACCCAGGGCACACCGGAGTCCGTCCAGGCCGCGTACGAGCAGGCGGTGCGCGACAAGCCCGACGCCGTCGTCGCCTCCGGATTCCCTCGCGCGGTGTACGCCAAGCAGCTGGCTCAGCTGAAGAAGGCCGACATCCCCGTCATCCAGTCGAACGCCGACGACGTCCTGGGGGACGGAATCGAACTGCTGAAGAACGGGCCGGCTGACGTCGATGTGCAGGGCACGATGATCGCCTCGTGGGTGGTCTCGAACAGCGGCGCCAAGGCCAACACCGTCTACTTCGACCTGCCCGCGTACACGATCCTCAAGCCCGTCAGGGACGGGTTCGAGGCGAAGTACCGGGAGTGGTGCGAGGGTTGCGAGCTGGACACCGTCGACGTGCCGATCACCGCGATCGGCAAGGACATGCCGGACCGGGTGGTGTCGTACATCCGCTCGCACCCGAAGGTGACCCACATCGTCTTCTCGCTGGGCCTGCTCAACGTGGGCGTCCCGGCCGCTCTGAAGACCGCCGGCATCACGGGCAAGCACATCGTCGTCAACGTCGGTGACGCACAGAGCTACCAGTACATCGAGGGCGGTCTCACCGACGCGGCCATGGCTCTGAACCTGTACGAGACGGCCTGGATCCAGGTCGACGCGCTGGCCCGCCACTTCACCGGCCAGTCGATGGACCTGGACCAGAAGGCGGAGCTGCCCAACATGCTGATCACCAAGGAGAACCTCCCGTCCGCCGATGGCGACTTCCCGCTGGTCGAGGACTACCAGAAGCAGTTCAAGGCGCTCTGGGGCCTGAGCTGACCAGCCCGGCGCCGTCGGCCATCACGCCGGCGGCGCCAGGTGCGACGGATGGATGGAGTAGCGGTGCACGCTGACACATCAGCAGGGACGGCGTACGGGCCGGCCTGGACGGACGAGGCGGACCGGCCGGTGCTTCGCGTCTCGGGGCTGTCGAAACGGTTCGGCGGAACCCAGGCGCTGAAGGACGTGGACCTCGACATCGCCCCTGGCGAGATCCACGCGCTGATCGGGCCCAACGGTTCCGGCAAGTCCACCCTCATCAAGATCCTCGCCGGATACCACCACGCGGAGCCGGGAGCCGTCGCCGAACTCGACGGCGAGCGGTTCGAACTGGGCCAGGTCACCGGTTCGCGGCACGACCGGCTCCGCTTCGTCCACCAGGAGCTGGGGCTGGTGGAGGAGCTGAGCGCCACGGACAATCTCGCGCTCAGCCGTGGCTTCGCCCGTACGGCGTTCGGCAACATCCGCTGGCCCGAGATGGAGCGCCGGACGGCCGCGCTGGTCGAGCGGTTCGGCCTCGGCATCGACGTACGCCGGCCGCTGGCCATGGCCACCCCCGTCCAGCGCGCGGTGGTGGCCATCGCCGCCGCGCTCCAGGGCTGGGAGGGCCGACGCGGCGTGCTGGTCCTCGACGAGCCGACCGCCGTACTGCCACCGGGTGAAGTCGCCCGGCTCTTCCACATCGTGCGGGAGATCCGCGACGCGGGCGCCAGTGTGCTCTACGTGTCGCACCGGATGGACGAGATCTTCGCGCTCGCCGACCGGGTCACCGTGATCCGCGGCGGACGCCGGATCGCCACCCGTCCGGTGGCCGGGCTCACCCCCCGCGCGCTGGCGGAGCTGATGGCGGGCCAGGAGAAGGAGACCGGGCACCAGTCGCAACCGCCCACCAGCGGCACAGGCGGCAGCACAGGCGGCGGCACCGGCATCGGCGTGGCCGCGCTGGAGGTCCGCGACCTGTGGGCCGGCCCGCTGCGCGGCGTCGGCTTCGACCTGGCCAGGGGCGAGCGGCTGGGCGTCACCGGTCTGGTCGGCTCCGGCCACGAGGCCGTGCCGTACGCGGTGTGCGGGGCCTGGACCGGGCCGGTGCGCGGCCGGGTGCGGATACCGGAGCGCTCCCCCCGGTGGGTCGACGCACGGAACGCCGCCGGCCTCGGCATCCCCCTGGTCCCCGCCGACCGGGCGAACGAAGGGGTGGTCGGCGACTTCTCGGTCGGGGAGAACCTCACCCTCCCCCTGCTCGACCGGCTCCGCGCCCGTCTCGGCCGACTGCACCGGAGGCGGGAGGACGCGCTCACCGAGGCGTGGATCCGGCGGGTTGAGGTGCGCACGGCCGGACGCGGAGCGCGGATCACCACGCTCAGCGGCGGCAACCAGCAGAAGGTCGTCATGGCCCGCTGTCTGGCCCAGCAGCCACCGGTGCTGGTGCTGTGCGAACCCACGGCAGGCGTGGACGTCGCCACCCGGCAGCAGCTCTACGAACTGATCGGGCGTCAGGCGGACGACGGCATGGGCGTGATCGTGTCCTCGTCCGACACGGAGGACCTGCTCGCGCTGTGCACCCGCGTCCTGGTGGTGCGGGACGGCCGGATCGTGCGGGAGATCAGCGGCCGGGACATCACCGAGCCCGCGCTCGTCCATGCCATGGAAGGAACCGAGTGACATGACATCCACCCCGACCCGGGCGGCGCAGCATCGGCCGGCCGAACCGAAGGTGCCCGCGGTGTCCGCCGTGGGGACACCGGTGGAGCTGGGCCGGCGAGCGGCGGCCGCCCTGTCGTTCCGGAACATCGGCGCCGTCTACGTATGGCTGCTGATCGCCGTGATCTTCTCCGTGTGGGCGCCGGAGACCTTCCCGACGGCCACCACGGTCAAGCAGGTACTGAACGGCAACGCCGTGGCCGGACTGGTGGCGCTCAGCGTCGTCACGCCGCTGGCCGCCCGTGTCTTCGACCTGTCGGTCGCCTACACCATGTCGCTCACCAGCGTGCTGACCGCCCGCTTCCTGGTCTCCGCGGGCCTCGGCCCGGGCACCGCGATCACCCTGGCGATGACGGCCGCCCTGCTGATCGGGGTGATCAACGGAATCGTGGTGGTGGTGCTGCGGGTCGACTCGTTCATCGCCACGCTGGCCACCGGCGCGCTGATCCAGTCCCTCATCACCATGGTGACCAACGACAGCTCGATCACCGGCGTGCAAATGCTGGCCAAGCCGTTCGCGAGCATCGCCCAACTGGACGCGGGCGGTATCACGCTCCCAGTGCTGTATCTGCTCGTCGCCGCGGTGGCCATCTGGTTCCTGCTGGAGCACACCGCCACGGGGCGCCGGCTGTACGCGACCGGCTTCAACCAGAACGCGGCACGCCTGCAGGGAGTGCGCACCGACCGGCTGCGCTTCATGACCCTGGTGACGGCCGCGCTGCTCTCCGGTTTCGCCGGAGTCGTCTTCGCGTCCTCCGTCGGCTCCGGATCGCCGAGCGCCGGCACGCCGTATCTGCTGTCGGCCTACGCGGCGGCCTTCGTAGGAGCCACCCAGCTGCGCGCCGGCCGCTTCAACGCCTGGGGCACGGTGATCGCGGTGCTGCTGCTCGGCACCGGCATCACCGGACTCGGGCTGGCCACCAGCGCACCGTGGGCCACGAGCCTGTTCACCGGCTCGGTCCTCATCATCGCGCTGGTCCTCACCGGAGGACGGATCGCCCTGCCGGCCATGCTGCGCCGCCGGAAGCCGTCCGCGCCGGGCTCCGATCCAGACGGAGCCGGCCCCGTACCCGTACCAGCACCCGACAAGGAGGCCTGACCATGAGAGCGGTTCAGTACCGAAAGGTGGGCAGTGCCCCCGAGGTCGTCGAGGTCCCCATGCCCGAACCCGGCCCGGGTCAGGTGCTGCTCAAGGTGACGGCGGCCGGCCTGTGCCACTCCGACCTGGCGGTCATGGGCTGGCCCGAGGAAGTGTTCCCCTACCCCCTGCCGCTGACGCTGGGTCACGAGGGCGTCGGCACCGTCGCGGCGCTGGGCCGGGGTGTCACCGGGCTCGCGGAGGGCGACGCGGTGGCGGTGTACGGACCCTGGGGCTGCGGCCTGTGCCGCAAGTGCGCGGAGGGAAAGGAGAACTACTGCCTGCGAGCCGCCGAGCTCGGGATCATGCCGCCCGGTCTCGGCTCCCCCGGCGCCCTCGCGGAGTTCATGGTGGTGGACTCGCCCCGCCACCTGGTGCCGCTGAACGGGCTCGACCCGGCGCAGGCGGCACCACTCACCGACGCGGGGCTGACCCCGTATCACGCGATTCTGAAATCCCTGCCCAAGCTGGGACCGGGCAGCACGGCGGTGGTGATCGGCGTCGGAGGACTGGGCCATCTCGCCGTCCAGCTGCTGCGCGCCCTGACCCCGGCCCGGGTGATCGCCCTCGATGTGAGCCAGGAGAAGCTCGAGCTGGCGCGCACCGTCGGCGCTCACGAGACGCTGCTCTCGAACGCCGAGGCTTCGGAGCGCGTCCGGGAACTCACCGGCGGAGTGGGGGCGGAGGCGGTACTGGACTTCGTGGGAGTCGAGGCGACGCTGTCGGTCGCCGCCGCTTCGGTGGCGGTGGAGGGCGACGTGACCATCGTCGGCATCGGTGGAGGCACCCTGGCGGTCGGCTTCGGCGGCGGACTGCCGTTCGAGGTCTCCGCCTGCTTCCCCTACTGGGGCAGCCGGACGGAGTTCATCGACGTCGTCGAACTGGCCCGGCAGGGCCTCGTCTCCTCCCATGTCGAGACGTTCTCACTGGAGGAGGCGCCCATGGCGTACGAGCGCCTGCACGCCGGGGAGATCAACGGCCGCGCGGTGGTGCTGCCGCACGGCTGAGCGAGCAGCGAACCGTCGGACCGGGCCAGGCCTCGGCCGGGTACTGGACAGGACCAGGTACTCGCCAGGGCCAGGTACTCGCCAGGGCCAGGCCCGACGGGTGTCCGCGGCGGGCGCGCGAGCCCTCGACTCGCCGTCCGGCCGGCCGCTCACTCCAGCCATGGCCGGGGCCAGGCCCGGGTACTGACCGCGCCGACCGCCGCTTTGGCCGCCCGCTCGACCAGCGAGATTCCGCCCCCCATCGACGCGTTGTCGCCACTGAGGACCGAGATCAGATAGCGGCGCCCGTGCACCGTGACCTGGCCGATGCTGTTGATGTCCCACAGCTCGGTCGTGCTGCGCTTCAGCCAGCCGTTCTTGAGGGACCATCGGGAACCTGCCGCCGCAGAGACCCCCCAGTCCTGGCCTTCCGTGATCTCGCTCATCAGCCGGCGGATGTACGCACGCGACTTCTGGTTCAGCCCCGCGGAAGCACGCGAGGACATCTGGCCCTCACCGCCGAACACCGCGCGCAGCAGCCTGACCTGGTCCTCCGCCGTCGTCTGGGTCAAGCCCCAGCGGGCGCCGTGGCCACCCTGCGTCGAGGACAGCCCCAGCTTCTCATTGGCCGCGTCCAGCCCCGGCGCCCGGCCGATCGCCCGCCACAGGGCATTGGCCGCCTCGTTGTCGCTCGCCTGGATCATCACCTTGGCATGACTGTGCTCCTCGTCGGTCAACTCGCGCTCCTTCTCCTGTGCCTGAAGGAGCAGTGTCGCGAGAATGTTGACCTTGACGATGCTCGCCGTGTCGAACGTCGCGCGGTCGCCGTACGACGCGATCTGCCGGTCGGCGTCGTCCAGGCGGAGCACCGCCACCGCCAGCCGCGCGTCGTCGTCGTCCGACAACACCGGCTCGATCGACCTGGCCAGCGCCGCGCCGAGGCCCTCGCGCGGTGCTGCCGCTCCCATGGCGGGCCCCGCTGCGGCAGATTTCCGCGGAGCGGGGCCCTTGACGGTGCCGGCCGAGGAGCAGCCTGCCGGCAGCGCCATGAGGGCGATGGCGGCGCAGACGATCAGAGTCTGCCGTCGGCGGCCGGGGGGCGTTGTGGTCTCTCTGTCCGTGCGGTGGTGGCTTCTGTACGACATGGCTGGGCGACCCTCAGCATCCTGGGTGGAGGAGACATGAGGGTATGAAAATATGACAAATCAGCCTCTTGGGCAGTTTGTGAAGTCTCGCCAGGCGCCGACGGCCCGCTCCAAGCACCGCTCGAGCACGGTCAGGAACTCCGGTGTCTCCCAGGGGCCCCGGTCCACGCGCCCGGTGTCGTCCACGCCCAGATCCTGCATGTCATAGCGGCCTCGGCAGTGGCCGAGGGTGAAGTAGCAGATCTCGCCCAGGCCGTGCCGCTTCAGGTAGAGCACGGGGCGGCGGGCGTCGTCGACAGCGGCCGTGTCGCCCTCGGCGAAACCTCGGCACGGCCCCGAGTACTCGGCATGCAGCAGCACCTCCAACTCCCCGTGCAGTTCGCAGACGTACAGCTCGTCGGAGACCGTGAAGGGCTCGATCCCGGCTACCAGCGGATGGTCCGGCCGAGTGACCCGTACCTCGTACGGCTCGATCGGCGGATGGGCCAGGAACTGGCTGCCGAGCACCTCGGCCAGGTCGCCGAGGAGCCGCGGGGTGGTGAACACCCGGGGCCCGTCGGGAGCGGGCGCCTCGATCACGGAGTTGGTGCCGTGCAGGGCGAGCCAGCGCCCGCCCCGCTCGACGAAGTGCGTCAACGCCTTCTGCTGCCCGGCGTCCGGACGTACGTCGCAGGTGTAGGTGAGCAACAGGTCGGCGGCCTCCAGAGCCGGCAGGCAGGCGAAGTCCCCGTACACCCGGGTGCGTACCCGTGGGTGATCACCGAGCAGTTCCAGCAGCCGCAGCCGCGCGTAGTCGAAGTCGTGCCACTTGCCGCCGCAGACCAGTACGGCGTCCAAGCGGCCTGCCGGGCCCGCCACGGCTCAGTACTGGACGCGGGTCAACAGCCCGCCGTCCACCACGAGGTTGACGCCGACACAGAACGAGCCGGTGCGGCCGAGGAGGAACGTCACCGCCGCGGCCACGTCCTCCGGGGTGCCGTAGCGGCCGATCGGCAGCTTGCCGAGCACCTCCTCGTACACCTCCGGGCGGCCCGTGCGGATCGTCTCCCAGGCGCCGCCCGGGAACTCGATCGGGCCGGGCGAGACGGTGTTGACCCGGATGCCCTTGGGGGCGAGGGCATGGGCGAGCGCCGAGGCGTGCTGGACCACGGCGGCCTTGATGGCTGAGTAGGAGTTGGCGCCCGCCGGGCGGGCGGTGTCCGAGGCGTTGGTCGTACCGATCACGACGACCGACGCGCGGTCGGAGCGTTCCAGGTGCGGCAGCGCCGCCTCGACCAGACCGGCGAACGGCAGGAGGTCACCGCGCAGGCTCGCCTCCCAGGACTCGGGGCCCTTGACGTTGCCCGCCGACACATTGGACACCAGCAGGTCGAGGCCGCCGAGTTCGTCGGCCGAGCGCTCCACGAAGCCCGCGAGCGCGGCCGGGTCGGTGACGTCGACCGGTTCGGCGAACACGGTCGCTCCGTCCGCGCGCAGTTCCGCGGCGGCCTTCGCCAGCGCCTCCTCACCCCGCGCGCACAGTGCCAGCGAGCAGCCCTCGGCGGCCAGTGTCCGGGCGATCGCCCGGCCGATGCCCCGGCTGGCGCCGGTCACGAGCGCCTTCGCGCCGGTCAGTCCTGTGTCCATCACTCTCACTCCTCGGTCGGTTCACGGCGCCGGGGCACAGGGGCAGCCATCACTGTCCTGCGGCTCGGCTGTGCTCGGCTGTGCTGTGCTCGGCTGGGCTCCGCTGCTGTGCTCAGCTCGTACTGGCGTGTCAGTGGCAAGCAACTCGTCATCAGCTGCTGGGCAGTTCGGAGAACGGCACTCGGTCCGTTCGCGGCTCGCCGGGCAGTCCCAGCACGCGCTCGCCGATCAGGTTGCGCTGGATCTGATCGGTGCCGCCGGCCAGCCGGTAGCCGGGGGCGCCCAGCAGGTGCTGCGTCCAGGCGAACGTGTCCGGCTCTCCGGTGTCGGCGCTGATCCGGGCACCCATCACTTCGGCCGCCGTCTGCCCCGTGCGAGTGAGCAGGTCGGAGGCCATGAGCTTGGTCAGCGACGCCTCCGGGCCCGGCCGGCCTCCGCCGGCGCTCGCCCTGGCGACCCGGTCCACGGTGGCCGCGCGCAGCGCGGACCGCACATACAGGTCGGCGAGACGCTGACGGACCAGCGGGTCTCCGGTGCGGCCGAGCGAGCGCGCGAGGGCGAGTACGTCCGCGAAGGTGCCGCCCTTGCGCCGGCTGCCGGTGCCCGAGGCGGTCCGTTCGAAGGCGAGGGTGGTGGTGGCGACCTCCCAGCCCTGCCCGGGGCGGCCGATCCGCAACCGGTCCGGGACGCGTACGCCGCTGAGGAACACCTCGTTGAAGGAGGCACCGCCGCTCATCTGGCGGATGGGGCGTATCTCCACGCCGGCGGCGTCCATCGGGACCAGAAAAGCGGTGATGCCCGCCTGTTTGACGACGTCAGGGTCGGTACGGGCCAACAGCAGTCCGTAGTCGGCGAACTGGGCTCCCGAGGTCCACACCTTCTGACCGTCGATCACCCAGTCGCCCTCGTCGCCGCCCCGCCCATCGCCTTCATCGGCGACCCTCTCCTGGCGGGCGCGGGTGCGCAGGGCGGCCAGGTCGGATCCGGCGCCGGGTTCGCTGAAGAGCTGGCAGGCCAGCAGGTCGGTGCGCAGGAACGCGCGAGCGTAGTCGTCGCGCTGCTCAGTCGTGCCGAAGAGCGAGACGGCCATCGCCACGAGTCGCACGGTGACGCTGATCAGCTCGGTCGACGGCGGCACGTCGAAGGCCGACTCCTCCTGGGCGAAGGCCGCCGCGTGGGCGGCACTCAGGCCCGCCCCGCCGCTGGCCCGAGGGAGGGTCAGGGCCTGGTATCCGGCGTCGAAGCGGGCTCGCTGGTAGGCGCGGCAGCGCTGAAGCAGCAACCGTTCGTCGTCGTCGGAGAGGTTGTGGAACACGGCGAGATCGGCGGCTTCCGAGGCGGACTCCGGCGCCCGGCCCGGTTCGAGGACGGTGGCCAGCCACTGCCTCACCTGTGTGCGCCACGTGTCCACATCCGGCTGGGACATGGCTCCTCCTCGGGACAGTTACCAGACGACAGCTTCAGTAACGGTGAGTCGAACGGTCATCCCCCTCGCCTCTAAACAGGCGAAACGTGCGGTGATGCCTCCGGCTCGGATCAGAGTGTTCCGCACTTTCTTGATAAACGCTACAGTCTCTGCATCGACTCTCCCCTGAATCCAGGAGAGGACCGAGGAGCCGCCGGAGGAACCATGTCCTTGCCGCCACTCGACCGCCGCGCCCACGAGACACCTGACGAGCCCGCCCTGGTGGACGACCGGGGGGTGCTGTCCTGGGCCGGGCTCGCCGACCAGGTCGCGCGGGCGTCGGCACGGCTGCTGCAGTTCGCTCCCGGCCCCGACGACCGGGTCGCCGTCCTCGGGGACAACGCGATACCGACCCTGGTGGCCCACCTGGCCGGACTGTGCGCCGGAGTCGGGACCGTGGCCACCTCCCGGCAGCTGACGGTGGGCGAACTCGTCGACCAGATCATCGACGCGGGCGTGACCGGCATCATCGCCGGACCCGTCGGCGCCCCTGTCGCCCTCGAAGCGGCCCGCGAACTGGGCCTGCCGGTCGTGACGCACGGAACCCCGCCGGCCGGGCATGCCTTCGACTGGGACCTGTGGCTGGCCGCGGCCGCGCCCTCCACTGGCGCCACTGCCGCCCCTGCCGCCTCCGCGGACCGCCCCGCCCGGCCGCCCCTCGTCTACACCTCGGGAACCACCGGGCGGGCCCGCGGCACCGAGGTGCGCTGGGTGAGCCCTCCGGCCGCCGACAGCGCCGCGTACCTGGCCGCGCTGGCCGCCCGGTCCGGATTCCCGCCGGGGCCCCACCTGGTGTGCGGCCCGCTGCAGCACAACGGCCCGCTCACCTCGCTGCGGCACCTGGCGGCCGGTCAGCAGGTCGTGGTGCTCGGCAAGTTCGACGCGGAGGCGTTCCTGCGCCGCGTCGAGGAATGGCGGGTCACCTCCACCGTCATGGTGCCCACCCACTTCCAGCGCCTGCTCTCCCTGCCGGAAGAAGTGCGCGGCCGGTACGACGTCTCCAGCCTGCTGCAGGTCTCCCACACCGGGTCCGCGTGCCCGCCCGAGGTGAAGCACGCCATGATCGAGTGGTTCGGTCCGGTGCTGACGGAGTCGTACGGCGCCAGCGAGGCCGGCACCGTGGCACGCATCAGCAGCACCGAGTGGCTTGAGCACCCGGGCTCGGTCGGGCGCGTCCAGCCCCCGTTCGAGGTTCTGGTGACCGGCGACGACGGCCATCCGCTGCCGCCCGGCGAGCTCGGCCTGCTGGCCTTCCGGGCCCCGGAAGGCCGGGGCGTGCGCTACCACGCCGACCCGGACAAGACCAAGGCCGCCTACCTCTCCCCCGGAGTCTTCACCCTCGGCGACATCGGTTACGTCGACCCCGACGGCTTCATCTTCATCACCGACCGGGCCGCCGACATCGTGGTCTCCGGCGGCGTCAACCTGTACCCGGCGGAGAGCGAGGCGGTGCTGCGCGGGCACCCCGCGGTCGCCGAGGTCGCGATCATCGGCGTGCCCGACCCGGATTTCGGCGAGTCACTGCGGGCACTGGTCGTGGCCGCCGGGGACGAGCCGCCGGCCGAAGAGCTGGACCGGTTCTGCCGCGAGCGGCTGGCCGCCTACAAGTGCCCGAAGGCGTACGAGTTCGTCCCCGAACTGCTGCGCAACGCCATGGGCAAGCTCGACAAACGCGCGATGCGCCGCCCGTACTGGCGCTCCGAGCGGACCATCGCCGGCTGAGCAATCCAACCGGCCACCGCACAGCCCTCACCGATGGCGCCCGCCCCAGTGCTGACGCCCGCCGCTCGTAAGAAGGATGACCCATGACCGAACTCCTCCTCATCCGCCACGGTCTCCCGATGGGGGGCGTGTACGACCCCGGGCTGTCGCCGGAGGGCACAGACCAGGCCGAGCGCCTCGCCGCCTGGCTCGTGCACGAGGACATCGACGCCCTGTACGTCAGCCCCTTCCAGCGCGCCCGCGAGACGGCGGCACCGCTGGAGCGGCTCACCGGCCTGACCGCCACCGTGCTGGACGACCTGCGCGAATGGGACACGGACGTCTCGCACCCGTACACGCCACCGGAGCAGATCCGGGCGGACGACCCCCGGTCGGTGGCGCTCGCCGAGGGACGGTACGAGGACTTCGTACCCGATCTCGACTGGGAGGCCTTCCGCGCTCGATCCGTGCGGGCCATGGACACCATCCTGGACGCCCACCCCGTAGGGCGGGTCGCGGCCGTGTGCCACGGCGGCATCACCAACACCTATCTGGCGACGATGCTCGGCCTGCCCCTCATGTTCTGGTTCCATCCCGGCTACACCTCGGTCAGCCGCGTACGGCGGCTGCCGGGCGGCCGGGTCGTGCTGCACTCGGTGAACGAGACCGCCCACATGATCGCGGAACGCGCCGTCGACGCCGCCGCCTGACCAGAGCCGATCCGCTCACATCCCCCAGGAGGTCCCGGCCATGCCCGGATCCGTCATCGTCGCCGGTGTCAGAACGCCCATCGGCAAACTGATGGGCGCCCTGAGCGCCGTGTCCGCCGCCGACCTCGGCGCCCACGCCATCAGCGCCGCGCTGGCCGACGCGCGTCTGGACCCGGCCGCCGTGGAGGCCGTCGTCATGGGTCATGTCGTCCAGGCCGGTGCCGGCCCCAATCCGGCACGGCAGGCCGCCGTCCGCGCCGGCATTCCGTTCGCCGTCCCGGCGAGCACAGTCAACAAGCTGTGCCTGTCCGGTCTGCACGCCATCGCCCTCGCCGACCTCATGATCGCCTCCGGGCGCCACGAGGTGGTCGTCGCGGGCGGGATGGAATCCATGTCGGGCGCCCCGCACCTGCTACGCGGAGCACGCGGCGGCTGGAAGTACGGCACGGCCACCGCCGAGGACTCCCTCGACCGCGACGCACTCGTCTGCGCCTTCGACGGCGTCTCCATGGGCGCGGCCACCGAGCGGTACCAGCGGCCGTTCGCCCTGACCCGCGAGGAGCAGGACGAGTACAGCGCGCTGTCGCACCAAAGGGCCTCCCGGGCCCAGGATTCCGGCGCGCTGGCCGCGGAGATCACCCCGGTCACGGTGGCCGGACGCGGTGGCGGGACGGTGGTGGACACCGACGAGGGCGTACGGCCGCGGAGCACCGCCGAGAGCCTGGGACGCCTGAAGCCCGCCTTCTCCGGCGAGGGCACCATCACCGCGGGCAACTCCTCACAGCTCTCCGACGGCGCCGCCGCCGTCGTCGTGATGAGCGCGGAACGCGCGCGCCGGGAGGGCCTGTCACCGCTCGCGGAGATCGGCGCCTACGGCACCGTCGCGGGCCCCGACCCCTCGCTGCTCGTCCAGCCGGCCGGCGCGGTCCGCGACGCCCTGGCACGGGACGGCCGGCTGAAGACCGCCGACCTCGACCTGTTCGAGATCAACGAGGCGTTCGCCGGCGTGGCCCTGGCTTCCGTACGGGAGCTGGACATCCCGCTGGAGAAGGTGAACGTCAACGGCGGCGCGATCGCCCTGGGGCACCCGGTCGGCATGACCGGCGCCCGGCTCGTACTGACCCTCACGGCGGAACTGCGGCGGCGCGGAGGCGGCACCGGAGCGGCCGCCCTGTGCGGGGGCGGCGGCCAGGGCGACGCCCTGCTGCTGCACGTACCACCGCAGGTCTGACTCTTCCCCCACACCTGCCCACTCCCCTACATCCGAGTCCACGCCGCACGAGACCAGGTTGACCCACCATGACCGACCCCCTGCCCCTGGACGGGACGCCCCTCGTCGTGGCGACCCGCACCCCCGCCGCCGACGGTGTCGTCTCCCTCACCCTGCGCCGCCCCGACGGCGAGCCGCTGCCCTCCTGGACCCCGGGCGCACACATCGACCTGCTCCTGGACGGCGGTCTGATCCGTCAGTACTCACTGTGCGGGCACCCCGCCGACCACGAGGCCTGGCGCATCGCCGTGCTGCGCGAGCCGCAGGGCCGCGGCGGCTCGGCGTACGTCCACGAACACCTTGAGGAAGGCGCCACCGTGCGGGTCCGCGGGCCGCGGAACAACTTCCCGCTGCGGCCGGCCGCACGCCACCTCTTCATCGCGGGCGGCGTCGGCATCACACCCGTCCTTCCCATGGTCGAGGCCGCCGAGGCCGCGGGGGCCGACTGGCGTCTGCTGTACGGCGGCCGCACCCGCACCTCCATGGCGTTCCTGGACCGTCTCGCACCGTACGGGGACCGGGTACTCGTACGCCCACAGGACGAGTACGGCCTGCTCGACCTCGCTGCCTTCCTCGGCTCACCCGAGGAGGGCACCCTGGTGCACGCCTGCGGCCCGGAACCCCTGCTGCAAGCGGTGCAGGAGCGGTGTGCGGACGCGGACTGGCCGCCCGGCACGCTGGGCGTGGAGCGGTTCGCCCCGGCGCGGACAGCCGAGGGTGCCGGCCCGGCCGAGGCATTCGAGGTGGTGCTCGCCCGTGCCGGGCTCACCGTCACCGTGCCGCCGGACCACTCGGTGCTCGAGGCCGTCGAAAAGGCCGGCGTCACGGTGGACTTCTCCTGTCGGGAAGGCACGTGCGGCACCTGCGAGACCGACGTGCTCGACGGTACGCCCGACCACCGGGACTCGCTGCTGAGCGAGGACGAGCGGGAGACCGGTGACACCATGCTCATCTGTGTCTCCCGCTCGTGCGGGCCCCGCCTGGTTCTCGACCTGTGACCGTGATCGGCCATCGTCTTCAGGGTGCTGGTCGCTCGCGCAGTTCCCAGATGTGCGCAGGCTCCAGCGCCTCCCGAAGAGGTCGAGCGCTGCCATGAGCGGCCGTCCCGTGCTGGAGCCGCGTATTGCGCAACATTGGGGAGCAGCGGTTCGGACGCGTGCCTGGATGCTGGTTACCCTTCGTCGGTGACCAGCGCGAAGGTGGGCCGTCGGCAGGCGCTCGGCGCCGGGCTCGGAGGTGTGGCGGCAGCTGTCCTGTCCGGATGCGCCGCGGACACGGGACCCGTGCAGCGGCTGCGGTTGGCGACCGGGCCGCGAGGCGGGCCGTACAACGCCTTCGGGAGGGCACTTGCCCGAGCAGTCGCCGGGAGCGGCCGCCGGCTGGAGATCGCTGCTGTGAGCACGGCGGCGAGCGTGGACAATCTGCGCAGGCTGAACGACGGCTCGGTGGAGCTGGCACTGGCCATGGCGGACGCGTCGGAGGACGCGGTACGGGGGCGGGAGCCTTTCTTGCGAAAGGCCGCGGTGACGGCGCTGGCGCGCATCTACGTGAACTACACGCATCTCGTCGTCCCGGCGGACGGCCCCGTACGGTCCGTGAAGGAGCTGGCCGGCCGGCAGGTCGCTTCGGGCGCGGCCGGGTCGGGAGTGCAGGTCGTGGTGGGCCGACTGCTGCGTGCGGCAGGACTGCTCGACGGCCGCTCGCCGGTACGGGAACGCAGACTCGGCCTGGCGGACTCAGTCGACGGGCTGCGTGCGGGCACGGTGGACGCGCTGTTCTGGTCCGGCGGCGTTCCTACGCCGGCGCTGTCGGCGCTGGCGGCCGAACTGCCCCTGCGGTTCCTGCCGCTGGATGGGTATGTGAGCGCGCTGCGCGAGCGGCACGGTCCCGTCTACACGACGGTCACGCTGCCCGCCGGGGCGTACGGGCTGCGGGAGCCGGTGGGCACCATCGGGGTGGGCAACTATCTGCTGGCCCGCGCCGATGTGCCCGATCGTGCGGTGCGTGAGCTGCTCCAGGTGGTGTTCGACCAGTGGCGAGTGCTCCTGCGCGAGGTGACCGCGGGCGCCCGGTTGGAGCCCCGGTTCGCCATCTCCACCGGTCGGGTGCCGCTCCATCCGGGCGCGAAAGCGTACTACCGGTCGGTGTACGGCTGAGCCGAATGGCAGGGTGCCGAAGGCTTCGGTTCGGGGTGCGTCAGGCAGAAGGCAGCCGGAGTTCGACGGTCAGTCCTCGCGGGCTGCCGGAGCTCGCGTGGAGCCGACCGCCACTGATCCGGGCGATCTCGTCGGCGATGGCGAGGCCCAGTCCGCTGCCGGGGATGTTCTGGTGCTCGCGAGCCCGGGTGAAGCGCCGTAGCAGCAAGGGCAATTGGTCCTCGGGGACTCCGGGGCCGTCGTCGGTGACACGGACGACGACCTGCCCGTCCGGAGCGGGGGCCGCCCACACTTCGACGCGTCCCCCGGGCGGTACGAACTTGGCGGCATTGTCGAGGAGCGCGTCGAGGATCCGGCCCGCCGCGTCGGGCAGTGCCCGCGCCCGCAGACCGTCGGCCACCTCGGGGACCAATGCGGTCCCGGCCTCCCGGAGCACCGGCGTCCAGGCCGCTACGCGGTCCCGCACAGCCCGGGACACGTCCTGGTCCGTGAGCTGCGCCGTGGCGGACTCCACCCGTGCCAGGGCGAGCAAACCGTCGAGCAGTTCCTCCAGGCGCTCCGCCTCGTCCAGGGCGCGGCTGTGCTCGGCCCTGCCGTGGCCCGGGCCGATGTGCGGCTCCACGTTCTCGAGTTGCAGCACCAGGGTGGCGAGTGGGTTGCGCAGCTGGTGGGAGGCGTCCGCGACGAAGTCGCGCTGGCGGGCGATGGAGTCGGCCACTGCCTCGGCCATGGTGTTGAAGTGGCGTCGCAGGCTGCGTAGTTCCGGCGGTCCGGTGTCGGAGTCGGCCCGCGCCTTCAGGCTTCCGGCTGTCAGCTTCTCCACGGCCCGGTCGAGATCGCGGACCGGGCGCATCAGCCAGCGAGTGATGCCCGCGGCGACCAGGGCCGCGGCCGCGAAGGCGGCGACCGCCCCGGCGGCGATGAGCGACCAGCGGACGGTGACATCGCGGCGGGCCCCGGCAGTCGGTACGGACATCAGTACAGCCCCGCTGACCCGCTCGTCCCGTCCCACCGGCTCAGCGAGCACAACGGTCCCCGGTCCCCAGGGACGCACGGCCGGCAGCTGCTCGGTGGAGCGGCCGGTGAGGGCCCGCTGCCGGGCGTCGTCCGCCTCCGGGCCGCCCGTACCGCCGAGGTCGGGACCTGCATGGGCGACGGTCCGGCCCGCCGTGTCGACGACGGCTACGGCGGCTCCGTACAGCTCGGCGTACCGGGTGATCTCGGCGGACAGTTCGGCCCGGTCCGCCTCGGTGCGCACCCGGTCGGCGAGGTCGGCGAACCGCACGGCCTCGGAGCGCCGCTGCAGCAGCAGGTGCTCGGTGCGCTCGCTCGCATAGGAGTTGGCCAGGGGAACGGACAGCAGCAGAGCCGCGGCTCCCATGAGCACCATCAGCACGGCGAGAAGCCTGCGTCTCATCCGCCGCCGTCCCGCTCGTCACCCAGCGAAGAGGAGCCGCCGCCCGGGGACGGAGAGCCGAGCTGGTATCCGAAGCCCCGGACAGTACGGACCAGGTCGGTCCGACCTGTCTTGGCACGAATGCCCGCAACATGCACGTCCAGGGAACGGGAGGCGGCGAGGAACGCATCGCCCCAGATCCGGTCCAGGATCTGCTCGCGGGAATGCACTTCGTCCGGTCGGGCGGCCAGGAAGGCGAGTACATCGAACTCGCGCCGGGTGAGCTGCACTTGGGCTCCGGCGACCATGACGGCACGGCCCGCGATGTCGATCTCCACATCGCCGGTGTGTACCGATGCCCCCGTGCCGTCCGGGTGGCCGTGCGGTGGCGCGGTGCGGCGACGCACGGTGTCGATCCGGGCCATCAGCTCGGCCATCCGGAACGGCTTGACCACGTAGTCGTCGGCGCCGGCGCGCAGCCCCTGCACGATGTCGCGCTCCTCGCAGCGGGCGGTGACCACGATCAGCGGCGCGTCGCAGACCGTGCGCAGCCTCCGCAGCAGTTCCAGCCCGTCAAGGTCCGGCAGGCCGAGGTCGAGCAGGACGAACTCGGCCTCGCGGACGTGCCGCAGGGCGTCCAGGGCACGGCCGACCCGGCGGATGGTGTGCCCGCGCTGGGTCAGGGCGGTGCCCAGGGCCTGAGCCATGCGGTCGTCGTCCTCGACGAGCAGCGCGTGCATAGGTACTTCCTTGTCGCGCTCGGACCGTTGCGAGCCTGGTGACCTGAAGCAGCAGCTTACGGAAGGTGCCGCCCCAGGTCACCGTCCGGGCTCAGCGCAGGACGTCGACGGGGTCGGCGGCCGAAGCCCGGCCCTGGGCGGAGTCGGCCTCGGCCTCGACGCGGCTGAGCGCGACGTCGCGGGTGTCGGGCATCAGTACATAGGTGACGAGGGAGATGAGCGCGCATCCGGACACGTACCAGAAGAACCCCGTCTCGTGGCCGCTGTCCTTGAACCACAGCGCCACGTACTCCGCCGTGCCGCCGAAGAGGGCGTTGGCGATCGCGTAGGGCAGCGCCACGCCCAGGGCGCGAATCCGGGTCGGGAAGAGCTCGGCTTTGACGGCAGCGTTGATCGAGGTGTAGCCGGTGACGATCACCAGGGCCAGCAGGGACAGACCGAGCGCCGACCAGTACGAGGACGCCGACCCGAGGGCGGTCATGATCGGATAAGTGCCGACGGTGCAGCCGACCGCGAAGGTGATCAGCAACGGGCGGCGTCCGATCCGGTCCGACAGCATCCCGGCGAACGGCTGCAACACGGCGAAGAGGGCGAGGGCGGTGAAGCTCACCAGCGTGGCGGTGGTCTTCGCCATGCCCGCGCTGCCGACCAGGTACTTGGTCAGATAGGTGGTGTACGTGTAGTAGGCGACGGTGCCGCCGAGGGTGAGCGCCATGACCAGTCCCGCCTGACGGCGGTGCTGCCACAACGCCTTCAGCGTGCCGCGTGCGTCGTGGCCACCCTCACCGGACGCCTCCTCAGCGAAGGCGTCGGTCTCCTGCAGTCGGCGCCGCAGCCAGAACACCACCACCGCGAAGAGCGCCCCGAGCAGGAACGGGATCCGCCAGCCCCAGCTCTCCAGCTGGGCGGTGGTGAGCGTGTGCTGCATCGTGATCAGCATGCCCAGACCCAGCAGTTGGCCGCAGGTCATCGACACGTACTGAAAGGACGAGCCGAGGCCACGCCGGTTGCGGGCCGACGCCTCGGTCAGATACGTCGCGCTCGCCGCGTACTCACCGCCGATGCTCATGCCCTGAAGCAGCCGCGCCAGCAGCAGCACCACCGCACCGAAGTAGCCGGCCTGGCCATAGGTCGGTGCGGCGGCGATCAGCAGCGCGGCCACGGACATCATCGTGACGGTGAGGGTGAGCGCACTCTTGCGTCCGTGCCGGTCCGCGGCCCGGCCGAGCACCCAGCCGCCCACCGGCCGCATCAGGAAGCCGACCGCGAAAATCCCGGCGGTGTTCATCAGTTGCGTGGTCGGGTTGTCGCCCGGGAAGAAGGAGTCGGCGAAGTAGATCGCGAAGCTGGCGTAGACGAACCAGTCGTACCACTCGACGAGATTGCCGAGGGATCCGCCGACGAGAGCGAGGCGACGTTTTTGGCGGAGGTCCTGTGGCGTGCTTCCGGGCATGACGGGGGACGAGGACATGGCGGCTCCAGGAGGAAGTCCCAGTGGGGAGACGGGGAGTTGCCCTTGAGTAAGGACGCGCACGAGCATGCGGTCGGCCTCCACGGCCGGACAAGGTCCGGCACACAGATCTAACCTCCCGCTAAGGAAGCGCACCCCGTCGTGGAAGAACCGCGCGGCAACTCGGGTACGCCGCGCGGAAGCCGGTTCCAGAGCTGTCGCCATCTGCTGCCCGGGGCAGGCTCCACCGGTCGCCGGCCACGCCCATGACGTCCGCCCCCATACAGGGAGACGTCGGTCTCCGGGAGCACATCCAGGTCCTGGAGACCGACGTCGAGCCGGCGTGAATCAACGGCTGGGGTGAGCCGCCCCGCGGTGAGACGCCGTGTGAAGGTGCGGGTGCGTGTGGTCGACCAACTGGCGGGCGTACGCGTCCGGGTCGGGATCCGGGGCGACACCACGAATGACGGGGTCGCACGTCACGGTCACTTGAGAGCTCCCAGGGTGACGCCGGTCCGCCAGTAACGGCGCATCGCGACCATCATGATCGCCATCGGCACGATGGACAACAAGGCGCCCGTGAGGACGAGACTGGTCACGTCGATGCCCGACTCCAGCCGTTTCCCGGTCCAGTTGTACAGACCCAGGTTGAGCGTCCAGTTCTCCTCGCCACGCAGCACGGTCAAGGGGAGGAAGAAGGCGTTCCAGGTGTTGACGAAGGCGAGCAGAAACACCGTCGCGCCGCCCGTGGTCATCATCCGCAGCACGATGCTGAAGAAGATCCGCAGCTCACCGGCGCCGTCGATACGGGCCGCCTCCAGCAGCTCGAACGGGATCGTGGCCTCGGTGTAGACCTTGGCCAGGTACACGCTGAACGGGTTGATCAGACACGGGATCAGCATGGCCCAAGGGGTGTCGACCATCCCGATCGCCGAGAACAGCAGGTACAGCGGCAAGGTGAGCAGCGCGATCGGGATGAGGAAGGACCCCACCACGGCCGCGAACACCGCACCCCGCCCGGGGAAGTCGAACCGGGCGAGCCCGTAGCCCGTGGCAAGGGCGATGAGGGTGCCGCCGAGAGAGCCGACCCCCGCGTACAGGAACGAGTTGGCGGTCCAGCGCAGGAAGATGCCGTCGTCGTACGTGAACACCTGCTGCAGGTTGTCCCACAGGTGCCAGCCGGAGAACCACAGCCCGTTGCTCTGGTACAGCCCCACGCGGTCCTTGGTCGCGGCGATGATCAGCCAGTACACCGGGAACAGGCTGTAGGCGCTGGCCAGGGCCAGGCCGACGAGGAGGAAGCGCTGGCCGCCCCGGGAGCGTGCGGCCGGGTCCGGGCGGGTGAGCCGCCGCACGGTGCGCCCGCGGGGTGGCTCGCCGTCGTTTTCCGTGCCGGTTTCCTTACGGTTTTCCGTCAGCGCCATCAGTCCGCCTCCCTCGAGGTCAGCCGGTAGAAGAGGAAGGACGCGACGCCGAGGATCAGGGCGAGCAGCACCGACAGGGCCGCGGCGTAGTGATAGTTGGCGGCGTTGAACGCCTGGTTGTAGATGATCATGATCGGGGTGAAGCTGTCGCTGACCGTCTCAGGGGTCACGTTCCGGAACAGTGCGGGCTCGTTGAAGATCTGCAGCATCTGGATGATCGACAGCAGAGCCGTCAGGACGAGCGCCCCGCGCACGAACGGGATCTTGATGCTCAGCGCGATGCGCAGCTCCGAGGCGCCGTCCAGCCGCGCGGCCTCGAACAGCTCACGGGACACGCCCTGGAGCGCCGCGTAGATGATCACCATGTTGTAGCCGATGCCGTGCCAGGTCAGCAGGTTGCCGATGGCTGGCCACACCATCGAGGGCGCGAAGAAGTTCCAGTCGAATCCGAACAGCTCGCCGACCGGCGTCAGCGGGCCCACATCGGGGCTGTAGAGGTTGACCCACACGATGGCCGCGACCACCCCGGGGATCATGTACGGGATCAGCAGGAGGATCCGGAACCTGCCGGCCACCTTGGAGGTGACCGCGTCCAGGAACAGCGCCAGCACGAGGCTGATGAGCAGCATGAACGGGATCTGGACGCAGGCGAACACCACCACCCGCAGGATGGAGGTCATGAACGCCGAGTCGGTCAGGCCGTTCTGGTAGTTCTCCAGCCCGACGAACTCCGTGGTCGCACCGCCGAGACCGAGACCGGACTGTTTCTGAAGGAACAGCGACTGGTAGACCGCGTAGCCGATCGGAAGCAGGTAGAGAAAGACGAAGCCGAGCTGGAAGGGCACCGTGAACGCGGCACCCTTCCAGCGCAGTGAGCGAATCATCGAGTCTGCCTCAGCCCTTGACGCTGATGCCGCGCTGCTTCAGGTCATTGACCGTCCACTCCTGCATGTGTGCCAGGAGGTCGGTGACCTTCTGCTTCTTGCTGACGACCTTGGCCCACTCGTCCTGCATCTCCGTGAACATCGCGGTCCAGTTGGGGCCGAACGTCCAGTCGGTGGTGACGGTGCCCAGGCTGTCCGTCACGACCTTCTTGGCCGGCTCATAGTTCTTGCCGAGCAGCTTCTCGGAGATCGCCTCTGAGACGTAGGTATCGCTGTCGGCCAGCGCCGGCATTACACCGCTGCCGGTCTCCGGGCTCGCCATGGTCTTGACCGCACCGGTGTCGGTGGACATCCACAGCGCCGCCTCAGCGGCCTGCTCCTTGTGCTTGCACTGCTCGCTCACCAGCGTCAGGTTGCCGCTCTGGTTGGTCCCGGCCGGCGTCTTGGGTGCCTGGCCCTCGAAGGTCGGCCAGGGGGACAGTGCCCAGTCGCCGAAGGACTTGGTGAAGTTCTGCACCATGCCGGACATCTGCCAGGTGGAGATCTGCCGGGTCGCGGTGCCGCCGTTGTCGTAGTTGCGCTGCACGGCGGCGTAGTCCGCGAACGAGAGCTTGGAGTTCAGGTCGTTGTCGACGATCTCCTGGATCACCTTCGCGGCCTTGAGGCTGCCCTCGTCCTCGAAGTTCACCTTCCACGCATCGCCTTCGACGGAGTACCAGTGCGCCCCGGCCTGCATGGCGAGCACCTCCAGGGTGCTCGGGTCCTCACCGGCGTAGTTGGTGATCTTGATGTCGTGCTTCTTCAGTTTCTTGCCGGCGGCGATGAAGTCATCCCAGGTCGCGGGCGCCTCCAGACCGTACTTCTTGAAGATGTCGGTGCGGTAGATGGTGAAGGCGGGCGCCGAGGCGGTGGGGACGCCGTAGACCTTGCCCTGGACCTGGCCGGTGGCCCACGAGCCGGTGTTGAACTTGTCCTTGCTGGACTCGACGTACTTGGTGATGTCGGCGAGCGCTCCCTGCGAGACCCAGCTCGTGACGTACTCGCCGGTGTTCTGCAGCATGCAGGGCGCGTTCCCGGCCTTGACGGCGTTGGTCAGCTGCTTCTGCATGGTCAGCTGGTCGGTGACCTTGGTGTACTTCAGCTTGACGTCCTTGTGGCTGGCGTTGAACGCCTTGACGACGGCCTCCTGGCCGTTCGCCCAGCCCCAGAAGTCGAGGGTGACCGGGCCGGAGGACTTGGGTTCGTCGGAGCCCGATTCGCCGCACGCGGAGAGCAGGCCCGCCAGCGCCAGGGCCGCTGCGGCGGCACTCACGAGCTTTCTGCGCGGACTGGTGGAGTTCATGGAGCAGTCATCCTTCTGGCTGAAAGGGTTCGCGGAGGAGGGCAAGAACGTGTCTTCGGGGCGTGCGCTGGGGGCCGACGCGGAAGCGCAGGGTGCCGGGTGTCCGGCACCGGGAGGGGAAACCGGTTGCTGGCCTGTCCGACCGAGGCACGGGGACGGCGCTGTCAACGCCGCCGGGCCGACCCGTGGTGGTGCGGGCCTTCACCGTGGTGACCTAACCCGCGCCCTCTGCCGAGGACGCGCGACGGGGACTGATGGGGCGGCGTCTGGTCCACATCGCCGCCGACGGAGGCGATCATCGAGTCGGTCGGGTGGCCGGGAAACGGCGCCTTGCAGGAGGTCTTCCCGCTGGACGTCCGACGTGGGGAATCGCCCGGATACGATGGGCCGCCGACCGGGATCGTCGGGATGCTGCCGGATTCGCCCGGGCACGGCTCGCTCTTCATATGCGGGCTTCCTCCCTTCCTGGTGGCGCGGGTGGCGGTGCCACGCGCAGGGACAGCGGCCAGGTGATCACCCTCGGGGCCTACCTGCCGGTACAAGTTGTAGTAACCGGTTGCTGTGAAACGTAAGCCGGTCCCGGATCGCAGGCAAGAGCCACGAGACGATTTGTTGCGGGCGATTTTCTGCGACGTTGCCGCTCTCCGCTGCCGCGCAGGCGCTGGTCGGCAGCGCGTTTTCGCATGTCAGAGGCTCTGGAGGCGCGCCACGTCCAGCGCTCGGAGCGGGCGGTGAGGTCGGGGCCACATCCGCATAACATTTTCGAAACCGGTTACTACCGATCCTCGGGCAGGGCTCTGAGCTGCCACGCCACAGACGGCGCAGGTCAGGCGAAACTCCTACGCCGTACCGCCCGTCGGGTCTGTCTACGCGCGGCGGGCCGGAGGCTGGACGGACTGGCGCACGACGACATGCGTTCCCAGCACCACGTGGTCGCCCTCCCTGGCCGTTCTACGGCCGCCGCGCTCACGCTGGTCGGCCACCGCGCGCACCGCGACGCGCCCCATCTCCTCATAGGGCACGTGGACGGTCGTGAGCTGCGGAAACAGTTGGGATGCGAGCGGAATGTCGTCGTAGCCGACGATCGAGACATCGCCGGGCACGGTGAGCCCGGCCTCTCGCACCGCCTGCATCGCGCCCGCGGCGACCACATCGGTACCGGCCAGCACCGCCGTGAAGCCCAGCTTGCGCCGCAGCCCCTCCTGGACCGCCTGGTAACCGTATTCCGGGGA
Organism: Streptomyces sporangiiformans; assembly: GCF_005768555.2. Lineage (GTDB taxonomy): Bacteria > Actinomycetota > Actinomycetes > Streptomycetales > Streptomycetaceae > Streptomyces > Streptomyces sporangiiformans. The sequence continues at coordinate 34,884 of NZ_VCHX02000165.1, forward strand.
GTAACCCCCGTGGTGGTTCACCATCTCCGGGTCGAAGGGCACACCGTGCGCCGCAAACGCCCTGCGTGTGCCCGCCAGGCGGCCTTGCGCCGTGGTGAAGTCCGAGTGGCCCGGCAGGGTGAGGATCTTGCGGTGCCCCGCGGACAACAGGTGACTGGCCATGGCATAGGCGCCGCTCTCGTTGTCGTAGTCGACGGCGGTCGCCGGCACATCACCGTCGAGCGGCGGCCTGCCGACCAGCACAAGACGCGAGCCTGCCGCGTCCAGGGACCGGGCGAAGCGGGCCATCCGCAGTTGGTAGTCCTCGACGTCGTACGCGCCACCGAGCAGGATCACGGCGGCGACACCTTGCTGGCGCATGAGGTTGACCAGAGCGAGTTCCCGTTCGGGATCGTCGCTGGTGGTGCACACCATCGAGAGCCAGCCCCGGACCGAGGCCGCGTTCTCGACGCCCTGGGCGATATGCGCGAAGGCGGCGCCGGTGATGTTGTTGATCAGGATCGCCACCGTAGGTGTTCCGCCGCCGGCGAGGGAACGGGCATGAGCGTTGGTGACGTAGTCCATCTCCCGCACGACCTTCATCACACGGGAACGCAACTCGTCCGACACCGGATAGTTGCCGGACAGGACGCGCGACACGCTGGCGACCGACACGCCGGCCCGTTCCGCCACGTCACGGATGGTGGCGCGGCCGGAATCCGCAGACGCTTTGTGCTGACTCACCGCAACGGCTCCCTCTCAGGGCGGGCAGCGGACCGCCCGCGAGTGGGGAAACCGTATCCCATTGTTTCTTCCCACCGGCACCGGTGCGGGCGGGTGCCGGGCCGGCAACGCGCGTGCACGCCACCGACCTGCCCTGTCGAAAGCTCCGTGCCAGATCGGACGGGTGTCGGCTTCCCGGCTCCGCACGCCAGGAGTCCCGGCTCCGGACTCACCTACCTCGGCGCTGTCGCCGCGTTTGTGATCACTGTTTCGGAAACTTCGGAAACAGAAACAGAACCCGGGTCGGCGTTCGCGGTTTTCAGCGTGTGGGATTCTCCAGGGTCGCCGCCACGTCGGCGAGGTCCTTCGTGATCGTCCTCGCCACCGCCTTGGCGCCGATGCCGCCGAGAAGCCTGGCCAGCAGACCGGTGACACCTCCGGAGGATGTCGCGGTGAAGGTCATCCGCACGGTGGTGGAACCGGGCCCCTCCTCGGACAGGGCGAACTCCGAGACGTAACGGGTGCCTTGCGCGTGGGCCTCGACCACGTAGCGGGAGGGCGGCTCGCACGCCGTGACGCGCATCTCCTCGGTCGCCCGCTTGCCGAACATACGGCGGGTCTCGCGCCAGCGGGTACCGACGGTGAACGGGCCCTCGGTGAGGACCTCGACCCGGTCCACGCCACTCAGTACCGACGGCATGCCGTCAAGATCGGTGAGCACCTCCCACACCGGCCCCGCGGGCGCGGCGATCCGCCGTTCGACGACCACTCTCGTATCAGCCACGGCAACCTCCTGCTCCCATGAGAGCAGGAGGCCACGAAATCCGCGTGCCATGCCGCCGTGCGGTCTGTCCAGGCACCGACCGTTCGCATGTGCGGACGGACTCCGTGGCTATCAATGATTAGCCACGCCTTCCTCCTTTCTCCCGCGCGATTTGTCACCGACCTTGACACACTGAGCCCTTTCCCCTTGAGATGGCTAATGACTAGTAGCCGATTGCGAGGGTCATGGTGTCCATCGGGTTCGAGATCGACGAGAGGGTCGCCGCCCTCGCGCGGCGCACCACCGAGTTCGTCCGGGACGTGGCGTTGCCCGAGGAACAGGCGTGCGACGGGAACGTCCATGACGGGCCGGAGCCGCTGCGGCGCCGCCTGCAGCAAGCGGCGCGGGCCGCTGGGGTGTTCGCTCCACATGTCGGCGCGGAGTGGGGCGGGCTCGGGCTGGACCTCTGCGGGCAGGCGGTGGTTTTCGAGGCTGCGGGACACTCGCTGCTCGGCCCGCTGGCGCTCAACTGCGCCGCACCCGACGAGGGGAACATGCATCTGCTCGAAGTGGTCGCCACCGAGGAACAGAAGGAGCGGTATCTGCGTCCCCTGGCGGCCGGCGAGGTGCGCTCCTGCTTCGCGATGACCGAACCGGCGCCGGGCGCCGGATCGGACCCCCGTGCGCTGGTCACCACCGCGACGAAGACCGAGAGCGGCTGGCGTATCGACGGCCGCAAGTGGTTCATCAGCGGCGCCGATGGGGCTGCCTTCGCCATCTGTATGGCCCGCACCAGCGGCGGCCCCGGCGACCCGGGCGGCGCGACGATGTTCCTCGTCGACGCCGACAACCCCGGCATGAAGATCGTCCGGAATATCGACACCCTGGATCAGGGCCTGTTCGGCGGGCACAGCGAGGTCGTCTTCGACGGCTGCGAGGTCGGCGACGGCGCCACACTGGGCAAGGTGGGCCAGGGCTTCAGGCATGCTCAGGTGCGTCTCGGGCCCGCCCGTATGACGCACTGCATGCGCTGGCTCGGAGTGGCGCGCCGGGCGCAGGACATCGCCCTCGAGCGTGCGGCGGATCGCTCGGCCTTCGGCGGGCCGCTCGCCGAACTGGGCATGGTGCAACAGCTGTTGGCCGACTCCGAGATCGACATCGAGACCAGCCGGGCGGTGCTGTGGCGGGCCTGCTGGGAACTGGACCAGGGCCGCTCGGCCGCCCAGCACACCTCGATCGCCAAGACCTACGTCTCCGAGGCGGTGAACCGGGTGGTCGACCGGGCCGTGCAGGTGTGCGGCGCGCTCGGTATCTCGGGGGACGCCCCGCTGTCGAGGCTGTACCGAGAGGTGCGTCCGTTCCGGATCTATGACGGTCCGTCCGAGACCCACCGCTGGGCCATCGCCAAGCGCGCGGTGCGGGAGCGGAGGAGCGCGCGATGACCACACCGGAGTCGCCCGTGACCCATCCGAAGACCGCGACGCCCCCACCGGAGACGACCGTGGTCGGCATCGACCGGCACGCCCTGCAACGCTACTTCGCACGCCATGTGCCGCAGTGCGCAGGCCCGTTGGAGGTGAAGCCGCTGCACGGTGGACGCTCCAACCTCACCTACGAAGTGACCGACGGGACGCACCGGTGGGTCCTGCGGCGCCCTCCGCTGGGCGTGCTCACACCGACCGCACACGACATGGACCGCGAATACCGCGTCGTCGCGGCGCTCGGTGCCACCGAAGTGCCGGTCGCCGAAGCCGTACTGTCGTGCCGGGACCCGGCGGTGATCGGGGCGCCGTTCTGTGTCGTCGACTTCGTGGCGGGCACCGTGCTGCGCGACGGGGACGAGGCCGCCACCGTGCCGCGGGCCGACGCACGACGCAGTGCCGAGGCGCTGGTGGACGCCCTGGTGGCCCTGCACTCGGTCGACGCCGCCGATATCGGGCTCGGCGACTTCGGCCGTCCCGACGGCTACCTGGAGCGTCAGGTACGGCGATGGCGCAGCCAGTGGGACAAGGTCGCCACCCGTGCGCTGCCCGACGTCGACACGCTGCACGGCCGGCTCGCCCGCGCCGTGCCGGTGAGCGCCGCCCCGGCGATCGTGCACGGTGACTACCGCCTGGACAACACCATCCTGGCGCCCGGCGACTTCGGGCGGATCGCCGCGATCGTCGACTGGGAGATGGCCACGCTCGGCGATCCTCTCGCCGACCTCGGGATGCTGCTCATGTACTGGGATCCGGTCTGCGAGCCGGTGCTCGGGGCACGCCACGTCCCCACGGCCAACCCCGGTTTCCCCTCGGGCCGCGAGCTGATCGAGCGGTACGCCGCGCGGTCCGGCCGAGACGTCGAAGCCCTGGCCTTCTATCAGGCGCTGGGCTGCTTCAAGCTGGCCGTCATCGCCGAGGGCATCCACGCCCGCTATCTCGCGGGGCAGACCGTCGGCGCCGGCTTCGACCGGGTCGGCTCGGCGGTTCCGGCGCTGCTGCGCTCGGGATTGGAGCTGCTGCCGTGACGACCATGGACACCAACGACACCGACGACACCAACGACGCCGACGCCACTGACGCCACTGACGCCACCACCATCGACACCGACCACACGGAGCCCACCGACCACACCGACCACACCGTCCACAGCGACGCGCTCAGCGAAGGAGAACTCGTGCGAGACCGGCTGTCCGGAGAGATCGCCCTCATTACCGGCGCGACCGGCGGCATCGGCGACGCCGTCGCGCGCCGCCTGACCGCCGAGGGTGCCGCGGTGGTCGTGACCGACGTGGACGCCGGCCGCTGTCAGGCGCTGGCGAAGGAGCTGACAGACGGCGGGGGGCGGGCGCTCGGCCTGGCCCTGGACGTCAGCGACGAGGAGGCGTGGCGCAGCGCGGTCGAGCGGGTGGTCGCCGAGCTGGGCGGCCTGTCGGTGCTCGTCAACAACGCGGGCATCGCCGAGACGCGGACCGTGGAGACGGAGACCCAGGAGTCCTGGGACAAGGTCATCGCGGTCACCCAGACCGGGGTCTGGCTGGGCATGAAGCACGGCGGGCCCGCGATCGAGCGCTCCGGTGGCGGCTCGATCGTCAACATCGCCTCGATCTTCGGTACGGTCGGCGGCTTCGGCAGCCAGTTCTCGTACCACGCCGCCAAGGGCGCGGTCCGCCTGATGACGAAGAATGCCGCGCTGCACTGGGCCACGCGCGGTGTGCGCGTCAACTCGATCCACCCCGGTTTCATCGAAACGCCCCGTTCCCGCGAACTGTGGCGGGGCACGCCCCGGCACACCGCCATGGTCGAGGGCACCCCTCTGGGACGGCTAGGCCGGCCCGACGAGGTCGCGGGAGCGGTGGCGTTCCTCGCTTCGCAGGACGCGAGCTTCGTCACCGGCTCCGAGCTGTACGTGGACGGGGGCTGGACGGCACGCTGACGACACGCCTCGCCTCTGGCGTCACCACACACGCGTGTACTGGTTCACGCCGCCCAGGAACCTCACCTTCACCTGCCCCCGCAGCACGAGGACGTCCAGGTGGGCCGCCGTCTCGTTGACCGCGAGCATCTGGTTGAAGGCGTTGAGTTCCCCGAACGGAACCGCCCGGCGCGTCCATCCGAGCTTGCGCGCAACGGCGTGGGCGTCGAGCGTGTCCTCCCCCAGCGCCGCCAGACTCTTGGCGAGCCGGTCGTCGTGGTGGGCGAGCAGCTCGCCGACCCGGCTGTGGGCGCTGTCGGCGACCGGCCCGTGCGCGGGCAGCAAACGGGCGTCGGCGTACCGGGTCATCAGCCGCAACGAGTCCAGGTAGTCGGCGAGCGGACGGCCACCCGGCTCGGCCAGCTCGAAACCGATGGACGGGGTGATGTGCGGCAGGACGTGATCCCCGGAGAACAGCAACTCCCGCTGCTCGTCCAGGAAGACCACATGTCCCTTGGTGTGTCCGGGAGTCGGTACGACGTGCAGCTCGCGGTCGCCGAAGCGCAGGGTCTCGGCGCCGAGCCAGCGATCCGGGGCCTCCCACACGCTCGGGTCGTATCCGCCGTGGTCCATCGCCTCGATGCGGTCGGCGAGTTCGCCGGCTCCTGCCCTGCGCAGGGTCCGCAGTGAGCCGACGGGTTGGTCGCTGCGCAGTCGGTCCAGCATTTCCAGGCCCGGTCGTTCCCCCGCGCCGAGACAGACGCGGGAACCCAGCAGCCGGCGCAGTTCCACCGCCTGCGTGTAGTGGTCGCGGTGGATGTGGGTGACCAGGATGTGGCTGATGTCCCCGAGGTCGCGGCCGATGGCCGCCAGGGCTTCCTCCAAGGCCTTGCGTGCCTCAGGGATCGCCCAGCCGCCGTCGATCATGACGATGCCACCGTCGTCGGCCAGGTCCTCCAGAAGGTAGACGTTGACGGCATGCAGGCCGTCGTTGGGAAGTGGCAGAGGAACGCGGTGCACCCCGGGCTGTACGGTCTGGAGTCCGGCTGCGGCCCACGGGCCCTGGTCGAACCGCGCTGTCATGTTCCTCCTCATTGGTTCCTTCATTGGTTCCTTCATTGATTCCTCATTGATGGCCGCCGTGGATCACGGCCGTATGGCTTGCGTGGCGGCACAGTTGACGCATGTGCTGCCTCGTCAGGCCTGATCGGGCTGATGGATCTGACCGGCCTGGTGAGCCTGGTCGGGCTGACCGGCCTCGGTGGACGTACGGGCATGCAGTCTCATCGCCAGTTCCCGGGCCCCGCCCCGGTCGAGCTTGCCGACCTTGGTCTGGGGCAACTCCTCGATGCCGTACACGTACTCGGGCCACTTGGTCTTCGACAGACCGACGCTCTCCAGGTGTCCGGTCACCTCGGTCAGGTCGATGCCACGGCCGTCCTCGGTGACGACGAGAAGCGCCACGCGTTCGCCGAGGACTTCATCGGGAACCGCCGCGACACAGGCCCTCGCCACGCGTGGGTACCCGGCGACAGCACGCTCTATCTCGGTGATGTCGATGTTGCGGCCGCCGCGGATGATGATGTCCTTCTCGCGGCCCATGATGCTGATGGTGCCGTCCTCGTGTGTCATCAGCAGGTCGCCGGTGGGGAGATAGCCGTCCTCCGTCAACGTCGGCGGATCGATCTTGCCGTCGCGGGCGTAGCCGAGGAAGAGGGACGGCCCGCGCACCTGAGCCCGGCCGATCACGCCCGGTCCGGCTACCTGCCCGTCGGGGGTGAGCGCGCGCACATCCGTGCCCGGGAAGGGACGGCCGTCTCTGCCGAGCCGGATCTCCTCGGGGTCGTCTGGGCTCGGCGAGGTGTGGCCGAGGCACTCGGACATGCCGAAGACGCGGAGAATCTTCGTGCCCAGGGACCGTTCGGCCCTGCCCAGTGCGCCGCGGTCCATGGGCCCGCCGCCGACAGTGATCGACCTGGTCCCGCGGAGAATGCCCGAGCCGGCCGCCTCGGCTCCCATCTGCAGCGCCATGGTCGGTACGCACATGGTCCATCGGGCGTCGGCATCGGCCATCCGCCGCAGTGCGACGGCCCTGTCCCACTTCGCCGTCATGACGAGCGGCCCGCGCAACAGGAGGGAGAGGTACACCCCGAAGCAGTACGCCGCCGTCGACGACAGCGGCACGATCGCGGCGACGGCATCGCCGGGCGACAGACCGTTGATGGCGATGGTGCTCCGGGCGGCATAGCGCAATGCCCGCTCGGACTGTACGACCCCTTTCGGGCGCCCGGTCGACCCGGAGGTGAGGCCGATCAGCGCGCCGCCCGACCAGCGCGACACCTCACGCCTGTGGGGTGTGGACAAGCACTTCCAGCCGCCGAGGACCGTCTGTGCCGCTCCCGGCAGCCGTTCGGGCACCGCCCACTCGTCCATCGCCGAGGGCTCGGCGACCACGGCGTCCGGGCGGATGTCCTCCCAGGCCGCGGTGAACTCGGCGGGCGTGGTGTGCCGGTTGACGACCGCGATGACACCGCCGTCCCCGCCGCTCAGGCCGACGGCGAGAGTGGCGGCGACAGTACGCCATGAGTTGTCGGCCTGGACCATGACGGTGCCGACGGCTCCGTCGGCCTTTCCGGTGGACAGCGCCCCGGCCAGGAGCGTCGCCTCGTCGAGCAGCTGCCGTGCCGTATGGCTGCCCGCATCGTCGATGACGGCGACGAAGTCGGCCTCGTCCGCCTTCTGTTGGAACTCCCGCACTACCTGTCGCATCTCGTCCCTCGCTGCGCTGTGCCGAATTGCGCTGTGCCGAACTCCGTCTACTGAACGCTGGGGTGCTCGCCATGCCGGCGAGCCGGGATCGGCCGGCCAGAACCGGGATCGGCCGGCCAGGGGAAACCTCAGGCGAGGAACATCTCCGCCTCGTGCCCCATGACCGCGATGCGGCGGCCTTTCATGTCGCCGACCTGTGCGACCGCGTCGGCCCACTCGGGGCTCGCGAGAGCCTTCCGCAGGTCCTCCGGAGAGTCGAAGCCGAGCACCGAGATCCCGTCCCAGCCTTCGGAGCGCGGCTCCAGAGCGGCGTCGATCTCGGTGTGCCGCCAGGCACGCAGTCCGGGCAGGCGGCAGGTCAGCTCGGCGTGGTCGCCTCGCCACCACTCGATGAACTGCTCATGCGTCCACTCCGGCGGCCGAGCTGCCAGCAGGACGAGGTTGTACATGGCGGTCCTCCGCACGGGGTCGGTTGAACGAACGTGATCGGTGGGAGAGGCGTACTCGGCCGGGCGGGCGAACACGCTCGGCCGGGCGGACGAACGTGATCAGGTGAAGCGGATCTCGGTAGAGCGCCCGATCAGAAGGCGCTGCAGTCGGCCTTCGTCGTTCACGCGGCCGGCGGCGACGAAACTCGCCTCGGGGACACCCGCGCGTCGTACCTCCCCCAGGAAGAGCTCGTCCTGCCCGAGGGTGGTCGCCGACAGTCGATGGTGCGTGCGGGTGCCCTTCTCACGCTGCTCCAGGTAGCCCACGAGGGCGGCGCGGCCCCCGGCGAAGTCGGTGGCGTTGCCGTCGCCGGTGGAGAACAGGATGGACAGCGAGAAATCGTCGCTGATCAGGTCGAGGATCCGGGACGGCTCGTCCCCGTCGAGGATCTCGAACCATGCGGTGAGGAAGGGGGCCGCGGTCGACGTGTCGGTCATGCCCGGCTCCTGTCCTGCGCGGACCAGTCGACCAGCTCGAACGAGGTGGTGAAGAAGGACTGGTAGCGCGCCATGAGTCCGCCGGGCGAGACCACCGCGGCCGAGAGGAAGGAGCCGGTGTAGCGCCCGCCCTCCGTCACCACTCCATAGACGGTCTCGAGGTCGCCGTCCCGGCTGTAGCGCAGGATCTCGTGCGCCCGGTCCACGGGATTGCGGCCGGCGATGTACGCGGCGAAGTCCTCCTTGGACTTGCCGATGATCTCCTTGCCGGGCAGGGCTATCAGGAAGCGGAAGTCCGGTTCGAGCAGGTCCAGCGTCCGTTCCGGTTGCCGACTGTCCATGCCGGCCATGTACGCGCGCAACGCCATGAGTGAGCCCCTTCGGTCGGCGGCCGCAGCCCTTCAGATCAACCTGAGCCAAGTTCAATTCAGTTAGGATGGTATTCCGGTGGAAACACGCCTGGCAATAGTGCTTCACGGAGCTACCACGGCGGCAGGGGCACCGGCGCAATCGGCACGACAAAGCCCCCCGACGGAATCCGCCGGGGGGTGGGAAGACCGGGACGCTCAGGGCGTCACGTGGCGACCATCCGCACGCAGGCGCCCTCGATCAGTTCGCTGACCTCCGACAGCGGCGTCGGCCCCGACGGCCGGTACCACCGCCAGACGCTGACGATCAGGCCCAGCACGCTCGCACCCAGCAGTTGCGCGTCCCGCAGGGGGAAGGCGCCCTGCGACATGCCCCTTACCAGCAGGTTCGTCCAGTCCCGCTCGACGAGCTGGACCAGCTGGCGGGCCGCGACGCGCTCGGCCTCCTCCCGCTTGGACTTGCGCGGGCCGGAGAGCAGGTCCATGTGGTTCTGCAGGATGCGCATCTGCAGGACCTCGTGGTCGGAGACGTCGTAGGCCGCTCGTACGGCCGCCCGGAGCGCCTCGACGGGCTCCGCGGTGTCCGGCGCCGCCTCCGTGAACTTGTCGTGGGAACGCTGGAGTTCCAGCCGCATGATGGTGAGCAGGCAGTGGGTCTTGGACTCGAAGTAGTGGTACAGCGCGGTCTGCCCGATGCCGACCCGCTCGGCCACGGTGGACCACTTGGTGGCCTCGAAGCCTGTCTCACCGAAGCAGTCGACCGCCGCCGCCAGAATGGCGGCGCGCTTTGACCTCGGTCCCGCTTCCGGTTCAACGATCCTTGTCGCCATGACTGCCCTGTCTCCTGGCTGCCGCCCGCCTCGTCCGTACCCGAGGGTAGCCCCAAGTTGAACTCAGTTGCCAATCGACTTTCAGGTCAAAGGCGCTCCAGCACGGTCGCGTTCGCCATGCCGCCTCCCTCGCACATCGTCTGCAGACCATAGCGTCCGCCGGTCCTGCGCAGCTGGTGGACGAGCGTGGTCATGAGCCGGGCGCCGGTGGCGCCGAGCGGATGCCCCAGCGCGATGGCGCCGCCGAAGGCGTTGATCCGTTCCTCGGCGGCGCCGGTCTCCTTCTGCCAGGCGAGGACGACGGAGGCGAAGGCCTCGTTGATCTCGACCAGGTCGATGTGGTCGATCGACAGCCCAGCCCTGTGCAGGACCTTCTCGGTGGCGGGGATCGGGCCGGTCAGCATGTGAATCGGGTCGGAGCCGACCACGGCCATGGTGTGCACGCGCGCGAGCGGCGTCAGAGCGTGGCGGCGCACCGCCTCCTCGGAAGCGATCAGCAAGGCGGCCGCGCCGTCGGAGATCTGGCTGGAGACGGCGGCGGTGAGCCGGCCGTCCTCGGTGAGGGGCTTCAGGCCGGCCATCTTCTCGAGGGTGGTGTCGGCGCGCGGGCCCTCGTCGGCGGTGAGCCCGAAGGCCGGGGTGATCTCGTCGTCGAAGGAACCGGCGGCCTGGGCGGCCAGGGCCCGCCGGTGGCTGGCGAGCGCGAACCGTTCCATTTCCGCGCGGGAGATGGCCCATTTCTCGGCGATCAGCTCGGCCCCACGGAACTGTGAGACCTCCTGGTCCCCGAAGTGCTCACGCCAGCCGTCACCCGCGTACGGGCTGCCCATGCCGGCCTGTTCGCCGACGTACATGGGGCTGGCGATGGGCACGAGGCTCATCACCTCCACACCACCGGCGACCACCAGGTCCGCGGTGCCGGAGCCGACCGCCTGCGCGGCGAAGTGCACGGCCTGCTGGGAGGAACCGCACTGGCGGTCGATGGTGGTGCCGGGGACGTGCTGCGGCAGCCCAGCCGACAGCCAGGCGGTGCGTGCGATGTTGCCGGTCTGTGCGCCGATCTGGCTGACGCACCCGAAGTACACGTCGTCGACAGCGCCCGGATCGGCGCCGGTGCGCTCCAGAAGGGCCCGCAGGACATGAGCGCCGAGGTCGGCGGGATGCACGCCGCTGAGCGTGCCTTTCCGGCGGCCGACAGGGGTGCGGACGGCTCCGACGATGAACGCTTGCGACGCGGTGGGCGCGGTGGGCACGTGAGGCTCCATGAGGGCTCGGGGCTCGGTGTTCGGGCTCGGTGTTCGGGCTCGGTGTTCGGGCTCGGTGTTCGGGATTCGGAACGGGATCAGGTCCCGCGCGAGGCGTGCGTGAAGTCGGGCGTCCGCTTGCCGAGGAAGGCGGCGACGCCCTCACGACCCGCGTCGGAGGCGGCCGCGGTGACCAGCGCACGGGCCTCGCGGTCCAGGTGCCGGCCGAGGTCCGAGGTGAGCCCGGCGGCGACGAGCCGGCGGGTGGCGCCGAACGCGGCGGTGGGTCCGCGGCGCAGGGCTTCCGCCGTACGCGCGGCCTCGGCGGCCAGCCGGTCGGCGGTGACGACCCGGCTCACCAGGCCGATGTCCGCGGCCTCCGCCGCCGGTATCCGACGGTTCGTCAGCAGCAGGTCCAGAGCCCGCTTGGGGCCGATGAGACGGGGCAGGAACCAGCTGACACCGGCGTCCGGTGAGTAACCGATGCCGGTGTACGCGGCGGTGAACGTCGCATCGTCGGCGGCGAGAGTCACATCGGCGGCCGCGGCCAGCCCGATGCCCGCGCCCGCGACGGCTCCCTGCACGGCGGCCACCACGGGCGCATCGCTCGCGGCGAACGTCCGCAGGGCGTCGTGCAGTGCGTCGGTCACCTCGGTGAGGTGCTTCTCCAGCGCCTCACCCGAGAGCCGGGAGAACTCTCGGAGATCGCCGCCGACACAGAAGGACCTCCCCTCGCCGGTGAGCAGCACCGCCCGTACGGCCCGGTGTGCGCAGGCCCGTGCCGCGTCCAGCAGTCCGCGCGCCATGGTCAGGTCGATGGCGTTGCCCGCCTCGCCCCGGCGCAGGGTGATGCGGGCCAGCCCGTGGTCGTCGATCTCGATGCCGACGCTCATCGCGCCGTCCATCCGCCGTCGACGGTCAGTACCTGTCCGGTGCAGTACGAGGAGGCGTCCGAGGCGAGGAACAGCAGTGCGCCGTCGAGTTCATGGCCGTCGCCTCCGCGCCGCAGCAGGGTGTTGCGCTCGACCCAGTGGCTGGAGCGCTCGTCGTCGAAGAGGTCCGCGGTCATCTCGGTGCGGAACCAGCCCGGGGCGAGCGCGTTGACACGGGTTCCGCTCGGGCCCCACTGTCCGGCCAGCTCTCGGGTCAGGCCGATCAGTCCGGCCTTGGACGCCGAGTAACTCGCGCCGCCGAGGGGCGCGGCGGTCACCAGACCGAGGATGGAGGAGACATTGATGATGCTCCTGCCGCCCGCGTCACCGGGTGCCTCGGCGGTGAGGCGGGCCAGGTGGAAGGGCGCGGTGAGGTTGACGTCGAGGACGTCGGCGAACGCCTCCGGCGGTTCGTCCTCGGCACGGGTCTCGCCGGAGGTGGCCGCGTTGTTGACCAGGATGTCGATGCGGCCGGTGGCGGTCAGCGCGGCTCCGGCCAGCCGCGTACGGTCGTCTGACCGCGAGACGTCGCAGGCCACGGGGTGGATGCGTGCGTGGGAGTCGGCGAGTTCCTTCAGCCGGTCGATGCGGCGGGCCGCGGCGAACACGGTGGCGCCGGCCTGTGCGAGGACGGCGGCGAAGCGTGCGCCGAGCCCGGCGGAGGCACCGGTGACCAGAGCTGTCCTGCCGTGGAGCGAGAACAGTTCGGCGGCGGATCGCGGCGCGCTCACTCGTCCACCCCGATCGGCAGGGCGGTCGCGCCGCCGTCGAGCACCAGGGTCTGGCCGGTCATCCAGGAGGAGGCGTCGGAGGCCAGGAACAGCGCCGCGTTCGCCACGTCCTCCACCGTGCCGAGGCGCCTCAGCGGCAGCTTGGCGGTGAGGATCGGCTCGCGTACCTCCCATACCGCCCGCGCCAGTTCGGTCTTGATCAGACCGGGAGCGATGGCGTTCACCCGTGCCCGGGGCCCGAGTTCGTAGGCGAGCTGCCGGGTCATGTGCAGCATGGCGGCTTTGGTGGCGTTGTAGTAGCCGATGTGCGGGTCGACGATCAGCCCGCCGACGGAGGCGATGTTGACCACCGCTCCCCCGTGCTCGGCCATCCAGGCCCGCCAGGCGTACCGGGTCCAGGCGATCATGCCGTACTGGTTGACGCGTACGGTCTTCTCCGCGCGCGGCAGGTCCAGGTCGAGCAGATCACCGTGGTACGGGTTCGTCGCCGCGTTGTTGACGAGGATGTCGACCCGGCCGAAACGGGCCATGGTCTCGTCGACGCAGGCCTCGGCCTGCTCGGGCTCGCCGGCGTTGGCCACCACCGTGTGCAGGTCGCCGTCACCCTTGACGCGCAGCAACTCCTCGCGCGCCTCGGCGAGTCCGGCCGCCTTGCGGGCCGCGATCACCACATGCGCGCCGGCCGCTCGATACGCGGTGGCGATGCCGAGGCCGATGCCGCGGGATCCTCCGGTGATGACGGCGACCTTGCCGTCGAGGCTGTTGGTGCTCACACTGCCTCCGCCTTCGTGTCGGTCTTCTTGTACTTCGCGAGTTCCTGGCGGGCCACCGTCCGCAGATGCACTTCGTCGGGGCCGTCGGCGATGCGCAGCGCCCGGGTGATGGCGTACAGCCGGGCCAGTACGGTGTCGTCACTGACCCCCGCCGCGCCATGTGCCTGCACCGCGCGGTCGACCACCTTGTGGGCGACCTCCAGCGCCGCGACCTTGATGGCGGCGACCTCCGTGCGGGCGGCGGCGTTGCCGACGGTGTCCATCAGCCAGGCCGACTTGAGGACCAGCAGGCGCACCTGTTCGATCTCGATGCGGCTGCGGGCGATCCACTCACGCACCACGCCTCGGTCGGCGAGCGGCCCGCCGAAGGCGACGCGTTCGGTGACGCGCTCGCACATCAGCTGCAGGGCGCGCTCGGCGAAGCCCACGGCGCGCATCGCGTAGTGCATCCGCCCCGGGCCGAGCCGCCCCTGGGCGAGGGCGAACCCCTCCCCCTCGCCCCGGAGGATGTTCGCCGTCGGCACGCGCACGTCCTCGAAGAGCACGTCGCCGTGTCCGAGCCGGTCGGTGTAGCCGAACATCGGCAGGTCGCGCAGGACCGTGACGCCCGGTGTGTCGCGGGGAATGAGCAGCATGCTCTGCTGGCGGTAGGTGGGCGCGTCCGGATCGGTCTTGCCCATCAGGATGATCAGTTCGCAGTCGGGGTCGAGGATCCCGGAGGTGTACCACTTGCGCCCGTTGACGACGTAGCTGTCGCCGTCACGGGTGATCCGGGTCCGGATGTTGCGGGCGTCGGAGCTGGCGACCTCGGGCTCGGTCATGGCGAAGCACGAACGGATCTCCGCGTCCAGCAGGGGCCGCAGCCACCGCTCCTGCTGCTCGGGGGTGCCGTACAGCGCGAGCAGCTCCATGTTGCCGGTGTCGGGTGCCGAGCAGTTGAACACCTCGGGGCCGATGATGGAGCGGCCCGCCAGCTCGGCGAGCGGTGCGTAGTCGAGGTTGCTGAGCCCGGCGCCCCAGTCGCCGTGCGCCATGAAGAGGTTCCACATGCCCTCGGCGCGCGCCTTCTCCTTCAGTTCGGCCATTACGGGCGGCAGCGCGTGCGGGTTGTCCCCTTCGGCGAGCTGGCGGTCATAGACGGCTTCCGCGGGGAAGACGTGCTGTTCCATGAACGACCGCATGCGGCCTTGGAGTTCACTCGCGCGGGGCGAGAATCCGAAATCCACGATTGCTCCTGTCCGGGATTCGTGTGGTCGGTCCGGATCAGCCGAGGATGTCGCGTGCCGTGCGGATCATCGCGGCGATGGTGGGCGGCAGTCGCTCCTGGTCCGGGTCGTGGTGCTTGCCCTCGCGATGCCGGCGCAGGTTGTGGCCCATGATCGCGGCCATCTTCAGGCGGCCGAGCGCACGGAACCAGTCCATCGCCGGCAGCGGCGGCCGGCCGTCGAGGTAGACGGCCAGCAGTTCGGCCTCGCTGGGCAGGCCGTGTACGGCGTGCCCCACCTGGGGGAAGTTGCGGTGGTCGGTGAAGAGCAGGAACCAGCCGAGGTCGATGCGCGGATCGCCGACGCTCCAGATCTCCCAGTCGACGACGGCCACCGCGCGCTCGCCGGCGCACAGCACGTTGCCGAGCCGGAAGTCCCCGTGCAGCAGCACCGGTGAACGGCCGGCGGGCACATCATGAGCCAGGCGCGCCAACAACTCCTCGCCACCCGGGCGCAGTTCGGCGGGGACGGCGTGCAGGGTGCGGCTCCACCGCTCCAACTCCCCCGTCGCGTCGAGTGGTTCGGGCGCGTCGAATCCCGGTGTGTGGATGTCGGTAGCGTGCAGCCGCCGCAGAACCGTGGCGATCTCCAGCATCCGGGCGCGGGCCGTCGCGACGGGCACGTCTGCCTCGTCGAGTACGGGTTCGACGGCCTCGCCGACCGCGAAGTCCATCGCGAACCAAGCCGGTTGTGTCGCGTCGACGGCCACTACGCCCGGCACCGGGACCGGGGACCCTGCCAGTGCGCGCAGCACCCGTGCCTGGCGCAGCACGTCGTTGCGTCCCACGGGCCGCTGCCCCGGGGGCACCGCCTTGACGACGTACCTGGCATCGCCTGCCGCAACCGAGTACGTCAGCCCCGAGTGGCCACCCGGCAGCACCTTCAACTCGCCAATCGGAGCGCCTGGATGACGGCGGGCGAGCCGGTCACGGACCCGGACTGCCAGCGGCGGCACCTGCGTGGCCGTGCTCATCGGACGGGCTCCTTGGGCAGGCCGAGCACGCGTTCGGCGAGGATGTTGTGCTGGATCTCGTCGGTGCCGCCCGCGATGCTGTAGCCCGGGGCACCGAGCAGGTGCTCCGTCCAGGCGTAGGTCCCCCACTCCCCCGTGTCCGCGACGAGGCTCGGTCCCAGGAGCTCGGAGACCAGGTCGCTGGTGCGCCGCATGGTCTCGGTGGCGTAGAGCTTGCCGACCGAGGCTTCCGCGCCGGGCTCGCGTCCGGCGACGAGGGCGGCGGTCACCCGCAGGCCGATGAGCCGTTGGACGAGGGTGCGGAGGTAAAGGTCGGCGGCGCGCTGCTGTTCGCTGCCGGTGAGCGGGCGGGGCAGGCGCCCGGCCAGTTCGAGCGCTCGGTCGGCGTTGTCCAGGCCGAGGTTGCCGGAGTCCAGCCGCTCGGCGGCCAGCACACTCAGCGTGACCCGCCAGCCCTCGCCGACCGGACCGAGCCGGTCGGTGTCGGGCACCATCACACCGTCGAGGTAGACCTCGTTGAAGCTGGTGCCGCCGGTCATCTGCCGTATGGGCCGTACGGTCACGCCCGGTGCGTCCATGCGCACCAGGAAGACGGTGATGCCCGCATGCTTGCGTACGTCCGGGTCGGTGCGGCACACCGCGACGCCCCAGGTCGCCACGCGGGCGCCGGAGGTCCACACCTTGTGCCCCCGCAGCACCCAGTGGTCGCCCTCGCGCACTGCCCTGGTCCGCACCGCGGCGAGGTCGGACCCGGCCTCGGTCTCCGAGAACAGCTGGCAGGCCAGCTCGTCGGTGCGCAGCATGGGCCGCAGCCAGCGTCGCTTCTGCTCCTCCGTGCCCCAGATGCCGACCGCGGGGGCGACCAGCTGCTGCGTCACCGGGAAGATCTCGGTGCGGTGCGGCACGTCGAAGGCCGCCTCTTCGGTGCGGTAGAGCTGCTCGTAGTACGCGGGCAGGCCCCGGCCTCCGTACTCCGCCTGCCAGTTGAGCGCGCCCCACCCCTGGTCATAGCGGGCGCGTTCCCACTCCTGGGTGCGCAAGGTGTGCTCGCGCTCCTGCTCCTCGGTCCAGTTCTCGAACACGGCGACGGAGTCGGAGCCGCTGCCCCACTGCTCGTCGTCGGCGCGGGTCCTGGCGACCGTGGAGAGCCATTGCCGGGCCCCGGCGCGGAACTCCTCGGGCTCCGGGACAGGTTCCGGGATGGATTCTGGAATGCCGCTCATCTGTTCTTCCACCTCCGATCGGCGAGAGGTTCAGCGGGACAGCACCGTGCAGGCGCTCACACCTGGGGCGCCGTACACATGGGTGAAACCGACTCTGGGACGGCCCGGGACCTGGCGCTCGCCGGCCCGGCCGCGCAGTTGCTGGACGATCTCGTGGACCTGGCGCAGTCCGGAGGCGCCGATGGGTTCGCCGTTGGCGATGCAGCCGCCATCGGTGTTGACCGGCAGCGTTCCGCCGATCTCGGTGGCGCCGGAGGCGACCAGCCGCTCCTGCTCGCCGTCCTCGCAGAACCCGCATTCGGCCATGTGCATGACCTCGGCGCCGCTCTCGGTGTCCTGCAGCTGGCAGACGTCGATGTCGCCGGGACCGATTCCCGCCTCCTCGAACGCGGCTGCTGACGCGTCACGGCTGACACTGGTCAGCTCGCCGCCCGGGATCGAGGGGCTGAAGACCTCGAACGAGCCGAAGCGCCGGGTACGCACGGCCACCGAGCGCAAGGTGACCGGCGTGCCGTCCAGGGTGCGGGCGGCCTCGGGTGAGCAGAGCACCAACGCGACCGCGCCGGCTCCCGGGGAGCAGAACATGTACCGGGTCAGCGGGTCACTGACCATGCCGGAGTCGAGGATCTCGTCGGCCGAGAGCGGCTTGCGGCGCCACGCCTCGGGAGTCAGACCACCGTTGCGGTACGCCTTCTCGGCGACCAGTGCCAGGGTGCGCGGGGTGATCGCGTGGTCGTACATATAGCGCTGGATCTTCATACCGAAGAACTGGGTCGTCACCATCAGCCCGTCGCTGCCGTACTCCGCTCCCAGCCCCCAGTCCTCGGGGCGGGGGTCGAAAGCGCCGCGCGGGTGTTTGTCGAAACCGACGGCGAGGACGACGTCCGCCATGCCGGAGCGGATCGCGTTCACGGCGGAGACCAGTGCGCTGCCGCCGGTGGCGCAGCCGTTCTTGACATTGACGAACGGCAGGCCGGTGAGACCGAGTTGGGCCACCAGAGTGTCGGCGAGGCCGGCGCTGTCACTGCCGCCGAACGCGGCTCGCACCCGCGACCAGTCGATCCCTGCGTCCGCCAGCGCGGCATTCACCGCGCTGACGGCGAGCTGTCGGCCACTCGCCTCCGACCGGCCGAACGGGGTGCGCCCGGCGCCGCAGATCAGGACGTCGGTACTCATGCGCGCTCCTCGCCCGGTGGCGTGGGCCTGGCGCGCGGAACGCCGTGGCCCGCGGTCACGGTGAGGGGCATGCCGATGCGGATGTCGTCGTGGTCGTCGAGGTCGAGTACGGCGGCCACCCGCACGTCGTCCGCCAGCTCCACGTAGCCGACCGCGAACGGCTCGAAGCCACCGGGCGGGGGCTGATAGGGCGGCGACTTGGGGGCGTACCTCTGTACCGTCCAGGTCCACAGTGTGCCCGTGCCCCGGAGGACCGCCCGGTCGGCCGGCCCTCCGCAGCGTGGACATGCGTCGTCCGCGGGGTAGACCGTCACCGAGCAGTCGGAGCAGCGTGCGCCCTGGAGCCCGTCGGTCACGGTCGGACTCCGCGGATCCACGACCATCCGGATCAGCGCCCCTGCCACTTGGGTTCACGCTTCTCCAGGAACGCCGACACGCCTTCGTTCGCGTCCTCGGAGTTGAGCGCCACGCCGACGGCGAGGTGCTCCATCACCATCAGGGACTGGGTGTCGGCGTCCAGGCTGCGGTCGATCGTCATCTTCGTGAGCCACATCGTGAAGGGGCTCTTGTCGACGAGGTCCCCGATGAAGTCCTCGACCGTCGCGTCCAGCTTGTCGGCCGGGGCGGACTTGTTGATCAGGCCGAACTCGGCGGCCTCGATGCCGGAGAGGAGCTTGCCGGTGAGCATCAGCTCCTTGGTCTTGCGGATGCCGATCATGCGCGGCACCCGGTAGATCGGGCCGGCGCCGCCGAACAGGGCGCGGCGGATGTGGAAGTCGCCGATCTTGGCGTCGTCCGCGGAGATGGCGAAGTCGCAGGAGATCATGATTTCGAAGCCGCCGGCCGTGACATGGCCCTCCAGGACGGCGACCGAGGGGGTCTTCATCGAGTAGAGGCGGTCGCACACCTTCGCGGATTTCACGGCGACGTCGATCGCGTTCGACTTGCCGACGTACTCGGCCTTCAGGCTGTCGAGGTCGAAGCCCGAGCAGAACGTGCCGCCGCGGCCACGGACCACCAGGACCCGCAAATCGGGGTCCTCGTCGACCTCGGTGATGATCTCGTCAAGCCGGTCCAGTATCGGCACGGTGACGCAGTTCTTCTTCCACGGACGATTGAGCCACACACGAGCGACGTTGCCGTCACGCTCGAACTGGATCTCGTCTTCCACTGCCATGCCCTCACCCTTCCGACCTGAACTGAATTGAATTCACTCCGAGTCTGGGAGGCGGAGGATGCCCTGTCAACCCCTTGATCGGGACAGGTTCAGGAGAGACTCAACTGTGCGGGCACCAGGAGGGCACCGAGGAGGCGCGAGCGTAACCGCGAACGAGGGTCAGCCGAGGGCCACGCTTAAACCGAATCCGATTCAAGAGAAGGCGTACGGGATCGACGGTGGCGGGGCCCCTGGCGACGCGGTGGACGGCGGAACGCCTGTGCTCGCGGTGGGCGGACGCGCCGGGACTGCGCCGTGGTGGAGGGTGCCGAAGCGGAACGACTGGCCCGGGGCGCGACCACCGAGACGCGCTGGGCGGCCGGAGAACGGGTCGTCCGCGTGGACTTCAGCCCCTGCTGCCGGGTGAGTCGGCCGCGCCGCTGTCGACGACGGGTGAGGCCGAGTTCTGCTGCGGACGGCCAGTGCGTACGCGTGCCTCGCCTTCTCACGCGGCGGGGCGGACGGCGAGGCCGATGAGTTCGGCGAGCCGGACCCGGTGCCGGTCGGTCGTGCCGAACAGCACCTCGCTGGTGCGTGCGCGGCGCACGTACAGATGCGCCGGGTGTTCCCAGGTGAAGCCGATACCTCCGTGCAGTTGCACATACTCGGCCGTCGCCAGGCGGAAGGTCTCGGAGCAGACCACCGCGGCGGCGCAGGCGGCCACCGGCAACTGCGGCGAGCAGGCGGCCGCACAGGCAGACGCGTACGAGGACGCCGAGCGCGCCGCCTCCAGCGCGACGAGCACGTCGGCCAGCCGGTGCTTGACGGCCTGGAAGGAACCGATGGGGCGCCCGAACTGGTGGCGCTGCGCGACGAAATCGACCGTCGCGTCCAGCGCGTGCCCGCTGCCGCCGACCTGTTCGGCCGCCAGTGCGGCCCGCCCCGTGTCGAGGGTCGCCGAGACGATGTCTTCGGTGCCTTCCGTGGTGCCCACGGTGATGGCCGGGGCCCCTCGGAACTCCACGAGCGCCTGTCGCCGCGTCTCGTCCAGGACGCTGCGCGGAGTCCGCCGGCAGGCTTCCGGTGTGGGCTCACAGGCGAACAGCCGTGGCCCGGCGGGAGTTCGGGCACGTACCAGGATCAGGTCCGCGCCGGCCCCGTCGAGCACGAAGTCCGCCTGGCCGCGCAGCACCCAGCCCGAGCCTCCCTGCTCCGCCGTGACCTGCGAGTCGGCGGGGCCGTCGGCGTCGAACCCGGCCACCGTCGCCGTGAGCGTTCCGTCCGCGATCCGCGGCAGGTAGCGCTCGCATGCCGCGCGGTCACCACTGTGCAGCAGGGCGGGGGCGGCGAGGGCCACCGTGGGCAACAGGGGCGCGCAGTAGAGGGCACGCCCGGCTTCCTCCAGGGCCACGGCCAGTTCGGCGAACGTGAAGCCCGACCCGCCGTACTCCTCCGGAACGGCCAGCCCATGGACGCCTATCTCGCCCGCGAGCCGCATCCAGAGCAATTCGTCGTATCCGCGCGGAGTGGCCAGATGCTTGCGGACGCCCTCGGGTCCGCCGGCCTCGGTGTGGAAGTCCCGCAGAACGGTGCGCAGTTGCCGCTGTTCGTCGGTTTCGGACAGCAACTGGGGGTCGATCTCGGGGTGACGAAGGTGCATGGCGTGGTCTCCATCGTGCTCGTACGACGCGGAGTGACCGCTGGGCAAGGTTGAGAATTGAACTCAATTCATGAACCGTAGGCAGCCGCCAGCGAGCGGGCAAGACTGCCGCACGAGTCGATTCAGGCCCGCGACATGCCCGACACTCCCGCCGGCGGGGCCGGGGCCCGCCCACCGGGGCCGATCACGTAGTGAACCGGCCGCCGTTGGCGAGCAGCACGGCGCCCACCAGGTTCGCCGCCGCATCGCTCGCGAGAAAGAGGGCGATGTCGGAGATCTCCTCCGGCGTCGCGTACGGACGCACTCGCGGATCGGCGAAGCCGGCACGCAGCGCCTCGGGCGTGCGGGCCGCCATCCCCGTCTCCGTCGGTCCCGGAGCCACCACGTTCACACGGATCCCGGACGCGACGACCTCTTTGGCCACCGCCTGACTCAGGGCGTGCACGCCCGCCTTGGAGGCGGCGTAGTGGGGATAGCCGACGGGGGTGTCGAAGGCCGACGACGAACCGATCACCACGATCGCCCCGGCTCCGGCGGGCCGCATGGCCCGCACCGCGGCGCGCAGCACATGGAACGTACCGTCCAGATTCACCCGCATCACGCGCCGCCAGGAAGCGTCGTCGAGGGAGTCGGTGATCTCGATCGGCCGCCCGTCGACCAGTGCGTCCGCGATGCGCTGCTTGGCCTCGGGGTCATCGACCCCGGCCGCGTGCACCAGGACGTCGAGTCGCCCGTACCGGTCCAGTACGTCCCGTACGACCGCATCGACGGCCGCCGCGTCCGCCACGTCGAGCGCGACCGCGCGAGCGGCGGGCAGCCCCACGGCGACGGCCGCGGCACCGTCGCCGTTCACGTCCGCCAGGACGACGACCTGCGCTCCTTCCGCGGCCAACTGACGCGCGACCGCGGCACCCATGCCGGAGCCGGCGCCCGTCACCATCGCGATCTTGCCCGCGAACCTGCCTGTCTGCCCCTCTCCCGCCGCCAAAGCACTCTCCCTTCACCTCACTGGAATCTATTGAACTGACTTCACCTCTGTTACCGTGACGGCCGCGGGGATGACAAGACCAGGGACGGTGACGATGAGGGCACTGCGACTGACGGCCTGGGGCGAACCCGCGACACCGACCGAGGTCGAGCGGCCCGTCCCGCACGGCACCGAGGTGCTGGTGCGCGTCGAAGCCGCCGGGCTGTGCCACTCCGACCTGCATGTCATCGACGGGGTTCCGGGGGCGCTCCCTTACCGGCTTCCGTTCACCCTCGGCCACGAGGTCGCCGGGCGGGCCACGGCGCTGGGGCCCGACGCCGAAGGGGTGACGGCCGGTCAACGCGTGGTCGTTTACGGACCGTGGGGCTGCGGCGCGTGCGATCGCTGCGCCGCGGGCCGGGACAACTACTGCGACCGGCGTGACACCCTCCCTTGGCATGGCGTGGGACTGGGCCGTGACGGCGGAATGGCCGAGTATCTGCTCGTCCCGTCCGCCCGCCATCTGGTGCCGATCGACGACTTGCCGGCCGTACAAGCGGCTCCGCTCTCCGACGCGGGCCTGACGTCGTACCACGCCGTGGCCGGGCTGCGACCCGCGCTCGGGGAGGGCGGCACCGCCGTCGTCATCGGTGTCGGCGGGCTCGGACACCTGGCGGTGCAGATCCTCCGCGCGACCACCGCGAGCCGCATCCTGGCGGTCGACGTCCGGGAGGATGCCCTGGCTCTGGCGGACCGCTCCGGCGCGGACTTCGGCACCCTGGTGCGGGCGGACACCGCGCGTGTCTTGCGGACGCGGAGCGGTGGCGCGGGGGCGGACGCCGTACTCGACTTCGTCGGCACCGCTCAGACACTGGAACTCGCGACCGGCATTCTGCGCCCGGGCGGTGAACTCGCCGTCGTGGGCAGCGGCGGCGGCCGGCTGACGGTCGCCAAGCCGGGCGTGCTCCCACCGGGGTTCAGGCTCTCACTGCCCTTCTGGGGAACTCGCGCCGAGCTCGCCGAGGTCGTCGGGCTCGCACGCTCGGGGGCGATCCAGGTCGAGACGGAGCGGTTCCCGCTGTCCGCCGCCCCGGAGGTCATCGGCCGACTCCGCCGGGGCCAAGTGCGGGGACGGGCCGTACTCGTCCCCGACTGACCAGGTGCACGGGCAGCTCAGTGCCCTGTGCCCCACTCCTACTGAAGGGAAGCTCGCCGATGCGCTTCGACGGAAAGGTCGCGATCGTCACCGGAGGGGCCCGGGGCATGGGCGCCTCGCACGTCCGTGGGTTGGCCGCGGAGGGCGCCCGGGTCGCCGTCTGCGACCTGCTGGACGACGAGGGAAAGGCTCTGGCCGAGGGCCTCCCCCACGCGCAGTACCACCACCTCGACGTCACCGACGAAGAGGCATGGCGGTCCGTCGTCCGCACCGTCGAGGACACCTTCGGCCCGGTGGACGTCCTGGTCAACAACGCGGGGATCATTCACTTCGGCGGCGTGGAAGAGCAGTCGTCCGCACAGTTCCGCCGGATCCTCGACGTCAACCTGGTCGGTGCCTTCCTCGGTATGCACACCGTCCTGCCCGGCATGCGCGCCCGCGGTCAGGGCTCGGTCGTCAACATCTCCTCGGCCGCCGGCCTCATGGGTTTCGCCGACGGCATCGGTTATGTGGCGAGCAAGTGGGGGGTGCGGGGCATGACCAAGGCCGCGGCGCTGGACATGGCGGGCACCGGGGTGCGCATCAACTCCGTGCATCCGGGCGTCATCCGCACGCCGATGGGTGTGAGTGCCTCACCCGAACTGTTCGCCCACCAGCCGGTACCGCGCATCGGGGAGCCCGAGGAGGTCACCCGCATGGTGCTCTTCCTCGCGAGCGACGACGCCTCCTACACCACGGGCGGCGAGTTCCTCATCGACGGAGGCCAGACCATCGGCCACGCCGGTCAGGCCCACGCGACGGTGGACCAGTGACCCGATCCGCCGAGCAGGTCGGCGGCTGCGCGCACACCCGGGATGCCGCGCTGGAGTACCTGACGCACCGAACGTCAAGAAGGGGTGAGCGCACATGCCGGACCACCAGACGGTCGACCTGCTCGTCATCGGGGCGGGAATGGCCGGACTGACCGCGGGCGCGAGAGCCGTACGCAACGGGCTGTCCGTCCTGGTCATCGAGATCAGCGATGACATCGGGGGATCCGCGCGCTTCGCCGGTTACGCCTGGACCGCCCCGAGCCACGAGGTGATGGAGCGGCACAACCCGGGCGGAGAGGCCTCGCTCAAGCGCGCCCTGGTGGACCGCTTCCAGGACGGTATCGCGTGGATACGGAGCACGGGGGTCGAGGCCAAAGACGCTCAGCCCATCCTCAGCTTCGGTCAGGGGCACCAGTTCGACACCCATCACTACGTCGACACCTGCCGCCGCATCATCGTCGAGGCGGGTGGCGAACTGCTGCTGACCACCGACACCGAGCGACTCCTCCTGGAGGAGGGGGCCGTGACCGGAGCGGAACTCGTGATGGGCGACGGCACGCGACGAACGGTGCGCGCCACGTCGACGCTCCTGGCCACGGGGGGCTTCCAGGGGGACGTGGGTCTCCGCAACCAGCTCGTCCATCCCCATGCCGACCGCATGGAGCTGCGCTCCAACCCCTGCAGCCGCGGGACCGGCTACCGCCTGGCGACCGCCGCCGGGGCCTCTGCCGGACTACCCGGGGCCGGCTTCTACGGGCATCTGATCCCGAGCGGCATCCCGTTCGCGGACCCGTCGGACTTCGTCGACCTGTCGCTGTACTACAGCGAGCACGCGCTGCTGTTCAATCTGCTGGGCGAGCGGTTCACCGACGAGACGCTGGGCGACCACCTGACGACGATGGCGCTGATGGAGCAGCCCGAGAACCGCGGGCTCCTCATCGCCGACGCCCGCGTGTTCCGCGACTGGGTGGTGGGCTCGTACGTGAAAGGGGCGGTCGCCGTCGACAAGTTCGCGCTGGCCGGCAAACGGGGCGGCCGGGTCGGTTTCGCCGAGGACCTGGACGAACTCGCCTACCTTCCCGAGGAGTGGGGATACGACGGGCCGACCGTCCGCGCGGCCGTCGAGCGGTTCAACGCCCGGACGGCGGCGGGTGAGGATCCGGTGCCGGGCCGCCGGCTCGATCGCCTGCCGCTCGACGAACCGCCTTACTACGTCGTCGAGACGGTACCGGCCATCACGTTCCCGTTCCACGGGATCCGCATCGACGACCGGGCACGGGCTCTGAGAGAGGACGGCGAGCCGGTGGAAGGGCTCCTCGCCGCCGGTTCGGACACAGGGGGCCTGTGGTACCGGGCCTACGCCGGCGGTATCGCGTCGGCCCTAGTGTTCGGACTCACCGCGGCCGACACCGCGACGCTTCGTGCCGCGCCTCATGGCACGAGGCGCACCCGGTCCGGGTCGGGTCCCGTGCCCCGGGAAGGCACGGCGACGATCGGCCGTGAAGTCCGGCCGATCGCCTATCCCCGCGGCGAGGTCCGGGCGTCGGACTTTCGCGTCGTCGAGGTCGAGGTCCGGCAGCCACGGGCGGGCGAGGTGCTGGTCCGGAACACTTGGACATCCGTCGACGCCGCCCTCCGGCTGCGACTCAGGCAGACGGCACCACCGGGATACTTTCCGGCCTTCCCCCTCGGAGAGCCGATGGACGGGATCATGACCGTCGGGGAGGTCGTGGAGTCCCGCGCCGACGGGTTCGCCCCCGGCGACACGGTGTGGCACGCCGCCGGCTGGCGCGACTACGCCGTCGTCGAGGCGGGGAAGCAAGCGCTCGGCGGCGTCGGCACGCTCACAAAGCTCGACGTGCGCGTCGCACCACCGCAGGTCTACCTCGGTGCGCTCGGCGGCAACGGACTCACCGCCTACGCCGGCCTCTTCCATGCCGCGGGCCTGCGCGACGGCGACGTCGTCTGGGTCTCCGCCGCGGCCGGCGCCGTCGGCAGCCTCGCCGCTCAGATGGCGAAGATCCGCGGGCATCGCGTCATCGGCAGCGCCGGTTCCGACGAGAAGGTGCGCTACCTCCTGGAGGAGCTCGGTCTGGACGCCGCGTTCAACTACAAGCGCGGCGCCCTACCCGACCTCTTGCGCGAGGCGGCTCCGGACGGCATAGACGTGTACTTCGACAACGTCGGTGGAGACCATCTCGAGGCCGCCCTCGGGGCGCTGCGGGGGTCGGGCCGTGTCGCGATCTGCGGCATGATCTCGGAGTACGCGGCGAAGGAGCCGCCGCACGGCCCCGGAAACCTCATGTTGGCGGTGACGAAGGGCCTGACGATTCGCGGCTTCCGAGGCAGCGCCCACACCCACTTGCTGCCCGAAATGACACGGCATGTAGGCGCATGGATCCGCGAAGGCCGCCTCCGCTGCCACGAAACGATCATCGATGGGCTGTCGCAGGCGCCCCCGGCACTGGCGGGGCTACTGCGGGGCGACAACACCGGCAAGACGCTTGTGCGGATCGATGGCTTCACGCATCGTGAGAACGCCATCGACTGAGGCTGACCCCGTGGGGCGCCCGGGCGTTACCGAGCCCAGTGCCGTTGCCGACGTCGCCACCCTCTTCGATGCGCACCACTCATGACGCCGTCCCGCACACGCCACCCCGATCGTGCCGATACTGAACTGAAATAAGTCCAACACCTGTCACCGGGCGGCGGCCGCCGGTGCGACCGGGCCGCCCCACCACACTCCGCACCCAGACCGACCACCGCTTACTACTGCGGCGCCACCCATGCCATCCCATCAACCCCCTGCACCGTGCAGCTGCGCATACTATTGCCTAACCTAGTTCAGTTTGGTAACTTCCACGAAATCTTGGCCATCCAGCCACCGTCCAGCGCTAAGTCCGCTCGGTTGTGTGCCGGTTCGGCCTGAGCCGGTTTCACATAAGGGAGCCGAGAATGAGATCAGATCCGCGACGGCGCGGGACTTTGCTCATCCTGCTATCGATCACCACCCTGATGCTCGCCGCGTGCGGTGGCGGCAGCGACAACAAGGCCGAGTCCAAGGTCGTGCCCGCATCGGCGGGCATGGACGAACTGGTCGCCGCAGCGAAGAAAGAAGGAAAGATCACGGTCTACTCGGCCCAGGATCTGACCGCTCTCAACAACCTCGCAAAAGCCTTCGAGGCCAAGTACCCGGGGATCGACGTGAAGACCGTCCGGGGCACCGACGGTGACCTCGGAGTGAAGGTCGAGACGGAGTTCAACAGCGGCAAGGGCATCGCCGACATGTATGTCAGCGCGAGCCTGTCCTGGGTGAAGCCGCAGGCCGAGGCCAAGCGGTTCCTGGCGCCGACCGGTCCCGAACTGACCGGCAAGGGCGCCTACGACACCAAGGAGTACGTCCACGACGGCAACTACTTCGAGACCAACTCCGCAGTGCTGACGTTCGGTTGGAACACCAAGCTCTACGCCGAAGGGCTGACCGACTACACGGGCCTGCTCGATCCGTCGCTCGCCGGCGGAAAGATCGGCGTCATCGAGCCGACGGCGCCGTCGATCGTCGACTTCTACCTGTGGCTGGAGGAGACGTACGGCGCCGACTTCGTGAAGAAGCTGGCCGCCCAGAAGCCACGCATCTACCCCAGCGCCCTGCCCATGGGTGAGGCGCTGCAGTCCGGCGAGATCGCCGCCGGCAGCTTCGTGGCGCCGATCGCGCTCGATCCCGCCAAGAAGAAAGGCGCGCCGGTCGACTACCGCATGCCGCCGGACGGCGCGTGGGGTGCCCGGTATTACGGCATGGTGCTGGAGAGCGCCCCGCACCCCAACGCCGGCCAGCTGTTCGCCAACTTCATGGTGACCGCCGAGGGGCAGAAGCTGATCACGCCGTCGGCGGGTTCGGTGCTGCCCAAGGTTCCCGGCACAGTGATCACCAACGACAAGGTACGGGTACAGGATCCGGCCAAGCTCACACCGGATGCCGTGGCCGCGTACCAGAAGAAGTGGAAGTCCCTGTTCAAGTAGGGACAGTGGGCGGCATCTGCCAGGACCGACGCACAACAGTGTGGGCACCCGCGACGACGGGTGCCCACACACCTGATCTTTGGATATCTGGATATAAGGAGTCCCCCGTGTCCCACGTGCGCATCGAGGGTCTGACGAAAAGGTTCGCCGGCAAGCCACCTGCGGTCGCCGTGGACGACCTGTCACTCGAGATCGAGCCGGGCGAGTTCATCGTTCTGCTCGGCCCGAGCGGCTGCGGGAAGACCACGACTCTGCGCTGTCTGGCCGGTCTGGAGACGCCCGACGAGGGACGCATCTCGCTGGGCGACCAGATGGTGCTGAACGTACGCGGGAAGGTGAACCTCCCCCCGAACAAGCGCAGGATCGGGATGGTCTTCCAGTCGTACGCGCTGTGGCCGCACATGACGGTGCGCCGCAACATCGGATATCCCCTCAGGACCCGACGGGTGGCCCGTGAGGAGGCGCGCAGGCGGATCGACGAGGCGGCGGAGCTCGTCGACTGCGCCGCCCTGCTCGACCGCTATCCAGCTCAGCTCAGCGGCGGCCAGCAGCAGCGGGTCGCCCTGGCCCGCGGCCTGGCCGCCCAACCCGACCTGGTGCTCTTCGACGAGCCGCTCAGCAACCTCGACGCCCGGCTGCGCGACCAGGTGCGCGCCCAACTGCACGAGCTGCACGCACGGCTGGGCTTCACCGCCGTATTCGTCACTCACGACCAGAGCGAGGCGCTGGCGCTCGGGGACCGCCTGGCCATCATGAAGGCGGGGCGGATCGAGCAGCTCGACACACCGGAGCGGGTCTTCGACGAACCGGCCACCGAGTACGTCGCCGGGTTCATCGGCATGTCGAACCGGCTTCCGCTCCGGCGTCAAGGCACGGGATGGATACTCGCCGGCGGTCCGGGCACCGACGAACAACCGGGCGAGGCAAGCTCATCGGCCGGCGCGAGCCGGCTGGTGGCCGACGAACTCCCGGTCCCCCGCTCACACAGCGAGGTCGCCGTCCGGCTGCGCCCCGACGACCTTCGGCTCTGCCCGGCCGAGGAGAAACCGCCGGCCCACGGCGTCGCCCTCGCGGCGGAGGTCGTCGACGCGCAGTTCGGCGGGCGGCACATGGACGTGGTCGTCGCGATCGCCGGCAGTCGCCTGCACGCCCAGGCACCCCTGACCGGCAAACCATGGGCCCGGGGGCTGGCGCGCGGACAGCGGGTGACCGCGTGGTTCGCCAAGGACGCGGCCCTCTACTACGACGCCGACGGGGCACGGGCAGCCGCGCACGCGCCCGCCGCCGCAGTGGGGGCGTGACGTCATGGCCGCACCCGCCGTACCCGCCCCCTCCACCACGCCGACACCGCCGCACCCGAACCCGCCGCACCCGACGGCACTGACCCGTGCGCGGCGCCACCTGCCGCGACTCGGCGCGCTCGTCTTCCTGGCCGCCATCGGCTACTTGGTGATCGCCCCGCTGGTGGGCCTGCAACGGCTGGCCTTCGAGGACGACGCCCGTGGCTACAGCGCCGCCTTCGACAACCCCGACATGGCCGAGACGCTGGGCACGACGGCCGGCCTGGCGCTGGGCTCGCTGACCATCGCGCTCGTACTCGGCACGTTCCTGGCCTGGGCGGCGACGCGTCTGCCACCCCGGCTGCGGCTGCTGCGCGTCCTGCCCATCCTGCCCATCGTGATCCCGGCCGTGGCGGCGGTGACCGGCTGGGCGTTCCTGTTCTCGCCCCGCCCCGGCTACCTCAACGCGGCACTGCGCAACCTGCCCTGGTGGGACCATCTCGACGAGGGTCCCGTCGACATCTACACCCTGCCGTGGATCGTGCTCATCACCGGCTTCGGCCTGACCGCCTTCGTCTACCTGTTCGTCAGCGCCGGCTTCGGCAACATCAACGCGGAGCTGATCGAGGCGGCACAGGTCAGCGGATCGTCGGCCGCCGGGGTGTTCTTCCGGGTGACGCTTCCCCTGCTGCGCCCGACCCTGGTGTACGGGGGCTTTGTGGCCCTGCTCCTCGGACTCGGGCAGTTCACGGGACCGCTGCTGCTCGGCAGGAACAACGGCATCAACGTACTGACCACCGACATGTACGTCGCCGTGTCGCAGAGCCCGGTCGACTACGGCAGGGCCGCCGCGATCGGGTCACCGCTGCTGCTCTTCGGCATCGCCGTCGTCTTCTTCCAGAAGGTCGTCCTCGGCGACCACAGCCGCTTCGTCACGCACGGCGGCAAGGCGTTCCGGTCCGGCGGGCGGCCGTCGTGGGTGGCCGTCACGGGCATCGTCCTCTACAGCCTGGTGGCGCTCGCACTGCCGCTGGGCGCGCTCACGGTGGTGTCGCTCTCCGCCTTCTGGAGCGGGAAGATCCAACCGAGCGGGTTCACGCTCGACAACTTCCGGCGCGTGTTCCAGGAGTCGGGGATCACCGACGCGATCGTCAACAGCCTCACCACTTCGGTCATCTCCGTCGCCATCGCGCTCCCGCTCGGCTTCATCGCCGCCTCGCTGCTGCTCAAGGGACGCCGGTTCCGCATCATCCGGGCCGCGGTCGACTTCATCGTGGCGATGCCCCTCGGGATCCCCGCGGTGGTCTTCGGCGCCGGTTTCCTGCTGACGTACAGCCGCGAGCCCTTCATCCTGTACGGCACCCGAACCGTCATCGTCCTGGTCTATGTGACCCTGATGCTGCCCTTCGCCACCCGGATGCAGCTGTCCGGGATGGTGGCGCTCGGCGACACATACCTGGAGGCGTCGCGGACCAGCGGGGCGGGCGCGCTGCGGACCAACACCGAGATCGTGCTGCCGCTGCTGCGCCCCACGCTCGCGGGTGCCGGAGCGCTGATGTTCGTGCTGCTCACCCACGAGTTCACCGCCTCGCTGCTGGTACGGGCGCCCACGACGCAGGTCATGGGCACCATCCTGTTCGACTACTGGTCCAACGGCTCGTACCCGCTGGTGGCGGCGATCGCACTGGTCATGACGCTGGTGACGTCGGCGGGTGTCTTCGTGGCCATGTCCGTCGCGGGCTCCGACATCTTCGAGAAGCTCTGACCGCCGGCTACACATCCTCGCGGACGGTGAGGAGGGCACCGATCCCGATCACGCAGACCAGCATGACGAAGAACGCCGGGGAGAGCAGGTTCCCGGTCCGCTGGACCAGGAAGGCCGCGATGTACGGAGCCGTACCGCCCGCCAGGACGGTGCCGATGTTGTAACCGATCGCCATGCCGGTGTAGCGGACCCGGCGTTCGAACAGATGCGGCCACAGACTGGCCGCCGGAACCTGCACGAACGCGCTGCTCAGCATGAAGATCAGGTAGGCCACCCCGGCCAGGGCCAGGCTCTGCCGGCCCATGAGGACCATCGCGGGGTAGGCCGTGACCAGGAATCCCAGCAGTCCGAGAAGCAGGACGCGACGGCAGCCGAACCGGGCGGCGAGCCAACCGGCCGGCACCATGAGCAGCACGGTGAAGAGCACGACGCCCGCGGTCATCCAGAACACCAGCGTGGGGTCGTAACCCAGGTTGGTGGACAGGTAGATACCGATGTACGTCAGTCCGAGGAAGATGGCGCCGCCCTGTGCCATGGCCAGGCCGATGGACTGCAGAAGGGCCTTGCGGTGGGTGGACAGCACCTCTCGGATCGGAGCCGCGGGGATGTCGGCCTTTCGTGCGGCATCCTCGAACTCCGGTGTGTCCTCGATCCGTAGCCGGGCCCACAGGCAGAACAGAGTGAGCGGCACGGCCATCAGGAAGGGCAGCCGCCAGCCCCACTCGGCCATCTGGTCCTTGGTGGTGAGGGCGGAGATCGCCCCGGCTGTCGCGGCGGCGAGCATGAACCCGAGATTGGATCCGATGGGTGTGACAGCACCGAGGAAGGCCCTGCGCCGGGGAGGCGCCGACTCGTAGATGTAGGTGTAGGCACCGACCGACTCGCCACCCGTGGAGATGCCCTGCACCAGCCGGGTGACAAGGAGCAGCACCGCGGCGGTCACACCGATCTGACTGTAGGTCGGCAGCAGCCCGGTGATGCTGCTGGCCACTCCCATGCACAGCACGGAGGAGACCAGCGCCTTGCGACGCCCCCATCGATCGCCGAGCCACCCGAAGAAGACGCCGCCGAGCGGCCGCACCACGAGGCCGGTGGCGAACACCGCGAGCGCCGCGAGCATGGAGGCCGCCGGATCGGCGCTCGGGAAGAACTGTGGCGCGATCACCACGGCGAGATAGCCGTAGACGCTGAAGTCGAAGTACTCGATCAGGGTGCCGACGCTCCCGGCGAGCATCGCGCGACGCACGGTACGTGGTTCGTACGACGCCGATTCCGCCCCCTGTGTGGCGGACTGGTGGGTGGTGCTCATGATCCGACTCTCCTTCCCACGGCACGGTGGCTTGGCCTGTCGACGCCGGGAACGGTACCGAACTGAATTCAGTCCAGCTACCCTTGACGCAGGCCTTTCTACGGATGGCGAGTGGAGGAAGAGGGTGCGGAACTCGACGCCGTCGAGCTGTTCAACCAGGCGGGTCCGGCAGGGCTGGAGCCGGAACCGGCCGGGCTCTCACGGGCTCAGCGCGCTCCGGCCAGCCGCAATGCGAAGTCGCCGTACTGGTACACGACCTGGTCTTCCGTCAGGTCGCCGTGCTCGTGGTACCAGACGGGCACGCCCATCCCGAGGTCCAGGATCGCGTAGGACGTCAGCTTCACCGTGGTGATGCTGAAGCGGTCGGCCTCCACGCCTTCGGTGAGCAACGTCCGGAACGCCTGCTCGTAGGCCGCTCGGCGCCGCAGGACCTCCGTGCGGTGGGGCTCCTCGAGACTGCGGATCTCCCGCGTTCCCACGAACGCTTCCAGGCGGTGCCGCGCGTGGTAGCGGACATGAGCCTCCGCGGCCCGGCGTAGCCGCTCCACGACGTCCTCACAGCCGGCCACCGCGATGCGATGGTTCCGCAGCAGGTCGTCCATCGTGCCCGTCATGATCTGGGTGAGCAGCTCCTGTTTGGACCCCACGTGCTTGTACAGGCTCGGCCCGCGCATCCCCACCGCTTCGCCGATGTCAGCCATCGTGGTGGCGGCGTAGCCCCGCTCGGCGAACAGGACGAGGGCCGCGTTCCGGATCTCCGCCGCGCGCGGCCCGGGAGCCCGGCCGGCCGTCGTGCGACCCCGGGCAGCTGCCGCAGACTGGCTGCCGCGCTCTGACGTCACGCTTCCCCTGCCTTGTCCATCGGCCGGCGCCCCGTAGCCACATGCGTTGATCGCCCCGCCCAGCTCACCGTAACGCATCCGGGGCACGCCGATCCTCAGGGAGTGCCGCAGGTCGGCAGGTCGGCGCCTGCATCCAGGATGCGCCCCAGACATGGGTGTTCGCCCTTTCGGGTGAGGGTGTTGGCTGTCAGACTCCGGAGGTGCCCGACTTCGACATGCTCGTCATCGGATCCGGCCCGGGCGGCCAGAAGGCCGCCATCGCCGCCGCCAAGCTCGGCCGCCGGGTCGCCGTCATCGACCGCCCCGACATGGTCGGTGGGGTCTCCATCCACACCGGAACCATCCCATCCAAGACGCTGCGTGAGGCGGTCCTGTATCTCACCGGCCTCAGCCAGCGCGATCTGTACGGCCAGAGCTACCGGCTGAAGGAGGACATCACCGTCGCCGACCTGACCGCGCGCACCCAGCACGTGGTCGGACGTGAGGTCGACGTCATCCGCAGTCAGCTCTCGCGCAACCACGTCTCCCTCTTCGCCGGCACCGGCCGCTTCGTCGACGACCACACCGTTGCCCTACGCGAAGTGACCGGCCACGAAAGGATGTTGAGCGCCCAGCACATCATCATCGCCACCGGTACCCGTCCTGCCCGGCCCGCGAGCGTCGAATTCGACGAGCGGACGATCATGGATTCGGACAACGTCCTCAATCTGGAGCGGGTGCCGCGCTCCATGGTCATCGTCGGGGCCGGTGTGATCGGTATGGAGTACGCCTCCATGTTCGCCGCCCTCGGCAGCAAGGTCACGGTGGTCGAGCAGCGGCCGGGGATGCTCGACTTCTGCGACGTCGAGGTGATCGAGTCGCTGAAGTACCACCTGCGGGACCTGGCCGTCACCTTCCGTTTCGGGGAGACCGTCGCCGCGGTCGAACGTCATCCCCGGGGCACCCTGACCGTCCTGGCCAGCGGCAAGAAGATCCCGGCGGACGCCGTGATGTACTCCGCGGGCCGGCAGGGCCTCACCGATGACCTCGACCTGGACAAGGCCGGCCTGTCCGCCGACCGTCGCGGCCGGATCACGGTCGACGAGCACTACCGCACCGAGGTGCCGCACATCTACGCCGTCGGCGACGTCATCGGTTTCCCGGCGCTCGCGGCGACGTCGATGGAGCAGGGGCGTACGGCGGCGTACCACGCCTGTGGCGAGCCGGTGAGCCGCATGCACGGCCTCCAGCCGATCGGTATCTACACCATCCCGGAGATCAGCTTCATCGGGAGGACCGAGGACCAACTCACCGAGGACTGCGTGCCGTTCGAGGTCGGCATCTCCCGCTATCGCGAACTCGCACGGGGGCAGATCATCGGCGACTCGCACGGCAT
Source organism: Streptomyces sporangiiformans (assembly GCF_005768555.2). Taxonomy (GTDB): domain Bacteria; phylum Actinomycetota; class Actinomycetes; order Streptomycetales; family Streptomycetaceae; genus Streptomyces; species Streptomyces sporangiiformans. The sequence continues at coordinate 69,297 of NZ_VCHX02000165.1, forward strand.
GCTGAAGCTGTTGGTCTCACCGGACGACCGCACCCTGCTCGGCGTGCACTGCTTCGGCACCGGAGCCACCGAGCTGATCCACATCGGCCAGTCCGTCATGGGCTGCGGCGGCACGGTCGACTACCTGGTCGACGCGGTGTTCAACTACCCGACGCTCGCGGAGTCCTACAAGGTCGCCGCCCTGGACGCGACCAACAAGATCCGGCAGATCGACCGGCTCAGGGACTGATCCGAGGCCCGACCCGAACCGGCCGGTGGTGGTGCCTGCGCGGACGCCACCGGCCGAGGGCATAAGCTCGACGGATGGCGAAGTACTTCGACGTGCACCCCGACAACCCCCAGCCGCGCACCATCGGCCAGGTGGCCGAGAGCATCCGCTCGGGCGCCCTTGTCGTCTACCCCACCGACTCCTGCTTCGCGCTCGGATGCCGGCTGGGCAGCCGCGACGGCATCGACCGGATCCGTTCGATCCGCAATCTCGACGACCGCCACCACTTCACCCTGGTGTGCCAGAACTTCGCCCAACTCGGCCAGTTCGTCCACGTCGACAAGGACGTCTTCCGCGCCATCAAGGCATCGACACCCGGCAGTTACACCTTCATCCTCCCCGCGACGAAGGAGGTACCGCGCAAGCTGCTCCATCCGAAGAAGAAGACGGTCGGAGTCCGTATCCCCGACCACGTCGTCGCCCAGGCCCTGCTGGCCGAACTCGGTGAACCGCTGCTCTCCAGCACCTTGCTCCTGCCCGACGAGGAGGAACCGATGACCCAGGGCTGGGAGATCAAGGAACGGCTCGACCATGCGGTGGACGCGGTGGTCGACTCCGGGGACTGCGGCACCGAGCCGACGACCGTCATCGACTTCTCCGGCGGCGAGGCCGAGATCATACGCCGCGGAGCGGGCGACACCACCAGGTTCGAGTGACCCTCCCGTCGGCGAGGTGCTGGTTGCGTTGAATGCTCAGCTCGCCCGCAGCAGGCTGACGGCGATGCCCGCTGCCGCGGCGGCGCAAGCGAGCGCCGCCGTGACCAGATAGGCCACGTGGTAGCCGGCCGGCGTGTCCGAGGCCGCCGTACTCGCCGCGACCAGGGCCGCGACACCCACCCTCGCGCCGATCTGCTGGGCGGTGACGTTCACCGCTCCGTGCCGCTCCGGTGCCGCGCCGAACAGCGCGGCCGCCGTCATCGTGGGGACGCGCGGCGACGCCGACGGCTGCGGCGCAGATGGCGCTGACGGTGGGGTTCCAGACCTGGATCGGCCGTGGCCTGGTCCCGACCACCACGGCCCGCCTTCACGAGGTGCTGCCCCACTGGCGGCTGCGCTTCCGACAGGTGTCGTGAGATGACCCGACCGCCGGGCCGGCCGTCGGCGAAACGGATGTCTCCAGCGCCTGGCTGCCCATGCCGGACAGCGGGCTGTCCTGGAAGGTGTTCAGAGAGGAGGAACGATGGGTGGCCCCGCCGGGCGGGCCACCGGCTCGGGCGGCTTGATGTCGTGTCGTTCGAAGACCTCGCCGGTGAGCCGTTCATCGCGCTGCCGCTCTCGGCCGGGCCCGAAGTCTGCGAGCACTGATCAACCCAACTCGGCGCAGTGGGGCCCGCCCTCCCACGTGCGCAGCAGCGTTGTTACGGTTCGACGATGTCTGACTCCTCACGCGATACAGCCGGAGGCGCCGGCTGGGACGACGAAGAACGCGGCAGCTACAAGGAATTGATGCCACGTCAGGTCGAGAAGCTCTACTGGCTCAATCCGAAGACGATCTGGCCCGCCCGCAACGGCGTACTGGCCTCATGGTTCGGGGACCCCACCGGCCGGACCCGCAGCCGCTGGGTGGAGCAGCAGACAGCGGCCGGCGCGCCCGCCGACAAGGTGATGCGGCGCGAAGACGGGGATCGTTTCTCCTTCATGGTGATCGGCGACACCGGCGAAGGCGACGAACCGCAATACGCGGTGGTCCCCGGCTTTCTGAAGGTGAGTGAGGGAACCGACTTCTCCGTTCTCGCCAGTGATGTCATCTACCCGGTCGGCAGCACGGACGACTACGGCACGAAGTTCCACCGGCCGTACAAGGACTACCAGGCCCCCATCTACGCGATACCCGGCAACCACGACTGGTACGAGGACCTCGACGGTTTCATGCGCGTCTTCTGCGACGCACCGCCCCTCGCGCCAGAGCCCACCCCTCGACGGTCGATGCGTGAGCGGCTCCGCTCCTGGCTGTGGCACAAGCCGCAGCGGACCGACGAACAGCGACTCGCCGAGGCACGCCAGTTGCGCTCCTCCCCCGCCCAACAGGCCCTCCAGCCGGGCCCGTACTGGGCCATCGACTCCGGTCCGGTGCGCATCATCGGCATCGACACCGGCCTGCAGGGGACCATTGACGCGGAGCAGGGCCGATGGCTCCAAGAGGTGTCCAAGGGGCCCCTCCCGAAGATCCTCATCACCGGCTCACCGCTGTACGTGGACGGCGAACACCACCCCTGCGCCATCGACGGCGGTGGCACGGTCGACGACATCGTCCGCGCCCCCGAACACCACTACATAGCCGCGATAGGCGGTGACATTCACAACTACCAGCGCTACCCGGTGCAGGTGAACGGCCGCACCATCCAGTACGTGGTCTCCGGCGGGGGCGGGGCCTTCATGCACGCCACCCACACCATCCCCCGTATCGGCCTCGCCCACGTCACCGAGGACGACTTCCGCTGCTACCCGCTGCGTGGCGACTCCCTCGCCTTCTACAGCAGGCTCTACGGCCGCCGTCTGCGCATGCGCCGCCTGTTCACCCTCACTGAGGCGCAGGCAACGGCCGTCATCGCGAAGCGACTTGGTATACGGCCGACCCGCTCCCAGGGTCAGCCGGCCCGGGTCACGCTGCGCACCCGCTTGGTGGCCGGCCTGCTGGGAGCGGGCGGCCGACCCGACCGCACGGCGCGGTTCCGTCTGCCCGTACGCAAGGTGTACACCCAGCTCTTCTCCCCCGGATCCGCCACGTACAGCCCGCCCTTCTTCAAGAGCTTCCTGCGCCTGGATGTCACCCCGGAATCGGTCCGGCTGCGCTGTTTCGCCGCCACCGGCAACCGAAAGCAAGAACTTCACCCGCCCGTCGAGGACGACATCACCATCCCGCTGTAATGAGGCCCGCGGCCACCGCGGAGTTGACCCCGACACTCAATCGACGACGTCACTCGAAAGAAACATCCCGAACAACCAGCGCTTCACAGACGTACCATCTCTACGCCGGGACACCCGCAGCAGGTGCGACCCGCCACAACTCACCAGACAACAGCGGGAAGCAATCTTCCGCACCGTCGGCAGCACCGCAGGTCCTTCACCCGCGGCCAAGAACCGAGAAAGGTCGGCACCATGCCTGACAGCACCATCCCCGCCACCGAACTGACATCGCAGTACGTTGCACAGGTGGCCAGCGACCTCGAGCGCAATGCCAAGGAACAGGAACGCCTCAGTGCGGAAATCACCGCGCTGCAGGAACAACTGCTCGCACTGCAACATGACCACACGGTGCTGCTGACCATGCAACAGGCGCTGGGCGGCGCCGCAGGCGCACCCACTCAGCCCGCTCCCGACGATGTCGCGGCGCCCACTGTGCCTCGGCAGAAAGCCCCCACTGCGCCGGCCTCCGGCAAGACGAAGAAGACCGCCACCCCACAGGGCGACAAGACGGCGAAGAAGACAGCAACCAAGAAGTCAGCCGCCAAGACAGCGACCTCCAAGGCAGCGACTCCCAAGCCAGCAACCTCAAAGGCGGCGACCTCAAAGACCGCGACCCCCAAGGCATCAACTCCCAAGACAGCAACCTCCAAGGCATCAACTTCCAAGGCTGCACCCTCGAAGGCCGCGGCCCCCAAGAAGTCCGCGGCCACGGCTGAGGCACCGAAGACGGCGCAGCCCACGCTCGTCGAGCTGATCCGTCGCCACCTCACTGAGCAGAGCGAACCGCGTTCCGCTGCCGAAATCGCCACCGCGCTCGGAAAGGCGCAGCCCGACCGCAGTATCAAGACCACCGTCGTGCGCACCTCGCTCGAAGGGCTTGTGGCCAAGAGCCAGGCCCAGCGCACGAAGCAGGGCTCATCCGTCTTCTACACCTCCCCGGACGCCTCGGACGCCCCGAAGCCGACGGCGTCGTCCCAGACGGAGACGCAGCCCGAGAAGGCCGAGCAGACCAAGCAGGCCAAGCAGGCCGCCGGCTGAGGCTCTGAGCAGTAGACCCGCACGTGCTGTGCGGTGCCGGTGACCACGATCACCGGCACCGCCTGTCACGCGTTGGGGTCGAAGGTGATACCAGCCGGCTTGGCCGTTGCGAGGTGGGAGTTGAAATTCCCGTCCTTGAGGCCGAAGTTGGCGCTGCCGAAGTCGGCCTGGCTGAGCTTGTCGCGCAGACCCGCGGGGTAGCCGTTCCAGCCGACCAGCGCGGGGAACTGCCAGCTTCCCTTGTGGTTCTCCGGCGGCTCGTCTCCCGCGTTCCCGGGTCGGAAGGCGTGGGTGCTCGCGCCGTCCTTGTGGTAGACGATCTTGGGATGTGTCCCGTCCCAGCGGATCCTGTCACGGCTGTAGGTGGTGAAGCCGCCGTGGGCCGAGGTGGAGACGTACTTGGCCTCGTTGTTCTGCACCCACAGCACGACATGCTCCCAGTCGTGCCGGTGTCCGCCGAGACCGCTGCCCGCCAGGGCCTGGTCCTTCTCGAAGTACAGGCCGTACATGATGGCGCACCAGCCGTTGTTGCACTTGTAGCGGGCGTATCCGTTGGTGTTGTCCAGGTCCCAGGAGTCACGGCACTGGCCGTTGATGGCACCACCCGGCTTGAGGCCACCGTTCAGAGCCCCGTCAGGGCCGATGGCGGGTGTCGGGTAACAGCCGTCCGTGTCGTAGTCGTACGCCGGCTGGTAAGTCTGCTCCAGCGCTTCCGCGTTGGCGGGCAAAGCCGTTGGCGGATCCGCGAGCGCACTGCCCGGAAAGGCGATGACGAGCGCCACGGCGCTGCCGAGGGTGAGGGATGCTCTGCGGATACGCGAACTCGTCTTCAATGCGTCCTCCTGGTCGACCGCGGTGTGGGGCACACGGTTAAGCAAGATTGACATGCCCAGATCAGCATCCATGAATCTTGTTGACACACCGAGGTCCACAGAAGGCTGCGGTGATGAAGGGTCAACCAACAGACAGAGAAGGCAACCTGCGAAATTGCGGACGGTTTGCGCTCAGCGACGACGCCGGTGGCGAGGGTGAGGATGCGACGCCACGGAGGCAGGGCGCCTGATCATCTGTCAGACCTCAACGGGGCGCAGGACCATCATCGATTTTTCGTTACGAGCCACCATCGCGAACGTGAACCTGTCGTACTCAAGGCAGAGCTCCACATCGTCCGGGTGAACTCCTTGGTATCCGAGCCGCAATCCCTCGGCGAGATCGGCAGCGGCTCGAGAATCCCGCGCCCGACGGAGATAGGGGGCCGCCGTCTCCTCATCCCCCACAGCGACGCGTCGGCCAATGTATTCGGCGCAGGCCAAGTCCTCGTCGGCCCGCCCGTCCTCGCCAGTGACGACGAACGTCACCGGACCGGCGCCTTCGGCCCGCAAGAACCGCGCCGTCGCGCCGGCCACCACGAAACTCGCGCACAAGACCAAAGGCGCGTTCGCCACCGCCAGGGCGCCCACGGTTCCCGCCGTCGTCTTCTGCACCACCGTGCGTCCGGCCAAGTCGGCCGATCTGATCAGGCCCGGTGAGTTCACCGCGTCGAAACCGGCTGCCGGAGCTCCGTCCTTCAAGGCCGGCCATCCCGGATGCTCTTCCTTCAACTCCAGGGCTCCATGCTCGGAGGCCGCCAGGACAATCCGCTCGGCGCCACGCGCGAAGGCCCACGCGGCCACGGTGAAAGCCCGCATCACGTCGATGACGACGGCCACAGAAGGGACTTCGGCCTGGCTCCGGGATGCCAACGAAACGATGCTTCATGCAGCCCGTCTTCCGAGACCCGGGCGCGCCATCCCCCCCGGCGACACCCGAGTTCAGTGCGACACCACCACCGCGTGACGACGAGAAGGACGATCGTCAGCCGGCATCGTCGAGGACCTCGCGCAGCTTGCGCGCGAAGGCCTCAGGCTGCCCGGCATAGCCGAACTCGCCGTCGAGGAAGCCGCCGTGGTGGCTCGGGAACACCGTCGCCTGCTGACCGAGCAGCTTGCCTGTCGCCACCGAGGTGCGTCCGGTGAAGGTGTCCAGGGACTCCTCACCCACTGCGATCACGACCCGCGTCGACGCCGCGGCCAGGGCGTCGGCGTCGGGCTCGTAGCTACTGACCGCCCAAGACCGGTCGGACAGCAGCGGATCGTCACGGGAGCCGTCGTCCTCGGTCGGCATCCCGAAGGCGGCCGGGTCCGGCGTGGGCTGGACGAAGTAGTCGTCGGTGAACTCGCCCTGCCACGACGTCATCACGATGAAGGCCGCCATGCCGGCACCCCAGCCCTTCTCCTCGTACGCAGCCCGGACGCCGGCCCGGGCGCGCTCGGCAGCCTGGGCGTCGGGGAGCACCGGAATGAGCGGCGGCTCGTGCGCCACCAAGGTGGTCACGTCATCGGGGTACGCCGCCACGAGGGCGAGCGCGGTCACCGCACCGCCGCTGCTCGCGAACATCTCGACCGGTCCGGCGCCGAGCGCCTCGATGACGGCATGCACGTCGTCCGCCTGGACCCTGGGTGCATGGTCGACGCGGCCGTCCTTGCGGATGCTGCGGCCGAGGCCCCGCGGATCGTAGGTGATCACGGTGCGCTCGGGGAAGAGCGACGCCAACGCGCGGAAACCGCTGGCGTCCATGGGCTGGCCGATCATGACCAGAGGTGAGCGTCCGTCGGCGGTCGGCAGCGGGCCGTGGACGTCGTAGGCGAGATCGACGTCGGGAGTCTCGAGCTTCTGCGTAGTCATGACGGTGTAGACCCCGCCCACGTCCAGAACTCATCGGACCTCACGCTCGCAGTTACCCTTGGCGGCCTGTTGCTTTGAAAGATGCGTCCACACGCTCCCGTTGAGCCCTCTGCGGTCATCCAGCCGCTGGCGGCCATGCGTCGACCGGGGCCACTGGTCCTAAGCCCGGTGTAGGGGACTATCTCGGTCCCTGGTCCGATGGTGGCGGATCAGCGAGCAGTTAGCGTCTGGTGGCATGAACATCGACGGCACGCTCGACGAGGCTTACGAACGGCTGCATCGGACGGGACCGGAGTTCGAAGGCTGGTTGAGCAATCACGGTCCCATGGCGGTGGAATCCATGGTCCGACGCGGCCACGCGCGACAGGTCCACCGCTGGTTGGACCGCTACACGCGGCGACTGGACGATCGGCCACGCGGTACCTCGCCCCTCACAACCGACGGATGGCGTACGGCGCTTGGGGACCCTCAGCGTCTTGGTGACTGGCTTGTGTTCTTCGAACGCGAGGTGACCGAACAGCCCTGGCGTACGGTGCTGGAAACGTGGTGGCCACGGCTTCTGCCCGGCATCGCGGCCGGCGCCACCCACGGGGTGATCCGTACCGGCCACGCGGTCCACGCCCTGCTGGACCACGAGGACGGGCCACGCCTGACTGAGCTCGGCCAAGCCCTCGGTTACTGGGCTGCGCGCTGGCAGCGCGTCCCGTCCGCTCCCCCCTCCGGAACCGCCGACCCGGCGTCCGCTCTCGCCGGCGTTCCGCGCGTGCCCGACCAGAGCGCGGGCATCAACCACCGGCTCGACCAGCTCACCAGCCTGACAAGCTGGCCAACCGCGCTGGCCGAGTTGAGACCCGCTACCGACGCCGGGCAGGCCCGGAAGCTGCTGGCCGATCTGACGACTGCTGCCAGCGAGTACTACCTCCCGAACGCACACGGCTCGCCCGTCATGCTGGTTCACGCCGCGACCGCGCCCATGGCCGTCCTGCGCACCCTGCCCGCGCTCCCCAGTACCCAGTGGGTCATGAGCCTGCACGCGGCCTGGGCGGCCGCCGCGGCCGTGACCGCGGCCTACGCCCCTGCCGCACCCACACCTCGGCACAGCCTCCCCTCCGCCCCCGAGTCGGCGGACGAGGTGTTCGACCTTGCCGTCCGTCACCAGGACGAACATGTCATCAAGCTCGCCGACACGTGCCTCGACGTCCACCAACACACGGGCCACCCCGACGCGCTTGCCGCAGTGATCCGTGCGACCGATCTGATCGACGAGTTCTGACGACACGCCTCAACGGGCTGGCCCGTAACCGGCATTCATTCACATGGAGTGGTCAGCCTGCTGCGCGGGTGACCTGGCCTGGTGTGCGGCAACGACCATGACGATGACGGAGGTCAGGGCGATGCCGGCGCCGACGAAGAGCGGCGCGGTGTAGCCGAGACCCGCGGTGATGGCCAGGCCCCCGAGCCAGGCGCCAAGGGCGTTGCCGATGTTGGACGCGGACACGTTGGCGCTGGCGGCCAGTGCCGCCCCGTGGGCGAAGTCGGTGACGCGAGTGATCATGCCGGGCACGCTGGCGAATCCGGACAGTCCCATCAGAAACACCAGTATCACCGACGCGGTGGCGCTGCCGGCCAGCAGGCCGAACACGGCCAGGGTGATGGTGAGTCCGAGCAGGGCGAGGACCAGGGCGCGGTCACGGTCATGGTCGGCGGCTCGCCCGCCGATCAGGTTCCCGACGACCAGGCCGACGCCGTACACCATCAGCAACCAAGCGACATCCGCCGAGGAGAAGCCGCTGACCTCGGTGAACGTGTAGGCGATGTAGCTGAACGCACCGAACATCCCGCCGTAGCCGAGCGCGGTGGCCGTCAGGGTCAGCCAGACCTGCCAGGACCGGAACGCTCGGAACTGGGCCCGCAAGCCGCCGCCCGCTGTCGGGTCTGGGTGGCCTGTCCCTGTCGGCGGCCGTGCCTCTCCCGCCCCGCGGGGGACGAGTGCGACGATTCCCCCCAGCGCGAGCACGCCGATTGCGGTGACCGCCCAGAAGGCCGCCCTCCAGCCCCAGCGCTCACCGACCAGCGCACCGAACGGCACGCCCAGCACGTTCGCAAGCGTCAGCCCGGCGAACATGACCGCCACCGCTCGGGACTTCTTCTCCGGCGCGACCAGACTGCGAGCGACCAGCGAGCCGATACCGAAGAACGAACCGTGGCATAACGCCGCCACGATCCGACCGAGCAGCATCACCTGATAGTTCGGCGCGAGAGCGGACAACAGGTTGCCGATGACGAACAACGCCACCAGGCCGACCAGGATCTCCTTGCGGGGCAGCCGCGCCGTCGCCGCGGTCAGCGCGATCGCGCCGATCGCGACACTCAACGCGTACCCGGAGATCAGCCAGCCGGCGGCCGCCTCGGACACCGCGAAACTCGACGCCACCTGCGGCAGCAGCCCGGCGATCAGGAACTCGGTCAGACCGATACCGAAACCGCCGAGTGCCAGCGCGATGAGTCCACTCGGCATCCGTCGCTCTCCGATCGACCGCCCAACGAGTCGCGGGGATACGGGACTTCCCGCCGCGGCGTGTGGATCGCCCGGATCCCGAACCGCACCCGCGTGGCCCCGTGCCGGACCGCGCGACACGAGGCACCACTATGCCATCACGGGTACGGAGTTCGTACGGGTGTCCGTCGCCTTGCGCTGCCCACGCGCCGCACACATGCGGTCGAGGCGAGCGCGGAAAACCGAGTGCGGCACGGCGAACGAACCGAGGAAGAACCAGACGGCGAAGCCTGCGTGAGTGATGGCCGGAACGGCCCGTAGCGGGCGGCGAATTGGACGGTTGTCAGTCCGTCGTCCTCGCCGGCCGGCGATCAGGCCGAGCCTGGTGTGATCAGTCGGCGGGCTTCTCCCAGACCGAGACGTGCCGTCGGCTCTCGCTGGTGAACGGCGCCCGGGTCCACGTCTCCCACCGGTCACGCAGCCGCAGCCCCGCGAGCCGAGCCATCAGATCCAGCTCGGCCGGCCACACGTACCGGAACGGGATGGACCAGTGCTCGGCGCGCCCGTCGACGATCGTGACGTAGTTCGAACTCATTGCCTGAGTGACGACGTCGTACGTGTCGAAGGCCCACCCTGTCGGGCCGATGCGGAACGGTACGGCGCTCTGCCCGGGCGGCAGCCGGCGTAGTTCCGGAACGGTCACTTCGACGACGAAACAGCCGCCGGGTCGCAGATGGTCGGCGGCATTGCGGAAGCAGTCCACCTGAGCGTCCTGCGTCGTCAGGTTGTTGATCGTGTTGAAGACGAGGTAGGCGACGGCGAACGTGCCCGGCACCCGCGTCGTCGCGAAATCGCCGATCGTCACGCCGATGGTGTCGGCGCCGGGCTTGGCGCGCAGCCGGGACACCATGGCCCGGGACATGTCGATGCCGTGCACCGGGACCTCGCGACCTGCCAGCGGCAGAGCGATCCGTCCGGTACCGATGCCGAATTCGAGCGCCCGGCCGTCGCCGGCCAGCTCCGCCAGGACGTCCACCGCCGGGTCCACCATGTCCGGGCGGAACATGTCCGCCGACGACGCGTCATAGGTCGCCGCTACGTTCTCTCCGAAGTAACCGTCCTCATCATGCATCCCGGGACCGTACCGGTCGCGTACCGGTCGGCGCCCGCGATTTTTCCGCTCACGGCCGACCGGCGGCCCGACGAGATGCGCAACTGCAAGCGGACCGGACGCTCAGGGCAGCGGTTCGGCGGAGGGGAACAGGGGGGACTGGTAACCGCCGCTCGCCAGCATTCGCACCTCCCCCGCCGGGCTGATTTCGGCACGGAGGATCCCGGTGGAGTCGCAGTACACGGGATTGTCACCCGGGCCGAGGGTGTCGGTCCGTTCGACGACCACCTCGTCCGTGACGACGCCGGTACCCGATCGCCGATGGGTGAAGGTCAGCCGATAGCGGTCCGGAGTTTGCGTCTGCATAGCGGCCTCCCGCGCTTGGGACCCAAATCCAAGTAGGTGGTCCTTTCTCCCATAATGTGCCCAGATGCTCCTGCCCGAAGCACGGCACCTCTGCCGCGGTTGTCGCGCTCGGTCAGCCATGGCGCTTCAGCCGCCGCAGGACATCGCTGCCGCCACACGACGGTTCAGCCGCCACGGACAGTCACAAGCAGCAGGTCGGCTCGGGCCCCAATCCCTCGCGGAGAGTCGCGGAGAGTCCAAGAGCATCCAGGGGCGAGGCCGCACGGCCGGAGACCGCTTCCTTCACAGTGCGTGACATCCCTCGCCTCCTGGCATCGGGCAGTGTAGACATGGGCACATGGTCCGACTCTTGGGTCGATCCTGGGCTGAGTCGACCCCCTCTCCCAACGGTCTGCGCACACGACGCAGGCCTGACAGCGCTCGCCAATCGCACCGCGGCCCGCGAGATGAGCATCAGGCACGGCGCGGAGCGTACAGACGGCGCGAACGGGGGCCCGACGACGGCGGGCCTCGGTGGGCGCCGGCCGCGGCCCTGCGGTCGGCGCTCAGCGGGCGGAGCGTCGCCGGCCAGGTGTTCGTTCTGCAAGTGGTGATCGTGCTGCTACTCGTCGTGGCCGCGGTGGTGGCGCTGGTCCTGCAGGTACGCCACGACAGCGCGCAGGAGGCCCGCAATCGTTCGCTCGCCGTCGCCGAAACGTTCGCAAACGCTCCGGGCACCCGCGAGGCACTGCGCGCTTCCGATCCCACGGCTGTGCTCCAGCCGCGCGCCGAAGCCGCGCGCGAGCAGTCCGAGGTGGACTTCATCGTCGTCATGAACACCGACGGGATCCGCTACACCCACCCCAAACCGGACAGGATCGGGAAGCGGTTCGTCGGGAACATCGAACCCGCGCTGGCGGGCCGCTCCCTCACGGAGGAGATCGAGGGAACCATCGGGCCGCTGGTGCAGGCCGTGGTTCCGATCAAGGCGCCCGACGGCTCGGTCGTCGGCCTGGTGTCGGCGGGTATCACGACCGCCAATGTGGGCGGCGTCGCGGACCGGCAGCTGCCACTGCTCCTGGGCGCCGCGGCGGCGGCACTCGCCCTGGCCACGGGCGGGACGGCGCTCGTGAGCAGACGGCTGCTGCGCCAGACCGGTGGGCTGGGGCCGTACGAGATGACGCGGATGTACGAGCACCATGACGCGGTGCTGCACGCCGTCCGGGAGGGCGTGATCATCGTCAGCGGGGAGGGACGGATGCTGCTCGCCAACGACGAGGCGCATCGGCTGCTCGACCTGCCCGACGACGTCGACGGTCGGCACGTCCTCGACCTCGGCCTCGACTCGGACACCGCCGAGCTGATGGCTTCGGGACGAGTCGCCACGGACGAGGTGCACCTGGTCGGCGACCGGCTGCTGGCGATCAACCAACGGCCCACGGACCGCCAGGGCGGCCCGCCGGGCAGCGTCGCGACGCTGCGCGACTCGACCGAGCTGCGTGCCTTGTCCGGCAGGGCCGAGGTGGCACGAGAGCGCCTCAAGCTGCTGTACGACGCCGGAGTCGGCCTCGGCACGAGCCTGGACGTCACCCGCACCGCCGAGGCGCTGGCGGAGGTGGCCGTCCCGCGGTTCGCTGACTTCGTCACCGTCGATCTGGCCGACGCGGTTCTCGGCGGGGAGGAGCCGGACGCGGCCACTGATCTGCGCCGCACGGCGTTCAGCGGGATCCGGAACGACGCCCCCCTCTATCCCGTCGGCGAGCAGATCAGCTTTGTCCCCTCCTCACCTCAGGCCCGCAGCCTCAGCACCGGCCAGGCCGTCGTCGAGCCCGACCTCAAGGACGCCCCCGGGTGGCTGGCGCAGGATCTCGAGCGCTCCGCCCAGGTGTTGGAGTACGGAATCCATTCGCTGATCACCGTCCCACTGCGTGTGGGAGGCCTGGTGATGGGCGTGGCCAATTTCTGGCGGTCCCAGAAGCCGGAGCCCTTCGACACGGAGGAGCTGGCCCTGGCCGAGGAACTGGTCGCCCGGGCGGCGGTCTCCATGGACAACGCGCGCCGCTACACGCGCGAGCACGCCATGGCCGAGACGCTGCAGCGCAGTCTGCTGCCGCGCAACCTGCCCGAGCAGAGCGCCCTGGATGTGGCCTACCGCTATCTGCCCGCGCAGGCGGGGGTGGGCGGTGACTGGTTCGACGTACTGCCGCTGCCCGGCGCACGCGTCGCCCTCGTGGTGGGCGACGTCGTCGGCCACGGTCTGCACGCCGCGGCCACCATGGGGCGGCTGCGTACCGCGGTGCACAACTTCTCGGCTCTGGACCTGCCGCCGGACGAGCTCCTCGGCCTCCTCGACGAGCTGGTGGCCCGTATAGACCAGGACGAGGCGGCTGAGGCCGGCCGTGCCCCGGTCACGGGTGCCACCTGCCTGTACGCGATCTACGACCCGACCACCCGGCGCTGCACCGTCGCCCGTGCCGGACACCCTCTGCCGGCGCTGGTGGGTCCCGACGGCAGCGTCGAGTTCCCCGAGGTGCCCGCCGGGCCGCCGCTCGGTCTGGGGGGCCTGCCGTTCGAGACGGCCGACCTGGAACTGACTGAAGACAGCCGGCTCGTCCTGTTCACGGACGGGCTCGTCGAGGACCGGGAACGGGACATCGACGCGGGGCTCGAGCGGCTGCGCACCGCCCTGACCGGGGCCGACAGGTCGCCGGAGGACACCTGCCGGGCGGTTCTCGACGCCATGCTTCCGGACCGGCAGAGCGACGACATCGCTCTGATCGTCGCCCGCACGCGTGCGCTGGGAGCCGACCGGATCACCGACTGGCAGGTGCCGTCCGACCCGGCGGCCGTCGCCGAGGTGCGCTCCTCGGTCGCCCGGCAGCTGGCGGAGTGGGGCCTGGACGAGATGGCGTTCACCACGGAGCTCATACTCAGCGAGCTGGTCACCAACGCGATCCGTTACAGCAGTGGCCCCATACGTATCCGCCTCGTACACGACCGCAGCCTGATCTGCGAGGTCTTCGACAACAGCAGCACCTCGCCCCACCTGCGCTACGCGGCCACCACCGACGAGGGCGGACGCGGCCTTTTCCTCGTCTCTCAGATCGCCGAACGCTGGGGCACCCGCTACACCCTCTCCGGCAAGATCATCTGGGCGGAACAGGCCCTGCCTTGAGCGACCCCGCTGTGCTGCGTGACGACCACACAGCAACAGAGCTCCGCTGGAGGGACCGAGTCGAACGCGCCATGGACCGCGGAAGTGGCGCAATCGAAGGTTGCAGCTCCGTTTCGTGAGGCCCAGCCTGGAAGGTGCGGGAGCGCTCCCACACCCCAAATCCCCCACTTCGGAAAGAAGGAGCCCGTGTCTTGTCATGATCGCATCAAGCTGACCCGGTCTCGTCCGATGCTCGCCCTGACCCTGCTCACCGCGGTGCTGCTCTGCCTGATTCCCTGGAGCGGCACCGCCACCGCCCACGGCTCGGTCATCGACCCGGCGTCCCGCAACTACGGCTGCTGGCTCCGCTGGGGAGACGACTTCCAGAACCCGGCCATGGCCGAGGAAGACCCCATGTGCTGGCAGGCGTGGCAGGACAACCCGAACGCCATGTGGAACTGGAACGGCCTGTACCGCAACGGCTCCGCAGGCAACTTCCCCGCGGCCGTCCCCGATGGGCAACTGTGCAGCGGCGGACGGACCGAGGGCGGCCGCTACAACTCCCTCGACACCGTGGGCGCCTGGAAGACGACGGCCGTCGCCGGCGACTTCACGGTGAAGCTGTACGACCAGGCCAGCCATGGCGCGGACTACTTCCTGGTCTACGTCACCCGCCAGGGATTCGACCCCGTCACCCAGCCTCTGACCTGGAATGACCTCCAACTGGTCGCCCGGACCGGCAAGTACGCCCCCAGCCAGAACTACGAGATCGACGTGAGCACGTCGGGCCTCAGCGGCCGCCACGTCGTCTACACGGTCTGGCAGGCCTCGCACATGGACCAGACGTACTTCCTGTGCAGCGACGTGAACTTCCGCTGACCTGCCGAGTCCCGCCGGACGCACCGCGTTCGGCGGGACATCGCGCGGCCCGGGAGCCCGCGGCTGCGGCCGCGGCCGCAGCCGGGAGAGTGGCTCACCTTTTCACCCCTGTCGGGCCTGACCACGTGCGACGCCCCGGGCCCACAGCACGAGCGGGATCTGCAGGGGCAGGCGGCCGAACGCAGCGGCCTTGAGCGCGGTGGGACGATGCCGCCAGTCGACCGCCATCTGCACGTTGGCCGGCAACACCCCGACGAAGAACGCCGCCGTGGCGTGTGCCGCGGCGCGTCGTGTGCGGGGCAGGGCGACCCCTGCCGCCAGGGCGAGTTCGACTGCGCCACTGACGTAGGTCCACGTTCGGGGCGACCCCGGCAGGAAGCTCGGAATCGTCGCGTCGTACGGCTTCGGTGCGACGAAATGCGTGACGCCCGCAGCGGCGAGAAGACCGGCGAGTGCGAGCGGGGAGCGGGGGGAAGTAGCCATCGTTGCCTCCGTGGTCGTCAACGCGGCAACGTTACTGGACGGTAAGTACCTTTGTGCGCAGCCCGAACGATCGTCGGGCCCCCGCCGACCCGAAGAGTCGGCGGAGGCCCGGTTCCGCGGTACTTGTCGGCTACTCCGCGAGGACGCCGGACTTCGCGATCACGATCGGCGCCTTGGTGGCGCCCGAGCGCGAGCCCTGGGCCTCGACGGCCTTGACGACGTCCAGGCCCTCGACGACCTCGCCGAAGACGACGTGCTTGCCGTCCAGCCAGTCCGTGACGATCGTCGTGATGAAGAACTGCGAGCCGTTGGTGTTCGGCCCGGCGTTTGCCATGGACAGCAGGCCCGGCTTGGTGTGCTTCAGCTGGAAGTTCTCGTCGGCGAACTTCTCGCCGTAGATGCTCTTGCCGCCGGTGCCGTCGCCCCGGGTGAAGTCGCCGCCCTGGAGCATGAAGTCAGGGATCACCCGGTGGAATCCGGAGCCCTCGTAACCGAAGCCGTGCTCGCCCGTGGCCAGCTCACGGAAGTTCCGCGCGGTCTTGGGGACCACGTCGTCGTACAGCTTGAAGACGATCCGACCCGCGGGCTCGCCGTTGATGGTGATGTCGAAGTACACGTTGCTCATGGCTTCATCCTCACATCTCCTCTCCCCCGCGCGTATCCCGGGTCCTGCACCATCCGGGTGAGTCACCGTCACAGAGCCTCGTGAGCGGGAACGTGAGGCCGGAACGCGGCAGTTGAGCGGTGTCAGGCGGCACCGAAGGCCGTGCGCAGAGTGGCGACGGCCTGGCTGATGGCGGCGCGGGCGGCGTGGGTGTCGGCGAGGGCGTTGAGCATCACGAAGTCGTGGATGATGCCCTGGTAGCGGACCGCGGCGACCGGGACACCGGCCTCGCGGAGCTTGCCCGCGTAGGCCTCGCCCTCGTCGCGCAGGACGTCCGCTTCGGCGGTGATGACCAGGGCCGGGGGCAGTCCGGTGAGCTGCTCGGCAGTGGCGCGCAGCGGGGACGCGGTGATCTCCGCACGCTGCGCCTCGTCGGTCGTGTACTGGTCCCAGAACCACCGCATGGCATCGCGGCGCAGGAAGTACCCCTCGGCGAACTGGCGGTAGGAGCCGGTGTCGAAGGCGGCGTCGGTGACCGGGTAGAAGAGGACCTGGGCGGTGAGGGGGACGTCACCGCGGTCCTTGGCCATCAGGGTCAGGGCGGCGGTCATGTTGCCGCCGACGGAGTCGCCGGCCACCGCGATGCGGGTGGCGTCGAGCTGGTGGCCGGCGCCGTCGGTGACGATCCACCGGGCGACGGTGTAGTTCTGCTCGATGGCGACGGGGTAGCGGGCCTCCGGCGAGAGGTCGTACTCGGGGAAGACGACCGCGGCGCCGGTTCCGACGGCCAGTTCGCGCACGAGGCGGTCGTGGGTGTGGGCGTTGCCGAAGACCCAGCCGGCGCCGTGGAGGTACACGATCACCGGGAGGACGCCCTCGGCTCCCGCGGGGCGGACGATGCGTACGCGGACCTGGCCCGTCGGGCCGCCCGGCACGGTGATCCACTCCTCGTCGACCGCCGGCTTCGCGATCTCGTCCGACTGCACCTCGTCGACGACCTTGCGGCCCTCTGCCGGACCGAGGTCGAAGAGGTAGGGCGGCTTCGCGGTCGCCTCGGCGAAGGCCTCGGCAGCGGGTTCCAGGACGGGGCGGGGACTGGAGTTCTCGGTCATGGCGATCTCCTCCGATCGGATGCCGCGCGCAGCCTCCATCAGCGGTCTGCGCTGCGGAGCGGCGGCACGCCATGAAGGTAGCGCAGTATTAAGTCGTGCACAACTAATTCGTGCTCGATGCAATCGGGAGGACTTGAACGATAGGCTGGAGACCGCGACGCACACGCCGGACCAGGGAGCACTTCCGTGAGCACAGCCGAGGCAGAACCGAGCCAGGAGGGTTCGCTGCTTCTGGACGACCAGCTGTGCTTCGCCCTCTACGCCGCCTCACGGGCGGTCACCGCGCGCTACCGCCCGCTGCTGGAGGAACTCGGGCTCACCTACCCGCAGTACCTCGTCATGCTCGTGCTGTGGGAACAGGACTCGATCTCCGTGCGCGACCTGGGCACGGCGCTCCAGCTGGAGTCCAGCACCCTCTCCCCCCTCCTCAAGCGTCTGGAGGCAGGCGGCCTGCTGCACCGCGAACGACGCGCGGAGGACGAACGCTCCGTGGCCATCCGCCTCACGGACGCCGGAGCGCGGCTTCGGGAACGGGCCGGCACCGTCCCCCTCGCCATCGGTGACGCCATGGGCCTGAGCCCGGAACAGGACGCCATGGCCAAGCAACTCCTGCGCCTGCTCACGGCAAACGTCACCGAGAACTGACTTTGCCCGTCGGGTTCCGGGTCCCTCCCCCAAATGGCGCCCCCAGGTGGACAGGCAGACGATGGAATGGCGGGAGCCTGCCGACCGGTGTCGGCCGTGGCCGTCGTGACCGTCGTGGGGCGGCGACCACCGCGCCCGCGACAGTGTCGGCCACAGCCAGAGTGAAAGGAGCCGTCATGATCGAGGTCAAGACGGTCGAAAAGCCGGATGAGCGGCGCGATTTCCCCCGGGGCCACCTCGAAGCCGTGCACCTCACGGGACTCGACTTCGCCGTGGGAACCTTCGAACCGGGTTG
This sequence comes from Streptomyces sporangiiformans, assembly GCF_005768555.2. Taxonomy (GTDB): domain Bacteria; phylum Actinomycetota; class Actinomycetes; order Streptomycetales; family Streptomycetaceae; genus Streptomyces; species Streptomyces sporangiiformans. The sequence goes on from NZ_VCHX02000165.1 coordinate 87,358, forward strand.
GCGCTGGTCCGAGTCCGTGGCGCCGATCGCGGGGACCGAGAGCTGCCAGATCCATCACAACGGCTACGTCGTCCAGGGACGGATGCGCATCCGCATGGACGACGGCGGCGAGACCGAGGTCGGGCCCGGCGATGTCTTCGTGGTCCCGCCCGGGCATGACGCCTGGGTCGTGGGTGACGAACCGGTGGTGCTGTACGACTTCGAGGGAGGCATGGCCCAGAAGTACGCGAAGGCGGAATAGGGCTTTCGGCCCGGCACACCCTTTCACGTCACGTATCCGGTTCACGTCACTTATCCGGTCACGCATCCCGTCCTGCATGCCGTCGCGCCTGCCACGCGTACCCTGTGGCCAGGCAGATGACTGGGCCGGGGGGAAGCCATGTCCGGAATGCCGTGCGCGCGATGTGCCGAGACGATGCGCGCGCTGCGCAGGGAGTTGCAGCAGGCCGCGGAGGACTGGTCGGTGGAGGGACTGCCCGCGCTCCGGGTGGGCGGGGACCGGCCGGTGGTGGAACTACGGTCAGGGCACGACCTGGTGTCGTTACTGGAACGGCAGATGACCGGTCGCGAACGTGACCTCGGGCCCGACCATCCCGACACCCTGCGCTCCCGCAGCAACCTGGGGGGTGCCTGTCAGCAGGCGGGACACCTCGATCGTGCCGTATCGCTGTTCGAGCGGACCCTGGCCGACAGCGAACGCCTGCTCGGGCCCGACCACCCCGACACCCTCACCGTTCACAACAACCTCGCGGGCGGCTACGAGGCGGCCGGCGATCCGGCCCGCGCCATCCCGCTCTACGAGCACGCCCTTGCCGGCCGTGAACGCGCCTTCGGCCCCGACGACCCCCGCACCTTGCTGTGCCGTGACAATCTCGCCCGCGCCCTCGAGCGGACAGGGAACCTGGCCCGTGCCATCCCCCTGCACGAGCGGACCCTGGCCGATCGTGAGCGGGTCCTGGGCCCCGGCCATCCCGAAACCCTGCTCTCCCGGGCCAATCTCGCCCAGGCCCATGACAGGGCGGGAAACGCGGAGCGGAGCGCGGAGTCCTTCCGGCGCACCCTGGACGACAGCGAACGCCATCTCGGGCCCGACCACCCCGCGACACATCATGTCCGGGAGCTGCTGGCCCATGTGCGGAGTGGCTGAACCGCCGGCTGTACCGCCGGCAAAACGGCCGACTGAACGGCCGGCTGAACTGCCGTCCCTGCGGCTCGCGTTCTTCCTGGGGCTGAGCTCGCGCTGTCACTGCGCACCGACGGCTGACTACGGCTGACTCTGTTTGACATCCCGAGTGGCCTCGGTGCCCCTCCATGCTCGTGTGACTTCCGGTTCTGTCCGAACCGGGTGGACGGCAGCCGCGGCGACGGCGCGGCCCTACCGTTGGGGCGAGGCACCGGACCCGAGGGGAAGCGACACTCGTGCATGAAGCACCGATCTACGCCCAGCTGATCTCCGAGCGCGGCGACGTACCACTGCAGGTGCGCAGCGAAGCCCGTCGGCTCCTGCGCGAGCTCGGCTGGATCCTCAACACGGACTCCTCGTCCACGGACCGCCCGCCAGGGTCCCCCGCGGCCCCCACCCCCGTCTCCACCTCCGGCTCTCGCTCCCTGCCACCCCGCTCGCCCGGCCGGTTCGTCAGGTCACAAACGTAACCACTCCGTCAGGACGACCTCCTCGCCGCTCCGCAGCCGCAGTGCGAAGGGGCCGCTGAGGGACAGGTCGCAGGTGAAGCGACCCATCTCGTCGGCTGTGACCGTCGTGGCCGAGGCCGACTGCGGACCGCCCAGGATTTCGATCCGTGCCGGCCGCGGTGGCAGTACCTGCCCCATCATCCCTTGGGCCGTCACCTCGACGTCGACGGTGAGGGCGACGGTGCTGAATGTCAGCATCCTGGGCACGTCCGGCCCTCGGACCGGGATGGCGTCGACGAGGGAGTCGAAGGTCAGCTGAGCGAGTTGTGCGTCCACGTCGTGCAACGAGTGCAGGGCGTAGGCCTCGACGGCGGTGCGCCGCAGCTCGGCGGGCACCGGGTCCAGGATGGCCGCGGCTTGGCGCAGTGCCTCTTCGAGAACGTCGTCCTCCAAAGCCTCGTGGTCGAAACTGTCGCCGCCGCGTCCGCCGTCGTCGAAAACGTCGTCGTCGAAAACCTCGTCGTTCACAGAACCCCCCGTGCGGCAAGGCGCGCTCGCAGGCGACGCAGGCAACGCTGGCGCAGGGGCCCGATGCTGCCCACGGCGATACCCAGTGCGGCGGACACCTCCTGGTAGCTGGGCGGCGGCGACGCCATCAGGACGCGGAGCAACTGCCGGCAGCGGTCGCCCAGTTCCTCGAACTCCTGCCACAGCCGACGGATGCGCTCCGCTTCGGCGGCCGCCTCCTCGGAGTCGATGACCGTCTGCTCGGGTGTGCGGTCGTCGCTGACCCGGTCGAGCAGTCGTGGATCGTCCGTGGGGGTCAACCGGCTTGTGGTCCTGATGACCTTGAGGCACTCGTGCCGCGCGGTGCTCGCGAGCCACGACCCGGCCTTCTGCGGTTCGCGGATCCGCCGTAAGTGCTGGGCGAAGCGGAACCAGGCGGTCTGATACACCTCGTGCCCGTCCGCGTCGGAGAGCCGATGCGCGCGCACGACCGACCACACCAGCGGGCTCAGCCCGTCCACCAGCGCTTTCCAGGCCGCCGCGTCTCCGTCGGCGGCGGACTGGACAAGCGCACCGACAGCAACACGGTCCACGGCCCCACCCCTCGTGTACGGCAAGTCATCGTACGCCGCGGAGGGGGTGGTTCCGGCCGTGATCGTGCAGGAGAGCGTCATGCCGGAGGAGTCGGCTGGACGACGGGGACCGGGCTCCAGGTGGGTGGGCGCAGCGCGGGCACGACGGCACCGCGCACTTCCGCGTGACCGCTGTTCGCCAGCAGGAGCTGTCGCCGGGCGGCACGCGGATCGGCCTCCTTGTGCGCCACCATGTGGGCGGCGACCATGCCGGCGACCACGGGAGTGGCGAACGAGGTCCCGCTCCACTGGGCGAACCCCTCGAACATCACCTGCTCCGGCCGGCCCGACTTCGGCTTGCTCCCCTCGCTCAACTCGCCGATGTGCTTGGGGTACTGGCAGGTGCAGGCGTAGCTGAAACCGTGCCGGCACGTGTCGTACGAGGAGTGCTGGTAGACGTACGGGACGGGTGCGTCGAAACCGGTGAACGAGCTGGTCAGCCGCTCTCCCGGGGCGTATACCTTCACCCAGGGCCCGTGGTTGCTGAAGCAGGCGCCGAACTCGCCGTCGCCGCGCAGCGCTCCGACCGACAGCACGACGTTCTCGTAGCCGGGGACACTGGCGTAGGCGGCGGGCCAGAAGGGTGTGGCGCTGGCGTTGTTGCCGGCTGCCGCGACGAGCAGGGTGTGGGGCTGGTCGCGCAGCTCCCGCATGAACGCCTCCACGCCGAGCAGACCCTCGGAGTTGCCGTTCGACGTGCCCGCGGAGAGGCTGATGACGGCGGGCCAGCCGTTCCGGTCGACGGCCTCGAAGAGTTTGTCGCCGAAGTCGGATTCCAGGATGGCGCCGGCGTCGTTCAGTGTGTTGCGGACCGTGATGTCCGTGTTGGGTGCGACGGCCGCGACGAGCCCGGCGATGAAGGTGCCGTGGCCGACGTACTGCTGGAGGATTCCCTTCTTGTCGGTCTCGGTGAGCTGACCGTCCCCCTGGGTGTGCGCCAGCGCGGCGTAGGCCCGGTAGTCGTGCATGAGCCCGGTGTCGATCACCAGGACGCCGACGGCCGTGTCCTGGTCGTACAGGCCCTCCTCCACGGCCGGGTTGGGCGGGAGGGTGAGCGGGGCGGGCACGGGTTCGTCGCCGGGACAGGCGTTGACCGCGATCGACACCACGTGGTTGCGGCTCACCAGCCGGTGCCCGGCCCGCCCCTCCACCTCGCGCAGCGCCCGCAGTGCGCCCGCGACGGCGCGGTCGCCACGTCGGTCACCGTGTCCCGGATCGCCCACCTGGATACGGGTGATGCCCGAACGGCTGGCCGTCGGCCCCGCCCTGCGCACGCTGTCCGCCTGGAGTCCGGTGAACTCGGCGAACCGCTCCCGCACGGTGTCCTCGACGACTTGTGCCTCCTCGCCGTCACGGGCAAGCACGACCCCCTTCTCGTAGAGGAACTCGGCGGAGTCGTCCGGGCCCATCGCCAACGGCACATCGGGCATCGAGCGCTGGATCTGATCGAACTGCTCCTGGAATCGCTGAGGTGCCATGGCGTGTCCTCCCCTTGAGCCGACGTTCGTCAATCAGAGCCGCGAGACGATTGATTGATACAGGCTCAGGATTGATACGGCACGAGGATTGATACAGCGTCACACCTGTCTGCGACGCTGCCGGGACCTCTACCATCCGAGGGGTGACAGGCGGAAGCGACGCGATTCTCGATCTCCTCCCGATGGTGTTCGCCCGCCCCAACGACGCGTTGGTGAGGGCAGAGGCGGTGCTCGACGCCGATCCCTCGCCGCTCCACGCCTCCGTCGCCCACCAGGTGATCGGCATGTGGCAGCGTGACTTCGGCGATCTCCGTATCTCCCTGCGGCATCTGCGGCGCGCCCGCGACCTCGCGGCACGTTCGGGTTCCGCCGACCGGGAGGCGGATGTCCTGGCCACCCTCGGGGTTGCGTTGGTGCACGCGGGGCGCACTCGGCAGGGCCTGGCCGCTTTTGAGCGCGGTGTCACGCGGGGTACGGGTCACACCCGGGCCCGTGTCCTGTTCCGCCGGGGGTACGTCTGGTGGGTGCTGGGGCACCATCGCGAGGCCCTGGACGATCTGCGCCGGGCGACTCCCGTACTGCGGCAGGCGGACGACGTCATCTGGACCGCTCGGGCCCTGACCCTGCGCGCCACCGTGCACCTGGCGCTGGGCGCGGTGGAGCGGGCCGACGCCGACTTCGCCGCGGCCGAGCGGTTGTGGGACACCACCGGCCAGGAGCACGACAAGGCCGATGTCGTCGAGAGCCGGGCGCTGGCCGCCTTCCGGTCGGGCGACATCCCCGCGGCGCTGCGTCTGTTCGACGAGGCCGCCGAGCGGTACGCGAAGCTCGGCACCCCGATCTTCGTGTTCTACATCCGGCGCTGCGAGGTCCTGATGGCCGCCGGGCTGGCACCCGAAGCGCTTGCCGAGGCCGATACCGCGATAGCCGAACTCGACCGCATCGGCGGCCAGAGCACCCGTAAGGCGGAGCTGTTGCTGGCCGCGGCCCGGGCCGCGCGGCTGGCGGGCGATCCGCACACCGCGATCGCCCGGGCGGCCCTGGCCGTGCGCCTCTTCGCGGGGCAGCGTCGCAGCTGGTGGGAGACGCACGCCCGGCTGGTGTCGATCGAGGCACGGGTGGCGGCCGGCCGCAGCTCGGGGCGGCTGGTGGCCGAGGCAGCGGAGTTGGCCGAACGGCTGGCCGGATTCGGTTCGCCCGCCGCACCGGAGGCGTCGCTGCTCGCGGGCCGGATCGCCCTCTCCCTGGGCTGGACCGCCGACGCCGAGCGGCATCTGGCCGTCGCCGCCCGCAGCCGCGGGAGCGGGCCGCCGCTGGCGCGGATGACCGGCTGGGCGGCACAGGCGCTTCGGGCGCAGGCCGCCGGCTCCGGCCGGGGCGTGCTGGAGGCCTGCCGGCGTGGGCTCGACGTGCTCGACGACCACCGGATGACGCTCGGTGCCTCGGAACTGCGTGCCCGGGCCACCGCGCAGGGAGCGGAGCTCGCCGCCCTGGCTCAGCGGGCCAGTCTCGACTCCGGTGGACCGCGGCGGCTGCTCGTGTGGAGTGAGCGCTGGCGGGCCACGGTGCTCTCGTCACCCCCAACTCGGCCGCCTGCCGACCCGGCGCTGCTGAGCAGCCTCACCGCGTTCCGGGAGATCGCGGCCCGTGCGGAGGCCGCCCGTGTCGAGGGCCGGCCGGTGCCGCCCCTGGAGCGTGAACAGCGCCGCCTGGAACGCGAGGTGCGGTCCCGGACCCTGCACATCCGCGGTGAGGTCCCCGGCGACGGACACCGGTTCGATCCCGGCAGACTGCTGGAGCGGTTGGACGGCGGGCGCCTGGTCGAGATCGCCGTGCTCGACGGCCGGGTCCAGGTGCTGCTCTGCGGCGACGGCCGCGTACGGCGCTTCGAGGCGGGTCTGCTCGCGGACGCGGTGACCGAGGCCGAACATGTGCAGGCCGGATTGCGTCGGCTGGCCCACCCCGGGGCGGAGGGCAGGCTCAAGGTGCTCGAGGCCTCGGGCCGGCGCCTGGAGGAACTGCTGCTGGGCGCGGCCGTCTCTCACCTGGGCTCCGGCCCGGTCGTGGTGGTGCCGCCCGGCAGTCTGCACCGCGTGCCGTGGGCGCTGCTGCCCTCGCTCCGTGAGCGTGTCCTCAGCGTCTCGCCGTCGGCGAGCAGCTGGCTGCGCGCCGTGGAGACCGAGCCGCCGCCGGACGGAGGGCATGTGCTGGTCCGTGGCCCGGGTCTGGCGACCGGCGGCGCGGAGGTGCCCGAGCTGGTCGACCGGTACCGCAGGACGACGGTGCTGGAAGGTGACGACGCCCGGGTGCCGCGTGTGCTGGAGTCGCTCGACGGAGCCATGCTCGCCCATATCGCGGCGCACGGAACGTTCCGCGCGGACAGTCCGTTGTTCTCGTCGCTGCGGATGGCCGATGGTCCGCTCATCGTGCATGACTTCGAGCGGCTGCAGCGCAGCCCGTACCGGATCATCCTGTCCAGCTGCGACACCGCAAGGCTCGCTTCGGTCGGCGCCGACGAGGTCCTCGGACTCGTCACAGCCCTGTTGTCGCTGGGCACGGCGGGGATCGTGGCGAGCAGCGTGCCCGTCAACGACGCCACGGTGGTGTCGTTGATGCTCGCGCTGCACAAGGGCCTGAGCTCGGGTCTCTCTCTGGCCGAGTCGCTGCGCGACGCACGTGCCGCGCTGCCGAGCGACGCGGTGCACCAGGCCACCGGGTGGGCGTTCGCGGCGTTCGGTGCGGCCTGAGCCCGCTTCGGGTGGGGCCTGAGCGCGCGCCGGATGCGGCCTGACGCGCGCGCCGGACGCGGCCTGACGCGCGCTCAGTGGAGGTCACACCCACGCTTCAAGCTGAGCGCGCGGTCGGCAGACCGGCCTCGTCCGGGGCGTCCACCAGCCAGGTCAGGGCGTCACGATCGCCGGCGCCGAGCCGGGCATAGGCGCCGTACAGGTGGTTGCCGACAGTTCGGATCGACAGGGTCAGCTGCTCCGCGATCTGCCGGTTGCTCAGGCCGGCGGCCGCGAGCGTGACGATCTGCCGTTGCCGGGCCGTGAGTTCGCCCAGCACGAGCCGGGACAGCGCAGGTGTGCGGGCTCCCTGGCAGCGCCGGGCCAGCGTCACGGCACGCGACCGCGACATGCGGGCGGCCCGCGGGTCGCGGTGGGCCTGTACGGCCTGCGCGTGTGCCTCGGCCGCGAAGAGCAGGAAGCCGCGCTGCTCGAGTCGTTCGGCCGCCCGGTCCAGCGCCGGTCCGTCCCCCCGGGCGAGCGCGTCCGCATGCGGGGCCAGCAGAGCCGCGGGCTCACCGGGCAGCCGGGCGAGCCGGTCCGCGACCAGATCGGGGGCACCGAGCCGCACCGCGTCGTACAGGGCGAAGGCGCTGTCCCCGCTGAAGTCCCCGCTGACCGGCTCCAGGCAGACAGACTTCAGCGCTTTACCGGTGTCGCCCCGGGCGGCCCGCAGCCAGGTGGCCGCCTGGCCGGGCGCCGGATGGCCCTCGAGCACGTCGTGGGCTGCTGTCGCATCGCCCGACTGGGCTTCGGCCAGGGCGAGTTCGGCGCGGCAGGACAGATCGTCCGCCGCCGTCCGCAGTCCTTCCCGCGCCCACGCCACGGCCTCCCGCAACGCTCCGCGCAGCCGTGCGACGCGGGCTCGCACCGCGGCGTACTCGGCCGGCACCGGGCTGTCCGGGCCCGCGCTTTCCTCCGCCAGCCAGTCCCCGACAGGAGTGGGCACTTCCCGTACGTCGGCCTGCTCGATTCCTCGCGTCAGAGCGGCCCTCTCCGCGTCGAGGGCAGGCCCGAACCGGGGCGGCGTACGGGTCAGTCGCCTGGCCCTCAGCTGTCCGGCGCCGGCCCGCAGTACCGGTCCGTGCAGCGGGTGCGCGAGGCGAACGGCAAAGTGGTCGTCGATGCCGATCAGCCCTTGGGCCTCGAGGTGTTCGAGCAGCCCCTCGTCCAGTTCGCCGATGTCCAGGCCCAGCGGCTCACTGAAGGCGAGCCGCTCGAGAGCCGCCGACTCGTCCGGGCTCAAGCGGTCGAGGGCCCTCGCGGTCCGCTCCAGCACGGTCGCGGTCACCGGCACCGGGCCCCGCCAGGCCCACGCGTCGGACGACACCCGGGTCAGCAGGCCCCGTCGGCGCAACGCGCCCATCAGTGCTCGCAGCAGCCGCAGGTCCCCCTGGCACAGCCGGTGCAGCCGGTTCACGGTGAGCGGCTCCACGGCACCGTCCACGTCCGCGGCCACCAGCTGGGCCACGTCCTGACGCGGCAGCGGCTCCAGACGCAGGCGCGGCAGCAGCTCTCCGGTCCAGAGCCGGGACACCGCGCCGGGAACCGGTTCGGTAACCGGTTCGGCGCGGATCGCGCCGGGGACGGGCGCGTTGTCCGTCGAGACGACCAGCAGTCGGGTGCGCCCGTGCACGGCCAGCTGATGAACCAGCGCGGCCGACGCGTCGTCCAGCAGGTGTGCATCGTCGACGAGCAGACTGCGGATGCCGGCCAGGAGATGGACCGCTCGGTGCAGCGAGACCCCCTCCGGCAGGAGGTGCGCGAAGGCGGCGAAGGGGATCCGCCGTGTCTCCGGCGTGCCCGTCACGGTCGCGCAACCGGTGCCGCGGACGGCCTCCTTGACGAGCCGGGTCTTGCCGCAGCCCTCGGGGCCCGTCACCACGATGCCGTGGCGTCCGGCGGTGAGCGATCCGCGGATCAGCTCCAGTTCGTCCTCCCGGCCGGTGAACGGCCAAGGCATCTCAAAAGTCTTCGCGTCCCGTTCGAAGGTCTTCACGTCCAATGAGAGCGGGGCTACTCAGTTCTGATACAGGGGGACTTGAGTAGCCCTCGACTCAGGCGCACGGAGGTCCGGCGGCCCCAGTCTGAGTGCATGAACGCACGCTACTGCTCGCTCCCGCAGCAGCCGGCCCCGGCCTTCGGCCCCGGGCTGACCGCCGAGCGGCTCAGTGCGCTCATCTCCGGCCGCCAGATGTGGGTCAACGGCAGTGTTCTGCACTACTACTTCTTCGACGACGAGACCGACGGGTCCGTCATCCCCGTCCCGGGGACCGACGAGACACGATGGGTGTCGTGGGCCGGCTCCAAGGAGCAGCAGGACGTCGTGCGCGACTGCTTCCAGGAGTGGCAGGATCTCGGTGTCGGCCTCGCCTTCGCCGAGGTCGGCGACCGGTCGGAGGCGGAACTGCGCATAGGGTTCCAGCTCGGCGACGGCTCCTACTCCACGGTGGGCCGGGACGCGCTCTCGGTCGGCCGCGGCAGGCGCACCATGAACTTCGGCTGGGACCTGACCGCGTCCGGGAACCGGTCGACAGCTCTGCACGAGATCGGCCACGCCCTCGGCATGCTCCACGAACACCAGAGCCCGTTCGCGGGCATCCACTGGGACGACGAAGCCGTTTACGCCGACCTGGCGGGTCCGCCGAACTTCTGGAGCCGCGACAAGACGTACTACAACATTCTGCGCAAGCTCGACCCGGGCGAAGTCAACGGCTCCGCCTGGGACCCGCAGTCGATCATGGAGTACCCCTTCGAGGCGGGGCTGATCCTCGAACCGGAGCGGTACCGGGCGGGACTGCAGCCGCCCGGCGCCCTCTCCCCCGCCGACAAGGAGTTCGTCCACCGCTGGTATCCGTCGGCCGGCACGCCCCGGCCGACCACGCTCGTGCCCTTCCGCTCGGTGCCCTTGGGCCTCGGCAGCGGCGAACAGGCCGACCTGGTCATCGAACCGCTGGAGACGCGCGAGTACACCGTCGGCACCTTCGGAGAGAGCGACACCGTCGTCGTGGTCTTCGAGGAGATGGGCGGCGAGCCGCGCTACCTGTGCGGACAGGACGACGGCGGGACACCGCACAACGCCCACATCAAGGTCCGGCTCGTCAAGGGCCGACGCTACTTCGTCCGCGTGCGCCTCTACTCCACCTGGGGTTCGGGCGAGACGGCGGTCATGTGCTGGTGACGGCACTGGCCAACAGCACGAGTCCGTTTCCGACGGACACACAGACCATCTTCCGGCACCGGGGGAGCGGTCGAGGACGTCGCCTTCGGGGGATGGTGACGTCCTCGGCCACGCCCGGACCACGGTTTTTCCGTGGCCGTGTGACACGACGGTGCACTCAGCGGCCGAGTCGGTCGAACCGGAAGGGTGCGAGGACTTCGGGCCGCCTGCCGGTAAGGACGTACTCGGCGAGCCGGTGCCCGGTGGCCGGGCCCAGCGTGACGCCGAGCATGCCGTGGCCGGTGGCCGCGAAGGCGTTCTGATGCCCCGGCACGCGGTCGATCAACGGGAGCCCGTCGGGGAGGAAGGGCCGTCCGCCGACCCAGGGATCGCGGATCAGCCCGACCAGATCGTCCGGGTCGTCGAACCAGCGGCCCAGGTAGTGCCGGCTGGCGAGGGCGACCGCGACGATACGACGCCAGTCGAGGCGGTTGTTGTTGCCGCTCAGCTCCATCGTGCCGCCGATCCGCGTGGTGCCGCCGATCGGTGACGCGACGGCCCTGCGCTCGCCGAAGTACAGCGTGTGCCGGGGCGCCGGGTCCAGGTCCACCGAGAAGCTGTAGCCCTTGCCCGCCTGGAGGGGCAGTGGACGTCCCAGCGAGCGCAGCAGTTGGGAGGAGTGCATTCCGGCCGCGATGACGAGGGCCCCGCAGGGGATCTCGCCCTGGCTGGTCCGCAGCGCGGTGACCCGTCCCGCCGCCGACCGGAATCCGGTGACCTCCGCGTTCTCGTGAACCTTCACCCCCGCTGCTGCGAGTGCCTCTCCCAGCCCGCGGGCGAATGCCCCCGGGTCGACCACGCCCTCCCCCTCGACGAGGTAGGCCGCGCGTACGTCCGGCGACAGCGCGTCGTCCAGCATCCGCGCGTCGGGACCCGTGGTGACGTCGTCGGGCATCGGGTAGTGGCCGTCCGCCATCTCCCGCTGGACCGCGAGGTGGTGGCGGGCCTCGGACGGCGACAGGAAGGCGTGCACCATGCCGGGCCGGGTCAGGGTCGTGCTCACCCCGGCCTCGCGCATCTGGTCGAAGAGGTCGAAGGTGTTGTGGTTCAGCTCGGCGATCGCCGCGTAGCCGCGTCGGAACGCGGCCGGTGTGCTGCTGCGCCAGAACCGCCACAGCCACCGTACGAACGCCGGGTCCGGGAGCGGGCGCAGATACAGGGGCGAGTCCGGCCGTCCCAGCGAGCGCAGGGCGTAGCGCACCACACCCGGAGCCGGGACGGGCGTCGAATGGCTGAGGCAGACCCAGCCCACGTTTCCGCGGGACACCCCCGAGCCGAGGGCGCGTCGTTCGACGACCTCCACCGGCAGACCGGCAGCGGCCAGGTAGTACGCCGCGCACAACCCCACGACGCCGCCCCCGACCACCACGACGGGGCCGTCGCCGACCGGGCCCGCCCTGCCCGGGGCACCCGTCATGAGGTGGCCCCGTACGTGGCGAGGAACTCCCGGGTGCGGGCCTGGGCGGGGGTTTCGAGGACGTCCTGCGGCCTGCCCTCCTCCACGATCCGGCCGCCGTCGACGAAGACGACATGGTCGGACACCTCGCGGGCGAAGGGCAGTTCGTGGGTGACCAGCAGCATGGTCATCCCCTCCTCGGCGAGTTCCCGCATCACGCTCAGTACCTCCCGGGTGGCCTCGGGGTCGAGGGAGGACGTGGGTTCGTCGAAGAGCAGCACCTCGGGCCTGAGGGCGAGGGCCCGCGCGATGGCGACGCGTTGCTGTTCGCCGCCGGAGAGCTGGTCGGGCAGGGCGAGCGCGCGGTGGGCGACGCCGACCCGGCGCAGCAGGGCGACGGCCCGCTCCAGTGCCTCCGGCTCGGCGACGCCCGCCTTGCGCTGCGCCAGTACGACGTTCTCCACGGCGGTGATGTGTGGGAACAGGTTGAACCGCTGGAAGACCATGCCGACGGTGCGGCGCAGCCCGGGCAGGTCGCGGCAGACCATGCGGCCGTCCTGGTGCACCACCTTCCCGGCGACCTCGATGGTGCCCTGGTCGGGCCGTTCCAGCAGGTTGACGCAGCGCATCAGGGTCGTCTTTCCGCCGCCGCTCTGCCCGATGACACTGACGATGCGGCCGCGGTCGACCTCCAGGTTCACGTGGTCGAGCACCAGGCGGCCGTCGAAGGACTTGCACAGTCCCTCGATCCGTACGACCGCTTCGGTGGTGGGGGGTGCCGGCTCGGTGGTCTTCGCCGTGGTCTGGGCGGTGGTGACGGGCTCGGTCATACCGTCGCCTCCTTCCGGTCGGCCCCGGCACCGAGGTCGGCCGCGAGCAGTACGTGTGCGGCCCGCACCCGACGCCGTCGCCAGGGGGACAGCGGGACGCCCGCCCGCACCTTCCGCTCCAGCAGCAGAAGCAGTTGGGAGAGCGGGTAGCAGAGGGCGAAGTAGACGGCGGAGATGACCAGGTAGACCTCCAGTGCCCGGAAGGTGGCCGAGGTGATGAGCCGCCCCTCGGACATCAGCTCGGCGGCGGAGATGGTGACCAGCAGCGACGTGGACTTCAGCAGGTCGACCAGCATGGTGTTGGTGCCGGGCAGCGCCAGCCGGACGGCCTGCGGCAGGATCACATGGCCGAAGATGCCGGCCTTTCCGAGTCCGAGGGCCTCGCCCGCCTCCGTCTGCCCGGCGTGCACCCCGCTGATCGCGGAGCGGAAGATCTCGGACAGATAGGCGGCGTAGAAGACGACCAGGCTGAGGCATCCGGCCGTGAACACGTCGAGGCGGAGCCCGGCCGACGCCAGGCCGAAGTAGGCGAGGAAGATGATGGCCAGGAGCGGGATGTTCTTGAAGACCTCGGTGTAGAGGGCGGCGACGGCGCGCGCGGGCCACGCCTTGCTCAGCCTGAGCAGCGCCACCGCGAGGCCCAGCAGCACCGCGCCGACGAAACTCACCACCGTGTAGGAGACGGTGCGCCAGAGCGCGTCGATCAGGTCGGACTGGTAGTCGGACCAGGGGACTTGGAAGAGGCCGGACACGTTCATCCCCTCACTTCGCGATGGACGGGGGCGTCCAGTCCTGGGGGCGGTCCACGCCGCGGCGTGCGGTGGCGACATCGGCGGCGGGCTTGAGGAACTGCTCGGGGTCACCGCCGTACTTCTTGACGAGCTTCTCCAACTCGCCGTTCTCGTACATGGCGTCGATCTGCTCGGAGATCGCCTTCTCCAGCTTGGTCGCCTTCTTCGGGAGGTAGAAGCCGGTCTGGTACGGCTGGAAGTAGGCGTAGGCCGGCTTGGCCTTGACCTCGGCGGCGGTCGGCGGGGTCATGTACTGGGTTTCGATCTTCAGCTCCGGCCGTTCCTTCTGCGCCGCGATGATGATCAGCGGGTCGAGGAAGCCGACGTCGACACGGCCCGCGCCGAGGTCGTCGAAGACGCCGTTGGCGTCGGGGTAGGCGTGCAGCTTGGCCTTGGGCACGGCCTGGATGGACTTGACCCAGACGTATCCCTCGACCGTGCCCAGATCCAAGCCCTTGAGGTCGTCGACCGTCTTGTAGGTTTTCCCGTCCCGGACGGCCATCGCGGGCGGCGAGTAGTACGGCGGATCGGTGAACAGCCCCTGCTTCTGCCGGTCGGCGGACCAGGCGACACCGCCGATGGTGATGTCCACCCGGCGGGACTGCACCCCGGCGAGCATGCCGGCGAAGTCCGTCACCTGGGGTTCGACCTTCAGCCCCAGTTTCCCCGCCGCGTAGTTGAGGATGTCGCCGTCCAGTCCGACGATCTTGTCGCCCTGGACGCTGGTGTACGGCGCGTAGGGCTGCACGGCCACCTTGATGACGCCGGGCTTGAGCGTGCCCAGCGCCGCGGCCTTCGCGGACACGTTCTTCGGTTCGTCATCGCTGTCCGAGCCGCAGGCGGCGACCGTCGACATCAGGAGCAGTGAGGAGAGAAGAGCGGTAAAAGAGCGCATGCGGGCCATCGGCTTGGGCCTTCCGTGTCAGCACTGAAGAGACCCGCCGTTCACCGCACTGTGGCCCCGGCGGGGATGTGATGGGGCCATACGCTATGGACAGGCTCGCTGTGCGTCATCGGTCACTCCGTACGAACTTGTGGCTGAAATCACTCGATCCGCTGTACGGTGCGTCCAGCCCTCCGGGGGCCATCCCCAGACGGGAGGAACGCTCGTGCTGAGCCCGTCACTCGCGCAGGAGATCGCCGGGGACACCTCCGCGGTCATCGGCTTCAACGTGCTCATCACCGACGCGGAGGGCATGGTCATCGGCAGCGGCGACAGCAGTCGGGTCGGCACCTTCCACGAGGCGTCCATCGAGGTGCTCCGCACCCAGGAGGCCACCACGCACAGCGCGTCGCAGGCTCACCGGCTCCGCGGCGTACGCCCCGGTGTCACCCTGCCGCTGGTCAGCGACGGACAGGCGGTGGGGACGGTCGGCATCACCGGAACTCCCGCCCAGGTACGCCGCTTCGGGCTGCTGGTGAAGCGTCAGACCGAGATCCTGCTCAGGGAATCCGTGATGCTGCGCTCCCGCCTGCTCGCCGAGCGGGCGGCCGAGAAGCTGCTCGCCGACATCGCCTCGTACGACCCTCATGTCGTGGAGGGCGACTTCCTCGTGTTCCGGGCTTCCGAGCTGGGCTTCGACCTGGGACTGCAACGCGTCGCGGTGGTCTTCCAGGTGACCGCGCCCGGCGCGAGCGCCCGGCGCCAGGACGCTCCCGCCCGGAACATCTCGCTGGTCCGCTCGGAACTGCTGCGCACGGTCCGTGAGGTGTTCGCCGGACCGCAGGACATCGTCGCCGGCACGGCCCCCGGATGGATCGGCGTACTGCACCGGCTTTCGGCCCGGCGCCCGATGGCGTCCCTGATCGGCGACTGCCGGCGCATCACCGACGTCATCGCCGCGCAGGACGGCCTCAGTGCCCGCGCGGGGATCGGCGAACCGGTCGCCTCCGTCGGGGGCTTGCACGACTCCTACCAGGACGCGTGCGACGCGCTCCGTCTCGGTGCCCGTGTGGCCGGTGATTCCCCCGTCCACCTGATCACCGATCTGCGGGTGCACCAAGTCCTGGCGGCGGTGGGTCAGCCCGCCCGCAACCGCCTGCTCGCACTCACCGCCGCGGACCTGCGCGCCCAGCCCGACTGGCCGGTGCTGCGCGACACGATCACCGCCTGGTGCGAGAACGGCTTCAATCTCGTACGGGCGTCCACCGCCCTGCACATCCACCGCAACACCGTCGTCTACCGGATGAACAAGATCGAGCAGATCACCGGTCGTCCGCTGCGCGAGCACCGCACGACGATGGCCCTGTATCTCGCCTGCCTGGCCGACCAGCTGGGCGGCGGCGTGGCCCCTGCCGAAGGGTGAGGTCCTGACAGCGGGCTACAAAAGACAAAGGCAAGGAGGTCACTCGCTCCTTGCCACTTTCAACTTATAGCGCACAGGGGGGCTTGCGGCAAGACCCCGGTCATGCCGCAGAATCGCAGGCCAAGGCCAAAACTTATGGAAATGGGGGATTCACGAAGTGCGTGTGCTGTTGTCAGTTTATGGGTCGTGCGGTGACGTCGAACCGGTGGTGGGAACCGCGCAGCGGTTGCGGGCACTCGGCGCCGAGGTGCGGGTGTGCGGATGAATCCCCTGATCACCAGCGCGTTCGACCTTCCCGACCGCCTCTCGCCCAAGGCCGACCCGACGCTGATCGCCGGCGACGAGCAGCACTTCGCGGCTCTCACGGAGAGCCTCGAGCAGACGATCGCCGAACTGTCCGACCGCCTCGATGCCGAGCTCAAGGCGCCCGGCGGCGTGGGCCGGCAGGCGATGGACCGGGACATGGAGGTCCACCGGCTGACCGGTCGCCTGCGCGCCTTGCGTCGCTTCGGTCTGGACCTGTGCCTCGGACACATGGTCAGCGCGGACAACCCCGAGCCCGTGTACATCGGACGACTTGGCCTCACCGACCGCACGGGTCGTCGGCTGCTGCTCGACTGGCGCGCCCCCGCGGCCGAGCCGTTCTTCGCGGCGACCCACGCCAACCCGATGGGTCTGGCAAGCCGCCGCAGGTATCGCTGGACCCGCGGCCGGATCAGCGACTACTGGGACGAAGTGTTCACCGCTGACGGACTGGAAGGGCACGCCGCGCTCGACGACCAGTCCGCCTTCATCGCCAGCCTGGGCAGCAACAGGTCAGCCCGGATGCGCGACGTGCTCGCCACCATCCAGGCCGACCAGGACGCCATCATCCGCGCGGGATCCCGCGGAGCTCTCGTCGTCGACGGCGGCCCGGGGACGGGAAAGACCGTCGTCGCTCTGCACCGCTCCGCCTACCTCCTCCATTCCGACCCTCGCCTCGGTCACCGTCGGGGTGGCGTGCTGTTCGTCGGTCCGCACCGGCCCTACCTGGCCTACGTCGCCGACGTCCTCCCCAGCCTCGGCGAGGAGGGCGTGCAGACCTGCACCCTGCGGGACCTCGTTGCCGAGGGAGCCGCAGCAGCGGTCGAGACCGACCCGGACGTGGCTCTCCTGAAGTCGTCCGCGAACCTGGTGGAGGGGGTCGAGACGGCCGTCAGGTTCTATGAGGAACCGCCCACCAAGGGGATGACGGTCACGACCCACTGGTCCGACATCTGGCTGAGCGCCGACGACTGGGCCGTGGCGTTCGAAGCGGCGGAACCCGGTACTCCGCACAACGAGGCGCGCGACCAGGTCTGGGAGGAGCTGCTCACGATCCTGGTGGACCTGCACGACGGCGACGTCTCGCCCGACCTGCTCCGCAAATCGCTGCGGCAGCACAGGGAGCTGCTCACGGCCTTCAACCGCGCGTGGCCGCTGCTCGAAGCGGCCGACCTCGTGGGAGACCTGTGGTCGGTACCCGCCTACCTGCGGATGTGCGCTCCCTGGCTCAGCCCCGATGAGGTTCGCAAGCTGCAGCGCGAGGACCCCCAGGCCTGGACGGTGTCCGACCTGCCGCTCCTGGACGCGGCGCGGCAGCGGCTCGGCGACCCGGAGGCGGCACGACGACAGCGTCGTCACAAGGCCGCTGTCGCCGCCGAACGCGAGCGCATGTCCGCCGTCATCGACAGCGTGCTCGCGGCCGATCACGACGGTGAAGGTGCGGTGACGATGCTGCGCGGAAAGGACCTGCAGGACAGCCTGATCGACGAGGCCGGACTGCCCAGCGCCGAACCGGACCTGCTCGCCGGCCCGTTCGCGCACATCGTCGTGGACGAGGCTCAGGAACTGACCGACGCGGAGTGGCAGATGCTGCTGCTCCGCTGCCCGTCCCGGAGCTTCACCATCGTCGGGGACCGCGCCCAGGCCAGGCACGGGTTCACGGAGTCGTGGCAGGAACGGCTCGAGCGGATCGGGTTCGACCGGATCGACCTGGCCTCCCTGAGCATCAACTACCGGACGCCGGAAGAGATCATGGCGGAAGCCGAGCCGGTCATCCGGGCCGTGCTCCCGGACGCCAACGTGCCCACCTCCATCCGCAGCAGCGACGTCCCCGTCGTACACGGATCTGTTGCGGATCTGGACTCGATCCTCGACACCTGGCTCGTTGCGCATGCCGACGGGATCGCCTGCGTGATCGGCACGAGTGACATCGGAGGGGGCACGTTCCGGGCGACGTCCCGCGTCCGGTCGCTGACCCCGGAGCTGTCGAAGGGGCTCGAGTTCGACCTGGTCGTCCTCATCGACCCGGAGGAGTTCGGCAAGGGTGTCGAAGGAGCGGTCGACCGCTATGTCGCGATGACCCGAGCGACCCAGCAACTCGTCATCCTCACGAGCTTCTGACGTCGGCCAAGGCAGTCCGTACGACGGCGAGGTCCAGGGGGCCAGCGTGATGGAGGGGCCCGTTTCCTTTCCGGAGATGAGGTCGAAGCCCTCCTCGGGCAGCGGGATGAGTGCCGTGTCGGTCTCCGAGTGGTTGAGCAGGAACAGGAACCCCGCTTCACCGCTCGTACGGCGGGTCGCTTCCACGAAGGCGGGTGCCTCGGTGACGAGGGGCCTGACTCCCGCGTCCGCCACCGCGGCCAGCACGGTGTCGCGCAGGGCGTCGGCGGGCAGACGGGTGCCGATGTAGAGCACTCGGCCGGCGCCCATGGCGTGGTCGAGGATCGCGGCCCGCCCCTCGAGGTGACCGGATGCGTAGGAGGCGATCACGTCCGTGTCGGCAGCGCCGTCAACGCGCCGCTGCTGCGCGGGTTCGCCTCCGTGCTCCGCGCGACCGGCCGTCCCCTCACCGTGAGCCACGCCGACGACGACCACGACTGGCTGGACAACCTCCTCGCCCACCATCCGGGCGGCGCCGTGCTCGTCCTCTCCCCCGTGCCACCGGCCGTCCAGCGTCGGCTGGCCGAGTCCCGGCTGCCCACGGTCGTGCTCGACACGATCGGCGACGCCCCGGCCGAGATGAACACCGTCGGAGCCACCCAGTGGCGTGGCGGAGTGCTGGCCGCCCAGCACCTCACGGAACTCGGTCATCGACGCATCGCCCTCGTCACCGGGCCGCTCGACCTGGTCTGCTGCCGGGCGCGGTTCGGCGGATACCTCGCGGCCCTGCGCGCGGCCCGCATACGCCCGGACCGCGCCCTGATCCAGTCCGTGCCGTTCCAGACCGAACCGGCCCGGCGCGCCGCCCACGCTCTCCTGGACGGCTACCGTCCGCCGACGGCGTTCGTGACTGGCAACGACCTTCAGGCTCTCGGCGTCATCGAAGCGTGCGCCGAGCGTGGCCCGCGGGTTCCGGAGGACGTGTCCGTCGTGGGCTTCGACGACCTCGACGCCGCGCGGTCGGCGGCCCCCGCGCTGACGACGGTCCGTCAGCCGTTCGAGGAGATGGCGGCGGAGAGCATCCGCGTCCTGGGCATCGTCTCGGACGACCCGTCACCGGCTCCGGTCCGGCTGGACATGTCGGTCGACCTCGTCGTCAGAAAGTCCACCGGCCCCGCCCCGGGCGACAGCCCTCGTCCGCTGTTCCCGCTCCCCGGGCCGAACTGAAACTCCGTGACGCGGCACCGGCTGCTGGTTGAGGCAGAGCCGAACGGTTCTGCCTCGGCGGAATCCCGGGCAGCGTCGGCTCGTATGGGCAGCCATGGCACAAGCGGCCCTTCAGGACCACGGCCGGTGAAGCTCGAGTGCCCGCATGGCCCCGGACCGCCGACGGTTCGCCGAGGGCGGTGCCCCGACGCCGGCCGTGCTGGCGGTCAAGGGCACCAAGTCCCGGTGCTCCGGTTGAACAACAAGCTGGGGGCGCGGTGTCGGTCACCGGCGCTGGTGCGAGAGCCGCCTGGCGAGCAGAGGGATGATCACCGCGGCGGCCACCACGTGGGAGGCGGCGAGGACGATCTGGGTAGAGGTGGCGGTGTGCGGGGCGACGGCGGGACCCGCGAGGGACAACGCGGTGAGCACGAGGGTGGTCACCACGAAGGTACGGGCGGGCCGCCGGGCCCAGCGGGCGAGGGCCACCGCGAGGACGATCCCCGCGACCGACCAGAACAACACGCCTCCGGCGAAGCCGCCCACGGGAATCTCCGCGGCCTCCTTGGCCCCGGGACTGGCCGCGTCCATCGGTACGCCGGCGCCCCGGGCGATCAGCGCGAACGCCTCGGTCACGACGGCACCGGCGAGGGTGGCCAGGGCGCCGACCTGCCACACGGGGCGGGTGGCGAGGAAACCGGCGGAGGACGGGGACGCGACGGTGGTCTGGGATACGTTCACGCTCATGGCACTTACTCCTGTGTGTGGTCCGGAGTTCCGGAGTTGATGGGCCTTTCGCAGAGGTAGACCAGGAGCCGGCGCAGAACTCAGCGGTCCGCGGGCAACTTTCTTCGCGGCGGCGGTCCACGCCGAACCGGACGCGTCTGCGAACCTTGCACTCGTGCCGACCGATCCCGCTCCCGTCACCCCGGACGCCCCCTCCCCCATACACGCCCCTCTCCTCACCCAGCAGTGGCTCGACCTCGCCTTCATCCACTGGGCCGTCGAACCGGGCGTGGTGGCACCGCTGTTGCCGGCCGGGACGGTTCCCGACAGGCACGACGCAATGACGTACGTAGGGCTCGTCGCCTTTCGGATGGACCGGGTCGGATGGCTCCGGCTGCCAGGGGTGCCCTACCTCGGGACCTTTCCGGAGACCAACGTCCGTCTCTACTCGGTGGACGCGCACGGGCGGCGCGGTGTCGTCTTCCGGTCGATGGACGCCTCCCGGCTGATCCCGGTGGTGATGGGCCGCGTCGGCTTCCGGCTGCCGTACCTGTGGTCGCGGATGACCGTCCGGGCCGAGGGCGGCACCGTCACCTACACCAGCTCGCGCCGCTGGCCCGGCCCACGCGGCGCGTACAGCCGCATCACCGTGCGGACCGGTGAACGCATCGAGAAGCCCACGGAGTTGGAGCACTTCCTCACCGCCCGCTGGGGCATGCACAACGCGTTCTTCGGCAGGACCGCGCCGCCCGCGTATCTGCCCAATGTGCACCCGCGCTGGCCGCTGTACCGTGCCGAGCTGCTCACCTGCGACGAGAACCTGGTCGCGGCGGCCGGGCTCCCGGCACCGGACGAACCCCCGGTCAGCGTCCTGTACTCCCCCGGCGTCCCGGTCCGCCTCGGCCGCCCGGCCCGCCCGGCGGGCATCCCCACCCCGTGAACGGTCGCGCGCCGTCGCACGACCGCGAACCGGTGTCCGAGGCGCGTGCCAGGATGGTCAGGTGCCGACCACCGCATTCACCACGCCGTTCATCGGCCGCGAGGACGAACTCGCCCGGCTGACCCGGGTACTGGACCGTGCCCGGGCCGGTGAGACGCGGGCCGTGCTCGTGGCGGGGGACGCCGGTGTGGGCAAGACGCGCGTACTGGCCGAGGCCGCCGGGCACGCGTCGGAGACGGGGATGACCGTGGTCACGGGTCATTGCGTCGACCTCGGTGACGTCGGCCTGCCGTATCTGCCGTTCACCGAGATCCTCGGCGTGCTCGCCGCCGACGAGCGGTTTTCCGCCATGCCGGCGGCGCATCCCGCGGTCGGCCGTCTGCTCGGCGACGGCGGCAGCGCCAAGCCGGACGCCGGCAGTCGGCTGCAGCTGTTCGAGGGCGTGGCCGCTCTGCTGGCCGACGTCGCCGAGTCCGCTCCCTTGCTGCTGGTCCTGGAGGACCTGCACTGGGCGGATCAGTCCTCCCGCGATCTGCTGCGCTTCCTGCTCAGCCGGGGGACCCTCCAGCGCCCCGCGGGCGGTACCTCCGCCCTCCGCCTGGCGATCTTCGCGTCGTACCGGGCGGACGATCTGCATCGCCGCCACCCGTTGCGCCCCCTGCTGGCGGAGTTGGTGCGGCTGCCCGCCGTCGACCGCCTCGACCTGCGGCCGCTGCCCGACGCCGAGGTGGCCCGCCTGGTCCGGGCCCAGCGGGCCGCTCCCCTGCCCGAGGCCACCGTCAGCGACATCGTCGAGCGCGCCGAGGGCAACGCCTTCTACGCGGAGGAGCTGCTCGCCGCGACCGCCGACGCGCCACCCGGCGGCCCCGGTGGAGCGTCCGCCGTGCCCAGCGGTCTGGCCGAGGTCCTGCTCATCCGTTGCGAGCAGCTCCCGGCCACGGCCCAGCAGGTACTGCGCACGGCAGCCGTCGCCGGGCGCCGTGTCGAGCACGAGCTGCTGCGCGACGCCGTCGACCTGCCCGAGCAGGAGCTGGAGTCGGCACTGCGCGAGGCCGTCGGCCGCCAGCTCCTCGTCCCGGGCGGGGACAACACCTACTCCTTCCGGCATGCCCTCATCCGTGAAGCCGTCTACGCCGACCTGCTGCCCGGCGAGCGGGTGCGGCTGCACCGCGCGTTCGCCCGGCTGCTCGCCGGGCGGGGCCACCCGGCCGAGAGCGCGGCGGAGCGCGCCCACCACTCCCGGGAGAGCCATGACCTGGTCGACGCCCTCGCGGCCTCACTCGAGGCGGCCGACCACGCCGGGCGGATCGGCGCGCCCGCCGAAGAACTGCGCCACCTCGAAGCCGCCCTGGACCTGTGGTCGGCGGTGCCGACTTCCGCACTGCCGGACGGTGTTCCCGACACCGTGACGCTCACCCTGCGTGCGTCGGCGGCCGCCGCCCGCGCCGGCGAAACCCACCGGGCGGTCTCGCTCACCCGGGCCGCGCTCGCCGGCATCGGCTCGGACACGGACGCGGAACTGGCCGCCCGCGTCCGCTACACCCTCGCGGGCAACCTGATGCGCGTCGACAGCCTGAAGGCCGCGTTCGCCTACAGCAGCGAAGCGCTCTCCCTGATATCCGCGGAGCCTGCGTCGCATACGTGGGTGTGGGCCGCGGCCACCCATGCCATGGCGGCCCGCTATGTGGGCGAAGACGAGGTCGCCCGCCGGGTCGCGCTCCAGGCGCTGCGCGTCGCCGAGCAACTCGACGTGGCCGACGCCCAGGCCGATCTGCTGATCTCCCTGATCAGTCTCGAAGCACACAACCGCCGTACCGCACAAGGGCGATCCCGGCTGCGGGAGGCCCGCGAGCTGGCCCGCCGGGCCGGCAACGTCGCGGTCGAGATACGCGCGCTCTTCAATCTCGCCATGGGCGCGTACGAATCCGGCGACCTGGACGAGTGCCTCACCTGGATCTCCGAAGGATTGGCGCGCGCGGACCGCGCCGGGCTGCTCTCCTCGCCGTACGCACTGGAGACGCGCTACCTGCACTCCACGGTGCTCTACACCCTGGGCCGTTGGGACGAGTGCGCCCGTTCGGCGGTCACCGCGCCCGGCCGGCTGCCCGCCGCGGGCGCGTTCGCGATCGCTCCCGCGCTGTACGTGGCATTGGCCCGCGGCGATCAGACGGCCGCCGAGCGGGCCCGTGCCCTCCTCGACGGGCCGTTCGACTGGATGGCCACGCTCGTCGCGGGCATTGTGCTCACCGACGCCGCGGCCCTGCGGGGCGATCCCGAGGAGGCCGTCGAGCAGCTGCGTACGACGATGGCGGCGCTCGACGACGACTCCGGTGCCGAACGCCCCGATGTCGCCGTCCGGCTCGCGGCCCTCGTCCTGTCGGCCGTCGCGGACACGGCCGTGGAGCTGCGGCTGACCGGCGACGAGGCGGGGGCTCGCGGCTGGGCGGACACGGCGACGGAACTGGTGGAGCTGGCCCGGGTGACGGCCGCCAAGGGCGAGGACGGTGGGCAGCAGGGTCCCGAGGGCCTGGCCTGGCTGGCCCGCGCGGAAGCGGAATGGGTGCGTGCCACGACCGGCCCGGATGTCGCAGCGTGGGAGAAGGCCGTCGCCGCGTTCGGCTACGGGGACGTCTACGAGCAGGCCCGCGGCCAACTCCGCCTCGCGGAGGCGTTGCTGACGGCGGAGCGCCGCGAGGAGGCCGCCGAGCAGGCCCGCGCGGCGCGCGACACGGCCGACCGGCTCGGCGCCGTGCCGCTGCGCGAGCGCGTGGACGCTCTTGTGCGACGAGGCCGCCTCGCGGAGCGTTCACCCACGGCCGGCGGGTTCCCCGTGCTGACCGCTCGCGAGAACGACGTCCTGCTGCTCCTCGCCCGCGGCCGCACCAATCGCCAGATCGGCGAGGAGCTGTTCATCAGCGGCAAGACCGCCAGCGTCCATGTCTCCAACATCCTCGCCAAGTTGGGCGCCGCCAGTCGCACCGAGGCCGTGGCCCTCGCCTACCGCGCAGGGCTGATCCAGCCGGAGCCCGGCACAGCCGGATGACGACCGCGCGACGACGGGCGGCTCGCGTGCGAGCCGCCGTCCCTCACACCCCCTGGCGCAGCATCCGCAGCTGCTCGTCGAGCGGGGCCAGCCCGACATCGTGGCGGCGCTCGTCGAGAGTCTCGGGGCAACGGATCGGGTACGGGCGGAAGGTCGCCGGGTCGATGCGGGTCCCGTAGAACTGCGGCTGGCCCAGCTCCACGGCGCAGTGGTCGGCGATGTAGGCGTGGTGCAGGGCCGGGCAGCGCCCGTCCGCCGTGGCCTGGGCGATCAGGTCACGGCAGCGGATCTGGAAGTCGAGGTCCGGGGCGTGCAGCAGGATCATCAGCGCCGATGTCGAGGCGGGCGCGCCGACCAGGTCGGCGGTCGGCCAGGCGTGCCGTCGGACGATCGTCTTGAGCGCTTCGGCGTTGTGCTTGCGGCACTCGCTGATGCGGCGGCGGGAGGCGGAGGTGGGGGTCCGCTGCGCGTCCAGGGTGAGCCGGCGGTCCTCGTCGGCCCTGCGGACGAGTTCGTGTGCGAGGGCGGAGGCGAGCGCGGGGAGCACAGGCGTGCACCCTTCCTGGGCCGCGTCCTGCGCGGGGCTCGTGTGTTCCGCGTGTACGTCGCCTGCTTCGCCTGCTTCGCCGCGGGTCAGGTGCCCCGGAGCACCGGAGCCGTTCACGAGAGCCCCCGCGGAGCCCGCTTGCCTGTGAGGTGTGCCGCGACGGCCCGCACACTGGATGCCGTCATCGTGCCTCCTTCATGTGCAGCACGGAGAGGATGCCGGCCGTTGAGCCGGCGGGTGACCGACGCCCTGTCGTGGGAGGACTCCGCGCCCTGAAGGCGGCCCGGTTCGTCGACCCTTGGCGCGAGCATGGGGCCCTTGCCCCGGTTCCTCGTTCGTCCGTCGGTCACGGTGGCCATCCAGGTCTCGCATCACGGTGCGCGGCATCTGCGTACCTGCCGAGGCGTCAAGTCCGCAGCGACGAAGCCCGGTTGAACGCCGTCGCCGCTGACTGTGCGACAGGTCACTCGATCACTATGATGGCGTACAGACTCAACCCGCAACATGCGTTCTGATAATTTCAGAACGATCTTTATAGCTCTGTCTGTGTCAGCGAAGGCGTGGCACACTGCACGCTGTGAAGGCCGTTTCGGGAGGTAGGACGTGAGCGACAACCGCTCTGGCGGCAGCGCGCCGACCGTCCTGCGGATGGTCCTCGGCAAGCGCCTCCGCCACTTGCGGGAAAAGGCCGGGGTGTCGTTCGAGGACGCGGCACGGGCCATCGAGGTGACCCCTCTGACGGTCCGGCGGATCGAGAAGGCCGAGGTCGGCCTCCGTATCCCCTACGTAAGGGAGTTGCTGCACACGTACGGGGTTCCGGCGGCGGAGGTGGACGACTTCCTCTCCCTGGCCAGGGAGGCCAACCAGCCCGGCTGGTGGTACAAGTACCGCGACGTACTGCCGGACTGGTTCAGCGCCTACGTCAGTTTGGAGAGCGAAGCCAGCGTCATCCGTCTCTACGAACCCCACTATGTGCCGGGTCTGTTGCAGACGCACGACTACGCCGCCGCGCTGATGCGAGTCGGGTTCCCGAACGAGACGAAGGAGGACATCGACCGCCGGGTCGCGCTGCGCCTCAAGCGCCAGGATCTGCTCGCCAAACCGGAGTCGCCGGCCATCTGGGCCGTCCTCGAGGAGACGGTGCTGCGCCGTCCGGTGGGCGGAGCCGAGGTGATGCGGGCCCAGATCGACCGGCTGAACGAGGCTCTGGACCTGCCGAAGGTCCGGATCCAGATCATCCGTCTCGGAACGGGGGCGCATCCCGGCGCCTTCGGCCCGTTCCACTACTTCCGCTTCGGCTTCTCCGAACTTCCCGACGTCGTCTACACGGAAAGCCTCGCCGGCGCGGTCTATGTCGATCAGCCCGTCGACGTCGTCACGTATCTCGAAGTACTGGACCGGATGTCCGTACAGGCGGAGCCGGTCGCTCGTACCAGGGCCATCCTGGGTGAACTGCGTAAGGAGTTGTGAGTCATGGCTTCCATGGGCCCCATCTACAGCGGCATGCCGGCCATCGATCTGGGAACCGAGGGCTGGCACAAGCCCTGGAGCGGTACGAACGGCGGGAGTTGCGTGGAGGCCAAGCGGCTGCCCGACGGCAGCGTCGCCTTCCGTCAGTCCACGGACCCGGACGGGCCCGCGCTGATCTACACCCGGGACGAGATGGTGTCGTTCTTGGACGGCGCGAAGTCCGGCAAGGCCGACTTCCTGGTCGCCTGAACCCCACCCCTGCGTCCGCACCACCACGCCCGCACCCGTACGCCCGCACAAGCCGGGTGCCCCGCACGCGTGTCCCCGTCCTGCGGGTCGCCCGGTCACAATTCTGAACTGGGTTACCCCACAGGGAAGTTGACGGTAGGTTACGGAAGTTGACGGTAGGTTAGCGGCAGAGCGCGTGACAGAGGCAGGAGAATCCTCATGACAGATGGCCGGACCACCCCCGACCAGGAAGCCTTGTCCAAGATCGACACCACGGTGCCGCACTCGGCCCGCATCTGGAACTACTGGATGGGCGGGAAGGACAACTACGAGGTCGACCGTGTGGCCGGTGACGCCTACCGCGAGGTCGCGCCGAACATCGAGACGATGGCCCGCGCCTCGCGCGACTATCTGATCCGCACCGTGTCCTTCGTGGCCGGGGACCGCGGCATCCGCCAGTTCCTCGACATCGGCACGGGACTGCCCACGTACGACAACACCCACCAGGTAGCCCAGCGCGTGGCGCCCGAGTCCCGCATCGTCTATGTGGACAACGACCCGTTGGTGCTCCGCCACGCACAGGCCCTGCTGACCAGCACCCCCGAGGGCGTCACCGACTACATCGACGCGGATCTGCACGAGCCCGAGAAGATCATCGATGCGGCGCGGCAGATCCTGGACTTCGACCGGCCCGTGGCGCTGATGCTCATGGGCATCCTCGGCCACATCCAGGACTACGAGGAGGCCAAGTCGATCGTCAGCCGTCTTCAGGCAGCACTGCCGTCGGGCAGCTACTTCGTGCACTACGACAGCACGGACACCGACACCGCCCTCAAGGAGGCCCAGCAGGGCTACGACGACACGGGCGCCATCCCGTACGTGCTGCGCAGCCCCGAACAGCTCTCCGCCTACTACGAGGGCCTCGAACTGCTGGAGCCCGGCATCGTGTCCTGCCCGCTGTGGCGTCCGGAGGCCGGTGAGACGCACAAGCCGACGGACGTCTACGGGGGCGTGGCCCGCAAGCCCTGATTCTCGGGGGCGTGAGCGGGAACGCGTGCGTGCGCCGTCTCTCCGGCGTCGCGGGCGTCACCGGCGCAGGACGAAGCAGCGCGGCCCGTCCGGCTCCAGGTCGTACCAACAACCCTGTTGCCAGCCCTCGATGAGCTCCGCGACCTCCTGTGCCGTCATCCCGATGTACCGGCGCTCCTCCGGGAGTCGCTCCGCCAGCGGCGTGGTCACCACCCATGCGCCGCCGGGCACCAACAGACTCCGTACGCGCCGACCGGCCGCCGCCTTGTCCGTCATGAACGCGAGGACCAGCCGCATCGTCACCACGTCGAAGCCCGCCGACGGCAGCAGTTCCCGCACCGCCCGCTCGTCCTCGAAGTCCAAACGCCGTACGGCCAGGCGCGGTTCCGCGTCCATGTACCGGTCGCGCACGGCGGCAACCGACGCGTCCGCCCAGTCGACCGCCAAGGTACGGTAACCCAGCCGGGCGAGCCCCACGGCACAGCCGCCCAACCCGCAGCCCACGTCAAGGGCCCATTGCCCGGGGCGCGGGTTCAGGTACGTGGCGAGCCGGTCCATCTCCTCGCTCGCGACGGGGCGGAAGCCCCAGCCGTTCGCGAAATGCTCTTCCCAGCGCTCCAGTTCAACGGCCACCAGGTACTTCTACTGGGAGGCGGTGCGGGATTCCAGGTCGCGGCGGGTGTCGTTGCCGTACACGCCCGTCTCGTCGCCGCGGATGCCGTACCAGAGCTGGAAACGTGCCACCGCGGCGGTCAGTGTGGCGTCGTACTCACCACTGGTCGAACCGTCCTGGTACACGTTGGGGATGCGCAGCAGCCGTTCCTGGAGCTCGCTCACGTCCGGGCCGCTGTCGCCCTCGCGCAGGGTGCCTGGCCCGTCCGGGTCCGCCGGGCCCTCCGGGGCGGCCGCCGAGCGGGACGGAGTGGCTGGCTCAGGCGGGGGGACGGAGGCGGCAGGCGGACGCGCCTGCGATTCTCCGGCGTCCCTGTCCCAGGTGAGCAGCAGCGCGGCGCCGAATCCCGCCAGGGCGGTCGCCACGGCGGCGACGGCGATCGCCGAACGACGGAGCCAGGCCTTACGCCCCGGCGCGCTCCGAGCTCCGACCCGGGCCTGCGGGTCCGCCCGCTGCTCGCCCACGACGGGCGGCAGTTCCTGTGTGTCGTCCTCCGCCGGCCAGGACGCCGCCGTCGGCGCGCTGGTGTCGGCCGCCGGAACCGCGAGGAGTTCGTACTCCTCGTCCCGTGCGCGTTCCGCCGCGTTGACCTGTCGCACGAGTTCCGACAGAGCGCCCGGCCGGCGGCGGGCCAGGATGTGAGTGGGTTCGATCGCCGGACGTTTCGGCGCGGTCTCGGGATCGGATGGTGTTGACACGCTGCTCTCCCCTCCCGGTGGTACTGGCCATTGATACGCGCCCCCTTGCCCGGGAGTTCAATGGCGAGGCCCGTTCAGAGAAACTCCACCTCGACGGGAGCCGCCGTGACCGTCGTACGAGGCACCCGCGCGACGAGGGCGAGCAGTTGCTCCCGGTCGGCGCCGACCGGGAGAGCGAAGCCGCCCAGCCACTGCTCGGGAGCGGTGGACTCGGTGGAGAGCGTGAGGGTGTAGACGTAGCGGCCGGGGCGATCGGGCGCGAAGTGGGCGAAGGTCATGAGCGGGAGGCACCCGGGACCGGTGACGGGGTCGAAGGAGTCGCCCGGCGCCAGCCGGAGCAGATCGTTCGCCCGGAGAGGTCCGACGAGGGGGTCCTCGGCCGGAGCGGGGCGCGCGACCACCCTGCCGTCGTCGGTCCGGGTGATGGCGGGCAGGTAGTGGGGATAGCGCAGCCCGTTCTCGGAACCGTCGAGCACGCCCGCGATCCAGAGGTCGCGTTCCCCGGTGTTGCGGATCTCCGCGCGGACCGGGGCCGGACGGCCTACGGGCTGTGAGCCGCTTGGCCCGTGCAGGACGAGGTCGAGCACGCCCGCTCCTTCCGGCCCTTCTTCCGTTCTACCGTTCTTCCGCCAGAACAGACTCTCACGGCGATTACGGGCAGCGAGGGCGCTCACGGGCAGAGGGGTCGCCCGTGAGCGCCGTCGCCGGCTCGGTCAGCCGTCGCCGAACTCCGCGGTGAGCCGGGCCTTGGTGGTTTCGACCTGGTCCCGTACGGCGTCCACGACGTACGGCTTGAACTTCTTCGCGCCGAAGTGCCGCACGAGGCGGTCGAGCGTCGTGTTGGCCTCTTCGAGGTCGCCCTGGCGGGCGTAGGCACGGGCCAGTCGGCGCGTGGCCAGGTTCAGGGTGAGGTTGTCGACCCCCTTGCCCTGCTCGGAGACCTTGACGACCTGGCTGAGCTGCTCGATCCCGGACTTGGGGTCGGGCGGGCGTACGGTCAGCTCGGCCTTGTCGGGGCTTATGCTCTTGAACTCGTGCTCGAAGTTGAGTCCCTTGGCCAGGCGCGCGTACACGGCGAAGGGGTGCGTGCCGTGCCGCTCGATGATCTCCTGCAGCGCGTCGTTGCCGGACTGCAGTGACGGGGAGTCGGAACCCCGCAGCGCGAGGATCTTGCCCTGCTCCTCGCCCATCATGAGCTCGGCGAGTTGTACGTCGGTCTGGCTGACGGGGTGCCTGACGTTGAGCCGCAGCACCGGCGAGACGATCCGGGACCCGTCCGAGGCCACATAGGACGCGCGCAGCTGATAGGTGCCGGGCTGCTGGAAGTAGTGGCCGTCGTGGCCGTAGCCGATGTAGGCGCTGCTGTAGAGGGCGGGCCTGCTCGTGTCGAGGCGGACGGTCTGGTCCTGGTCGACGCAGCGGCGCAGCAGCGGCCGGTAGAGCACGGTGCGGCCGGAGGGCTGCCGGATGGCGATGTTGACGAGTTCGTCGTCCGGGTGGAGGTGGTTGTGCGTGGAGACGCCACGCAGGTCGGTCGTCTCCAGCTTGAGTTCGACGACGACGGGCTCACCGAACGCGAAGCCGTTCTTGTCGGCGCGCAGGTCGAGGCGGAGACCGGACTGGTCGGCGAGCGGCTCGTCGAAGAGTTCGGGCTCGATTTCGGCGGCGCCCACTGAGAAGGCGTTGGCTCCCATGACGACGTTCTTGTAGAAGCCGTGCCGCAGATGGATCTGCTCGTTGTCGGTGAACTGGAAGGGGAAAGCGCCCCAATAGGCGGCCGCTCCGCCGTTTCCGTTCAACGGCTGGTAGTTCTGCGGGTAGTTCATCCACGAGAGGTCGGCCAGGCCGTTGTTGCCGCCGAGTGGGGCCGGGGGCTGGGCCAGGTTCTTCTGCCAGGAGTGCAGCAGGTTGAAGGCGTGGCCCAGTTCGTGGACGTACGTGCGCAGTTGGGCGCGCTGTGATTCGGCGTCGCTGCCCTTGATCAGGTCGTAGAAGACGGCGCAGCCCTGCCGCTGGAAGGCATCGGCGGCGTCGAACATGATGCCCCGTACGCCCGCCATGCCCTCGTAGGCGCTGGCCACCAGCAGCCACACCTTCCACTGCGGGGCGTTGCGCCACAGGCTGAAGTTGGTCTGCATCGCGGCGTGCAGTTCGGTGTTCGTCCAGCCGTTCTGGTTGTTGGCGATGACGTTGGCGGTGCCGGACACCTGCAGTTCGATACCGGCCTCGGCGAAGGCGCGGGGCACGGTCAGGATGCGGGCCGGGCTGTTGGGTGGCTGCGGCAGCGAACCGGTGTTGTACGAGAGGAAGGGCACGGCCCCGGTCACGGAGTCCTGCTCCCACTCGACGGTGCGGAAGTACGGCGAGACGTACGGGCACACGTAGGTGGCACCGGGCTGGTTGGGCGGCCGGAGGAACTGCACGGTCGCCGCGCCGGGCGGCTGGTTCGTCCTGCGGCGCGGGATGGTGACCTGCACGATCGGGTAGCCGGCCTGCCAGGTGTAGCTGCCGATTCCCTTGATGACGACCCGGGTCGCGCTCCAGGAGACCGAGGGGGCGTGTACGACGAAGGAGCCGAAGTACGCCGTCGTGCCGCCGCTGGTGCTGAAGAAGTCGCCGCTGACCTTCCGCAGGACCTTGGGGCCGCCCGGCACGCTGTCGACGTCCACGCGCAGGTCGAGTTGGTAGCCGCCGCCGGTGCCGCGGTACCGGCCGCGAGTGGGGCGGAGGGCGGGGACGGGGGCGGCGGCACCGCCCGCAGCGGCGCCGGGCTGTGAGGTCGCGGCGGCTTCCGATACCGGCTCCTGGGACGCCGGCTGTGCCTCGGCCGCCCCGCTCGCTTCGGTGAGGGGCTCCTCCGTGGCCGGGTTCTGACTGCTCTCCCACTCGTCGGGAGAGAACGCGTCGGCCAAGGGCGCCGCTGAGAAGTCGGCCGAACCCGTGGTCGGGTCTCCACTGGCTGTTGACATGGCGACAAGTCCTCCGTTCGCCTGAATGCTCCAATCAGCAGGTGGTGTCCGGACGACACCACCCGGAGTCCCGGCCGGCCGGGAGGACTGGTGCTGCACGTTGGCACCGCACCACGTTCGCGTCAACGATCCTTTCCGTTGTCCCTCAGAAATACGACGCAATGCGATTCGCCGGTTCACTGGCGATTCAGGAATACACCGAAGATGAAATTCCGTACCGAGAGAATGACGATGACCGAGGGACGACGACATGACGACCATGCGCGCCTGGGAAGTGGCCGAGCCGGGACCGATCGAGCAGGGACCCCTGCGGTTGGTCGAGAAACCGGTACCGACGCCGGGCCCCGACGAACTCCTCGTCCACGTGAGTGCCTGCGGTGTCTGCCGCACCGACCTGCATGTCTGCGAGGGTGACCTGCCGGTGCGCCGACCGCGGGTGACACCCGGTCACGAGGTCGTCGGGCGGGTCGCGGGGATGGGCGAGGCGGTGACCGGATACGACCTCGGCGACCGAGTCGGCGTGGCATGGCTGAGACGTACCGACGGCACCTGTACGTACTGCGTGCGCGGGAACGAGAACCTCTGCCCGCATTCTGTCTACACCGGATGGGACGCCGACGGCGGCTACGCGGAATACACCACCGTGCCCGCCCCTTTCGCCTATCCGCTGCCCGGCGGCCTCAACGACGTCGCCCTCGCCCCCTTGATGTGCGCGGGCATCATCGGCTACCGCGCGCTGCGACGCGCGTCGCTGCCTCCCGGCGGGCGCCTCGGCCTGTACGGCTTCGGCGGCTCCGCCCATCTGTGCGCACAGGTGGCGCTCGCCCAGGGCGCGACCGTCCATGTGCTGACCCGCGACCCGGCCGCCCGGCGCCTCGCCCTCGACCTGGGCGCCGCCGCGGCCGGCGGGGCCTACGACGCTCCGCCGGAACCGCTCGACAGCGCGATCCTGTTCGCCCCGGTCGGTGACCTGGTCCCGGTCGCGCTGCGGGCCCTCGACCGCGGCGGGATCCTGTCGATCGCGGGCATCCACCTCACCGAGGTCCCGCCGCTCGACTACGAGCGTGAGCTCTTCTACGAGAGGGAGGTGCGCAGCGTCGCCTGCAACACCCGTGAGGACGGCAGGGAGTTCCTGGCCCTCGCGGCCCGTTACGGCGTGCGCGCCACCACGCACACGTATCCTCTGACCGAGGCACAACAGGCCCTCCAGGATCTGAAGGCGGGCCGCTTCGACGGGGCGGCAGTGCTGGTCAACGACAGGGGACCGCGCGCCTGACACCGTCGCCGCATACCCTCCAGGGCGAACGGACCTTGATGAACCTTCTTCCCTTCACCTCCGCTCACGCGATCACCGTGGCGAGCTGGCCCGCCTCCGCCACGGAGGTCGCGATGTGGTGCGGACAGCGGGAGTTTCCCGTGGCCGAGGGGACCGTACTCGGGTGGCAGCGGGACGACGACGTGGCGGCTGATGTCATCGTCGAGGGTGAACGGGTCGTCGCTTACGGGGAGTTGTGGTTCGACACCGACGAGGACGAGGTCGAGCTGGCACGGATCATCGTGGCGCCCGAGGCTCGCGGGAGGGGCCTCGGGCGCGTTCTCGTCCGGGGTTTGCTCTCCGAGGCCGGGCGCGCCGGGCACTCCGATGTCTTCATGCGGGTTCACCCGGACAACGACAGGGCTCTGCGCTGCTATCGCGGAGCGGGGTTCGTCACCGTCGACCCGGATCTGGCAAACGCCTGGAACACCCTGCAGCCCGTCGCCTACGTGTGGCTACGGCACGAGTGAGATCCGTATCCCGACCGTCCCCTGCTTCCCGCGCCGCAGCCTGCTGCCGAACAGGGTGAGCCGGCCGAGGATGCCGTATTTGCGGGCGATGAGGTCGCGGTAGCGGGCGGTGCCCTCCTGGTCGCAGACCTCGGCGGTGGCGGGGATCTGCTCGCCGGTCGGATTGCCCCGCACGTCGCACGGTCCGACCCGGATGTCGGCGCGGTTGCGGATCCGCTTCACCTTCCAGGAGTCGGCCGCCGTCCAGGCACCGAGGGTCGCGCCGTCCCGCACCACCCACACAGGGGTCGCGACCTCGGTGCCGTTCTTCCGGTAACTCGTGATCAGCAGGTACTTGGCGGTGCCGAGCCGCTCCAGCGCAGTGGTATCCACGCTCGGAGTCTAGGCACCAGGGATTCCCGGCCCCGCGCCGCCCCTGGTCCGGGCAGGGG
>NZ_VCHX02000149.1 GCF_005768555.2 Streptomyces sporangiiformans
CGGGGTGGCCCGCGCGCGGGCCACCCCGGTCGCCGACGCGAGGGGCGCTGGCCGCCTCGCGGGCGCCGGCGTCCCCAGCCTCGCCCGCACCCTGGCTCCGAGCGGCGTGAGCGTCGCCCGGCGGCGCAGTCGCAGCCGCTCCGCCGCCAGGCGCAGCCCCTCGTACGGCCCGCCTGGGAAGCGCCCCACCAGTACCGCCAGGAGACCGATCGACGCCGCCGCCACGCCACCGCGCGTACCCGCGTCCAGGCCCACCAGGAGCGCCGCCGCGGCCAGCGCGCCCAGGACGCTGTCGGCGCCCAGGACGACGATCGCGGCGAACCAGAGGAGGCTGCGCACGGGGTCGTAGGCGGCGGGGTCGAAGGCGCGCAGGCCCATGCCGAGCATGCCGCCGCCGAGCGCCGCCAGCGCCGCGCCCGCCACGAAGGCCGTCAGCTTCAGGGCGGGGACGGGCACGCCCGCCGCCGACGCGCCCGCCTCGTGGTCGCGCATCGCGGCCAGGGCGCGGCCCGTACGGCCCCGGCGCAGCGCGTGCGCGGCCAGCAACGCGCCCGCGAGGAGGCCGAGTTCGAGCATGTAGTACGCGCGGTCGCCCTCGAAGCCCGCCGGGCGGCCCAACATCAGACCGGCCGTGGCGTACGGCTGGGCGAAGACGAAGCGGCTGACGCCGACGCCCACCGCGAAGGTCGCCAGGGCGAGGGCGAGGCCGCGCCGGCTGATGGCGGGCCAGCCGGTCAGCAGGCCCAGGGGAGCCACCAGCAGGACGGCCACCGCCAGCGCGAGCAGTTCGGGGAGTTCGGGCAGGCCCGGGAAGCGGCCCGCCGCCAGCAGCGCCGTGAAAAGGGCGCCCAGACCCGCGTACGCGGCCTGGCCCAGCGAGATCTGGCCGCCACGGCCCGTCACCACGACCAGCGACAGCAGCACCACGCCCAGCGCGGGGACCTGTACGGAGGTGTGCAGGTCGCGGCCCGCGAAGCCCAGGGGGAGCAGGAAGAGGACCACGGCCACGATCCACGCGCCCGGCGGTGTCGTCACCCGCGCGGTCGCCGTCCGCGGCAGCGCGTCCCGGGCGCCGATCCCGGGCAGCACCAGCGCCGCGATCAGCAGGGCGACGACGAAGAGGTTCGCACCCACCGCCTGCACCAACGGCTCGCCCCAGCCCGACGGGTGCAGCCGCGTCAGCTGGCTCTGGGCGACCCCGATGCCCAGCGCCACCACGACGGCCACGGGCAGGCTGCGCATCCGGGCGGCCACCGCGACCGCCACCACCTCCATGACCAGCAGGGGCATGCCGTACGGATCGAGGCGTACGTAGGGCGCGAGGAGCACCCCCGTCAGGCCCGCCGTGAACGAGCCGAACGCCCAGCCGGCCGCGGCCACCCGGTCCGCGTCGATGCCGCCGAGCACGGCGAGCGAGCGGTCGTCGACGACGGCCCGCAGCTCCCGGCCGAATCGCGTCCAGCGGGTCATCGCGCCCACGCCCGCGGCCAGCACGAGCGCCACCGCCAGCTGCCCCCAGGGGTCCGCCGGCACGAGCGTCGGCACGTCCGCGCGCGCCCCGGAGCCCCAGACCAGCACGGCCCCACCGACCAGCAGCACGAACACGCCGATGGAGGCGACCAGCGTCTGCGCCGGATCGCTGCCCAGGACGGACAGCGGGCGGAAGACGAACCGTTCCAGGGCCATGCCGATGCCCGGCGCCACCACGAGCAGCGTGACGGCGGCGGCGAGCGCCAGCGGCCAGTCCCACTCGACCGTGAGCTGACGCAGCAGATACGCGCACACCATCGCGATCGCGCCGTGCGCGAAGTTGAGCACGCCGGTCGCCCGGTAGGTGACGATCAGCCCGATCCCGGTGAGCGCGGCGGCACTGCCGACCGAGAGCCCGGCGAGCGTGAGGTCATACGTCAGCGACGCCATCGGCGGGACGCCCTCAGTCGTCCGAGGCGGAGGGCTCGCAGATCGGGCAGGGGCCCAGCTCGCCGCGGGCGAGCAGCCGTGAGTCGACCGGCAGGGTGTCCGGCTTCCCGGCGACGAGCGGGCAGTCCGCGCGGTGCCACAGCGTGCCGCCGGGGACCATCAGCAGGTCGCCGCTGACGGCGACGGGCGCGGCCGCAGCCTGCCCGGACTCGTCGGCGTCGGCGGGCTCGGTCGCCACCAGGAGCCCGTACAGCTCCTCCACACGCGCCGCCGCGAGGGCGGTCCTGCCGTGGGTGAGCAGCACCGCGCCCGCGATGATCAGGGCGGCGCCTGGCACCGTGCACGACGCGAGATAGGGCAGCTGCCGTTCCGCGAACCGCTCGCCCGAGATCCCGTACCAGCCGATGACACACATCACCGCGCCGGCGGCGAGTGCCGCCCACCCGGCCCAGAGGACGGGGTGCACAGTCCGCAGTCGAGCAGTCCGCATCGGGGCTCCCACGTCATATGTCTGTCCATGTCAGCCAATGGCTTGCACTATGCCCCCTGGAAGCTGACCCTGAAAGAACCGGGCGCACATGGCCCGGACCGACACCCGGTGGTGAGCCAGATGGTTCTCGGGAGCGACCTCAGGCGGGGGAACAGCGGGCGGGGGCATGGACCCCGATGCCTCCGGCGACGCGGCGCGGCGTGGTCGGCGGCCGTGGTCCTGAGCGGGGCCTTGGCCCTGACGGCCTGCGGGGACGACAGCGGCGGCGGCTACAACGCCCCGTCCACACCCTCGGAGCGGACCACCAGCGCCGAGCCGAGTCCGACGGCGCCGGACGACGCCGCGGCGGCCGAGCGCGAGATCAAGCAGAACTGGCAGAGGTTCTTCGACCCCGCCGTCCCCCTGAAGGACAAGCAGGCCCTCCTGGAGAACGGCGACAAGCTCGGCCCGGTCCTGCAGGGCTTCAGCGGCGACGAGCGCGGCCGGCAGGTGCGGGCGGAGGTCAACAAGGTCGACTTCACCTCGCCGACCGAGGCGAACGTGACGTACACCCTCACCCTGAAGGGCGCCACCGTCATGCCCGACGCCGCGGGCACGGCCGTCGAGCAGGGCGGCGTGTGGAAGGTCTCCGTCAAGACGCTGTGCGGGCTGGTCGGGCTGAGCGGCAATGAGTCGCCGGCTCCGGGCTGTTGAGTGCGCTGTCGCGGGCCTGCTGCTCGTGCTGGGCACGGCCTGCGGCAGCCGCCTCCCGGAGAGCGACTTCGACAGCCGGCGGCCCGAAGGCACGCCCACGCGGCAGAGCGGCGAGCCGATCCGCGTCGGCATCATCACCAGCGCCACCAGCCCGGTCGGCGGCGGCGCGTTCACCGGCCCGCGGGACGGCGCGAAGGCCTACTTCGAGCGGCTGAACGCACGCGGAGGCATCGACGGCCGCCGGATCGAGGTCCGCACCTGCGACGACGGCGGCAGCGGCGTCGGCAACAACGAGTGCGTGCACCAACTCGTCGACGAGGACAAGGTCGTCGCCCTCGTCGCCACCACCGCCCTCGACTACGCGGGTGCCTCCCGGGTCTCACGCGCGCGCGTGCCCGACATCGGCGGCCAGCCCATCGGCGCGGCGTACGACACGTATCTGCACCTGTACGGGATCTACGGCAGCCTCGCCCCGCGGGACGGAAAGCCCGGCTGGGACGGCACGTTGTACGGCGGCACCGAGGTCTACCGCTACTTCAAGCGCGAGCAGGGCGCCCGCACGGCGGCGGTCGTCTCCTACAACCAGTCGGCGTCGGCCGCGTACGCCCGGCTCGTCACCCGGGGCCTGAGAGCCGAGGGCTACAAGGTGGTCACCGAACAGGTCGACTTCTCGCTGCCCAACTTCCGTGCCGCGGCCGCCGACTTGAAGGAGCAGGGCGCCGACCTGGTCTTCGACGCCATCGACACGTACGGCAACGCCCAGCTGTGCAAGGCCATGGACGACGTCGGCGCCGAGGTCACCGCCAAGGTCACCAATGTGCAGAACTGGACGTCCACCGTCCCCGAGGACTACAAGGACGCGCCGCGCTGCCGCAACGCCCTGTGGGTGACGGGCTCCAGCCGCAACCACGAGGACACCGACCACGAGGCCGTACGGGAGTTCCGGGACGCCACGAAGGGCCTGAAGACCCATTCCCAGTGGCAGTTGGAGGGCTGGGCGGCCGCGATGTGGTTCACGGACGCGGCGAAGTCCTGTGCGCGAACGGGCGTCACGCGCGCGTGTGTCGACCGGTTCATGGCCTCGGGGAAGCCGTACACCGCCGACGGCTTGCTCCTTCCGGTCACCTACGATCGCCTGCCCGAGCCACCGAAGACCCGTAGGACGTGTGTCTCGGTGGCGCGGTGGGAGGACGCCGAGGGGTGGGTGAGTCAGGGCGCCATGAACAGCAACTGCTTCGACGTACCGCAGTTGGCATACGAGCCGTGATGCTCCGGGAATCCCGCGAAAGCCCTTACCTGCCCTGATGCACCAAGATGGCAAAAGGTTCCCGACATCACCTACCAATAGAGCAACTGTTCTGGAACAAGATGATGATGGCGCCCAACCAAATCAGGCGGGCCCTGGTCTGACCATGCGGTAGTGGACGAGACAGGGGATTCGGGGACGCATGCATATTTCTTTCCTGATACACAACGCGTACGGAATCGGGGGGACGATCCGGACGACGTACAACCTCGCCAACACCCTGGCCGAGCAGCACGACGTCGAGATCGTGTCGGTGTTCCGCCACCGCGACGAGCCGGTTTTCGCGCTCGACCCGCGCGTCCGGGTGCGTCACCTCGTCGACAACCGCAACGAGAGCCCGGGATACGAGGGCGAGGACGCCGAGCACCGGCGTCCCGCCCGGGTCTTCCCGCGCGGGGAGCTCCGCCACGACCAGTACAGCGTCCTCACGGACCGCCGTATCGCCGAGCACCTCGCGACCGTGGACGCCGATGTCCTGGTCGGCACCAGGCCGGGCCTGAACGTGCATCTGGCCCGTGACACCCGGCGCGGCCCGGTCCGCGTCGGCCAGGAGCACCTCACCCTCGACAGCCACTCGACCGTTCTGCGCGCGGGCCTGAGCGCCGCCTACCCGAGGCTCGACGCGATCACCACGACCACGAAGGCGGACGCGATCGCGTACCGCCACAAGATGCGGCTGCCCGGTGTGCGCGTGGAGGCCGTGCCCAACTCCGTGCCCGCGCCCGGCATAGAGCCCGCGGACGGTAGCGGCAAGTGGGTCGTGGCGGCCGGCCGTCTCGCCCCCGTCAAGCGTTACGACCTGCTGATCAAGGCCTTCGACCGGGTACGCGGAGAGCGGCCCGACTGGCGCCTGCGGATCTACGGAAGCGGCAAACAGAAGGACAAGCTGCGCGCGCTCATCGACGACCTCGGCCTCTACAACCACGTCTATCTGATGGGCCGCGCCCACCCCATCGAGCCCGAATGGGCCAAGGGCTCGATCGCCGCCGTCACCTCCAGCCTGGAGTCCTTCGGCATGACGATCGTCGAGGCCATGCGCTGCGGCCTGCCCGTCGTCTCCACGGACTGCCCGCACGGCCCGGGAGAGATCATCGACAACGGTGTCGACGGACGCCTCGTCAAGGTCGGCAGCGTCGAGGCCATCGCCGACGGCCTGCTCGAACTGATCAACAACGACACGCTCCGCCACCAGATGGGCGGAGCGGCCCTCAAGGACTCCGAGCGCTTCGACCCGAGCCGGATCGCGGAGCGCTACGAGTCGCTGTTCACCCAACTGGCCTCGCGCGGCGGCGCATCGGCGGTGGGCCGGATGCGCGGGTCACTGCACCGCACACGGGGAGCGCTGCTCGGCGGCGCCTATGCCGTTCGGGACGCCGGACGCACGGTACTCAAGAAGGGGCACACCGCATGATGACGCTGGCTCCGCAGCCCACGCACCAGCACGCCGACGAGGACACGGCCATGCCGCCGCGCGCCGACTGCACGGCCGACTCCGCGGGCGGGCTCACCTTCGACCTCACCGACACCACGGAGGCCGGCGCCGCGCACCTGGTGCTGCGCCTCCGCGGCAGCGACGAGGAGGTCAGCCTGCCGCTCACCCCTTCCGCCGACGGCCGTCTGCGGGCCGCACTGCCCAGCAGCGTCGCCCTGCCGGAGGGCCGCTGGGACGCCTACGCACAGATGGCCGACGGTGAACCGGAGCGCCTGGTGCCCGGCCTCAACGACCTGCGCTCACTCGTCGACCGCGTCCCCAGCGGCGCCCGCGGCCATGTCGCCGTCCGCATCCCGTACGTGACCAAGCACGGCAACCTCACCGTCCGCAGCTGGCTGCGCGCCCCACACGCGGAGGCGGGCGAACTACACATAGAGGATGGGGGATTGAGCGTGTACGGCCGGGTGTACGGCGTCGCGCTCACACCGGACGCGTACGCGGAAATACGCACCCGCCATGAGCCGTCGCCCCTGCTGAAGGCCGAAGTCACCGCGGACGGGACCGCGTTCCGCTTCACGGTGGCCTACGGAGCCCTGGCGGAGGGCACCTGGGATCTGTGGCTGCGCCCGGCGGGGGAGAGCGGGCCGCGGGTACGGATCGCCCGGCTGCTCGACGACATCGCCGACAAGAAGCCGATCTTCGCCTACCCGAAGGTCACGCTGGAGACCGAGGACGGCCCGCTGCTGGCCGGTCCGTACTACACGGCCGACAACGACCTGTCGGTGTCCGTCACGGCCGCGAGCTGAAGAGTCCGGCGCCGTCGCGGGAGCGCCTCGCGGCACGTCGGCCCCTTGGCCCTTGATCTCTTGAGCTCTCTTGCGGACAGTCGCTGTCCTCGAGCGCTGGCAGACTCGCGCCCATGTTGGAGACCTCTGCACGACTGCTGCGTCTGCTCTCCCTGCTGCAGGCCCACCGCGAGTGGTCGGGCGCCGACCTGGCCGAGCGCCTCGGCGTCACCCCGCGCACCGTACGCAGGGACGTGGACCGGCTGCGCGAGCTCGGCTATCCGGTGAACGCCAGCCCCGGCACGGGCGGCGGCTACCAGCTCGGGGCCGGGGCCGAGCTGCCGCCGCTGCTCCTGGACGACGACGAGGCGGTCGCGGTCGCCGTCGGGCTGCGCACGGCCGCCGGGCAGGGCATCGAGGGCATCGGCGAGACCTCCGTACGCGCCCTCTCCAAGCTCGAACAGGTGCTGCCCAGCCGGCTGCGCCGCCGCGTGGGCGCCCTCAACGCCTTCACCGTGCCGATGCTGCACGGCCCGCGGCCCTCCGCCGTCGACCCGGCCGTGCTGACCGAACTGGCGAGTGTCTGCCGGGACTCGGAGCGGCTGCGCTTCGAGTACCACGACCACGACGGCGCCGCCACCCGGCGTACCGTCGAACCGCACCGCCTGGTGTGCACCGAGCACCGCTGGTACCTGATCGCCTGGGACGTCGACCGCGACGCCTGGCGCACGTTCCGCGTGGACCGCATCACGCCCAAGCCGCCCCATGGACCCCGATTCCCGCCTCGCGACCCCCCGGCCGACGACCTGGCCGCGTACGTCTCCTCAGGCGTCTCCACGCGTGCGTACGCCGCGCACGCCGTGATCCGGCTGCTGGTGCCCCTGGGGGAGGCGGCCGAGCGGATCTCGCCCTCCGCCGGCACCTTGGAGGCCGAGACCCCCGGCACCTGCATCCTGCGCACGGGGGCCGCCAGCCTCGACGTGATGGTCATCCACGTGGGGTTGATGGGCCTCGAGTTCGAGATCCTCGAACCGGACGCCCTGACCGAGAAGGTCAGGGCGCTGCGGGACCGCCTTTCTCGCGCCCTTGACCGGACCGGGTCCGGGGCGGCGTGACGCGTACATGGTTCCTGTGCTTGAGCCATGCATTTCCTGTGGCGCGTCGAGCTCGGGACACACCGCGGAATCGGGAGGGAAAGGCAGGGCGCGAAGTGGACGCCACGCTTTCCCTCGGGCCTTTTTCAGGATGGACGCCATGGTCGTGCCGAATTACGTTCGAAGGCGTGCGAAACGCATACAGGAGCGCTCGTATGTGTGAGGGAGTTCGGCCGAAACGGGTGTCGTTGTCCTGTGACAGAAATGTGACTCGGGAGGGACTGGTCACACATGGTGGTGGGTTCGGGCTTCCCTCGCCCGCATTCCGCCGCATAACGTGGCGGACATGGCCCCGATTCCCACCCCCTCCGCAGAGCCCCAGGACAACCCGGACGCGTACGTCGGCATGGACGAGAGCAGCGCCGAGCAGGCCGCCCGTGAGCGCGGCTGGTCCCCCGTGCGGAAGCTGCCGCCGGGCGCGATCATCACCATGGAATACATGAGCGGCCGCTTGAACTTCGAGATCAGCGACGGCCGCGTGAAGCGCTGCTGGAAGGGCTGACCCGCCTCCGCGCGGGGTGATGCACCGCACGGTGCGCCCGCTCGTGGCATGGCGAAGGCCCTCGACTCCCGGAGTCGAGGGCCTTCGCCATGCCACGAGCGGTGCGTGCGTACCGGCCCCGCTGTCTGCCGCTCAGCCGCCCGTCAGGGGGCGGGCCGGGGTGGTGCCACGTGTCACTCGGTCCGACTGCGGCGGTCTTCGGCTTCCGATCGGAGCCGCGGAAGTGCGCTCAGAGCGTGGCGTGTGCGGAGCGGGCACCAGGTGGACGGACGACCGCGGTGTGCACGGCCCGCCGACCGGTTCGTGGGCCGCGGGCTCCTCGTCGGCGGAGGTCTCGCACGACGAACGCATCGCCGGCACACCCACCGGGGCGGTGGCCGAAGGGGGTCCCCCCGCTCGAGCGGGTTCGAGAACGGGGGACGCCGTACCTTCCCGGCGGCTGCGCCAGGCGTCGCGCACGGCGAAGATACGGGCCTCGACGCGGGCGATCAGCGGCTCGAACCACGGGAGCGCCAGCAGGATCAGCAGGCCCGCGGCCCAGCCCAGGACGACATCGCTCAGCCAGTGCGTACCGATGTACACAGTGGTCAGGCCGACACCGAGGGAGATCACGGCGGAGACGGCCGACAGCCAGCGCCGGGCGCGGGGCGTCGAAGCCAGATAGGCGAGGATGCCCCACGTCACGACGGCGTTGGCGGTGTGACCCGAAGGAAATATATCGCCGCCCAGCCACATCTCGTTCGAGCCGATCGTGGTGGCGTAGTGGGGGCCGAGCCGGCCCATGCCGATCTTGGCGGCGCCGACCGTGATGTTCAGCAGCAGCAACGAGACGCCGAGCGCGAGCAACGGGCGCAGCGTGTGCTGCCGCCAGGAGCGCCAGCCCAGCCAGGCCGCGACCATCACGGCCGTGGGGCCACGCTGGCCGAGCACCACGTAGTAGTCGAGGAACGCGTGGATCTCCGGCCACTGCTGATAGGGCCGGAAGAACATGACCTGCCAGTCGAACCGGACCAACCACGAGGTGATGATCACGGACCACACAATGGCCAGGTAGAAGGCGAGCGTGGCCGCGAGGAGAACCACCCTGTGCCTGCTCATCCTGGGCACGTCGATGTGGGTCGGTCGCTCCGGCTCACGGTCCAGCCGGGCGAAGACCCGGTCCAGACGAGTCAGCTTTCGTTCGGTACGCACTCGATCGACGTTACAGCGAGTGAGCTCCGTTCCAGGCTCATGCACGCTCTTTGTGATGACGATGTGATGTGGGATTCCTCTCAGAGAGAGGTTTATCGCCGAGGATTATCGAATCTTCGACGTACCTCCCAGTCAATTCAATTGATCAATCACAAGAGTCGTTTTTCGGTGCTTATGAATTCGTTCACCGAAAGCTCGCGTGTCATTCGCCCGCCGCTCACCGGCGGGCGGGAGCGGGTCAGGGCGGGCCGGAGCCGTTCAGCCAGAACGCGCCGTACACCGCCGACGCCACCGCCACACCCGCCAGCAGCCACGCCGAGCTCGGTGTCCGCAGGCGGGCCAGGGCCCGGGCCAGGGGCAGCAGCAGGGGGAAGGCGGGCAGCAGCAGGCGCGGTTTTGAGCCGAAGTAGCTCGACGCGCACAGGGCGAGCGCGGTCACGACCCCCGCGTACACCAGCAGCGGCAGCGGCTGCCCCTGCCGTACGCAGATGACGTACAGCCAGATCACCAGGCCGACCCCGACGATCAGCCCGAGTCCGGCGAGGGCCGACGGGAACGACGTGAACTTGTCGGCGACGAACCGGGCGAAGGCGTAGCCGCCGTCGAAGCCGTTGCCCCACCCCGCCTGGACGTCGAGGTAGCCGAGCGGGCCCTTGCCCGTGTGCCGGCCGACCCACAGGACGTATCCGGCGGCGCCCAGGGGCGCGAGAAGCATCCCCAGGGCGCGCAGCAGGACGGGAGCGCCGTCCGATGCCGGAACACCTCGCTCCCGCACGGACGGGTCACGCACGGGTGAGTCCCGTGTGGACGAGTCCTGTGTGGACGGGTCTTGTGGGGAAGAGCCCCGTCCGGACGCCTCTCGTGCGGACGAGTCCCGTACGAATGACGCGATCGCCGCCACCCACACCGCCGCGACGACCGCCGCGCCCACCGGGCGGGTC
The DNA here is from genome assembly GCF_005768555.2 of Streptomyces sporangiiformans. Lineage (GTDB taxonomy): Bacteria > Actinomycetota > Actinomycetes > Streptomycetales > Streptomycetaceae > Streptomyces > Streptomyces sporangiiformans. Next base: position 10,415 of record NZ_VCHX02000149.1, read on the forward strand.
AGACCGGCGAGCGAGGCGAGCAGGCCCGCCGTCAGCCAGCGGCCGGTCAGGACCGCGTACAGCGACCAGGCCGCGAGCGCGGTGAACAGTGACTCGCTGTACGCCATCGACTGCACGATCCCGACGGGCAGCACCGCCCACAGCAGCACCGCACAGACGCCGGCCCGCCGCCCGTAGACATGGTCCGCGACCGCGAAGATGCCCCAGGCGGCGGCGAGCGACGCCAGAGTGCTGACGACCAGGCCCGCATCCGCGTACGACAGCGACGTCACCGCTGAGACGGCCCGCTCCAGCCACGGCAGCAGCGGGAAGAACGCGAGGTTCGAGTGCACGTCGCCGTCCGGCAGCCGCACCTCATAGCCGTAGCCGAGCTCCGCGACCCGCGTGTACCAGAGCGAGTCCCAGCGGGCCGTGAGCAACTGGTGCGGACTCTTGTCGCGTGCGGCGCTCCACAGTGCGAGCGCCACCAGGCCCAGCACGCGTACCGCCGCATACCCCAGCAGGGCCGGCGCCGCCCGGCGCAGTACGGCCGCCTGGCGGGTCGGCGCGAGAGGGGTTGCAAGATCGGTCACGGGCTCGATTATGGGCCCGCGCACGGAACCCGGAGGGCCCCTCCGGGAGTGCTGGGACACAAGGTGGCGTGGCGTATGCCACACGCGTCTGAGAGGAACGTGAGAGGCCCGCCACTCGCCCCTGGCGGATACTCGCGTACCCTGGCGACTCACTCGCCTTTGTTGCGTGAGACCGGGACCCCGCTCCTCCCGGCCGCAGCCGCAGGGAGTCCCCACCCCGCGGATCCGCCGAACGCGAGGGATCATCTGGGAGGTACGTACATGTCCGGGACGACCACGGCCGCTGCGCGTTGCCGTCGGGAGGCCGGGGCCGGTGCAAACCGATGGGTTGTCCTCGTCGTCCTCTGCGTCAGCCTGCTGCTGGTCGCGGTCGATGCCACCGTGCTGCATGTCGCGGCGCCCGCCGTGAGCGAGGATCTCAGGCCCGGCGCGATAGAACTGCTCTGGATAGTCGACATCTATCCGCTGGTCTGCGCCTCGCTGCTGATCCTCTTCGGCACGCTGGGAGACCGGGTCGGCCGCAGACGAGTCCTCCTCCTCGGCTATGCCCTCTTCGGTGTCGCCTCCGCCGTGGCCGCCCTCGCCGACACCCCGCACGTCCTGATCGCGGCGCGTGCCCTCCTCGGCGTCGGCGGAGCGATGATCATGCCCGCCACGCTCTCGATCCTGCGACAGGTCTTCCCCGACCGGCGTGAGCGGGCGCTCGCGATCGGGGTCTGGAGCGCCGTCGCCGCGGTCGGCGCGGCCGTCGGGCCGCTGCTCGGCGGGTTCCTGCTGGAGCACTTCTGGTGGGGTTCGGTCTTCCTCATCAACATCCCGCTGATGGTGGTCAGCCTGCCCGTCGGGCGCTGGCTGCTGCCCGAGTCGACCGGGGACGGCGACGGGCCCTGGGACGTCGTGGGTGCGCTGATGGCCGCGGTCGGCCTCTTCGGTGTCGTACTCGGTGTGAAGCGGCTCGGTGGTGGAGAGGCGCCGCTGAGCGCCTTCACGATGATGCCGCTGCTCGTGGGGGCCGGGCTGCTCGTCGGCTTCGTGCGGCGACAGCGGCGGCGCCGGCATCCGCTCGTCGACCTGAAGCTGTTCGCCCGGCCCGCCTTCAGTACGTCCGTCGGGTGCATCGTCCTCGCGCTGCTCGCGCTGGTGGGTCTGGAACTGATCGCCGCGCAGTATCTCCAGCTCGTGCTGAAGCTGTCGCCGCTGGAGACCGGGCTGCGGCTGCTGCCGCTCACCGTCGCCGCGATGACCGCGGGGCTCGTCGGGGCGAAGCTGCTGCACCGCTTCGGGCCGCGTGCGATGGTCAGCTTCGGCTTCTGTCTCACCGCCGCCGCGGTCATCATGCTCACCGGGATGGGCCGCCACGACAACGCCGCGCTGCTGCTGACCGCGTTCGTGCTGCTCGGGTTCGGCCTCGAGGTCACGCTGTTCGGCGCGTACGAGTCGATGCTGAGCGAGGCTCCGCAGACGCAGGCGGGTGGGGCGGCCGCCATCGGGGAGACGTCGTACCAGTTGGGCGCCGGTATCGGGGTGGCGCTGCTGGGCAGCGTGATGAACGCGGCGTACGCGCCCGGGCTCGCCTCCGTGCCAGGGGTGCCCGCCTCCGACTCGGCGGCCGCGGAGCACTCGCTGGGGGAGGCGTACGAGGTCGCCGCGCGGCTCGGTGGAGCGCCGGGAGAGGCCCTGCGGCACGCGGCGCGGGATTCCTTTGTGCACGGGCTGCATGTGACGCTGCTGGTCAGCGCGGTGTTGCTGTTGCTGGGAGCGGTGATGGCCCTGCGCCTGCCCCGGGTCATGGACTGCGGCGCGCCCGCGGCGAGCCTGAAGGATGTGCCTGTCCCCCGGGAGACCACGACGCCGGTTCGCGCCGAGTCGTCTGTCTGACCGTTCGCGGGGGTTCTCCTCGGCGGCCGCCACTCTGGACGTGCGGGACACCGCGTCGTAACGTCGGCCGTAGTCGGTAGTTAACAGTGCTAGTTTTCGCGTGCCGGAGGCCCCCCATGCCCGCTCCCTCGAAACTGCCCCCCTTCGACCCCGCCGACCCCCTCGGCCTGGACGAGCTGCTCAGCGCGGAGGATCTGGCGATCCGGGACACCGTGCGGGCGTGGGCGGCGGACCGTGTGATGCCGTACATCGCGGAGTGGTACGAGAAGGGGGAGTTGCCCCAAATCCGGGAATTGGCACGGGAGTTGGGGGAGATCGGCGCACTGGGGATGTCGCTTCACGGGTACGGGTGCGCGGGTGCGAGCGCCGTGCAGTACGGGCTCGCCTGCCTGGAGTTGGAGGCCGCCGACACCGGGATCAGGTCCTTGGTCTCCGTGCAGGGGTCGCTCGCCATGTACGCGATCCACCGGTTCGGATCCGAGGAGCAGAAGCAGCGGTGGCTGCCGCGGATGGCCTCCGGTGAGGTCATCGGGTGCTTCGGACTGACCGAGCCCGACCATGGCTCCGATCCCGGGTCCATGCGTACGTACGCCAAGCGCGACGGCGGGGACTGGGTGCTGGGCGGGCGCAAGATGTGGATCACCAACGGCTCGGTCGCCGATGTCGCCGTCGTCTGGGCGCAGACCGACGAAGGGATCCGCGGTTTCGTCGTGCCCACCGACAGCCCGGGCTTCTCCGCGCCCGAGATCAAGCACAAGTGGTCCCTGCGGGCGTCGGTCACCAGTGAACTCGTGCTCGACGACGTGCGGCTGCCGGCCGACGCGGTACTGCCCGAGGTCACCGGACTGAAGGGGCCGCTCGGCTGCCTCTCCCACGCCCGCTACGGGATCGTGTGGGGCGCGATGGGCTCCGCGCGGTCCAGTTTCGAGGCGGCGGTCGACTACGCGAAGACGCGCGAGCAGTTCGGGCGGCCCATCGGCGGCTTCCAGCTCACCCAGGCCAAGCTCGCCGACATGGCGGTCGAGCTGCACAAGGGGATTCTGCTGGCCCACCACCTGGGGCGCCGCATGGACGCGGGGAGCCTGCGCCCCGAGCAGGTCAGCTTCGGCAAGCTCAACAACGTACGAGAAGCGATCGACATCTGCCGTACCGCGCGCACCATCCTGGGCGCCAACGGCATCTCGCTCGAATACCCCGTGATGCGGCATGCCACGAATCTCGAGTCGGTACTGACCTACGAGGGCACGGTCGAAATGCACCAGCTCGTGCTGGGCAAGGCGCTCACCGGTCTCGACGCCTTCCGGTGAGCCCTGTGCCTCCGGCGAACCGAGCCCCGACAAACAGCTCGGCTTCGCCTCAGCTTGGTTGAAGTCAGCTCTGGTTGAAGAAGCCGTCCGTCCGTCCCATGGGCTCCCCGCTGACGATCTCGGTGTCGGCGGGGGTCAGCAGGAAGACACGGCTCGACACGCGCTCGATCGAGCCGCGCAGACCGAAAATCAGGCCGGCCGCGAAGTCGACGACGCGCTTGGCGTCGGCGGCCTCCATGGCCGTGAGGTTCATGATCACGGGGACGCCGTCCCGGAAGAGCTCGCCGATGCTACGAGCATCCCGGAAGGTGTCCGGGGTGATCGTGCCGATCCGGCGGCCCTTCTCCTCAGCCGCTTCCGCCGCCACCTTCACGCGGGGATCCGTGACCCAGGCATCTGCGGCGGGCTCGGACCCCTCGGCGTAGTCGTCGTCGTAGTAACGCTCGTCATCGTTGTTGTCGTCGACGAGGCCAAGCCAGGCACTCGCCTTGCGCACCGATCCCATGGACGCCTCCTCTCACAGCGGTCTTTCTGCTTTCCGCATCCCTATCGTCGTCCATGATGCTGATGTCGCGCCAAGTGGATACACGCCGCGCGGGGGTTTCGTGACGGTACTGGTGCACAACGAATTCGTCGAGAGCCCGCGTTTCCCAAGGGTCTTGCTGTGTACGGTTGCTGACTGAGAGTGAAATATTATTCTTCGCGGCGTCCGGGTGACGGTCGGGGCGTACGGGTGAACGGAGTGGTCGATACGATGCCGCAGCTCAACGTCGTACCAACCACGGGGGAACGTCGTGTTCGGAATCGTCAGGCCATGTCGCCATCGGCTGGGAGAGGGTCTCAAGACCCAGTGGATGGCCCATTTGTGCGGGCTGTGTCTTGCCTTGCGCACAGACCACGGGCAGTTCGCGCGAGTCGTCACGAACTATGACGGCCTGCTGATATCCGTTTTGACGGAAGCTCAGGCCGAGCGCACCACGGGTTGGCGGCGTACCGCGGGACCGTGTCCGTTGCGCGGAATGCGGACCGCGTCCGTCGCACGGGGCGAGGGTGCCCGTCTCGCCGCCGCTGTCTCGCTGGTACTCGCCTCGGCGAAGGTGCGCGATCACATGGCCGACGGGGACGGGCTGTTGGCGCGCGGACCCGTGGCGCTCGCGGCACGCCGGGTCGCCGTGAACTGGGACCGGGCAGGCGCGCGTACCGGCTCCGACGTCGGCTTCGACACCGCCGTACTGGTCGACGCCGTGGACCGGCAGGTCGGCATCGAGGCGCTCGCGGGGCCCGGCACACCGCTGCTGACGATCACCGAGCCGACCGAGACCGCGACCGCCGCGGCCTTCGCGCACACCGCGGTCCTGGCCGGGCGCGTCGGCAACGCGGCGCCGCTCGCCGAGGCCGGCCGCCTCTTCGGACGGCTCGCCCACCTCCTGGACGCCGTGGAGGACAGGGCGGCCGACGCCGCGTCAGGTGCCTGGAATCCGCTGACGGCGACAGGCACCTCACTTCTGGAGGCACGGCGGCTCGCCGACGACGCGCTGCACGGGATACGGCTGGCGCTGCGCGAGGTCGAGTTCGTGGACGGCAAGCTCGCCCATGTGCTGCTCGCTCACGAGCTGCGGAACTCCGTGGACCGCGCGTTCGGCACGACCGCGTGCTCGCACAAGGCCGACCTGTACGGGCCGCCCACCGGGCCGTACGGGCCGCCCACCGGGCCGTACGGGCCGCCCACCGGGCCGTACGCGCCGCCCGGCGGCCCGGGCGGTCCGCAGCTTCCCCCCGAGCCGCCGCGCCGTGACCGACGCGGACTCATCGCGGGCTGCGCCGTGTGGGCGGGCCTCGCCTGTACGTGCCAGATGTGCTGCGGAACGTACGAGGACCCGTGGACGCGGGAGCGCAAGGAGGGCGTCTGCAGCGATGGCTGCGACTGCAGCGGATGCGGCGACTGCTGCAGTTGCTGCGACTGCTGCGGAAATTGCTGCGACGGCTGCGACTGCGGCTGCGACTGCTGACCCGGACGCGGGCTCGAGGGCCTTTCCGGAGGGGGACTTCCGGGCGTCCCGATGCGGCCACACCGCATTCACCGACGCTTCATCCGCCCCTTCCCGCCGTGGGGTCATACTCTGGGCGCGTCGATTGCCGTGGGGGAGCGCAATCTGATCTGATCTGAACAACCTCCGCGGGGCGTACGCATGTTCAATGCCGCACGGCCGAAAGGCGCCCTTGCGCTGGTCGACCGCGTGGCCGAATACTCCCTCCAGCGCCTTGTCAGGGCCACAGTGTGTTCGGAATTCGGACACATGGCTCTCTGACTGCGCCTCACGGGCCCCGACCCCACGCGGGCCCCCGACTTCCCATGTGGAGGAACGAAAAGTGAGGATCAAGCGCACCACCCCCCGCAGCGGAATTGCGAGACGGACCCGGCTGATCGCCGTGGGCACCGGACTCGTGGCCGCGGCTGCCGTCACCGTCCCCAACGCGAACGCGAGCGACGCACAGACCTTCAGCTCGGCCGAGCTCAAGAAGGCCAGCTCCTCGGTGCTCAAGGCCGATGTGCCGGGCACCGCCTGGGCGGTCGACTCGAAGACCAACAAGGTTGTCGTCACCGTCGACAGCACCGTCTCCGACGCGGAGATCGCGAAGCTCAAGGAGGCCGCGGGCAGCACCGCCGGCGCCTTGAAGATCAAGCACACCCCGGGCAAGTTCAACAAGCTGATCAAGGGTGGCGACGCCATCTATGCGAGTAGCTGGCGCTGCTCGCTCGGCTTCAACGTGCGCAACAGCAGCGGAGCCAACTACTTCGTGACCGCCGGTCACTGCACCGACGGTGCCGGCACCTGGTGGTCGAACTCCGGGCACACGACCACACTCGGCTCCACGGCCGGCTCCAGCTTCCCGACCAACGACTACGGCCTGGTGCGGTACACCAACAGCTCGATCACCAAGTCGGGCACCGCGGGCAGCGTGGACATCACTCGCGCGGCCACGCCGAGCGTGGGCACCAATGTCATTCGTACCGGGTCCACCACCGGTACCAGGACCGGACGCGTCACCGCGCTCAACGCGACCGTCAACTACGGCGGCGGCGACATCGTCTACGGCATGATCCAGACCACGGTCTGCGCCGAGCCCGGCGACTCCGGCGGCCCGCTCTACGGCAGCAACGGCACCGCTTACGGTCTGACCTCCGGCGGCAGTGGCAACTGCACCTCCGGCGGCACCACGTTCTTCCAGCCGGTCACCGAGGCCCTGAGCGCCTACGGCGTCAGCGTCTTCTGACGGATCGCGCACGGCATTTCCGCACGGCCTGACCTGCAGCCAGCAGTGGGCGAGCCTCCGCGCGCGTGTGTGGTGCGGGGGCTCGCCCTCGGCCGGTCTTGTCCGCCGGACCTTCCTCGGCCGGTCTTGTCCTTGGCCGGTCTTGTCCTTGGCCGGTCTTGTCCTTGGGCAGGCCGTCAGGGCGCTGCCTGCGGGGTCGCGCACAGCCAGTCCAGTACGTCGGGGAGGGCCTCCAGCGCCCCGAAGTGACCGGCCTCGGGGTCCAGGACGGGACGGGCGCGGGGGATGCGCTGGGCCAGCCACTCGAAGTGCCCCACCGGGGAGAGGGTGTCCAGGGCCCCGTGCCACAGCAGCACGGGCCGGGTGATCCGCGCCGGGTCGAACCCCCAGTGACTCAGCAGCGCGAGGTCGTCGTCGATCCATCCGTAGGCCGAGGTGCTCAGCGCCTCGCGGAAGTTGCGCAGCAGCATCTCGCTCATGGCGGGATCGGAGACGATCCGCCGGTCGGATTCGGTGAGGCCGTCACGGATCGACACCAGGAGCTGGGCCGGGTCCTTGCGGATCGCGGCCGCCCGCGTGGCGATGCGCTCCGCGAAGTCCAGTGGGTCGGTGAGCGCCCCCGTGAACTCCTCCACGTTGGACGCGGCCATCCCGTCGAACCAGCTCAGCCCCTCGGCACCTGGCGGCGCGAGACTCATCATCGCCGCCGCGCGCCGCACCCGGCCCGGCAACAGCGCCGCGCAGGCCAGCGCGTGCGGGGCGCCGCCCGAGCGGCCGAGCACCGCGAACCGGTCGAGCCCGAGCGCGTCGGCCACC
>NZ_VCHX02000019.1 GCF_005768555.2 Streptomyces sporangiiformans
GCCCAGCTGGACGCGCTGATCGAGAACCGGCGGACGCAGGGCCTGACCGGGACCGCCCTCGCCTGGGGACCCTGGGACGGCGAGGGGATGGCGGCCGCGCCTCAGGCGCAGGAACTGCTGCGCCGCCGTGGCTTGTTGCCTCTCGACCCCGAGCGTGCCCTGCTCGCCCTCACCCGCGCTCTGGACCTCGGCGACACCACCGTCACCATCGCCGACGTCGACTGGGAACGCTTCGCCCCCACCTTCACCACCAGCCGCCCCAGCCCGCTGCTGGCCGCACTGCCAGAGGCCACCCAGGCGCTCCACGGCTCAGCTCCCGAGGCCTCGGCTGTCGAGGCGACCGTCGGTGCCGCGCTGCGCGACCGTCTCGCCGAGCTGCCCGCCGAGGACCGCGACCGGGAACTGCTGGACCTGGTTCGCAGCCGGGCCGCCGCCGTGCTCGGCCACGCGGATTCGGCCGCCGTCGTTCCCGGCGGGGTCTTCCGCGAGATGGGCTTCGACTCACTGACCGCCGTGGAGCTGCGCAACGCCCTCACCGCCGAGACCGGCGTGCCGCTGCCCTCCACCCTGGTCTTCGACCACCCCACCCCGCTGGCGATCGCCACGCACCTTCGCGAGGAACTCTTCGGCGTCGAGCCCGCGGACCGGACCCCGACCACTGCCCTGGTCGCGGTCGACGACGACCCCGTCGTCATCGTCGGCATGGGCTGTCGGCTCCCTGGCGGCGTGGTCGGTCCCGACCACCTGTGGCGGGTCGTGGCCGGGGGAGAGGACACGGTGTCCGGTTTCCCCGAGGACCGCGGCTGGAACCTGGAAGGCCTGCTCGCCGCCAGCGACACACGATCCGGTGGCTTCCTGCGGGACGCCTCCCGCTTCGACGCGTCGTTCTTCGGGATCAGCCCCCGTGAGGCGCTGGCGATCGATCCGCAGCAGCGGCTGACGTTGGAGACTTCCTGGGAGGCACTGGAACGTTCCGGTATCGCCCCCGCCTCCCTCAAGGGCAGCAGGACCGGCGTCTTCGTCGGCGCGGGCAGCTCCGGCTACGGCGCCGGGCTCCAGGAGATCCCCGAAGGGCTCGGCGGGCACCTGCTGACGGGCGGCGCGGGCAGCGTCGTATCGGGCAGGGTGTCGTACACCCTGGGTCTCGAAGGGCCGGCGGTCACCGTCGACACGGCCTGTTCCTCGTCGCTCGTCGCTCTGCACCTCGCCGTCCAGGCGCTGCGCTCCGGCGAGTGCGACCTCGCGCTCGCGGGCGGGGTCACCGTGATGGCGAACCCCGGCGCCTTCGTGGAGTTCAGCCTGCAGGGCGGGCTGGCGCCCGACGGGCGGTGCAAGGCCTTCTCCGACGACGCCGACGGGACCGGTTGGTCGGAGGGCGTCGGCATGCTGGTCGTCGAGCGGTTGTCCGACGCCCGGCGCAACGGCCACCCCGTGCTGGCCGTCGTACGCGGGTCGGCGGTCAACCAGGACGGTGCGTCGAACGGTCTGACCGCGCCGAACGGGCCGTCGCAGCAGCGCGTGATCCGGCAGGCGCTCGCCGCTGCGGGGCTGAGCCCGCAGGATGTGGACGCGGTGGAGGCGCACGGCACCGGCACCACGCTCGGCGACCCGATCGAGGCGCAGGCGCTCATGGCCACCTACGGCCAGGACCGGCCCGAGGACCGGCCGTTGTGGCTCGGCTCGGTGAAGTCCAATATCGGCCACACCCAGGCCGCCGCAGGTGTCGCGGGCGTCATCAAGATGGTCCTGGCCCTCCGTGAGGGGATCCTCCCGGCGACACTCCACGCCGACGAGCCGTCGTCCCACGTCGACTGGTCGGCCGGTGCCGTACGGCTGTTGAGCGAGCAGGCCGACTGGCCGGAGACGAACCGGCCGCGCCGGGCCGGCGTGTCCGCGTTCGGCGTCTCGGGCACCAACGCGCATGTCGTCATCGAGGAGGCGCCGGAGCCCCAGTCCACCGTGCCCGAGCAGTCCGCAACCTTGGCCGCGACGGCCACGTCGGCCATGGCCGCCCCCGACGGCGCGGTGGTGCCGTGGGTCGTGTCGGCGCGTGGCACCGCCGCCCTGCGCGCCCAGGCCGGACGGCTCCTGGCCCACCTGGAGGAACGGCCGGAGCAGCAACTGTTCGACGTCGCCGACGCGTTGGTGACGACCCGTTCGCCGTTCGAGTACCGGGCCGTGGTGTCCGGCACGGACCGGCAGCGGCTGCTGCGCGCCCTCGCGGCCGTCGCGGCGGGCGACCCGTCGGCCGACGCCGTCACCGGTGACGCGCTGACCGAGGGCCGGACGGCGTTCCTGTTCGCCGGACAAGGCACGCAGCGACCGGGCATGGGCCGCGCGCTCCACGACGCCTTCCCCGTCTACGCCGACGCCTTCGATGCGGTCTGCGCCCAGCTGGACGAACAGCAGGGGCAGCTCGGCCGACGGCTGGGCGAAGTGGTCTTCGGCGACGACGCCGACCTCCTGAACCGTACGGAGTACGCCCAGCCCGCCCTCTTCGCCGTCGAGGTCGCCCTCTACCGCCTCGTGGAGTCCTGGGGCGTACGACCGGACCACCTGCTGGGGCACTCCGTCGGTGAGCTGGCCGCGGCGCACGTCGCCGGAGTGCTGTCGCTGGAGGACGCCTGCCGTCTGGTCGCGGCCCGCGGCCGGCTGATGCAGCAACTGCCGCCCGGCGGGGCGATGGTGGCGATCCAGGCCACCGAGGACGAGGTCCTGCCGCTGCTCGCGGGACGGGAGTCCGAGGCGGGGGTGGCCGCCGTCAACGGACCGCGCTCGGTGGTCGTCGCCGGTGACGAGGACGCGGTGCTGGCCCTGGCCGCGCACTTCGAGGGCGAAGGGCGCAAGACGACACGGCTGCGGGTCAGCCACGCCTTCCACTCGCCCCGTATGGAGCCGATGCTCGCCGACTACCGCGCGGTCGCCGAGAGCATCACGTACGGCCCGCCACGCATCCCGATCGTCTCGAACGTGACCGGGCAGCCGGTCTCCGCCGAGGAACTGGGCTCGGCCGAATACTGGGTGCGCCACGCCCGTCAGGCGGTCCGTTTCGCCGACGGCATCGCCTGGCTGGAGCGGCACGGCGTGACCAACTACCTCGAACTGGGCCCCGACGCGACCCTGACCGCCCTGGCCCAGAGCTGCTGGGACGCCCCCGGGCACCTCGCCGTCCCCGCACTGCGCGACGACCGTCCCGAACAGGCCGTCCTCGTCACCGCGCTGGGTGCGCTGTTCACCCGCGGGGTGCCCGTGGACTGGCCCGCCCATCTCGGCGCGGTGGCCCCGGGCACCCGGCCCGCGGAGCTGCCCACGTACGCCTTCCAGCAGCAGAGCTACTGGCTGGAGGTCCCGGCGGCCGGCGGGGATCCGGCAGGGGTCGGGCTCGTCCCGGTGGACCACCCGCTCCTCGGTGCCGTGGTGCCACCCGCCGCGGGCGGGACCGTCGTGCTCACCGGCCGGCTGTCGGCGCACGCGCAGCCATGGCTCGCCGCCCACCGGATCGCGGGAGCGGTCGTGGTACCGAGCACCGCCTTCCTCGAACTCGCCGTCCGGGCCGGGGCGTACGCCGGTTGCGGTCACGTCCACGAACTCACCCTGGAAGCGCCGCTCGTCCTGCCCGAGCAGGGCGCAGTCCAGCTCCAGCTGCGCATCGAGGAAACGGGCCCCTCCGGAACGCGTGCCCTCGGCGTGTACGCGCGGCTCGACGGCCAGGACGACGACGGAGGTTGGACGCGACACGCCTGTGGCCTGCTGACGGCAACCGAAAGCCCGTACGCCACAGGCGACTTCGATGGGTCCGATCAACTCGATGACTTCGACTTCACGGTCTGGCCGCCCGAAGGGGCGCGGGACATCGACGTGGACGGTGTCTACGACCGGCTCGCCGCCGCCGGACTCGACTACGGACCCGTCTTCCAAGGGCTCAAGTCCGCCTGGAGGCACGGCGAGAACGTGTACGCCGAGGTCGCCCTGCCCGAGGGCACCGAGACCGAGGCCGGACGGTTCGAGCTGCACCCGGCGCTGCTCGACGCGGCCCTGCACCCGCTCGGCCTCGGAGTGTTCGAGGGCCTCGGCGACGGCCGCGTCCTGTTCTCCGTCAACGGCACCTCCCTGCACGCCGCGGGGGCCACCACCCTGCGCGTACGGCTGACCCGGACCGGCCCGGACACCTTGACCCTGGCGGCCGCCGATGCGAACGGCGAGCCCGTCATCGCCGTCGAGTCGCTCCTGCTGCGGCCGGTCGCCGACGAGCGCGCGGCCGTCTCCGCGCCCGTCGCCGGCACCCTGCTGCGCCGGGACTGGGCACCGCTCGACCTCCCCGCGCAGCCGGACCCGGACACCAGCGGCTGGGCCCTCCTGGGTGCCGACCGTTTGGGCCTCGGAGCGACGGCGGGAGGCGCCGACCCGGACACCGCCGACATCGTGATCCTCTCCGCCCCCGACGGTGCGGAGGGCGCCGCAGCCCTGCTGGAACGGTGGGAATCTGCCGAGCACCCCGGCCGCCTGGTCGCCGTCACGCGCGGAGTGGTGGCCGCGGGCACCGGAGCACTCGAGGCCAATGTCGAGGCCGATGTCGAGGCCGACGCAGACGCAGATGCAGATGCAGCTGCCGACACGGTCGCGTTGCGCACGTCGGCCCAGGTCCTCGGTGCCGCCCACCCGGGCCGCGTCGTACGCGTCGACATCGACGGGGCCGACGCCTCCTCGGCGGCCCTGCCTGCCGCGCTCGCCACCGATGAGACCGACCTCGTCATCCGCGACGGATCGGTCAGCGCCGCCCGCCTGGTGCGCGTTCCCGTGTCCTCGCGCACCTCCGCCATCAATGACGCCGACGGCATCGTGCTGGTCACCGGCCCGCTCGCCTCGCAGGTGGCCGAGACGCTGCCCGGCGCGACCGCCGTCGCTGACATCGCCTCCGTGCCGGAGTCGCTCCGGAACGAGGGCCGTCCGGTCGCCGTCGTACACACCGTCGACGGCGAGGAAGACATCGCCGACGCCCTGCGCCTGCACGAACTCACCCTCGACGGTGGCCTGTCCGCGTTCGTCCTGCTGTGCACCGGCGACAGCGGGCCCAGTGTCACCGCTCAGCTCTCCGCCCTCGCCGAGAGCCGGGCGGCGCAGGGGCTCACGTCCCTCGCCCTCGTCCCGCCGTACACCGGAGACGACGGCACGGGCGGCCGTGCACTCACCCCGCTGTCCGTCACCGAGATCGCCGCGCTGCTGCCCCAGGCGCTGGCGAGCGGTCAACCGACCGTGTTCCCCGTCAAGTTGGACACCGCCGCGCTGCGCGGGGCGGGCACTGTGGCGCCCGAGCTGCGCGCCCTCGTCCCCGTGTCGGCCCGGCGTGCCGCGGCCCGTGCGCAGACGGCCGGAAGCCTCGTACGGCGACTGGCCGGCCGCTCCCCGGCCGAGCGCGAGCGCACCCTGCTCGCCACCGTACGGGCCCAGGTCGCGGCCGTCCTCGGCTACGCGGGCCCGGACGAGGTCGAACCCGGACGGTCCTTCTCGGACCTCGGCTTCACCTCGCTCACCGCGGTCGAACTGCGCAACCAGCTCGGCACCGCGCTCGGTGTGACCCTCCCGGCCACCCTCGTCTTCGACCACCCCACCCCGGCCGCGCTCGTCCGCCACCTCGGCGAGGACCTGTTCGGTGAGGACCTGTTCGGCAAGGCGGCGGACGACGCGGCCGTTCTCCGTACCGCCGCCCCCGTGGACGACGAACCCATCGCCGTCGTCGGCATGGCCTGCCGCTACCCCGGTGGTATCCGCAGCCCCGAGGACCTGTGGCAGCTCGTCCTCGCGGGCGGCGACGGTGTCTCCCCGCTGCCCACCGACCGCGACTGGCGCCCGGAGACCCTCTACCACCCCGACCCCGACCACCCCGGCACCGTCTACACGCGGGAGGGCGGCTTCCTTCACGACGCCAGCCAGTTCGATCCGGCGTTCTTCGGGATCTCGCCGCGTGAGGCGCTGGCGATGGACCCCCAGCAGCGTCTGCTGCTGGAGACCTCCTGGGAGGCGCTGGAACGCGCCGGTATCGACCCGGTGTCCGCGCGCGGCAGCAGCACCGGAGTCTTCGCGGGTGTCACCTACCAGGACTACCCCATGATCCTGGCCGCGTCGGACGACAACTTCGAGGGCTACGTCGGCACCGGCAACTCGCCCAGTGTGCTGTCCGGACGCGTCTCGTACGCCCTCGGTCTGGAGGGCCCGGCCGTCTCCGTCGACACCGCCTGTTCCTCCAGCCTGGTGGCCCTGCACCTCGCCGCGCAGGCCCTGCGGCAGGGCGAGTGCGACCTCGCCCTCGCCGGCGGTGTCACCGTCATGTCCACCCCCGGCTCGCTCATCGAGTTCAGCCGGCAGCGGGCGCTCGCCGAGGACGGCCGGTGCAAGCCCTTCTCGGCGGACGCCGACGGTGCCAGTTGGGCGGAGGGCGTCGGCATGATCGCCGTCGAACGGCTGTCCGACGCTCGCCGCAACGGCCACCCCGTACTGGCCGTGCTGCGCGGCAGCGCGCTCAACCAGGACGGCGCGTCCAACGGCCTGACCGCCCCCAACGGGCCCTCCCAGCAGCGGGTGATCCGGCAGGCGCTGGCCGCCGCCGGTCTCGGCCCGCAGGATGTGGACGCGGTGGAGGCGCACGGTACGGGGACGACGCTGGGCGATCCGATCGAGGCACAGGCGCTCATCGCGACCTATGGCCAGGACCGGCCCGAGGACCGGCCGTTGTGGCTCGGCTCCCTGAAGTCCAACATCGGCCACAGCCAGGCCGCCGCCGGGGTCGGGGGTGTCATCAAGATGGTCATGGCCCTCCGGGAAGGGGCGCTCCCACCGACCCTCCACGCCAAGACGCCCACCCCGTACGTCGACTGGAGCGCGGGCGACGTACGCCTGCTGACCGAGCGGACGGACTGGCCCGAGACCGGTCGTCCGCGCCGGGCCGGCGTGTCCTCCTTCGGCATGAGCGGCACCAACGCCCACGTCATCGTCGAACAGGCACCGGAACCCACCCCGGCAGCCGCCCCTGCGACAAAGGAGGCGCTGCCCGCCGTACGCGTGTTGCCCGCCGTGCCCGTCATCCTCTCCGGCCGCTCCGGGGCGGCACTGCGCGACCAGGCCGCCCGGCTGCGCGCCCACCTGCTCCGCCACCCGGGAGCGGACCTCACCGACGTCGCCTACTCCCTGGCCACCACCCGTTCCGCCTTCGAGCACCGCGCGGCCTTCCTGACCACGGGCCGCGACGGCCTCGACGGCCTCGACGAGACGTTGCGCGCCCTCGCCGACGGCGACCCCTCCGCCGGACCGGGCCTGCTCACCGGCACCGCCCGCACCACCTCCACCGCCGCGCCCGTGCTGGTCTTTCCCGGTCAGGGTGCCCAGTGGGCCGGGATGGCGCGCCGACTGCTCGCCGAATCGCGGGTGTTCGCCGACCACGTCGCCGCGTGCGAAGCCGCCCTCGCCCCCTACGTCGACTGGTCCCTGACCGCCGTCCTGCGCGGCGACGAGGACGCCGCCGACCTCGAACGCGTGGACGTCGTACAGCCCGCGCTGTGGGCCGTGATGGTCTCCCTGGCCGGTCTGTGGCGCTCCCTCGGGGTCGAACCGGCCGCCGTGGTGGGCCACTCACAGGGCGAGATCGCCGCCGCCTGCGTCGCGGGCGCCCTGTCCCTCGACGACGGCGCGCGGGTCGTGGCGCTGCGCAGCCGGGCCATCACCGGCATCGCCGGCACCGGCGGCATGATGTCCGTGCCGCTCGCCGCCGACGAGGTCCGCGAACGGATCGGCGTCCCCGGCAGCTCCTGGGCCGACCGCCTTGCCGTCGCCGCCGTCAACGGACCCACGTCCGTCGTCGTATCCGGTGACGCGGCCGCCCTCGACGAACTCTTCACCGCTCTCACCGAGGACGGCGTACGGGCCCGCAAGGTCCCCGTCGACTACGGCTCGCACTCCCCGCAGGTCGAGCCGATTCGCGAAAGTGTCCTGGAAGCGCTGGCCGGGATGCAGCCCCGCGAGAGCGAGATCCCGTTCCGCTCCTCCGTCACCGGCCAGTGGCAGGACACCACCGGACTCGACCCCGAGTACTGGTACACCAACCTGCGCGAGACCGTACGGTTCGAGGAGGCCGTGCGCGGACTGGTCGCCGAAGGGCACCACTCCTTCATCGAGGTCGGCCCGCACCCCGTGCTGGCCGTCGGGCTGCAGGAGACCCTCGACTCCATGGACGTCGACGGCGCCGTGCTCGGCTCGCTCCGCCGCGACCAGGGCGGACTGGAGCAGTTCCTCACTTCCGTCGCCGACGCCCACGTCCATGGCGTCACCGTCGACTGGGGCGCCGTCTTCGCCGGTACCGGCGCACGCCGGACGGACCTGCCCACCTACCCCTTCCAGCACCAGCGTTACTGGCCGACCGTCCGCGAGTCCGCCGCGGCCGACGCCGCCGCGAGCGGCGCGCTCACCGCGGACTCGGTCGAGGCCCGCTTCTGGGAGACGGTCGAACAGGAGGACCTGGAGGCCCTCACCGGGGCACTCGACCTCCCCGGCGACACCCCGCTCAGCGCCTTCCTGCCCGCCCTCTCGACCTGGCGCCGCACCAGCCGGGAACGCTCCACCACCGAGGCCTGGCGCTACGCCGTCTCCTGGACGCCGCTGACCCGATACGGCGCCGCCGGAGCGCTCTCCGGAACCTGGATCGTGCTCGCCCCCGCCGACGCGGGCGAGCACGACGCCCTGGTCGCGGCGGCCTGCCGCGCCCTGGAGAGCGGCGGCGCCCGCGACACCCGCCTCATCACCCTCCCCGACGGCCCCACGGATCGCGACCGGCTGGCCGAACTGCTCCGCATCGCCCTCGCGGACGGCGTGGAAGGCGCAGATGGCGTGGAAGGTGCGGACGGCACGGAGGGCACGGAGGGCGCGGACGGCACGAAGGGCCAGGGCCCGGGTGTCTCGGGCGTCCTCTCCCTGCTCGCCCTCGACGAGCGGGCCCACCCCGACCACCCGGCCGTACCGCTCGGCCTCGCCGGCACCCTCGCCCTCGTCCAGGCCCTCGGCGACACCGGGATCGACGCACCCCTGTGGTGCGCCACCCGGGGCGCCGTCGGTGTCGGCGGGGCGGAGAGCGTCACCAGTCCTGCCCAAGCCCTCGTCTGGGGCATGGGCCGGGTGGCGGCCCTCGAGCACTCCGAGCGCTGGGGCGGCCTGGTGGACCTGCCCGCGGTCCTCGACGGCAGGGCGGGCACCCGGCTGTGCGCCGCGCTCGCCGGTTCCAGCGGTTCCAGCGGCTCCGGTGGCTCCGGCGGCTCAGGCAGCTCCAGTGGCTCCGGCGGGGAGGACCAGCTCGCCATCCGCGCCTCCGGAACCTTCGGCCGCCGCCTGGTCCACGCCGCCCGGCCCCCCGCGGACCTCGAGACCTGGCGTCCGCGCGGCACCGTCCTCGTCACCGGCGGCACCGGCGCCCTCGGCGGACACCTCGCCCGCTGGCTCGCCGAACGCGGCGCCGGACACCTCCTCCTCGCAAGTCGCCGGGGCGCCGACGCCCCCGGCGCCCGTGAACTGGAGGCCGAACTCACCGAACTCGGCGTCCAAGTGACCCTCGCCGCCTGCGACATCGCCGACCGGGACGCCCTGCGCGCCCTGCTGGACTCGATCCCCGCCGACCGGCCCCTGGACGCCGTGTTCCACGCCGCCGGATCGCTCGACGACGGCGTCATCGACTCCCTCACCCCGGGCCGTATGGACCCGATCCTGCGCGGCAAGGCCACCGCGGCGCTCAACCTCCACGAGCTGACCCGCGAACTGTGCCCGGACCTCTCGGCGTTCGTCCTGTTCTCCTCCACCGCGGGCGTCATCAGCGGCGCCGGCCTCGGCAACTACGCCCCCGGCAACGCGTTCCTCGACGCCCTCGCCCAGCAGCGGCACTTCGAGGGCCTGCCGGCCACCGCCGTGGCCTGGGGCCTGTGGGCCGAGGGCGGCATGGTGGGCGCCGACGACACGGCGGCCGAGCGCATGCGCCGCTACGGCGTCCACCCCATGGACCCCAGGCTCGCCTGCGACGCCCTCGGCCGCGCCGTCGACGGCGATGACACCGCCGTCGTCGTCACCGACATCGCCTGGGACACCTACGCGCTCGCGTTCACCGGACCGCGGCCCAGCACCCTTCTCGACGAACTGCCGGAGGCCCGGCGCGCGTTGGAGACGGCCCGCGAGTCGGCGACCGCCGGCGGTACGGGCGGGGACTCCTCCTCGCTCGGCGCCCGACTGGCCGAACTTCCCGCCCACGAACGCCCCGGCGCCGTCCTGGACGTCGTCCGCTCGTACGTCGCGAACGTCCTCGGCCATCCGTCGTCCGAAGCCGTCGAACCCGGACGACCCTTCAGCGACCTGGGCATCGACTCCCTCAGCGCCGTCGAACTCCGCAACGGAATGAACAAGATCACCGGGCTGCGGCTGCCGAGCACCCTGGTCTTCGACCACCCCACCTGCTCGGACCTCGCGACCTTCCTTCTCTCCGAACTCTCCGAACTCTCGGAACTCTCGGACACCCAGTCGGATCGGCAGACCGCGCCCGGAGCCGTCCCCGCGCGGCCCCGGCCGACCGACGACGAGCCGATCGCCATCGTCGCCATGGCCTGCCGCTTCCCCGGAGACGTCCACACCCCGGAACAGCTTTGGGACATGCTGGCCGGTGGCGAGGAGGGGCTGGTGCCGTTCCCGGAGGATCGGGGGTGGGATCTGGATGCGTTGTACGACCCGGAGCCGGGCAAGGCGGGGACGGTGTATACGCGCAGGGGTGGCTTCCTTTCGGGGGCGAGTGGTTTCGATCCGGGGTTCTTCAATATTTCGCCGCGTGAGGCGGTGGCGATGGATCCGCAGCAGCGGTTGTTGCTGGAGATCTCGTGGGAGGCGTTCGAGCGGGCGGGGATCGATCCGGAGAGGCTGCGGGGCAGCCGTACCGGGGTCTTCGCCGGAACCAACGGCCAGGACTACACCGGCATGCTCGCCGCGTCCGGGGAGGACTTCGAGGGGTACATGCTGACGGGCAACGCCGCCAGCGTCGTATCCGGCCGTCTCTCGTACACCTTCGGTCTGGAAGGTCCCGCCGTGACGGTGGACACGGCGTGTTCGGCGTCGTTGGTGGCGCTGCACCTGGCGGTGCAGTCGCTGCGGGCGGGGGAGTGCGATCTCGCCCTCGCGGGCGGACTCACCGTCATGGCCTCTCCCGGCCTGTTCGTGGACTTCAGCCGGCAGCGGGGTCTGGCGGCCGATGGCCGGTGCAAGGCGTTCGCGGACGCGGCGGACGGGACCGGGTTCTCCGAGGGCGGCGGGATGCTGCTGGTGGAGCGGTTGTCGGATGCGCGCAGGAACGGCCATCGGGTGCTGGCCGTGGTGCGCGGCTCGGCGGTGAACCAGGACGGTGCGTCGAACGGGTTGAGTGCGCCGAACGGCCCGTCGCAGCAGCGGGTGATCCGGGCGGCGCTGGCCAGCGCCGGAGTGAGCCCGCTGGATGTGGATGCGGTGGAGGCGCACGGTACGGGCACGACGCTGGGCGATCCGATCGAGGCACAGGCGCTGATCGCCACCTATGGGCAGAACCGGTCCGAGGGCCACCCCCTGTGGCTCGGCTCCGTGAAGTCCAACATCGGTCACACCCAGGCGGGTGCGGGTGTGGCGGGTGTGATGAAGATGGTGCTGGCGATGCGGCACGGGGTGCTGCCCGCCACGCTCCATGTGGATGAGCCGTCCTCACATGTCGATTGGGAGGCGGGCGAGGTCCGGCTGCTGACCGGGCCGGTCGCGTGGCCGGAGACGGACCGGCCGCGCCGGGCGGGTGTGTCCTCGTTCGGGATCAGCGGCACCAACGCGCACCTGATCCTCGAAGCCGTCCCCGGGGAAGCCGTACGTGACGCAGACGTACCCCAGGCAGACGTACCTGAGGACGACACCGAACCGACAGAGCCCGAGGCACGGCCGACCGGTGAGGTGCCGTGGGTCGTCACCGCGCGCAGCCGCCCCGCTCTGGGCGCGCAGGCCGACCAGATACTGGCCCGGCTACAGGCGCATCCGGAGCTCGAACCGGTCGACGTGGGCTGGTCGTTGGCGTCGACGCGGGCGGTGTTCGAGCACCGTGCCGTGGTGCTCGGCGAGGACCGGGAGACTTTGATCGCCGGTCTGGAGGCGCTGGCCGCCGGGGAATCGGCAGCTGGTCTGGTCACCGGCACGGCCCGGGGCGAGGGCAAGACGGCGTTCTTGTTCTCGGGGCAAGGTTCCCAACGCCTCGGTATGGGGCGCGAGTTGTACGAGGTGTTCCCTGTTTTCGCTGACGTGTTTGACGCGGTGTGCGCCCACGTCGACGGGCTTCGGGACGTGGTCTTCGGTGCGGATGCGGAGGTGTTGGATCGTACGGAGTGGGCGCAGCCTGCGTTGTTCGCGGTGGAGGTGGCGCTGTTCCGGCTGCTGGAGTCGTGGGGGGTGCGGCCGGACTTCGTGGTCGGGCACTCCATCGGCGAACTTGCTGCGGCCCATGTGGCGGGTGTGTTCTCGCTGGAGGATGCCTGCGCTCTTGTGGGGGCGCGGGGTCGGCTGATGCAGCAACTGCCCGGTGGCGGTGCCATGTTCGCGGTGGAGGCGTCCGAGGACGAGGTCGCGGCGCTGCTGGAGGGCCGGGAGGCCGAAGCGTCGGTCGCGGCGGTCAACGGTCCGCGGTCGGTGGTGATCGCCGGCGCCGAGGAGGTCGTGGCGCAGGTCGCGAAGGAGTTCGCCGAGCAGGGGCGCCGCACGTCTCGTCTGCGGGTGAGTCACGCGTTCCACTCGCCACTGATGGAGCCGATGCTGGAGGACTTCCGTACGGTCGCTGAAGGCGTCACCTACCACTCGCCCCGGATGGCGGTGGTCTCGAACGTCTCCGGACAGGCCGCAGGTGCCGGGGAGTTGGAGTCGGCGGACTACTGGGTACGGCATGTGCGTCAGGCGGTTCGTTTCGCCGACGGCGTGTCGTGGCTGGCCGAGCGCGGGGTGAGCCGGTTCGTGGAGCTGGGCCCGGACGGCACGTTGACCGCCATGGCCCAGACCTGTCTCGCCGACGACGGTGCCGACTCGCTGTTCGTGTCCGCCCTGCGCAAGGACCGTGACGAACGAGGCGCGCTTCTCACCGCTCTCGCCCAGGCGTTCGCGCAGAACGTCGACGTCGACTGGGCTCGTGTCTACGACGGGACCGGGGCCGAGCACATCGACCTGCCGACGTACGCGTTCCAGCGCCGGCGCTTCTGGCCCCGGCCGCCCGTCCTGGCCGGTGACGTGGCTTCGGTGGGGCTCGGCTCCGCCGGGCACCCGCTGCTGGGCGCGGCCGTGGAGCTGGCCGGAGGCGACCAGTACCTCTTCACCGGCCGGCTGTCCCTGCGCAGTCACCCCTGGCTGGCCGACCACGCGCTGACCAGCACCGCCCTCTTCCCCGGCACGGGCTTCCTGGAGCTGGCCCTGCACGCGGCCGACCAGGTGGGCTGCGAGCGGGTGGAGGAGCTGACGATCCTGGCCCCGTTGCCGCTGCCCGAGCGTGGTGCCGTACGGATACAGCTGCACGTGGACGCGCCCGACGCGTCAGGTGCCCGCGCCGTGACCGTGCATGGCCGGCCCGAGGACGGGCCCGATGACCAGCCTTGGGCGCTGCACGCCAGTGGTCTGCTGACCCGGGGCGGCGGGGCTGGGACCGGTGCTGGGGCTGGGTCTGAGGCCGGGGCGACCGACCTGCCGTACGACTTCACTGCCTGGCCGCCGGCCGAGGCCGTGGAGATACCGCTGGACGGCTTCTACGAACGCTTCGCCGAGCGCGGCCATGTGTACGGGCCGCTGTTCCAGGGGCTGAAGTCGGCGTGGCTGCGCGGGGACGAGGTGTTCGCCGAGGTCGCGCTGCCCGGGGAGGCCGAGCCGGCCGCCGGGGCGTTCGGTCTGCACCCGGCGCTCCTCGACGCGGCCCTGCACGCGGTCATGTTCGTGCCGATGGAGGACGCGGGCCGGCTGCCGTTCTCGTGGAACGGAGTGCGTCTCGACGCGGTGGGCGCCGGTGCGCTGCGGATCCGTATGGTCCAGGAGGGACCGGAGTCCGTCAGCCTGGCGCTCGCGGACGCGGCCGGGCGGCCGGTGGCCTCGATCGGCTCCCTGACGCTGCGGGAACTCCCCGGCGACATCGCCGGTTCGACCGTCGGCTCGGCCCGGCACGAAGGGCTCCACGAACTGGAGTGGACCCCGGTGACCCCCACCCCCGAACCCCCGCTGCCGGCGGACACCGTGCCGGCGGACACCGACTGGGCCGTCGTGGGAAGCGAGCCGGAGGCCGTGGGCTTCCGCGCCGGGACCTACCCCGACCTGGACGCGCTCGCCGGCTCCGGTGCCCCGGTCCCCGACACCGTGCTGTTCACGATGGCCTCCCCCCAGGTCACCACGGCCTCCGCCGCTCCCGGCGATCTGGCCGACGCCGCCCGCGCCACGGTGCACGAGGCACTGGGCCTCGTCCAGCGCTGGCTGGAGGAGCCGCGCTTCGCCCATGCGCGGCTGGCCGTCGTCACCCGGGACGCGATGCGCGTCGCGGACCGGGCGGTGGACCCCGCCCAGGCGGCCGTGTGGGGCCTGGTGCGGGCGGCGCGTTCCGAGAACCCGGGCCGCTTCGTTCTCGTCGACCTCGACGGCGCCCCCGAGTCGGTCGCCGCCCTGCCCGCCGCTCTCGCTTCCGGCGAACTCGAACTCGCCGTACGCGAAGGCGTGGTGAGCGCAGCGAGGATCGCCCCGCTCGCCGCCGACCGGGCCCTGCCCGTGCCCGTGGACACCGTCGCCTGGCGGCTCGGCGTCGAGGAGAAGGGCACTCTGGAGAGCCTCCGACTCGTCGAGTGCCCCGAAGCCGCACAGCCCCTCGCCCCGCGTGAGGTGCGGATCGCCGTACGGGCCGCGGGCGTCAACTTCCGCGACGTGCTCACCGCGTTGGGCATGTATCCCGGGGACGCCACGGCCATCGGCCTGGAGGGAGCCGGCGTCGTCACCGAAGTCGGGTCCGAGGTGACCGGGGTCGGCCCGGGCGACCGCGTGATGGGCATGTTCTCCGGCGCCTTCGGGCCGCTGGCCGTGGCGG
This sequence comes from Streptomyces sporangiiformans, assembly GCF_005768555.2. Lineage (GTDB taxonomy): Bacteria > Actinomycetota > Actinomycetes > Streptomycetales > Streptomycetaceae > Streptomyces > Streptomyces sporangiiformans. Next base: position 15,113 of record NZ_VCHX02000019.1, read on the forward strand.
ACGAGCGCATGGTCGTACGGATCCCGCGCGGCTGGTCCTTCGCCGAGGCGGCGACCGTGCCGATCGGCTACCTGACCGCGTACTACGGGCTGGTCGACCTCGGCGGGCTGTGCCCCGGCCAGTCGGTACTGGTCCACGCCGCCGCGGGCGGCGTCGGCACGGCGGCCGTGCAACTCGCCCGGCACCTGGGCGCCGAGGTCTTCGGCACCGCGTCGCCCGGCAAGTGGGACGCGCTGCGCGCCGCCGGGCTCGACGACGCGCACATCGCCTCCTCCCGTGACCTGACGTTCGAGAAGGCGTTCCTGGACGTCACCGGCGGGCGGGGCGTGGACGTCGTACTCGACTCACTGGCACGGGAGTTCGTGGACGCGTCCCTGCGACTGCTGCCGCGTGGCGGCTCGTTCCTGGAGATGGGCAAGACCGACGTGCGGAACCCGCGGCAGGTGGCCGTGGACCATCCGGGCGTCGGCTACCAGGCCTTCGACCTGATCGAGGCCGGGCCGGACCGGATCGGCGAGATCCTCGCCGAGCTGGTGGCTCTCTTCGAGAAGGGTGTGCTCAGGCCGCTGCCCATGGCCGTGTGGGACGTGCGCCGGGCTCCCGAGGCGTTCCGCCACCTGAGCCAGGCGCGGCACATCGGCAAGGTGGTGCTCACCGTGCCCGCCGTGCTCGACCCGGACGGCACGGTCCTGCTGACCGGCGGCACCGGAGGACTGGGGCGGCTGACGGCTCGTCACCTGGTGGCCGAGCACGGCGTACGCCACCTGGTGGTGACCAGTCGGCGCGGCGAAGACGCACCCGGCGCGGCCGAACTGCGTGACGAACTCACCTCCCTGGGCGCCGAGTTGTCCATCGTCGCCTGCGACGCGGCGGACCGCACCGCCCTGGCCGCCCTGCTCGACGGCCTGCCCGCCGAGCACCCGCTGACGGCCGTCGTGCACACCGCCGGAGTCCTCGCGGACGGCGTGGTCACCTCGATGACATCCGAGCAGGCCGACCGGGCACTGCGGCCGAAGGCGGACGCTGTGGTCAACCTGCACGAGCTGACCCGGGACATGGACCTGGCCCGGTTCGTCGTGTACTCCTCGGTCGCCGGCACGTTCGGCGGGGCGGGCCAGGCCAACTACTCGGCCGCCAACGCCTTCCTCGACGCGCTCGCCCAGCACCGGCACGACCTCGGTCTGCCGGCCGTGTCCCTCGCCTGGGGCACCTGGCTGCCCGACGCGGGCATGACCGGAACGCTGACGGAGGCCGACCGCAGCCGGCACGCACGTACCGGCATGGTGCCGCTGGGCGCCGAGAAGGGCATGCGCCTGCTCGACGCCGGCACGGACTCCGACCGCGCGGTCCTGCTGCCGATGGACCTCGACGCCGCGGCCCTGCGGGAGCACGCCGACATCCTGCCGCCGCTGCTGCGCGGCATGGTCCGCAGGCCCGCGCGACGCCGCGTCGATGCCGCCGCACCCGGAACCGGTCCCGGTACCGGCACCGGAATCGGCGGTGGCCCGGACACGCTCACGCTCACGCTCGCCGAGCGGCTGGCCGGACTGTCCGTGCCCGACCGCGAGCAGTTGCTGCTCGACATGGTCGGCGAACAGGCCGCCGCGGTCCTCGGACACGCCTCGGCCGGTGACGTCGAGCCCGATCAGACCTTCAAGGAGCTCGGCTTCGACTCGCTCACCGCGGTCGAACTGCGCAACCGCCTCGGCGCCGTCACCGGGCTGCGCCTGCCGGCCACCCTGGTGTTCGACTACCCGACTCCCGCGGCCCAGGTCGGGTACCTGCTGGCCGAGTTGGACCTGCCCGACGCCCCCGGCGGTGCCGAGGCCCTGCTCGACGAGATGGACCGGCTCGAGGCCGCGCTCAGCGGCGCCGATGTGGACGACGAGAAGGACCGCTCCCGGATCACCGCCCGCCTGCGGGCGCTGCTGGGCGCCTGGAGCGGGGAGCCGGTGGCGGCAGCCGGCGCGCCCGCCGGTCCCGCCGATCCCTTGGGCCCCGCCGGTCCCGTGGGCACTGCCGAGCCGCAGGACGCGGAACTGGAATCGGTCGAGACGGCGAGCGAGCTGTTCGACCTCATCGACAAGGAGTTGGGCGCCCCGTGACCCGCGACCACCGCGGGCCGACCGACCCGCAGGCCCTTGACGCGCAGGCCCTCGATGCGCGGGCCCCCGATCTGCCCACCCTGCCCACCCCGCCCGGCCCGGTACAAGGAAGTGACACGCGTGGCTGACGACGACAAGTACGTGGAGTACCTCAAGCGGGTGACCGCTGAACTGCGGCAGACCCGCCGTCAGCTCAGCGAGGCCGAGGACAAGGACCGGGAGCCCATCGCGATCGTCGCGATGAGCTGCCGGTTCCCCGGCGGGGTCGCCTCCCCCGAGGACCTGTGGCGGCTCGTCGACGAAGGCGGCGACGCCATCGGTCACTTCCCCCGGGACCGGGGCTGGGACATCGAGGACCGCTTCGATCCCGACCCCGACAAGCCGGGCACCTTCTACGCCCGCGAGGGCGGATTCCTGCACGACGCCAGCGAGTTCGACGCCGCCTTCTTCGGCATGAGCCCCCGCGAGGCGCTGGCCACCGACCCGCAGCAGCGGCTCCTCCTCGAAACGTCCTGGGAGACCTTCGAGCGGGCCGGTATCCGCCCCGCCACCGTGCGCGGCAGCGCCACCGGCGTCTTCGTCGGCGCGGCGACCTCCGGCTACGGGGTGGGCCCGGTGGAGGTGCCCGAGGACGTCCACGGACTCATGCTCGCGGGCAACGCCACCTCGGTCGCCTCCGGCCGTATCTCCTACGTCCTCGGCCTGGAGGGGCCCACGGTCACCGTGGACACGGCCTGCTCCTCGTCGCTGGTCTCCCTGCACATGGCGGTACGGGCGCTCAGGTCGCGGGAGTGCGACCTCGCGCTCGCCGGCGGCGTCGCCGTCATGGCGACCCCCGGGCTGCTCTTCGAGTTCAGCCGGCAGCGGGGGCTCGCCCCCGACGGACGGTGCAAGGCGTTCTCCGACGACGCCGACGGCACCGGCTGGTCCGAGGGCGTGGGCATGCTGCTCGTGGAGCGGCTCTCCGACGCGCGCCGCAACGGCCACCCCGTACTCGCCGTCGTCCGCGGCAGCGCCATCAACTCCGACGGCGCCAGCAACGGACTCACCGCGCCCAACGGCCCCTCGCAACAACGGGTGATCGAACAGGCGCTGGCCGGCGCCGGCCTCGGCGCCGGGGACGTCGACGCGGTGGACGCGCACGGGACCGGTACCTCGCTCGGCGACCCGATCGAGGCTCAGGCGCTGCTGGCGACGTACGGGCGCGCCCGTGAGGCGGACCGCCCCCTGCTGCTCGGCTCGCTCAAGTCCAACCTGGGGCACACCCAGGCGGCGGCCGGTGTCGCCAGCGTCATCAAGATGGTCATGGCGCTCCGGCACGGCCGGCTGCCCCGCACGCTCCACGTCGGCGAGCCGTCCTCGCACGTGGACTGGTCGGCCGGGCACGTACGGCTGCTGACCGAGCCCACCGACTGGCCGGACACCGGGGACCGCCCGCGCCGTGCCGCGGTGTCGTCCTTCGGGATCAGCGGCACCAACGCCCACACGATTTTGGAACAGGCTCCGGCCGACGAGCCGGCCAGCGAAACGGCCGGCGAAACGACCGGCGAAACGGCCGCCGGCGCCGTGTCCGGGACGGCTGCCTCGGTCGGTTCCGCCACGCCTGGAACGGGCGCCGCCCCGACCGGTTCCGTCGCGCCCCGCACAGCCGCGGAACCGTCGGCGCCCCGTCCACCGCTGCCGGTCGTGCCGTGGATCCTCTCCGCTCGCGGCGAGGCCGCGCTGCGCGGCCAGGCCGCGCGCCTGGGGGAGTGGGCGGCGGACGGCGGCACCGTGGCAGCACCGCTCGACATCGCCCACGCGCTCGTCACCGCCCGGCAGACCTTCGAGCACCGGGCCGTGGTCCTGGCCGAGGACCGCGCCGCCGCACTGCGCACCCTCGCCGCGCTCGCGGAGGAGGCCGGGGACGCCGGGCCCGGCGCCGGCGCCGTCACCGGGCGCGCGCTGCGC